>NZ_JBSFVE010000029.1:0-95270 GCF_053592165.1 Streptodolium elevatio
CGACACGACTGGTTCCACCTAGGTCGTGTCTTCAAATTCTCGCCGGGCCCGCGGGGCGGGGGGGCCCCGCCGGGGGGGGGGGGGGGGCCACGGGTCGGGAGCCGGTGCGTCGTCAGGAGGCGACGTACCCCGGCCGGTACGCCGCGTCGACGGCGCCGGCCGCCGACGAACGCACCTCGGGCGGGAAGCCCGGGTTGCCGTCGGAGTTGCCGTTGACCGCGCGCGTGCTGTTGGCGAACGTCCCCATCGCGTAGGCGATCACGTCGGAGTTGAGGTCGAGCGCCTTGTTGCTGATGTTGGCCGTGGTGTCGCACGCCGCGTGGTAGCACGGGTCGAACGCGACGCCCGCCGTGCCGCCGTACTTCGCGGCCTGCTCGGGCGTCTTGATGCCCTCGGCGCCGGTGAAGGTGCCGCCGGACGGGATGCCCACCGCGATGAACGGCCCGTAGTCGGAGCGTCCGTCGAAGTCCGTGCCCTCGTGGGCCGAACCCTTCTTGTCGAGGTAGCCGTTGATGAACGCCTCGATCTCGGCGGAGCCGGTCGGGCCGGCGGGGGAGCCCACGCCGTCCGAGTTGTCGCCGTCGTACACGAACTCGGCGTAGTTCGGCGAGCCGATCATGTCGAAGTTGAGGTACAGCGCGAACTTGCGCTGCTGCTCGGGCGTCAGCTGCGACACGTAGTACTCGGAGCCGAGCAGGCCGAACTCCTCGGCCGACCAGAACGCGAAGCGCACCTTGTTGGCCGGGCGGTCCTCGAACTTGGCGAGCTGGATCGCGGTCTCCAGGAGGCCCGCGCTGCCGGAGCCGTTGTCGTTGATGCCCGGGCCCTCGGACACGGAGTCCAGGTGCGCGCCGGCCATCACGATGTTGTCCTCGTCGCCCCACTTGGACTCGGCGATGACGTTCGTCGTGGTGCGCTGCTCGCGCAGTTCGCGCAGTTCGAGCGTGACGGTGACGGGTCCGGCCGCCACCTGCGCGGCCAGCGCCTGGCCGTCGGCCTGCGTCACGCCGCCGGTGGGCACGATGCCCGCGGTCGGGTCGCCGAGCGTGCCGTTGAGGGCGCCCGCGGTGTTGTTGTAGATGATCGCGCCGACCGCACCCGCGCCCGCCGCGACCTGCTGCTTCTGCGCGAACGTGCAGCCGCCGCGCTGGACGAGGGCGATCTTCCCGGCGTACGAGCCGGTCGCGTAGTCCTCCGCCTCGCAGCCGGGCGTCGCGTCGGCGCCGGTCGGGACCGCCGCGACCTGCGCGGTGATGCCGCCGACCGGGGTCGACGGCGAGTAGGACATGACTATGACGGGCACGTCCGCCGGCGTGGGCGAAACGACCTTGAGGCTTTCCGCCAGGGTTTCGGTGTACGTGAACTCGAAGTCCTGCTCGGTGATCAAATACCCGGCGCGGTACAGCTTCTCGGCGACGTAGTCCGCCGACTTCTCGTGGCCGCTCGCACCGGCGACCCGCGTGTTGCCATTGCGGTCCGCGATCTTCTGGAACGCCTTGAGGTGCTTGGCGACATTGTCGGCCGTGACCTTCTTGGCGATCTTCTCGCCGAGTTTCGCGTCGTTGTGCGGGTGCGCCTCGGCCGGGGTGACGGCGAGGCCCACGAGCGCGATGCCCGCCAGACCGGCGGTGAGAGCCCGGCCGAGATGACGCTGCGTCATACAGGTCCTTTCCAGGGCAAACTGGGCGCGACGGCACGCATCTCTCCCAGGGATGGCGGGGAGGTGGTGCGCGGCGCGCGGGACGTTCCGCGGAACGTACCCCCGGTAGCACCCAACAGACCAGATGCGACCGGCGGAATTTACAAACATTCACGAGGACGGTCGCACCGCGCGGGGCGCGTGTTACTTCAGCACGTAATCCCGAAAGTCGCCGGACACGGCCATGAGTACGGCGAACCCCAGCACGGGAGTGAGGATCAGAGCGATCAGTATCCCTATGCCGTAGTCCGTGAGACGCAATCGCCAACTGTCCCAGTTTTCCTCGGGTGCAGGTGCCGCGGGGCCCTCGTCTCCTGTTTCCGCGTTCTCCACGGCATTCTCTCCGGAGTCCGCGCCAGAGCCCGTCCCGTAGCCCGTCCCGGAGTTCGCGCCGAAGTTCACCGGAGGGTTCGCCTCGGAGTTCGCCCCGGAGTTCGCTGCCGCGTCCGCGTCTCCCTGCGGGCCGCCGGGTGGGCCGTGCTCTCTTCCGCCCTGCTCTCTCCCGCCGCGCGCGCCCTTGCCGGAACCGTGCTGTCCCACCGCGTGCCCCACCCTTCCCCGTTCCCGTCCCCCCTGTGGGTGAGCGAGTCTACTTTTTGCCCACCCGGTCCCACCGCAGGACGCCGTCCGCGTAGGCGCCGTCGAGGCCGGTCAGGCTGCCCTCGCGCTGCACGGCGTAGACGGAGATCTCGGCGTACAGCCACCAGGGCGGGTCCTCGGCGAGTTCGGTGAGCAAGGTGCGGTAGGCCGCCGCCTTCGCCTCCGGCGTGCGCGCTCCCCGGATCGTCGTCCACGCCGTGTCGACGGTGTCGTTGCGGTACGCGAGGTAGTTCCCGCTGTACCCGCCGCGCGTGATCGCGAACAGCCACGTGTCCAGGTCCGAGCCGGACTCGTAGCCCCACACCGCCTGGAACTGGCGTCCGCGCAGGATCTCGCCGAACCGGGCCGCGTCGGCGAGCTCGTACGTCATCGTCACGTTCCGGAACCCCGCGAGCTGCTTCTTGACCGCGTCCAGCGTGGCCTGCTCGCCCTGGCCCGCGGTGACCTTGAACGAGACGGGCTTGCCCGCCGCGGCCAGTTCGTCGAACAGCGCCTGCGCCTTCGCGGCGTCCGGCCGGTGCTCGGGGGCCACCGCGCTCAGCGGGGAGTCGGACGGCACGATGCTGTCCGCCGCCTTGGCCCCGGTGCCCGCTTCCTTCGCGATCGCGTCCGGATCCAGGGCCAGGGACACCGCCTGCCGGGCCTTCGGGTCGTCGAACGGCGCGACGCCGGAGTTGAAGCCCATCATGACGCCGCCCGCGTTGACCGAGGGAACCAGCTCCAGGTCCGCCGAACGCGCCTGCTGGAGATCGTGGTTGGCGCTCTGGAAGTTCACGTCCGCGCGACCGTCTATCACCGGTGCCATCGGCTGCTGGGTGTCGACCTGGAAGACCAGCGAATCGAGCAGCGGCCGGTCCGGGCCCTGCCAGTAGTCGGGGTTGCGCACGAACACCTGCTTGTCGCCCGGCGTCCAGCTCTGCAGCATGAACGGGCCGGCTCCCACCGGCTTCTTCCCGAACCCCGCGGGGTCGGCACGGATCGCGGTCGGGGAGCCGACGTACGCGAGTTCGTCGGCGACGAGGTGGTCGTACGTCAGGTCCGGCACCGGCAGCGTGATGTCCAGGCGCGTCGTGCTCACCACGCGCATCGCCGCGCCGCGTATCGCGTTGGAGTGCATCGAGTCCGGGGTCTGGGCGTGTCGGTCCCAGTTGAACTTGACCGCCTCGGCGTCCAGGGGCGTGCCGTCGGTGAACTTGACGTCCGGGCGCAGTTCGAGGCTCCAGGTGAAGCCGTCGGGCGTCGAGGTCAGTGACTTCGCGAGGTGCGGCTCCACCTTGCCGGTGCTCTGCCGGAAGACCACGAGCGGGTCGTAGAGCGCGGACATGCGCTGGCCGTCGGCGTACGCCTCGTACGTCGTGCCGACCGGGTCGAGGGTCTTCGAGTCGGCGTTGATCGACACGGTCGCCGTGCCGCCCCGCGGGCCGCCGCCCTGCGGGTTCTGCGCCGGGGAGTTCAGGTCGGTCGGCCGGTCCGAGGACTTGGCGCTCGGGCTGCCGCCGCCGATGAGCTGCGCCGTGCCGATGCCGATCCCGGCGAGCACCGCCATCGTGGTGACGACGACCACGGCCAGCCAGGTGCGGCGGCCGCCGGGCATGCGGTCCAGACGCGAAGTGCGCGGCGGTGCGGCGGGCTGGTGCGGGAAGGGCAACGAGGGCGGCCCGTACGGGGATTGCCACCCGCTGTGCGGCGGCGGGGTGCCGTGCGGCGTACTGCTATGGGACGGGCTGCTGTGCGGCGAACTGCTGTGCGGGGTGCTGCTGTGTGGAGTACTGCCGTACGGCGGCGAGTGCGGGGACTGCGGCGGTCCGGTCGGCGGCGGTGGCGCGTTCAGGTGGGACGGCTGCGGATAAGCGCCGGGCGGCGTCGACGGCGTACCCGGTGGCGGCGGCGGTACGGAGCCGTCGTAGGCCGTCGAGGCCGGCACGGACCCGTAGGTCGTACCGAAGCCCGAAGCGGATCCCGAGTTGGGACCCGACCCCGCGCCGGACCCGAGGCCGGAACCGACGCCCGACCCGACGCCGGATCGCGCACCCGAGTCCGACCCGTGCCCCGGGGCGGGATCCACGGCGGAGTTCGAGCCGGTGGTCGGATCGTCGTTCGGATCGTGACCCGGATCATGGCTCGTGCCGTGTTCCGGGGCGGGCGGCTGCTTGGCCGGGCCCGGGTGGGCGGGGCGTCCGGGGCTCACCGAGAACGCCGGCGGGGCCGACCCCGCACCGGCCGCCGCCTGCCGCGACAACTGCTGGGCGTGCTCGCGGCGTTCCGAGATCGACGCGAGGACGCCGTCCGGCAGCCAGTCCTCGGTCGTGTCGCTCGTGAGCATGCGTACGAGCTCGGTCGGCTGCGGCCGCCGGGCGGGGTCCTTGGCGAGGCAGTCCGCCACGATCCCTCGTAGCTCCGGCGGCAGCCCGGTCAGGTCCGGCTCGGTGTGCACGACGCGGTAGAGCATCGCCTGTGCCGAGCCGCCGCCGAACGGCGCCAGCCCGGCCGCCGAGCACAGCACCGCGCCGAGGGCGAAGACGTCCGCCGCGGGCGTGATGCGCTCGGACTGCAACTGCTCGGGGGACAGGAAGCCGACCGAGCCGACCATGTAGCCGGTCTGCGTCACGGTCGCGCCCTCCAGGGCGCGCGCGATGCCGAAGTCGATGACGCGCGGACCGTCCTCGGCGATGAGGATGTTGGACGGCTTCAGGTCGCGGTGGATCAGGTCGCAGGCGTGGATCGCCTCCAGCGCCTCGGCGAGCCCGGCGCCCAGCACCCGCAGCGCGTGCACCGGGAAGGCGCCGTGGCCGCGTACGGCCTCCTCCAGCGACGGACCGGGGATGTACTCGGTGACCATCCAGGCGGGGGTGGCGGCGGCGTCCGCGGCCACGACGGCCGCGGTGTGGAAGGCGCTCACCCGGCGGGACGCGTAGACCTCGCGCCGGAAGCGGGCGCGGAAGTCGGGGTCCACCGACAGCTCCGCGCGTACCACCTTGATCGCGACGAGCCGCCCGCTCGCCGAGCGGCCGAGGAAGACCTCGCCCATGCCGCCCGCACCGAGGCGGGCCACCACGCGGTATCCGCCGACGTCCGCAGGATCGCCCGGGCGCAATGCCTGGATCACGAGTCCGCCCCCTCCAAGCCCGGGAGTCGACGCTACCGCAGGTCCGGTGCGCAGGTCAGCGGGACTTCCCCCGCCGCGGTCCGGTGCGCCCGTGCGGTCGCCGACTCCCGGGGCCGTCAATGCCGGTGTTGCCGTCCGTTGTCTCTTTGCCGCAGATTCTCCCTATCGTTCCGCGACCGTGAGGAGCGGGCCGAAGGAGTACGTCGTCGCCCCGCTGACGAAGCACCCGTCGGACCAGGTCGTCAGATCGGCCCGGCTGGACGGAATCGGCCAGGTGACGGCAGTCCTGGCGTCGGCCGGGCTGACGTACGGCGTGATCGAGGGCGCCGCCGAGGGCTTTGCGCATCCGGCGGTGCTGCTGTCACTGCTGGTGACCCTGGTTGCGTCGGCCGGTCTGCCCGCGACCGCCGGGCGACATTGACGCCCCCTATCTGCTCATACGCGGGCAGCAGATCGTCGCGGAACTGACGGCCGACATCAGTGAGAGCAACGCGGCGGCTGCTGCGCTCGAACAACGAGCCCCCGATCCGCCGCTCAAGCGCCTTGATCGTCTGACTGACCCGGCCGGGAGAGACCCCCAACCGTTCGGCGGTTCGCGCGAAATGCAGTTCATCGGCCAGCGCGAGGAAGGTCTCGATCTCGTACCGCTCCACCAAGCTGCCCGTTCGGAACGCGCTGTTCGCTCTCACCTTTGCCGATTTCGGCTGATATCCCTAAAAACACTAGATCTTTCGGGCAACACGGGTCCAGCCCCTGCCCGCCCGTCTGTCCGGTGAACCGGCGGAACGCGGTCACTCCTGGCGGAACACAATGGCCTCTCGGGGCGAACCAGTTGGGGTGAACCATGGGCTCTGCATAGCTATCGGGCATCGGGGCTCGGAGCAGCCGGGGTCGTGTGATCGGCGCCGGTGTCGGTCGGCGGTGCTTCGACGGGGAAGAGGATCGGGCTGATCAGGTACTGCGTGCGGTCAGGTGACGGCTCGTTGGCCAGGTGGGGGGCGATCGCCTCCCGCATCCCGCCGATCACCCCGTGCAGTTCCCCGGGGCTGAGCCAGACGGCGTGCTGCCGGTAGCCGACCAGGTCGGCTACCGGGTCGGCCGTGTCGCGGTCGAGATACGCGGTGAATTCGGCGGCGAGGGCCGCCAGTGCGGTGACGAAGGCACGGCGATGGTCGTCGAGGGAGAGCGATTTGACCGCGTCCGTATCGATTCCCGCACGGTCGCGGCACAGCCGGTAGCGGCGCTCGACCGCGCCGCGCACGCGCTGCTCGCGAGCGACTTCCAGGACCCCGCCGGCTGCGAGCAGGTCGATGTGCCGGTAGACCGTGGCCTTCGAGACGTCTTGAATACGGGCGCACAACTCGGCGGTCGTCAGCTCCCTTCCGCCGCGCATCGCGTGGATCACTCGCAACCGCACCGGGTGTGCCAGGAGTTCGAAGGCATCCATCCCGTAATGATCTCATGCCATGCTACCTTTCGCATTCATTGCGAAGGGTTGTGATGAGGGATGCCTGACCACGCCGCGACAGAGTCCACGACCGGCTCGGTCCTCACCTGGGTGCCACCGCCCTATGCCGAGCCCGGCCGCTTCAGCGAGCACGAGGTAACCGTCGGCACGGGCCCGGTCGCCGTGCCGGGCACGGTGAGCGTCCCCCGGGGGCAGATTCCCGGCCCCGGCGTGGTGCTGCTCGGCGGCGGCGGACCGTTCGACCGCGACGAGACCTGCGGGCCGAACAAACCGCTCAAGGACCTGGCCTGGGGGCTCGCCAGCCGCGGGACGACGGTGCTGCGCTTCGACAAGGCGACGTACGCCCACCGCGAGGTCGCCACGGCATCGGACCTGACCATGACACAGGAATACATGCCGTACGCCGTTGACGCGGTCGGCCTGCTCCGCCGCCACCGGTCGGTGGACCCCGAGCGGGTCTTCGTCCTCGGCCACAGCATGGGCGGCAAGATCGCACCGGCCGTCGCCACCGCAGCACCGACGGTCGCGGGCCTGGTGATCATGGCCGGTGACACGCAGCCGATGCACCACGCTGCCGTCCGCGTCATCAGCTACCTCGCCACGGTGGTCCCCGACCAGGTCCCGCCCACGACCGTCGCAACCTTCCAGCGGCAGGCCGCGCTCGTCGACAGCGCGCAGCTGACGCCCTCGACCCCCGCAGCGGATCTGCCGTTCGGCCTGCCCGCGCCGTACTGGCTCGAACTGCGCGACTACGATCCAGTCGCGATCGCGGCCGGACTCGGCAAGCCGATGCTCATCCTCCAAGGAGGACGCGACTACCAGGTCACCGTCGCCGATGATCTGGCCCGATGGCGGGCGGGCCTGGCCAACCGCCCGGAAGCCGACATCCGTGTCTACGATGCCGACAACCACCTGTTCTTCCCCGGCGCCGGACCATCCACCCCGGCCGAATACGCATACCCACAGCATGTCGACCCCACCGTCATCGCCGACATCGCCGACTGGCTGAGCCACTGCAAGGCATGAGCGCCCGGCCCCGGCAACACCGGGGGACGACGTCAGCGTCCGTCGTCCACCAGCCTTGCCGCCGATGTCGCATCAAGGCGACCACCAGGGCCGAGACCCACAGGCAGAAGACGTGGTGAGCCTGGTCGACGGAGTATCGGCCGTGCGGGAGGCGTCGTCGTCGACCCGCCTGTTCGTCCCATCGGGCTCACGACGTTCGGACGGGAAAAGCGGGGCACCGGGACGGTTGGCTTCGTCGTCGAACTTCCACCGTGGTCCCTGGACCCGCCACTCCAGCAGCTCCCGTGCTCCGTTGATCAACGGCATCAGGCGCTCCTTCTTGCGGCCCCGCGTCCTCTTGCCCTCTACAAGAACTTGCCGAAGTGGCCGAGGTGCCAGTGGATGTCGGACACATCGGCCAGGCAAAGCTTCAGGAACTTCTGGGCAAGTCACCGGTTCAGCCGAGTAACTCCGCGCGCCGTCGGTGAGCGCGCAAGAGGGCGTACGCGAGCGAGAGCACGGCCAGCAGGCCGCCGACCACCGCACCCACGATGCCCAGAATCGTGCCCAAGCCGGCACGGTCGCCTGGGGGTGGCGCTCCGGCCTCAGGCCGCGTCGTGGGCGGATCCGCGGCGGTCGGCCCGGCGGGAGCGGTGTCCTCGGCAGTCGAAGTTCCCGTCGGCGCAGCGGACTTCGCGGCCGCATCGGCTGTCGCAGCGGCCGACGAAGTCGCGGAGGCACTGTCGGAGGGTGTGGCGGATGGGGCGGCGGTGCCGGGCGGTGGAGGCGGCGGATCGCCGCGTACACCGAGCAGCGGACTGACGTCGGCGGGCCCCGGCGGAGCGTCCGACTGAAGCGCGCGGCGGGGACTCACGATCCCGAACCCGACATGGTCGTTGGGGATTTGCTCGTTCGGCGCGGTCGACGTGTTGCCGATGAGCCGCCGGATCACCTGGTTCGCGGTCCAGTCCGGGTGCGCCGACCACACGAGCGCGGCGACTGCGGAGACCAGCGCGGCGGCGCTGGAAGAGCCCGTTCCCATGCAGTACTTGGTGGGTGCCGTACACGCCGCGGGGATGTCGACACCCGGGGCCGCGAGCGAGATCCAGTGGCCGTAGTTGCCGTCGCTCCAGGTCCTGCCGTCCGTACCCACGGCGCTGACGGCGAGCACACCGGGCAGCGCGGCGGGGTAGACGACGCCGGGACCGTTGGCCGGGACGTTGCCGCCGCTGGCCACGACCAACTTGCCGCGGCTCAGGGCGTAGGCGACCGCGTCCGTCTGCGCCGGGTTCCGGCCGATGCCGCCGCTGGAGATGTTGACGATCTGCGCCGGTGAGTCGGCGGCCGCCCGGATCGCCCGCGCGGCCTCGTCCGTCTCGAACACCCCCGAGCCGGTCATGCCGGGGATCCGGAAGGACATCACCTTGGCCTCGGGGGCGACGCCGTGGACGCCTTGGCCGCCGCCGGCCGCGCCGGTGCCCACGATGAGGGAGGCCATCTGGGTGCCGTGTCCGCTGCCATCGCCGGGGCCGAGCGGTGAATCGGTCACCTGGCCCGACAAGTCGGTGTGCGACGCGTCGACCCCGCTGTCGACCACCGCGACCGTGATGCCCGCGCCGCGCGCGATCCGCCAGGCCTCGTCCATCCGCCACGAGTCCAGGTACCACTGCTGTGCCCGGACCGAGTCCGCGCGGGCGACCGGCGGCGCGACGAGCGCGAGGCCCGCGTACGTCGTCATCACAACTACCGTGCAGGTGAGCAGCCGCCGTGTGGGGGAGGCGGGACCGGGCATCGGCTTGCGGTCCTTTCGAGGCACGAAGTGGGTGCCGTGCACCCCGAGTTGGCGGCGATGGACACTCGCCGGGCATCACCCTGCGGACGGTCAGCCCACAACGGGCGGGACGGGTGGCCTCTCCGCGGCGGCGGTGTCCTCGTCGTCTTGGAGGTACTCGGCCCGACCGCCACGCCGACGGCGCTCGTCCGAAGGGACGGCGGTACGTCCGGCCCCGCCTGTGGGACGGCGACCCGTGTGGCCGTCGTCGGCCCCGGTGATCGGCGGCCGTCCGCCGGCCGGGTTGCGCAGTCCGGAACCACCGGGCGAGAAGGGCCTGTTGCCGAGTGCGCCCGTGCCGGTCCCGCCGACCGGCCCCCGCTGCCCTGCCGTCGGGTGTGCGGGCACGCCGCCGTGCACCGGTCCGCTGCGCGGGCCACCGCGCGGGGAGGCGGCGCTTGTTGAGCCTGGAACGCTCTGACCGCCGGTGATCGCGGGAGTGCCCGGGCGGCCGTACGGCCGGGCACCGGAGGTTCCGCCGTTGGCAACTGCGGTTGGTGTCCCGGGAATTCGGGTTGCCGGGACTCCGCTCGACACCGGCTTACCCCCGAACGTCCCCGTGGGGCCGGTGGACAGCGGCCGGTTCGGGGTCCCGCCGGGCGGCCCCGGGGTGCGACCGGCGGTTCCGGTGCCGGGCCGGGGGGTGGAGAGCGGGCCGGAGCCGGGTCCGGTGGGCCCGCCGGGCGCCTTGCCCGGGCGGCCGGACACGAGGCCCGGCGAGCCGACGATCGGCGGTGTGAACGCGGTGCTGCCGGTGCCGCCTGTGCCGCCGCCCGGCCCCGGGGGAGAAGGCGCGGTCGGGGTCGTGGCGGCGGGAGGCGTCAGAGTCGCCGTACCCGCGAGGTCGACGTCCGCGGGAGGCAGGGGGCTGCCGGGGACGGTGCCCGGATCCTGCGTACCGGTGATCGGCGGGACCTGTGTGGGGACTTCCGTCCGGGGGACGGTGACTGTGCTCCCCGGCCCGGTCGAACCGCCGGAACCGGTTCCGTCCGTCCCGTGGGCAGTGGGCGGCGGAGCGCCGCCATCGGGGCGCGAAGGGCCGTTGCCGGGGCCGTCGATCTGGTTCCACGCGACGTTCTCGACGCCGTACAGGTTCGGCGCATCGGGAAAGGTCGGCGGGGCCAGGGCCGTCATGCGGGCGGCGGCCGACTCGTACCCCATCGCCAACTTCCGCATCTGCGCGGCCGCCTCGATGCGCTGGTTCTCGATGTTCGCCTTCGCGCGGTCCACGTCGACGGCCAGCTTGCCCGCTTCTGTGGGGCTGACGGTGGCGACCACGGACAGAGCCGCCGGGTTGGCCGTGATGCTGTCGACGAGTTCGACGTCGGAGGTGGGGACCGGCGGGAGCTTTGTGGAGCCGATGCCCACCGCGACGTCCAGAAGTGTGCTGCCGACATCCCCCGAGTAGTTGGCCAAGTGGTGTGTCGTAACCACGAGTTGGTCCGCCCATTCGCGGAATCGCCGGGCGGACTCGCCGTCCCAGTCGAGGTTGTGGATGCCGGACGCGAGCTCCTCCGCGGCCTGGGTCAGCATCTGACTGGCCGTGCCGAGTCTCACGCTCGCCTCGAAGGCATGCGTCGGCGACGCCGTGCCGAACATCTGCAACAGCTGTTCGTGCGTGTATCCCATGAAGTTCGTCTGGCCGCTCGGAGCGTCGGTCACAATGCCCATGCCGGCCTCACCTGCCCCCGGTTTGTACTGCCGTGTCGCATCGTGCTGCATGCGTTGCATGTACTGCACGTACCGATGCCCTGACGCACCGCAGGGCCGTATGCCCTGCCGTGCCTCAGGCAACTGCGCTTACAGCGCACGTGCTTTCAGTCGATTCCGCGGATTTCCCGTGCGCCGTTCACAACGATCGCGGGCGAATTGCCACCGGTCGGCGGAATCTGCGGCTGTCGGCTCAGGGCCAGCGCACGGGCCATTTCCGCCCGATTGGAGCTGTCGGCCTCGGCGGTCTTGCTGCCCGCCATCTTCAGCGACAGCGCCATGACCTCGATCTGTGCACGCAACTGACCGGCAAGGCCCTCCAGTTGAAGGACGACCCTGCTCATGGTGTGCTGCACGAAGTCGGACTCCGCGAACCCGGTGCCGAACCCGCCGGGCGTCGGCGGATCACCGGCCGGCTTGCCGCCGACAGGCCCCTGCATCAACTGGTCGAGTACGCCGCGGACGCGCTTCTCGAACGCGTCGAGCTGTTCGAGGCTGACCTGCATCTGGCCGGAACTCAACCCCGCCCAGCCGTTGAACCCTGGTCCGCCCAGGTCGTCATTGATCATCCGGAGCCCTCCCCCGTGGAAGCGCCATCTGATTCAGATGTGAGGAGTGTAGCCAAACGCCGGTTCGGTGTGCGGAACGAAACCCTCTCGATTGCCGTGACCGCCGAGAAAGTCGGCCCAGACCCGGGAGTTGAAGCACAACCGCGGCCCGTCCGGTCGCTTCGAGTCACGAGTGAGGACGCCATGGCCGTCCGCACGAGCCACCTCGACACACGCGTTGTCGGCGTTGCTTGAGTGACTGGACTTGATCCACACCATCAAAGACCTTTCGCGCGATCGGTCAGCAGTCCCAGCGATGCGCCGGGATCGAGCGCCGCTCTGCTCGCATGGCTGAACAGATCGGCGCACTGGGTAACTTCCCGGTCGAATCCTGTCGCAAGCGTGCCCTTGATGGACTCGATGAACAGTTGATCGTGATCGCGCTCGTTCGGGAAGCGCATGATCTGGAATGTCGAGACGAGCGCACCGCTACGTCCTGCCGCGAAGGGCACGACTTGCAGCGTGACGTTCGGAGCGGCGCACATGCTCGCAAGGTGTTGCAACTGGTCGCGCATCACGCCTCGCCCACCCGTCTCCACGCAGAGCGCCCCCTCCCACAGGAGCACGTGCAGATTGAGCTTGGGGGCATCGATGAGACGACGTTGCCGTCGCAGGCGTACCTCGACCGTTGCCTCCATCTGCTCGGCGCTCAGGGGCCGCACGCTTGCCGCGTTGATCGCCCGTGCGTAGTCCCGGGTCTGAAGCAGTCCGGGAACGGCTGTGAGCTCGTAGTTCAGAATCGAGCTCGCCGCATTCTCCATGGCGAGGAAGGCGAACTGGCTGGGCGTCAGAACGTCTTCGTAGCGCACCCACCACTCGCGGATCTGGTCCTCGCCCAGCAGCGCACGCAGATCCTCGCGCGACTCCGGCGCGACACCGTACAAGCCCAGCAGCTTCTCGAGCTCCCCGGGCTTGATCCCCGCCTGGCCCGTCTCCTGGCGGCTCACCTTGGAACTCGCATAGCCGATCCGGTCCGCCACGTCGCGCAAGGTGAGCCCCGCGTCCTTGCGGTGGCGCTGCAACTCCGAGCCGAGACGCTTGAGCCTGAAACGAGCTGTCTTCGTCGTGCGCACGAATCCTCCAGCAACATCCCGACGGTCGTTGCGTGCTGCGTCATTGCCGAGCACCGTCAACAGCAACACTGACCGCACTCTCCGTGCCGCGTCAACCACCTTCCGTAACTGACAGAGGATCACATGTCCCGCACCCTGACGCGGCGCCGCACGTTCCTCCATCGCGCCGAACTCACCCCCGCCGCCGTACCCGCACTCCGCCGGATCCTCCGCAGCCACCTCGAACTCTGGTCCCTCGAAGACCTGTCCGACGCCGCGGCGCTGTGCCTCACCGAACTCCTCGGCAACGTCCTACAGCACTGCCCGCGCGACTCCTGGGTGACCGTCCGCGTCCACCCCACCGAACACGGCCTCCGCATCGAGGTCTTCGACCCCGACCCCCGCCTCCCCGGGCATCACGCGGCCGCCCCTCACCCCCTCGCCGAATCCGGCCGCGGCCTGGCCCTCGTAGCCGCCCTCGCCACCCACCACGGCCACACCCCCGCCGCCCACGGCAAATGCGCCTGGGCCGAACTGAACTCCCCACCTCACGGGTGATCGCCCGTGGTGTCGGAGGGGTCTGGGGCACGGGGGTGTCTAGGTTTTGGGGATGGGGAGTGATCCGTTCGGGCTGGTGTTGCCGTTGGGGTTGGCGCTGCCTGGGGACGGGCCGTTGTGGTTGGAGGAGGTGGTGCGGCGGCAGGGCGGGGTGGCAACTGTGCGGCAGTTGCGGCGGGGTGGCGTACGGGACGCGGAGCGGTTGCGCAAGGTGCGCGCGGGGGAGTGGGTGCGGGTGACGCCCGCGGTCGTGCTGCTGGGGGAGGGGGCGCCGAGTCGGTGGCAGGTGGCCATGGCGGCGGTGTTGCACGCGGGCGGGCGGGCCGTGGTGACGGGGTTGACGGCGCTGGAGTTGGCGGGAGTATCGAACATCCGGTACGCGTCGGAGGTGCACGTACTGGTGTCGCGCGAGTGTGGGGCGCGGTCGTCGGGGCGGCTGCTGTTCGAGCGGACGAAGCGCCTGCCCGAGCCGTTGCCCATTCGGCTCCCGCCGACGGCGCCGTACGCGCGGGCGGTGGCGGACGCGTGCCGGCGGCTCGCGGACGGTGCGCGGGCGCGGGCCACGGTGCTGGCCGCCGTGCAGCACCGGCTTTGCGGGGTCGGGGAGTTGCGGCGTGAGGCGGCGTACGGGAGGGGCCCGGCGGCGGTTCGGATGCGCACGATCGTCGACGAAGTCGCTTCGGGCGTGGGGTCGTTGCCGGAGGCGGAACTGCGCGTGCTGGTCCGTGCGGCCGGGTTGCCCGAGCCGCTGTGGAACCCGCGGGTGTACCGCGCCGACGGGCGGTTCCTGTGTTCGCCGGACGCGCTCTGGGAGGACGAAGGCGTCGTGGTGGAGGTGGACTCCGTCGCGTATCACGATTCCGACGCCCAGCAGGTCCACACGGCCGAGCGCGGACGTGCCATGCGCGCGGCCGGTCTGACGGTGGTGTCGGTGTTGCCCCGGCAGATCCGCGACGACGGGCCGGGCGTGGCGCTGTTGGTGCGGGACACCCTGCGCGCGGCCCGGCAACGTGCGCCCGCGCACTTGGGTCTGTGGGTACGCGGAACCGAGTAGGCGTACGGAGGTGCACCGGGACGCACGCTGGGAGCGTGTCCGCCCGACATGTAGGGCGTCGGGTCAGGCTTCCAGGAGGCGGGTGCGCAGGGCCTCGATGTGGGTGACGGGGATGCCCATGCCTTCGCGGACGTACGCCTCGACCGAGCCGTACTCGCGCTCGGCGGTGTCGAAGGCGGTGTCGAGGTACTCGCGCCGCACCGCGAACATCGAGCGCAGGTGCTCCGGGTCGAAGCCGCGCTCGGCGATGCCCCGCAGGATCTCGGCGTTCTTGGCGCGCAGGTGGTTCGCGCTGTCGAGGTAGTCCTCGTAGATGGTCTCGCGCGGCACGCCCAACAGGGTCAGCAGCACGGCCGAGGTCCAGCCGGTGCGGTCCTTGCCCTGCGAGCAGTGGTAGACGACGGCGTTGTCGGTCTCCGCCATCCGGGTGAACACCTTGCGGTACGCGGCCCGCGCGAGGTCCGTGGTCACGAACCGCCGGTAGACCTCGCTCATCAGCTCGACCCCGGCGTTGCCGCCCATGATCTCGCCGGCCCGCTTCGGGTCCGCGAAGACGTCGCCGAACAGCTCGTTGTTGCCGTGCCCCATGACGTCGGCGATCAGCAGCTCGACGCCCGCCGGCAGCAGGTCCGGCTCGCGGTCGCGCTCGTGCTCGGAGCGCAGGTCGCACACCAGCCCGATGCCCAGGCGTACGAACGCCTCCGTGTCGGCGGCGTCCAGCGCGGCCAGCCCGTCGGAACGGAACACGAGCCCGGTACGCACCTTGCGCCCGTCGGCGGTCGCGTGGCCTCCCGCGTCCCGGAAGTTCGGGGCGGTGGTCAGGATCGGCGTGGGCGCGGTCATCGGCGTCGGGCTCCGTTCGTGCGGGGGCGCGCACGTGGTTCGGGCACGTGTGCGGGGCGCGTTGCCCTACCAGGGTGACATCCCTCTTCGGGGCATGCCTCACGGGCCCTACGGCGGCGTACGCACGCCCGTGTTCCGCCCGACGGGCCGCGGCCGAGCAGGGAAGCGGATGGTCCGCCCGCGCACCCGCTGCCCCGGCACGTCGCGCGTCAGGTCGGGGCCCATACCGCGTGCTCGACGCGCAGCAGCATCGCCGAGCGGCCGGTGAGGGTGATGGCGGTGTCGCCGGGCACCGGCTCGTTGAAGCGGGCCATGGGGTCGGTGTCGAGCGCGGTGTCGAGGACGATCTCGTACGAGTGCGCCCACGGCTCGCCCGGCAGCATGAAGCGCATAGGCTGCGACGAGGCGTGCAGGATGACCAGGAAGCTGTCGTCGACGATGCGCTCGCCGCGCGGGCCGCGTTGGCGGATGTCGAGCCCGGACAGGTACATCCCGAGGGTCGCGGTCGGCGAGAACCAGTCGCGTTCGGTCATCTCGCGGCCGGTCGGGGTGAACCAGGCGAGGTCGCGCAGGCCGTCGGGAAAGGACGGGCGGCCGGAGAAGAACGCCCGGCGGCACAGCACCGGGTGCGCGCGGCGCAGTCTGATCAGGCGCGACGTGAGGTCCAGCAGCGGGCGCCACTGCGGGTCGTCCAGTGCCGACCAGTCCAGCCAACTCAGCTCGTTGTCCTGGCAGTAGGCGTTGTTGTTGCCGCGCTGCGTGCGCCCGAACTCGTCGCCCGCGACGAGCATCGGGACGCCGGTCGACAGCAGCAGCGTGGTCATCATGTTGCGCAGTTGCCGACGCCGCAGCAGGTTGACCGCGGTGTCGGGCGTTTCCCCCTCGTAGCCGCAGTTCCACGAACGGTTGTCGTTGGTGCCGTCGCGGTTGTCCTCGCCGTTGGCCTCGTTGTGCTTGCGTTCGTACGACACCAGGTCGCGCAGCGTGAAGCCGTCATGGGCGGTGACGTAGTTGATCGACGCGTACGGGTGCCTCCCGTCGTCCTGGTAGAGGTCGGACGACCCGGACAGCCGGTACGCGAGATCCCGCACGTCGGGCCGCGCACCCCGCCAGAAGTCGCGCACGGTGTCCCGGTACTTGTCGTTCCACTCCGTCCACAGCGGAGGGAACCCGCCGACCTGGTACCCGCCTTCCCCTACGTCCCAGGGCTCGGCGATGAGCTTCACGCGCGACAGGACCGGGTCCTGGCCGATGACCGTCAGGAACGACGAGAGTTTGTCCACGTCGTGCATCGAGCGGGCCAGTGCGGCGGCGAGGTCGAAGCGGAACCCGTCGACGCCCATCTCCGTCACCCAGTAGCGCAGCGAGTCCGTGATGAGCTGGAGGACGTGCGGCTGCTGCACGTTGAGCGTGTTCCCGCAGCCCGTGTAGTCGGTGTAGTTGCGGCCACCGTCGCGCAGGCGGTAGTACCCCGCGTTGTCGATGCCGCGGAAGCACAGGGTCGGCCCGCCCGGCCCGCCCTCCCCGGTGTGGTTGTAGACGACGTCGAGGATCACCTCGATGCCCGCCTCGTGCAGCGCGTGCACCATGCGGCGGAACTCGTGGACCTGGCCGCCGCGCCCGCCCGCCGACGAGTAGCCGGCGTGCGGGGCGAAGTAGCCGATCGAGTTGTAGCCCCAGTAGTTGCCGCCGCGGGCGCGCAGCAGGTGTTCCTCGGAGACGAAGTGGTGCACGGGCAGCAGTTCGACGGCGGTGACGCCGAGGCGTACGAGGTGGTCGATCGCGGCGGGGTGGGCGAGGCCGGCGTACGTGCCCCGGAGCTCGTCGGGGATGCCCGGGTGCCGCGCGGTGAAGCCTTTGACGTGCAGTTCGTAGATGACCGTCTCGGCCCAGGGGATCTTGGGGCGGCGGTCGTCGGACCAGTCGAAGTCGTCGTGGACGACCACGGACTTGGGCACGAAAGGGGCGGAGTCCCGGCTGTCCAGCACGTCGTCGGCGCCGCCGCGCACGTGCCCGAAGACGGCGTCGTCGAGGACGAACAGGCCGTCGATCGCCCGGGCGTACGGGTCGAGCAGCAGCTTGGCGGGGTTCCAGCGGGCGCCGCGCCAGGGCTCCCAGGGGCCGTGCACGCGGAAGCCGTACCGCTGCCCGGGGCCGATGCCGGGGAGGTAGCCGTGCCAGACGTGGAAGGTCTGGTCGGTGAGCGGCAGGCGGGTCTCGCGCAGGGTGCCGTCCGCCGCCTCGTCGAACAGGCACAGGTCGACGGCCTCGGCGCCGCCCGCCCACAGGGCGAAGTTGGTGCCCGCGCCGTCGTGCCGGGCGCCGAGCGGGAGTCTGCGGCCGGGCCACGGCGGGTCCATCCGGCCGTTCGGATACGCCCGCGCACCCGCGGTACTTCCGGCCGGCGGGCCGGCGGTGGGGTACGCGGGCTTGGGCCGGAACAGCCCGAGCCGACGTGTCGTGGCCTCCCCCTTGCGTGCCATGGCTTCGCCCTCCCCGCCGTCGTGCCGCCCGTGGTCGCTACGCAGGGTGTTCCCCTTCGGAGCACAGGCCAAAGGCTCGGTGACGGATGGGACTAAAGGCGGATTGCGAGATTGATGCCGGGAAAGCGAGCGAACACCCGGTCCGGGCGGTCTCGTACGGCACCAAGGGGTGGCCCGGTGGCGTCGTGGACACCACCGGGCCGACGTGAGCAAAGCGCAGCGACTGCGCGGCGGGACTCCTTAGGCGATCAGGCCCGTCTCGGGTCCGGGCCTAGAACCAGAACGGGAAGAACCCGCCCCAGGTGCCCTGCTGCGACTGGCCGTTGCTGTTGTTGCCCTGCTCGATGACGACGACGCCGCCGTTGTCCTTCACTCCGGCCGTGTTGTTCTGGTTGGTGGCGCCGGAGCCGTTGGCGCTCTGCTGCGTGGCGTTGTAGTTGCCGTCCACGCCGCCGCTGACGTTGCCGCTGCCGGAGTTGGACGTGGTCGACGTCGAGGTGGTCGTGGTGGATGCGGTCGAGGTGGACCCGTTGTCGGCGTCCGCGCCGTTGTCGGCCACGGCGGCACCGGCACCGAGGATGAGCAGGCCGGCCGCGAGCGGGGCGACGGCGAGGGTGCCGAGGATGCGCTTCATGAGAGTCCTCCGTGAGACAGCGGGGCCCCGCTTGGTGGGCGGGGCCCGGGAGTTGGGTTCGTGTCGCCGGAGAGGCCGGCCGGCCCCGTCCCGGCATGGCGACGTCGTGTGACCAACTTGTCGCAACAGGTGACCGAAAATCCAACCGCTGAGGCGGTGTTCGCTCGTGCGAGTGATCTGGAAGCCCCATCCCCCAACGAGAGCCCCCGACCGGGGATACGCCCCGCGCCCGATTCCCGTGGCAAATTAACCCGTTCTGCGGCATCCAGTGACTTTGTAGATAAGTCATGAACGTCTGTCACGTTTGGCGGAGCGCGCAATCGTGCTTCAACTCGATTCGTACGGCGCACAACAGGCGCGCAGGGCGTGCGCGGCGAGCCCGCGCTGCAGTACGCACCAAACCTTCACGATTGCCCCGGCAGGTACCGTTGCCGCATGCCCGTCGTCGTGATCGGAGCCGACCGCCCATTGGGCGGGGCGCTCGTCCTCGCGCTCGTGGAGCTCGGCGTGCCCGACCTGCGGGCGGTCGTACGCGACCGGGCGTACGCGCCGGCGCTGCGGGCGGCGGGGGTGCGCGTCTCGGTGGGCGACCTGTCGGATCCGTTGCGCCTGGGCGCGGTGCTCGAAGGCGCCCACACAGTCGTGCACCTCGACACGGGCCCGGAGGGATCCGGCGGTCCACTCGACACCTGGGACTGGCTGCTGGAGGCGGCGGAAGACACCGGGCTGACCAGGATTATCACGGTTGTTGAGGATGAGCGGATATCGCCTGACAGGGGAGGCTATGACGTGGTCCTTCTGCCGGGCCGGATCACCCGAAGTAGTGGCGGCGCCACCGATGCCGACGACCCCGCGCTGGTCAGCGCGTTGATCGAAGCGGACCGCCGTCGGTGATCGTTCCGATTCGGTTACGTATACCCCCGGGAGGCAACCGAAGGTGTGTGCATGACGTCTAAACGACGAATGGCTCAACGCGTGCAAGCGCGACGGGCCGTTTCTCCCCCCGGATCCACCCGTACGTGAAGGGAAGCCAGTACATGTCCCGAGCACCGAAGCCGCCCCCAGGTCGACCAAACTGGCGCCACCTCGTGGCGCTGCTCCTCGGTGCCATGCTGGTTCTGACCGCGTGCAGCGGAGGCGGCGGCAAGAAGTCGGACGGAAGCGGAGGTTCGTCCGGCGGCTCAGGCGCCTCGGGCGGTTCGTCCGGCAACGGCGGTACGACCGGCGGCACCAACGCCCCGGCCAAGGCCGACCCCGCCCGTGTCACGGTCACCCCCGCCGACCTGGCCACGGGCGTCGAGGTCGGCAGCGTGGTCGTGGTCGAGGTCGGCCCCGAGGACAAGCTCGACAGCGTCAAGGTGATCAACGCCCGCAACGAGCAGGTCGACGGCGCCCTGGACGCCGACGGCAAGACCTGGAAGCCCAAGGTCCCGTTCACGTTCGGGTCGAAGTACACCGTCACCGCGGTCGCCAAGAACAAGGAAGACCAGCCGACGACGTCGACGACGACGTTCACCACGCTGAGCAACGACAACAAGATCACCGCGAGCTTCTTCCCGGACGACGGCACCACCGTCGGCGTCGGGCAGCCGATATCGATCAAGTTCAACAAGCCGGTCAAGGACCGCGCGAAGGTCGAGGCGGCGCTGAAGGTCACCGCGTCCCCGGCCGTCGAGGGCTCGTGGCACTGGTTCGGCAACCAGCGCGTCGACTATCGCCCGAAGGACTACTGGGCGACCGGCACGTCGGTGAAGGTCGACCTGAACCTGCGCGGAATAGACGCCGGGAACGGCGCCATGTTCGAGCAGTTCAAGAGCTTCGGCTTCAAGATCAGCGACACCAAGACCGTCAGCGTCGTCGACGTCAACACCAAGACGATGAAGGTCTACAAGAACGACGCGCTGGTCAAGACCATCCCGGTCACCACCGGTGAGATCCCCGCGTACGCCACGTGGGGCGGCAAGATGGTCGTGATGGAGAAGTACGTCAAGACCCGGATGAACTCCCAGACGGTCGGCCTCGGCTCCGAGTACGACATCGACGACGTGCCGTCGGCGGTCCGGATCACCACGTCCGGCACCTTCGTACACGGCAACTACTGGTCGCCGCCGTCGACGTTCGGCTCGCAGAACGTCAGCCACGGGTGCATCAGTATGACTCCCGACAACGCCAAGTGGTTCTACGACAACGCGGCCATGCCGGGCGACATCGTCGACGTCGTGAACGCCAAGGAGCGCGTCGTGTCCCCGGACAACGGCTACGGCGCCTGGAACCTCACCTGGGAGGCCTGGACCCAGGGCTCCGCGCTCTGACGGGCACGACCTGACGGGCCCACGGATCGACAGGTCGACGGGCTGATGCAAGGCACCGCCGGGATCCGCAGATCCACCCCGCTCGGGAGGACCCGCGGATCCCGGCGGCTTTTCGGGCGCGACGCCGGCCCCGGCGCGACCGGCACGTCTGTCAGGCACGCCGGCCACGCCAGGCACACCGCTGGCACGCCGTGGCGGCGCGGCCCCGCCCCACCCTTCCGCGCGCGTGGCCGTATTGTCGGCTGCGGGCAGGCAACAAACGCTGGCCGCAACCGTGCTGAGCCGTGCTGAGCCGCGCAGAGAAGGAGCAAACGTGGGCGAGTTCGTGAACCTTGAAGTGGCCGACGGAATCGGAACGATCCGGCTGGCCAGGCCGCCGATGAACGCGCTGAACGTACAGCTGCAGGAGGAGCTCCGGGCGGTCGCCCAGGAAGCCTCCGAACGGGCCGACGTACGCGTTGTCGTCGTGTATGGCGGCGAGAAGGTCTTCGCCGCGGGGGCGGACATCAAGGAGATGGAGGCCATGACGTACACCGACATGGTTGACCGCGGCGCCGCCCTCCAGTCCGCCTTCACCGCCGTCGCGCGGATCCCCAAGCCGGTCATCGCCGCGATCACCGGGTACGCCCTCGGCGGCGGCTGCGAACTCGCGCTCTGCGCGGACTTCCGCGTGTGCGCCGACAACGCGAAGCTCGGCCAGCCGGAGATCCTGCTCGGCATCATCCCCGGCGCCGGCGGCTCGCAGCGCCTGCCGCGCCTGGTCGGGCCCGCGAAGGCCAAGGACCTGATCTACTCCGGCCGTTTCGTCGACGCGCAGGAGGCCCTGGAGATCGGCCTCGTCGACCGCGTCGTGGCGCCGGCTGAGGTCTACGAGGCGGCGCTCGCGTGGGCGGCGCAGTTCGCCAACGGCCCGGCGTACGCGCTCCGCGCCGCCAAGGAGGCCATCGACCGCGGCCTGGAGACGGACCTCGACTCCGGCCTTGAGATCGAACGCATGCAGTTCACCGGCCTGTTCGCCACCGAGGACCGGGCGATCGGCATGAAGAGCTTCGTCGAAAGCGGCCCCGGCAAGGCGAAGTTCGTCGCCCGCTGACCCGCATCCCGCACCGCAATCGTGGGGCCCTGGCCGCACCGCGTGTACCGCCACACGCGCCGCAGCCAGGGCCCGATCACGTCCCGACTCCTGCCCCCGCCCCTGCCCCGCCCCGATAAAGGGCACGAAGCCGTACGCCGATCTCCCCGGTGTCTGCGAGCGCCCCGGTCGTCACCGCCACGACGAACGCCTCCGCCCGATCCACATCGACAGGCACCGCGGGCACGCCGTTGAGCGCCAGAAACACCCGCGCGGCCACCCAGGCCGTCCGCTTGTTCCCGTCCACGAGCGCATGGTCACGCGCGACGGAGTGCAACAGAGCAGCGGCTTTGTCCCAGACCCCGGGATACGCGTCCGCGCCGAACACAGAGGTACTCGGCCGCGCACTGGCACCTTCGACGAGCCCGCGGTCGCGAACCTGCGGGACGTCACCGAATGCCTCTCGGGCGACCAGCAGCAGTTCGTCGGCGGAGAGGGAGTCGATCGAGGTCATGACGGCTCCGAGGGGCGGAGTGGGGAGTACAGGGCAGCGGGTGTCAGGCGCAGGCGGCGGTACGGATACCGGCAGCGGACCGTCGTCCTACGCGAGCCGATCCAACAACTCGCGATCCTGCGCGGCGATCTCGGCCGCGAGCCGACTGACAAGCGCAGCGCGCTCCCGCGCGGGAGCGGGAGTTGCCGCCTCCGCCGCCGAGGACGCGGAAGCGGGTACGGATTCCGCAACCCCACCGCGGTCCGGCTCGCCCGCTCGATCATCCCTGCCCATGCACAAAACGTAGCGCGCGCGGCGCCCCGCCTTCACGGCATTTCCCGGCGGTCGACCAGGCGGCGGCGTCCCACCTGCACGCGGCCGGGTGTGTGCCCCGGGACTTGCCGGTTGAGGCAAACCCCCACGGGGCGGTCCGCCTCGTGATGGTGCCCCATCCCTTCGCGGCCGGAGGCCGCCGGGAGGAGGAGGTATGTCCACGTGTGATCGACGAGCGCAGCGAGGAGAGCGGCCGGAGGCCGCCAGTCAGACTTTCCTGCGCCGGAGGGAGCGAAGCGAGTGGAGGTGAAGGAAAGTCAGCGGTCGGAGTGCGAAATCGCGTGGCGGAGCGAGCAACGAGCGCAGCCACGCGATTTTGTGCTACGGCCGCACTCAAACAAAAGCGCCACACCCTTCCCAAGGGCTGAATGCCACGAGTGCTCCGCTTGAACGGCCGCGTCGACCGGGAATCGCCCTGGTGCGGGGTGTTCCGCCGTTGTCTCGGGGGTGTTCAGCCTTGACTAGGGGTTGTTCCGCTGTTGGTCTCGGGTCCGGAAGGGGTGGGGCACGGCCACGGGGTGAGAGCCGGGAGGGGGCACGGGCTCAGGGCGGGGCCGGAGAGGGACGGGCACGGGGTGAGACCAGGACGCGGCACCGGCTCGGGGTGACGGCAAAGGGGCGCGCGGAACCCCCATACCACAACTGGTGTCGCCGCGCGAGTGCCTGGCGTTCGCCACCGCGCTCGGCGTGATCTCGACCGTGTGGTTCTGGGTGCTGGTCAACCCGCTGTCGGCGGGTCACGCCATTACCCGCAGAGCGCTACCCCTGGTGGAGGTGGCCTCGTGGCGCTTCCCAGCCCTTGGCCACCGTCGCCTTGCTCCCGAAATGCTTGATGGGCCCGCTCGTTGGGGGAGCGGGCCCATCAAAGGGCGAATCAGGAATCCGCGGGGGTCACAGGTTCGGGTACAGCGGGTGCTTGGCGGCCAGGGTGGCGGTGCGGGCGCGGAGCGCTTCGCGCTTGGCATCGTCGAAGTCCGGCTTCAGGGCTTCGACGATGACGTCGGCGACCTCGCGGAAGTCGTCGTCGGTGAAGCCGCGCGTGGCGAGTGCGGGGGTGCCGATGCGCAGGCCGGAGGTCTTCATCGGGGGCAGCGGGTCGTTGGGGACCGCGTTGCGGTTGACGGTGATGCCGACCTCGTGGAGGCGGTCCTCGGCCTCGCGGCCGTTGAGGTGGTTGTCGACCAGGTCGACGAGCACCAGGTGCACGTCCGTGCCGCCGGACAGGACCTTGATGCCGGCGTCGGCCGCGTCCTGGGCGAGCAGACGCTCCGCCAGGAGCTTCGCGCCGGCGAGGGTGCGGGCCTGGCGGTCCTTGAACTCGTCGCCCGCGGCGACCTTGAAGGCCACCGCCTTTGCGGCGATGACGTGTTCGAGGGGGCCGCCCTGGAGGCCCGGGAAGACCGCCGAGTTGATCTTCTTGATCAGCTCCTCGGTGGCGAGGATCGCGCCGCCGCGCGGGCCGCCGAGGGTCTTGTGGGTCGTCGTGGTGACGATGTGCGCGTGCGGCACCGGGCTGGGATGCAGGCCCGCGGCCACCAGGCCCGCGAAGTGCGCCATGTCGACCCAGAGGTACGCGCCGACCTCGTCCGCGATGCGGCGGAACTCCGCGAAGTCCAGCTGGCGCGGGTACGCCGACCAGCCCGCGACGATCATCTTCGGCCGGTGCTCCTTGGCGAGGCGTTCGACCTCGGTCATGTCGACCAGGCCGGCCGCGTCCACCTTGTAGGAGACGATGTTGTACTGCTTGCCGGAGAAGTTGAGCTTCATGCCGTGCGTCAGGTGCCCGCCGTTGGCGAGGTCCAGGCCGAGCACGGTGTCGCCGGTCTGCAGCAGGCCGAAGTAGACGGCGGCGTTCGCCTGCGCGCCCGAGTGCGGCTGCACGTTCGCCGCCTCGGCGCCGAACAGCGCCTTGATGCGCTCGATCGCCAGGTTCTCGACCACGTCGACGTACTCGCAGCCGCCGTAGTAGCGGCGGCCCGGGTAGCCCTCGGCGTACTTGTTGGTCAGCACCGAGCCCTGGGCCTCCAGAACCGCGACCGGCGCGAAGTTCTCGGAGGCGATCATCTCCAGGGTCGACTGCTGGCGGTGCAGCTCGTCGGCGACGGCGGCGGCGACCTCAGGGTCCACCTCGGCCAGCGGACGGTCCAGGATCGTCACGGTGGGTCAGCTCCTCGATCGGGGCTCAGGCGCCGGTGAAGGCGTTGTACTCGGCTTCGGACATCAGGCCGCCGACCTCGGCGGCCGGGGTGTCGAGTTGCACCTTGACGAGCCAGCCCTCGCCGTACGGGTCGGAATTGACCAGGCTCGGGTCCTCGACGACCGCGGCGTTGACCTCGACGACCTCGCCGTCGGCGGGGGCGAAGATGTCGCTCACGGACTTCGTCGACTCGAGTTCGCCGCAGGGCTCGCCCGCGGTCACCCGCGCGCCGACCTCGGGGAGCTGAACGAAGACCACGTCACCGAGGGCGTCGGCGGCGTGCTTCGAGATGCCGATGACGGCCGGGTTCCCGTCCGTCGTCAGCCACTCGTGGTCCTTGCTGTAGAGCAGGTTCTGGGGTGCGCTCACGGGTCCATTCTCCATTCATTGCGAGGGTCGCTGATCCGCAGGGGGTTCTTGCCGGTGTTTGGCGCGTTTTGTCATCGCCCGAATCACCCGAATCATCCGGGTGAGGGCAAGGGCAAGCCGTGTCCGAGGCCGGCGGGCAGGCTACTGCCGCTTGTAGAAGGGCAGTGCCACGACCTCGACGGGTTCGGCGGTCCCACGGATGTCGATCGCGAGCCGGGTGCCCGGCTCGGCGTGCTCGAGAGGTACGTACGCCATCGCGATCGGCGCACCCAGGGTGGGCGACGGGGCACCGGAGGTGACCTCGCCGACCGGCTGCTTCGTGGCCGGGTCGAGTACGGCGTACCCGGCGCGCGGCACGCGCCGCCCCGGCGACCGCAGGCCGACGAGCGTCGCGCGCGGCCCTTCCTTCTCCCGGGCCGCGAGCGCGTCGCGGCCGACGAAGTCCTCGGGCTTGTCGAGGCGTACGACGCGGCCGAGGTTGGCCTCGTACGGCGTCACCGACGTCGTGAGCTCGTGCCCGTACAGCGGCATGCCGGCCTCCAGGCGCAGCGTGTCGCGGCAGGACAGGCCGGCGGGGATCATGCCGTGCTCGGTGCCGACCTCGGCCAGCGACGTCCACAGGCGCTTGGCGTCGTCGGGCGCGCAGAACAGCTCGAAGCCGTCCTCGCCGGTGTAGCCGGTGCGGGCGAGCAGGACGTCGACGCCGGCGACCACCGCGCGGTCCGCGGCGTAGTACTTGACCTGCGCGAGATCGAGGTCGGTGAGCGGCGCGAGGATCGCGACGGCGTGCGGCCCCTGGACGGCCAGCAGCGCGTAGTCCGCCGAGCGGTCCGTGACGACCGCGTCGAACCCGGCGGCCCGGGCGGTGAGTTCGGCGGCCACGAGGGGCGCGTTCGAGGCGTTGGCGACGACGAGGTACTCCGTCTCACCGGTGCGGTAGACGATCAGGTCGTCGAGGATGCCGCCGTCGGCGTCGCAGATCATCGTGTACCGGGCGCGGTCGACACCGATCTTCGAGATGAAGCCGACCAGGGCGTGGTCGAGCGCGCGGGCGGCCTCGGGGCCGGTCACGGCGATCTCGCCCATGTGGGTCAGATCGAAGAGCCCGGCGGCCTCGCGTACCGCGCGGTGTTCGGCGCTCTCGCTGCCGTAGCGCAGCGGCATGCGCCAGCCGGCGAAGTCGGTCATCGTCGCGCCGAGTGCGTCGTGGACGGCGTCGAGCGGCGTGCGGCGTTCCTGCGCGCGCTCCTCGGCGCGTCCTTCGGGGCGTTCTTCGTGGGCGGCCTGATTGGACGTCATCGGCTGGACTCCTCGCGGGTGTGATGGTCCCGAACGCCATGATTTCGTACCGGTTCGTCCGAAGTCGTGTGCACGCGCGGGCGCACGGCAGCGGGTACGCGGCAGCGCACAGGGTGGGGTGAACGGTCCAACAGGGGGCTCCCTCGGCGGTGTGCGGTGCGCACTGCTGTACGCCGCACCAGCGGGTGGGTCGCCTCCCCCTCTGTCATGGACCTGAGAGCTTCACGCGCGGTCGCGCCTCCCGCGGAAGTGATCGCGGGCGCGGACGGCGGCTTGCACCGTGGGTGAGTCCCGCCGTACGGCACGGGACTGCTTTCCAGAGTCGCCTCACCCGCGCGGTACTTGGGCCTGAGAGTTTCCGGGGGAGGAATTGCTCCTTCGGCGCCCCGCCACCGGCCGCCGCAAGGGCGCAGGTGAAAGAGGGCTCTCCCGCGTGGGGTCGAGGGCCGGTGTGAAGTTGTGCGCGCATGCTATCGGTATCGGGCGTGGGTGGTGCGGGGCGTGTCGGAGGATTCTCCAATGAGCCTGCCGACCCCGGCATTGCTAGCGTGGGCGGCGTCCAACCACCGTACGTACAGGGAGGTTCGCCCATGGCGACCACGCGCACTGCCACGACCCACTGGAAGGGCGCGCTGATCGGCGGCGCCGGAACCGTGTCGCTCGACTCGTCCGGCGTGGGGACGTACGACGTCTCGTGGCCCTCGCGCGCGGAGGCGGCCAACGGCAAGACCAGCCCCGAGGAACTCATCGCCGCCGCGCACTCCTCGTGCTACTCGATGGCTCTGTCGCACGGGCTCGCGGGCGCCGGCACGCCGCCGGAGTCGGTCGACACCGAGGCGAACGTGACGTTCCAGCCGGGCGAGGGCATCACCGGGATCGTGCTCAAGGTGCAGGCGCGCGTACCGGGCCTGTCCGAGGAGGACTTCCAGGCCGCGGCGCAGAACGCCAAGGAGAACTGCCCGGTCAGCAAGGCGCTCGCCGGTGCGCCGATCACGCTTGAGGCAACGCTGCTTTCGTAGCGTTCCCCGGCGGCAACGCGTCGGCCCGAGGGATCGGCCTGAGCATCGGGCCTGAACAGTCGGCCTGAACAGTCGGCCCGAGCCGTCGGACGACTCGGCGGGGCTTCGCAATCGTGCGGGGTCCCGCCGTTTTCGTGTCCTGGCACGGCCTAGGCTGGCGATTGATCCGATCGCACTCAGGAGGTGGCCGTGGCCTTCCCGGCGAACCACGTCGAACGCTGCCTCGTGGCCGCGATGCAGGACCCGTCGCGCACCGGTGAGCTGATCGACGCGCTGGCGGAGGCCGAGGTGTGGGTGCCGCTGCCCGCCGGAGGCGGCCCGCACGACGCCGAACTGACGCTGCCCACCACGGAGATAGCCGGAGCGCCGTTCGTCCCGGTGTTCAGCTCGGAGGAGCAGTTCCGCCGCGTCGCGGGGCCGATGGCGTTCACCGTCGCGCCGGTACGCGAGTTCGCGCGCGGCCTGCCGCCGCATGTGGGCATGGCCGTGAACCCCGGCGGCGAGGTGGGCATCCCGATTCCGCCGGACGGCGTGCTGGAACTCGCGCGCGTGCCGGGCGCGGGCGCGACGGGTGCGCGCGTCACGCTGATCGAGCCGGCGCCGGAGGAGGAGCCGTACGTCCTGCTCGCGGCCGCGGCCGAGGAGTTCGCCGCGACGCACGTCGTGCTGACCGCCCGGCGCGCCCTCGGATTCGTCGAGAGCGACGCGCCGTCCCTGTTCATCGGCGTCGAACTGGACCGTTGGCAAGAGGAGGACCGCCGCATGGCGATCGGCGCGCTGGAACGCGCGGTCGGCCGGGCGGGTACGCCGTGGCCGGTCAACCTCGTGCTGATCGATCTGGCGCAGGACCCGGTGGGGGACTGGATGCTGGAGTCCGTGCGCCCCTTCTACGAACGCCCCTTTTAGCAGACACGACCTGGTCCGGGATTCGCCCTCGCGCGCTCGTCACGGTCGTACGGGGCGGTGGGCGCCGGGGTCTCCGGCCTACCATGAGCACGTCGTCACGCAGCGCAAGGGGAGGGCATCGTGACGTTTACCGGTAACCCCGGCAACGAGGTCGAGCACGCTCTGCGGCAGGTCGCGCCGCAGGACTACGAGGCGTACGAGCGGCTGTTGGAATGCCTTGCCCGCGGCCACGTCTGGATGCTCCTGTGGCAGGGCGAACCGGGCAGCCCCGACGCGCAATACGGGAACATGGAGGTGCACGGGTCGCGCTACGCCCCGGCGTTCACCTCCGAGGGCCAACTGCACGAGAGCCGCTGGGACCGGGGCTGGGAGGTGCACGCGGTCCGGGAGATAGCCGCGACCTTGTATCCCGACCAGTGGGGCCTGTGGCTCAACCCGCACATGCAAGGCGGCGGGGTCGGGGTGCCGTACCTGGATCTGCGGCGCATCGTGGGGGGGCTCGACAAGCTCATGCCCGGGCCGGTGCGCGTCGGCGAACCGGCGCTCGACGACTCGGCGTTCTGGGCGGTCCTCACGGCCGAGCTCGGGGCCTCCGGCGTCGTACGCGCCGCGCACCGCGCCTACGTGGAGCCGGCGCTCGGAGCGCCGCGCATCGTGATAGGGACCCGTCTCGCGGACAACGACCCCGCGACCGTCGACCGCATGAAGCAGGCCATGGCCCGTGCCGCGGGCATGCTGCAGGGCATCGACATCTCCTCGGTCGCACTCGACGATCCGTACGATCCCGTCGCAAAGTGGATGCGAGAGCAGACCCGGTCTTTCCTGTGAGGTAACGGTTCTGACAAGGTTCCCGCATGCATGAGATCCGGATGGTCCTCGGCCTGAGGCAACGCTTCATGTGGCTTGTGCTGGGGATCGTCTTCGCCCTGCTGGGCGTCTACATGCTGATCATCGAGGAGAGCTACTTCTTCCTGGTCCTGGCCGTGCTGCAGGTCGCGTTGTTCTTCTGGAGTGCGCGCTTCTCCACCGTGGTGCACGCCGACGGGCTGACCGCGGTCGGTCTCCGCACGCGACGGCTCGCGTGGCAGGACATCGCCAATGTCGAGGCCAAATCGCTGCTCGGTACGCGCGGCGTACGCCTGACCCTGGTCAGCGGGCGCCGGGTACGCCTCCATGTGCCCGCCACCGGTGGCGGCGCGAACGACCCCGATTTCGACGTCAAGCTCGCCACCATCTCGCAGTGGTGGGCGGTCGCGACCGGCCGCATGGCCCCCGAGCAGCAGCAGGCCGGCCTCGCGCGGTACGCGGGGCAGCCGCCGACGGGCTACCCGGGCCGCTGACCGTGACGGGGCGTCAGCCCCGTTCGACCGCCGTGCCGATCAGGCCCAGGGGAGGGCTGCCCAGGTCGAGCAGCGCGGTGTGGAAGCGCTCCAGCGTGAAGCCGGCGCCCCACGTCGACCGGGCGTTCTCGCGCAGGTCCTGGAGGGCCAGCTTGCCCCACGTGTAGCAGCCGTAGTTCGGGTCGAACGTGCCGCGCCGCGCCTCGCTCGCGGCACCCGCGCGGGCGACGTACGCATCCGCCATGAAGCGCCGCGTGGCCTCCTCGACGTCCATCGCGCCGGTGTGCAGCCCGATCGCCGCCGCCAGGCGCGTCACGCGGAGCAGCGCCTCCAGGCACATGCCGATCGCATAGCGCGGGTCGTCCGCGCGGAAGCCCTCTTCCAGGCACACTTCCTCGATGTAGTGCGCCCAGCCCTCGGCGAACGACGACGAGTGCAACACCCGGCGTACGTCCGACGGCGCGCGCCGCAGCGCACGCCCGTGCGCGAAGTGCCCGGGCGCCACTTCGTGCACCGTGATGGCCGGGAGCGTGGTGCGGCTGAAGATCGTCAGCCACTCCTCGATCTCCTCGGCGGGCCAGGACGGGTCCGGCGGGGTCACGAAGTACCAGGACGGCGCCTCGGCTTCGCCCGGCGCGTTCCACGACATCATCGCCATGGCCCAGCGCATGGACTCCGGCGCCGGCCCCACCTCGCACACGCCGTCGAGGTAGGGCGCGAGCTTCTTCGCGCGGCTGAACTCGATGACCTCGGCCGTCTGCGCCCGCGCCTCCGCCAGAATGCCGTCGGCGTCCGGGTGGTCGGCGAGCAGCGCCGGGACCAGTTCCGCGGGCGTGCGGGAGGGGTCGTACGCCCTGCACGCCTCGGCCAACATGCCGCGCAGCCGGTCGCGTTCCGCGTCCGCGCGCTCCGCGAGCCGGCCGAGGTCGACCGTCAGCGCCTCGCCCGACCCCATCAGCCGCGCGAGCGCCGCGCCGCCGAGGGCCGGGTCGGGGTCGCCGTGCTCGGCGGCGCGCTCCAGGTGGGCGACGAGGCGTTCGAGTGCGGCGAGCGCGCGCGTACCGTTCTCGCCGTCGTCGGGACGGATGGCCGCGGCCTGCCCGCGCGCGGCGCCGAGCGTCGCCTTCGCGACCGGAGCCGATACGCGGTCGAGGGACTCCAAGGCCATGTCGACCGCGTCGGGCCACTGGGCGACGTGGCGCGTACGAGCCTCGGCGCGCTCCGCCTCGGGCGCGTATTCCTTGTCATAGAAAGCCAGTTCGAGGTTTTCGAGATGCGGGACCGGATTGCGGCGGTGCAGTTCGAGGTCGCCGTATGCCACGCGCGTGTGGTCCTCGAACGCCGACAGATGCGCCTCGTCGTGCGGATCCTCGCGCGTCACGCCCTCGGCGCCCCCGCCCAGGGCGGCCAGCCCGGCACGCACGCCGTCGGGGGAGAGGTCCTGGATTCTGCCGTCGTATTCGTGCAGGCCGGCCCCCTCGCGGGCGGCGGTCATGGTCAGGTCGCAGAGCGCGCGAAGTCGGGCATCCATGCCCGTGAGGCTACCTGGGGCACAAGATCGGACAAGGCACAATTTCCGGCATGCCGCCACAGGAGATCCAGGAGATCTACAGCCACAACGTCCAGCAGGTCCTCGATCTCACCGGCATCTTCGTCTTCGCGGTCGCGGGCGCGCTCATGGCGGTGCGCAAGAACTTCGACGTGATCGGGATCGTGCTGCTCGCCGAAGTGACGGCGCTCGGCGGCGGTGTCATCCGCGACCTGATCATCGGCGACGTGCCGCCGGCCGCGTTCGACGACCTGGGCTACTTCAGCACCCCGCTGTTCGCCGCGGGCCTGGTCTTCTTCCTGCACCCGCAGGTCGAGCGGATCAGCCGCACGATCGACATCTTCGACGCGGCGGGCCTGGGGCTGTTCTGCGTGACCGGTACGGCCAAGGCGTTCGCGTACGGGCTCGGGCCGGTGCAGGCCACCGCGCTCGGCATCACGACGGCGGTCGGCGGCGGCGCGATCCGCGACGTGCTGGCCCGCGAGGTGCCGGTGCTGCTGCGCTGGGACCGGGAGATCTACACCGTTCCGGCGCTGGTGGGTGCGGCACTGGTCGCGGTCTTGGTGGAGACCGGGAATTTCAACGCGTACACGGCGACGGCAGCGGCGGTGTTCGCGTTCGCGTTCCGGGTGCTCGCGCTGCACAAGGGGTGGCGTGCGCCGCGCGCCTGGCGGCGCAACTCCGAGGTGCGCGGGGACTTCGACTGACGGCTTCGACTGACGGCTTCGGCCGAGGGCTTTCGACTGGGGCTCTCGGCCCGGGCCTTTCGCTCGGGGGCGCTCGTCCGTGGTGTCCGTCGCTCCGACGCGTACCCCAAATGCCCTACCCGGCGTTGCACCTGGCGTGTGGGAGATCCAGCAACCCCTGACGTACGACCGTGGTGGCCCGCCGCCCCCTTCCGAGGGCTTCCTCGTACCGCGCTGGCGGTCGCTGCGCGCGACGGTCGGCCGGGCTCTCGGCAGGGCCGTCGACACGCTGCTGACCGGTGGGCCCCGGTACGGCAGACCGTGCCGGGCGCCAACCTGCCGGGCGCCCCGAGAGCCGCGCGGCGCCCGCGACTAGACTTCGTTCTGCGATGGCCTACTTCGATCATGCGGCGACGACTCCGATGCGCCCCGAAGCGGTCCGGGCCATGACCGGGCAGCTCACCGTCCTCGGCAACCCGTCGTCCCTGCACGCCTCGGGCCGCCGCGCGCGGCGTGTCGTCGAGGAGTCCCGGGAGATCCTCGCGGAGGCGATCGGCGCCCGGCCCAGCGAGATCGTCTACACCGCGGGCGGCACCGAGGCCGACAACCTCGCGGTCAAGGGCATCTACTGGTCGCGCGTCTCGGCGTCCCCGGCCCGCCGCCGCATCCTGGCGTCGCCGGTCGAGCACCACGCCGTCGTCGACCCCATCGTGTGGCTCACCGAGCACGAAGGCGCCGAGGTCGAGTGGCTCGACGTCGACGCGGACGGGCGGGTACGCCCCGAGGTGCTGCGCGCGGCGCTCACCCGCGACCCCGACACCGTCGCCCTGGTCAGCGTCATGTGGGCGAACAACGAGGTCGGCACCGTGCAGCCGGTCGCCGAGCTGGTCGCGGTCGCCCACGAGTTCGGGGTGCCGGTGCACGCGGACGCGGTGCAGGCGGTCGGGCAGCTCCACGTCGACTTCACCGCGTCGGGGCTGGACGCCATGACGGTGTCGGGCCACAAACTCGGCGGACCCCTCGGATGCGGGGCGCTCGTGCTCGGGCGGCACATGTCGCCGCTGCCGCTGCTGCACGGCGGCGGGCAGGAGCGCGATGTCCGGTCCGGCACGCTCGACACCCCGTCGATCGCGGCGTTCGCGGCCGCCGCGGAGATCGCGGTGCGCGAGCAGCCCGAGTACGCGGTGCGCGTGGGCGCGCTGCGCGACGATCTGGTCCGCCGCGTTCTGGCGGAGATCCCGGACGCCGAGCTCAACGGCGACGCGCGTCTGGAGCCCGCGTACCGGCTGCCGGGCAACGCGCACTTCTCCTTCCCCGGCTGCGAGGGCGACTCCCTGCTCCTGCTGCTGGACGCCCGGGGCATCGAGTGCTCGACCGGCTCGGCGTGCTCGGCGGGGGTCGCGCAGCCCAGCCACGTACTGCTGGCGATGGGCGCCGACGCGGCCCGTGCCCGGGGCTCGCTGCGGTTCAGCCTCGGGCACACGTCGACGGCGGGGGAGATCGACGAGCTGGTCGACGCCATCGCCCCGGTGGTGGCGCGGGCCCGTAAGGCCGGGCTGACGACGCAGCGCCGCTGAATCGTGTCGCCGCGCCCGGTCCCGTACGGGTGTCCGGAACGCGCGAAAACCGGGGCGAGGCCGGGGCTGCGCACCCCGTACCCTGGTTGGGCCATGACTGATCACGTCACTCCCCAGCCCCCTGCCGTCTGCGAGCCCGTGCCGATGCTCCCCGAGCCGGACGAGTCGGCCGTCTTCGCGCGCGTGCCCGAGGACGGGCGCCCGCTGCGGGTGCTTGCCGCGATGTCCGGGGGCGTGGACTCCGCCGTCGCCGCGGCGCGTGCGCACGAGGCGGGGCACGACGTGACGGGCGTGCACCTGGCGCTGTCGGAGAACCCCAAGTCCTTCCGCACCGGCGCGCGCGGCTGCTGCACGCTCGAGGACGCGCGGGACGCCCGGCGCGCCGCGGACGTCATCGGCATCCCCTTCTACGTGTGGGACCTCGCCGAGCGCTTCCGCGAGGACGTGATCGAGGACTTCTTCGCCGAGTACGAGGCGGGGCGTACCCCCAACCCGTGCCTGCGCTGCAACGAGAAGATCAAGTTCGCGGCACTGCTCGACCGCGCGCTGGCACTCGGCTTCGACGCGGTCTGCACGGGCCACTACGCGGTGATCGTCGACGGCCCGGCCGGCCGCGAGCTGCACCGGTCCGCGGACCACGGCAAGGACCAGTCGTACGTGCTCGGCGTCCTCGACGAGGACCAGCTCGCGCACGCCCTCTTCCCGCTCGGCATGGACACCAAGGACGCGGTCCGGGCCGAGGCCGAGCGCCGCGGCCTCGCCGTCGCCCGCAAGCCGGACAGCCACGACATCTGCTTCATCGCGGACGGCGACACCCAGGCGTTCCTGGCGACGCGGCTCGGGCGTACGCCCGGGGACATCGTGGACGCCGACGGGGCGAAGCTGGGCGAGCACGACGGGGCGTACGCGTACACCGTCGGCCAGCGCAAGGGCCTGCGCATCGGCACCCCCGCGTCGGACGGCAAGCCCCGCTACGTCCTCGACATCTCGCCGGTGACCAACACCGTCACCGTCGGCCCCGCCGAGGCACTCAACGTCGACGGCCTCACCGGCATCCGCCCGCGCTGGTGCGGCCCCGCGCCCAGCGGCACGCTGGAGTGCACCGCGCAGGTGCGGGCACACGGCGACGAGCACCCGGCGGTCGCCGAGATCGACGGCGACACCGTGCGCGTACGCCTGCTGGAGCCCATGCGTGGCGTCGCCCGCGGCCAGGCGGTCGTGCTGTACGACGGGACGCGCGTCGTCGGCTCGGCCACCATCGACGGCACCTCGCGCGTCGCCTGACCACCGCCGATCCGGAGTTGGCAGTGACCCTCGGACCGGTGCTCCGCCGGTCTTCCTTCCGTCCGTCCGGCTCGCCTCAGCCCTCCCCGCGGGGCGTCCGTGCAACGGCCGCAATCTCCCGTTACTGAGAAGGCAACTTCGGTGACTGGCTGGGTAAGAGTAGGTAGCGAAACGACTTTCCGGCCCGCGGTCCCCGCGCAGACCGGGGCATTTCGCGACGAGCACTCTTCGGGACCCGGGGGCTTGGGAGGGGAGCGATGGCCGCAATCGTGCTGGTGCACGGGATCGCACAGGAGTTCAGGTCGGCCCGCAGCCTGGAGGACGAGTGGCTGCCCCGGCTGGCCCGCGGCGTCAAAGCCGCCGGCTACCCGGAGACCGCGGACCGGCTGTGGAAGTACCGCCACACCCGTCGCGGCATCGACGCACGCATGGCGTTCTACGGCGATGTCATGCGCCGTCATCCGTCGCAGCCCGACGCCCCCGACGTCGACGACCTGCGGCACGAGATGGCGGACCGGATAGGCCGCGAATGGCTCGACCGGGCCGCCGCCCGCAGCTCCGCGCCGCCCGAGCGGCAGCGGGCCGCGCGCGAGATAGCCCGCCTCGAAGGGGGTCCCGACCAGACCGGGCGTACCGTCGTCCTGTCCCCGACCTGCGGACTCTCCGGCCTCAAGTGGTTCGCCGCGGACGGTCCCGGATCCGCGGGCGGCTTCGTCACCAAGGCCCTGGCCCAACTCACCCGCTACCTCACCGACGACACCACCCGCGCCCGGGTCCTCGACCGCGTCGCCGCCGACATCGGCTTCGACACCCGCGTGGTGATCGGCCACTCCCTCGGCGCGGTCGTCGCGTACGAGGTCGCCCACCGCCTGCGCCGCCCGCTCCCCCTCCTGATCACCCTCGGCTCGCCGCTCGGCCCCGACACCGTGATCGACGACTGGGTCCGCCCGCAGCCCGCCCAACCGCCCGCGTACGTCGAGCGCTGGATCAACCTCGCCGACCGCGACGACCTCATCGCCGCCGAGCCCGTCCTGGCCCGCCTCTTCCCGTCCCGCCAGTCCGACGGCGGCCCCGAACTCCGCAGCGGCTTCACCCTCGAACACGGCGCGGCACCGCACAACCCCGACTTCTACCTCATGCGCCGGGAAATCGGCCGCAGCATAGGCCAAGCCTTCGCCGCCTGACCCCACCGTCCCACCACCTCCCAAGAAGGGCCCGTACCAACCCCGGTACGGGCCCGGTCATGCGGTGACGGCCGCGCGATAGCAGGCGATCAGCGTGTCCGCGTGGTTGCTCCAGCGGCGTTCGCAGATCCGCGCCGACCTGCGGATCCGGAGGGCGGGCGGATCAGGCGTGGACACCACGCGGTCGATGGCGGCCGCCACCGAGGCGGTGCATTCGGCATGAACGAACTCCGCTGAGTCTCCCAGGACTTCACGTAGTGTCGGGATGTCGCTTGCAACGACGCGCGCACCGGCCGCGAGTGCCTCCAGCGGCGGGAATCCGTACCCTTCGTGCGACGCGAGGTGTACGAGGGCGATCGCCCGTGCGTACAGAGCGGCCAGCAGCGCGTCGTCGACGGTGTCCAAAAGCATCACCCGGTGAGCGCACGGGTGTTCACGCAGTTGTTCCGCACCCGCCGAACCGGGGACGAAGTCGCGCCCGACCAGCACGAGCGGCACGCCCGCACGGTAGGCATCCGACGCGGCATAGGCGTCGACGAGCGCGCCGACGCGCTTGTGCACGCGCGCCTGGCCTACGTACAGCAGGAACCCGCGGTCGAGGTCGTCGGGTTCGCGTGGAAGGTGGTCCACTCCCCAGGGGCTCACCGCCAGCGGCGCGCCGGCGTCGACGAATTCGGCGAACTGGCCGAGCACGACCTGTGTCGGGACGACGATGCGGGCGGCGCGGCTCGCGGTGAGGCGCATCATCCGCGCATAGAACTCCCGGTGCCGGGGGGCGTTGGCAGTGTCGAAGCCGGGATGCGGGGTCAGTTCCCTCAGATCCTCGACGGCGACGCCCAGCGCCTCGAACGCCCGCGTTCCGAACCGTGCCGTGAATTGCCGGTCCGTGTAACAGAGTTCCGGATCGACCAAGCGCACGACGTCGTGCGCCGACACGATCACCGGGGCGGTCAGTCCGCGCCAGGGCATCCGATAGTCGAGGACGTGCACGAGATCGGCTCCCACACGGTCCGCCGCGGCGGCGAGTTCGTCGCCTTCGGCCCGGCTGTAGCGTCCCGTTCCCGTAGGGCCGAGCACCTCAACCCGCACGCTCAAGGCGTCGTCGGCGTCTGCGTGTACGCCTGCGTCTGCCGTCGTCATCGTTTCCGCCCGCGCACGCAGCGCCGCGACCGTCTGCCGCGTGTAGCGCCCGATGCCGTCCGGCCCGTCGATCCTGCCGTCGACCAGCACGGTGATGCCGCGATCAGCCACAGGTCCCCGCAGGTGTCGTCGATGATCGTACGAAGTGTCGTGCGTTGAAGCAGAGTTGGAAGTCTTCGATTACCCGGGGGCGATCCGTACCATGCCACCGCATGGGACGCCTGCGGAGCGGGACCGACAGCCGTGCGGCGGATCGTCCCGTCCTCGTCACCGGGGGCGCCGGGTTTCTCGGGGTGCGAGTGGTCGCCTTGTTGAGGTCGGCAGGGCATCCCGTCGCGGTGGTCGACAACGGCAGCGGGGGGACGAGCCATCGCCTCGCGCGGTTCGCGGAAGACCCGGGCGTGCGCCGCCACGACATCGACATATGCCACCCGACCGCCGTCGCCGACGCCTGCGCGGCGGAGCGTCCCTGGGCGGTCGTCCATCTGGCGGCGCGCCATTTCCTGCCAAGCTGCGAGGGCGACGTACGGGAGACACAGCACGTCAACGTCGGCGGCACGGGGCGCCTGCTGGCCGCGTGGCGGGCGCACACGCCCGTGCGGTTCGTGTTCGCGTCGACGGCTGACGTGTACGCCCCGTCCAGCGGGGCGAGCGCCGAGCGCTCCGCCGTTTCCCCGCGCACGGCGTACGGTCGCGGCAAGCTCGCCGGCGAGCACATGGTGCGCCGAGCCGGGGCCGTGCGGGGGGTCGGTGTCGTCGTCGTGCGTCCGTTCAACCTCTACGGTCCCGAACCGACCACACCGCACCTGATCCCCGAGATCTGTCGGCAAATGGCCCGCGGGGACCGTCTGCGGCTCGGCGACCTGACCACCGTCCGCGACTACCTGCACGCCGACGACGCGGCCTCCGCGCTGGTCCGACTCCTGAACGGCACGGCGTCCGGTACGTGGAACCTGGGAACCGGTCGGGGCACGAGCGGGCACGGACTTCTTGCGCTGGCGGGGGAGTTGAGTGGGCGCGAACTGACCGCCGACCTGGACCCGTCCAAGGTACGGGCCAACGAGCGCGCCCACCTGGTGGCAGACACCACCCGGCTGCGACGCACCTTGCCGGACTTCCGACCCACCACGCTGCGCGAAGGGTTGCGACGCGTCTTGGACCTCCCACAGACGTCGTCGGTCACGCCAGAACCGGTCGACTCAGAACCGGTTGGCTCAGATCGGCTCGACTCAGATCGGATTGGCTCAGAACCGGTCGGTTCAGAACGTGCCGACCTCGGCGCCGTCGCCCCCGGAGCCTGAGCCCGCGACGGCGAGGTCCAGCAGCTCGGGGCGGCGGGAGCGAAGCCATGCGCCGAGCCGTCTCTCGGCCGATGTATCCCCGAGGCGCCGCATGTCCGCGAGCCGACGGGTCACGAGCAAGGGCAGCAGGCGATGCAGGAGTTCACGGTCGGCGGTGCTCGCCGCGTATCCCGCGCCCGCGGCGTCGACCGATCCGCCGAGTCCGAGGTCGACGGCCACGGCCCAGCCCAGACACAACATCGACGGGGCGACGCGTACGGCGCCCGGGTCCAGCACGGCGGTCACGTCGGCACCCTGGAACAGCACGTTGTGGCCGACCGCGGCGTCCCCGTGCACTGCGGCCATCTCCGTGCCCCGGCACGCCGCGTCGAGCTCGGCGGCCAGTTGCTTTGCCGCGCCCGGCGCGCGCGCCCGGATCTCGCCGAAGAACAGTCCGGCCATGCCCGGGTCGTCCAGTCGAGGGCCGAGCGCCGCGTCGCCGTACGTATGCCATCTGCGGAGCACACGCGCCAACGCACGCTGCCGGCTCGGGAGCAGCTCGGGCACGTGGGCGCCGCGGTCGCCGTGTTCGCCCCGGGCCCGCTCCAGAACCGTCCACCACACCGACACGCCGTCCTTGTCGACCGTGCCGTGGTCCAGAAGCGCGGGTGCCGGTACGTCCGCGACGCGTCGTAGATCGTCGAACTCCAGGAGAACGTCGAGGCGTTCGTGGACCCGCCGCTGCACCTTGGCCACGGTCGCCGCACCGGCCACGACGCGCTCCATGCCGCGCGGTTGCCCGGCGTTCCCGTCGAAGCGCGGACTTGCCAGGGCTTGGCGCATGGCCTCCTGGCACAGCACGGGGTCCAGTTCGTCCGTCGGCAGGACCGCGCCGTCGTCGCCGACGTCCAGTCGTCGGCACCGCGGCACGTCATCGCGGCGCGTCGTGTGGGCGGGTGGGGATGCATGGCTCATGGCGGTCACACGCTGCCAGGGACGAGCGCCTGGAGTGGTGCCATCCACTTCGCGCGGGCCGTGTCCACCTGGTCGTACCAACCGATCGAGGCGAAGTCGTACAGCGCGGGTTCGCCGAGCCATTGCGCGGTGACCGCGGCCCAGACGGGCGGCGCCAGACGTTCGCCGTGCGCGTCCGCCGCGAGCCGGGCGGCGGCCGCCCGGGCCTCGTCCCGCCGCCCGCCCGCCAGGTGGACCAGCGTGCCGACGGCATCCACCGGCAGCAGTTGCCCGACCACGCCGGACTCCATGGTGAGTTGGGCGGCGTGGGCGAGCATACGGAGCGCCTCGGCGTCGTCGCCCAGGGCCACGGACGCCAGCGCGGCCGCGAGGTCGCACTGCGCCGAGCCGATCACGTCGCCGAGCGACTGGTTGAGGTCGCGGGCGTCGGGGAGCAGCGCCAAAGCACGGTGCGGCTCGGTCCACATCGTCGCCAGCGCGAGATGCCGGGCGGCACGTGCCGCCCACAGCGGTGCGCCGGAGGCCCGCGCGTGCGCGAGCGTACGCTCGAAGAGGTCGGCCGAGACCGCGAAATCGCCGCCGTGCAGCCGGACATGGCCGAGCAGGTCCTGAGTCCGCGCGACCTCCAACGGCTGGTCCGGGTCCTCGCGTACGAGCCCGAGCACGTCCGCGAGGCGGCTGCGCCGCAGCGCCACGCCCGCACTGCCCCATACGCCCGCCTCGCGCAACGGGGACTCGGCCGTCGCCAGCGCACCGAAGTGCTGCGCCCCCTCGTCGTTGTTCCCGGTCGACTGGGTGAGCGCGCCCAGCTCGTAGGACACGTAGTCGTCGTACGGATGCTCGCGCACCGGCGACGCCAGGGCACGCATCGACTGGTACCGGTGCCGTGCGTCCACGCCGGCCGTGGCGCCCAGCCTTGCGGCCTCGACGAGCCGCTGCAGCGGCGGCGGGCAGCCGTCGGCGGACGGCAGGGCGGCGAGGACCTGCCAGTGCCCGAGTTGGCTGGCCGTGTACGTGAGGGCGTCCAGTCGCCGCGGCGTCACCCGGCGCTCCACGGCGGCCTGGACGACCAGCAGCAGCGCGGCGACCGCGGCCTGGCTGCGCTGCGTGGCGGTGACGGAGTCGGCGGCGTCCGCGTTCCACACCTGGAGCCCGATCCCGGTCACATGCCCCGTCGCGAGTTCGAAGCGCCGGCTGCGTTCGCTGTCCGTCCATCCGTCGTCGGTGTACATGTCGCAGGTGTTGACGCTGTTCCGCAGGTTTTCGTGCAGGCGGCAGGACGGCCAGGTGGCCTCGCTGCGGCGGACGAAACTCATGGACAGGAACCGCTCGATCGCGGCGCCGCCCGTCCCCGGGAGGATCGCCGCCAGGGAGTCCGCATCGAACGCCCCGAGCAGGGACGCCGCCCGCAGGAGATCGCGCTCGTCCGCGGTGAGGTCGCGCATGATGCGCAGGACCAGGTCCGGCAGGGGGCCGCCGAACTGGTCGGCCGTGGGCTGCTCGCCCCGAGCCACGGCGTTGCGGTACTGCCCGACCGAGAGCTCCAGGTAGAGCGGTGAGCCGCCGGACGCCTCCGAGATGCGCCGGCGGATCGCCTCGTCGATCGCGGGCGTACCGTCCGCCGCGGTCAGCCGCGTGCGCAGGAACAGGTCCGCGTGGTCCGACGGCAGCCCCGGAAGGGCGTGCTGGTCGCCGGCTCCGTGCCTGCCCGCCAGGCGCGGCCAGCGCAGTTCCCCGCCGTACGTCAGCGTCACCGCCCGGACCGGGTCGTGCCACCGCAACGGACGCCGGCCGGCGACCAGGAACAGCACATTCGGCATCAGGTACACGGTCCGCGCGACGAGGTCTTCGAGGAAGCCGGCCTCTCGGGGCTGGGCCTGCACGGTCTCGAAGGTGTCGAGGACGCACACCGCGACCGCGCCGTGCGCCCGCCGGATGTGCTCGATGTCCCAGGCCAGCAGGATCGGCAGGTAGCCGACCATGCGGTCGGGGTCGTTCTCCTGCAGGATCACCTCGAAAGGCGGGAACTCATGGCGCAGGCGGCGCACGACCGCGGCCTCGGATATCCGCCGCGCCAGCCCGGAGACCATCCGGTAGCCCGCGCCGACCGCCCCGGCGCTGCCCAGGACGTCGTCCAGCGTCGCGACGATCTGACCGCCCGCGTTCTCCCTGTCGTTGCTGTCCAGGAATGTGCTGCGGCCGATGAAGTCGCCCAGGGCGACGCCGGGGTGCTTGAGCTCCCAGTAGACCGCGAGGGCGGTGTCGAACGCCGGGAACCGTCTGCCCAGGCGCCCGACGGAGGCCCGCAGCCTCAACAGCACCGTCTCGAAGCCGAGGTTCGTGATGTCGGCGAAGTCGACACATGCGACCACGCGGCGTTCGGGTAACACGCGCCGGTCGGCGGTGGTGAGGGTGGTGGCGAACCGCTGGGTGAGCGTGCTCTTGCCGATGCCGCCGTCGCCGTGCAGGACGACGACGTTGTGTGCGGCGCGCTGGAAGTCGGTGAACTCCGCGGCGGACCATCGCTGCGCCGCGTGGTTCTCGGTGTGGCGCATCAGAAGGTCGAGGAAGTCCTCCCGGTTCGCGAAGATCTCGTTTCGGTTGAAAGGGCCGCCGGTACCGAAGGAGAAGTAATCGTCGAGGTCCACCTGTCCATGACATCACGCTTGACCATCCGATCAGTAGGGAACAGTCACGTTCGGTCGCGCGCGGCGATCCGTCGCGCGAACCCGTCCATGGGGCAAGGCTGTTCATCGGGAGCCGGGTGATGGATCCCGAACCGCACGGGGAGGCGGGCCATGCGTTCGGTCGTCGTCGACATCAGGGCCAACCAGCGCACGGGTGTTGCCCGCTACGGCCTTTCCTTGCTGCGCGCGCTCGCCGAACGAGCGGGCTCGGTGTCGGACATGGGGTTCCGCGCGATCGCGGATGCGCACCAAGAACAGGACGTACGCCGGGCGTTGGCGGGGACGGCCGTCGAAGTGGCGTTCGCCCCCGAACCTGACGGGTTCGTGCGTCGGAGCCCCTGGCTGCGTGAGCTTCTGGCGGCGGACGCGGTCGACCTGTACTTCACGACGCACTACACCGTGGACCGACAGTGCCCCGTGCCGTTCGTCGCCACGACGCATGATCTGTCGCGCTTGCGGTTCCCCGAGCACGCGTACAGCGAGGAGAGCTTCACGCGCTACTTCGGTGCCGACGAATGGGCCTGTCTACAAGGCGAGCTGGCAGCCCTAGCGGCCTGGGACCACGACCGGGACGACCCGCGGGCCAACGTGTTCCAGCGCTACTTCCGTGCCCTCAACCGCCACCAGGTCGCCCACGCGCGGGGCTTCGTCACCGTCTCCGAGGCGACGCGCGGTGACATGTTGCGGTTGCTCGGGGTTCCGGCGGGGCGGGTCGATGTGGTGCCTTGTGGTGTGGACACGGACCTGTTCCGGCCGCGGCGGGTGGTGGCGCCTGCGGTGCCGTACTGCTTGTTCGTGGGGCTGGCGGGGCCCACCAAGCGGTTCTCGTGGCTGCTGGAGACGTGGTTGCGCGGGGCCGGGCGGCGGGGGGAGGGGGAGTTGGTGGTAGTCGGCGGGTATGCGGAACAGCGGCCTGAGGTACAGGAGTTGTTGGCCGCGCATGCGGACGTCGCGCGGACCGTACGCTTCACCGGGCGCGTCACCGACGACGAGCTGGCCGTGCTCTATTCGGGCGCGGCGGCGCTGGTGGTGGCGTCGGTCAACGAGGGCAACCACCTGGGCCCGCTGGAGGCCCTCGCGTGCGGGTGCGAGGTGATCTGCACCGACATCCCGCCGCTACGCGAGACCGTCGACGGGCACGCGCACTTTTACGGGGTGGACGACCGCCCGGCACTCGACGGGCTGATCCGCCGGGCCATGTCGGGCGGGTTGGCGCGCAAGGCGGCGGGGTTCCGGGTACCGGTGTGGTCGGAGTCGGCCGGGCTCCTGGTCGACGCGCTGCGTCGCGCACTCGCGACGGCGAGGACCGCGGACGGTGTCGACACGGACCGGGGCCGCGGCGAGGAATCGCAGCGGGTCCGGTGGGGTGAGGGCGGTTCAGATCAGGCGGGTGCCGATTCGGTGGCCGCGGGCGGCGAGTGACCGCGGCGCGCCGAGGGCGCCGGTTTCCGACACCGGCACCGCGGTCGGTCCGCCGGTCGTCAAGGTGGCCACGATGTCGCCGAATCCGTCGCCGGTCGCCCCGTGGGTCCAGTTGACATTCGCGGCGGACCATACAGGCCTCCGGCGACATCCGGGCAAGTGATTTGTCGGGCGGGGTGGCGGTGATCAGTACGCTCGGCCCGTGACGACCAGCAGCGAGAAGACGTATCCGTGGAAGCCCGGTAGTGCGACGGGTGTCGGGTCCTTGCCGGGGGAGGACGTGCGGGAGGCCGTGCGCCTGGTGGTGGGGGAGCTGGGCGGGTTCCCGCATCTGCCGGAGTTGCCGGGGCGGGGGGTGGGGGCGGATCTGACCGGGCGGGGGGCCGGGTTGCTGGTGGACCTGTTCGCGGAGGTGCAGCCTTCCGGGTGGCGGTTCACCGACCGGCCCGGGCGGGACCACCGGCGGGCGGCGGCGTGGCTGCGGGAGGACCTGGACGCGCTGGAGGAGTTCACGCAGGGGTACGCGGGGCCGCTGAAGGTGCAGGTGGCCGGGCCGTGGACGCTGGCGGCGACGATCGAACTGGGCCACGGCGACAAGGCGCTGGCCGATCCGGGGGCGTGCCGGGACCTGACGGAGTCGCTCGCCGAGGGTTTGCGCGGGCATGTCGCGGAGCTGCGCAGGCGGATTCCGGGCGCGGAGTTGGTGGTGCAGTTCGACGAGCCCGCGTTGCCCGGGGTCCTGGCCGGCACGGTGCCGACCGCCAGCGGGTTCGGAAGGCTGCGCGCGGTGGACAAGGCGGTGGTGCGGGAGCGGCTGCGTACCGTCGTCGGCGCGGTCGGGGGGCCTGCGGTGGTGCACAGTTGTGCGCCCGGGGTGCCGATCGGGTTGCTGCGGGAGGCGGGGGTCGCGGGGGTTTCGCTGGACTTCTCGATGCTGCGCGCCCGCGACGAGGAGGAGTTGGGGGAGGCGGTCGAGGCGGGCGTCGGGTTCCTGTTCGGAGTCGTTCCGTCACTGCCCCCCGAAGAGCCCTCCAACCGGGTGGCCAATCGCGCCACGACCAGGGGAAACACCGGCGCGGGAGCTCGTCCGCTGTCGGACCCGGCCGGTACCGTCAGGGGTGTCAAGACGTTGTGGAGCCGGCTCGGCTTCCGCCCGGAGCTCCTGGGTGCGGCCGCGGTCGTCACTCCGACCTGCGGTCTCGCCGGAGCCGATCCGGTGTGGGTGCGCAGGGCGCTCAAGCACTGCGTCGAGGCCGCCCAGGTGCTGTACGAGGCACCCGAGGGATGAGGTAGAACGTAGCGGACATTTCCGTGGTGACCCCGCGAACCGGACACCGGTACTTCTGGAGGCTGACGACGTGGCTGATCTGACCGGCGCCGAAGGTATCCCCGCCGAGGTACGCGAGCGGGCCGTCGCACTGGCCAAGGAGCTCGAGGAGCACCGGTTCCGGTACTACGTCAAGGACGCGCCGACCGTCAGCGACGCCGAGTTCGACACCCTCATGCGCGAGCTGGAGGGCATCGAGGAGGAGTACCCGGCGCTGCGTACGCCGGACTCCCCGACGCAGACCGTCGGCGGCGCACCGGCCGGCGACGCGGTCAAGGTCGACCACCTGGAGCGCATGCTCAGCCTCGACAACGCGATGAACGAGGACCAGCTCGACGAGTGGATCGAGCGCCTGCGCAAGGACATCGCGGGCGCGGACCTGCACTTCCTGTGCGAGCTGAAGGTCGACGGCGCCGCGGTCAATCTGCTGTACGAGAACGGCGAGCTGGTCCGCGCGCTCACCCGCGGCGACGGCCGCACCGGCGAGGACATCACCGCCAACGTGCGCACGATCGACGAGATCCCGACCCGGCTGCGCGACGACGGCGGCCACGACGTCCCCGAGCTGGTCGAGATCCGCGGCGAGGTCTTCTTCCCGATCGAGAAGTTCGACGACCTGAACGCGCGCCGGGTGGCCGCGGGCCAGGACCCGTTCGCCAACCCGCGCAACGCGGCCGCCGGGTCGATGCGCATGAAGGACGCCCGGGTCGTCGCCCAGATGCCGCTGCACATGGTGGTGCACGGTATCGGCGCGCGGCGGGGCTTCGACATCGACTGCCAGTCGCACGCGTACGACAAGCTGCGCGCCTGGGGCCTGCCCACCGCCAGGCACAACAAGGTCGTCGACACTCCCGAGCAGGTCAAGGAGTTCATCCGCCACTTCGGCGAGCACCGCAACTCGGTCGAGCACGAGATCGACGGCGTGGTGGTCAAGGTCGACGAGATCCCGCTGCAGGGGCGGCTCGGCGCGACGTCGAAGGCGCCGCGCTGGGCGATCGCGTTCAAGTATCCGCCGCAGGAGGTCAACACCAAGCTCCTGGACATCAAGGTGAATGTCGGGCGCACCGGCCGGGTCACGCCGTACGCCGTCATGGAGCCGGTCAAGGTGGCGGGCTCCACGGTCGCGTACGCGACGCTGCACAACCAGGAAGTGGTCAAGGCCAAGGGCGTGCTGATCGGCGACACCGTCGTGCTGCGCAAGGCCGGCGACGTCATCCCGGAGATCCTGAGCGCGGTCGCCGAACTGCGGGACGGCACCGAGCGCGAGTTCTCCATGCCGACGCACTGCCCGGAGTGCGGCACGGAGTTGCGCCCGATGAAGGAGGGCGACGTCGACGTACGCTGCCCGAACGCCCGCTCCTGCCCCGCCCAGCTCCGCGAGCGCGTCTACCACCTCGCCGGCCGCAGGGCGCTGGACATCGACGGGCTCGGGTACGTCGCCGCCACCGCGCTCACGCAGCCCCTGGAGCCGGCCGAGCCGCCGCTGCGCGACGAGGGCGACCTGTTCAGCCTGACGGTGGAGCAGCTTCTGCCCATCAAGGTGCTGGTGCGCGACCAGCGGACGGGCATGCCGAAGGTCGACGACGAGACCGGCGAGCACAAGGTCATGTCGTTCTTCGCGAACCAGCAGGGCGAGGCGAAGAAGACCGTCGAGGTGCTGCTCGCGGGCCTGGAGGCGGCGAAGCGGCAGCCGTTGTGGCGCATCCTGACCGCATTGTCGATCCGGCACGTCAGCGACACCACGGCCCGCGCGATCACCGGTGAGTTCCGCGACCTGGACCGGCTGATGAACGCGAGCGTCGAGGAGATCGCGGCGGCCGAGGGGGTCGGCCCGATCATCGCCGAGTCGATCGTCGAGTGGTTCGCGGAGGACTGGCACCGCGAGATCGTGGAGAAGTGGCGGGCCGCGGGCGTGCGTTTCGTCGAGGAGGGCGGGGCCGAGAAGGCCACCGGCGTGCTCACCGGGCTCACCACCGTGGTCACCGGCACCTTGGCGGGCTACACGCGCGACGGCGCGAAGGAGGCGCTGGAGGCCGCGGGCGCGAAGGTGACCGGCTCGGTGTCGAAGAAGACCGACTTCGTGATCGTCGGCGACAACCCCGGGTCGAAGTACGACAAGGCGGTCTCACTCGGCCTCACCGTCCTCGACGACGAGGGTTTCGCGGTCCTGCTCGCCGACGGGCCGGACGCCGCCCGCGAGTGGTTCGCTGCCCGCTCGGGGGGCGCGGAGGCGGAAGAGGCGGGGGAAACGAAGGAAGCGGAGCAGACCGCACAATAGCGGCCACATCCCGAGCCGTCCGCGAGGCCGGATGCCGCACCCGAGTCGTACGGCACCGCATACCCGGCATCACACAGCGTGCGGACCCGCCGGTCGACGGCGCCTGACGTGCAGTCAGGCGCCGTACCTGGCAAGGTGACCGGAAGAGAACCTTCCGATTCGACCTTGGCGATAAAGCTCCCCAGCAAACGCAACGCGTCCTACCCTGATCGGGAACCCGGTTCGCGCCGGGCTTGCCGCCCGGTCGCGGAACGTCTTGCGTACCCCTTGCCGCGGCCGGGCAGTCCGGCCCGCCGGACGGGGAACCGCCCGGAAGAGCCGCAGGGAGCATGTGCATGCGTCGGATCGGACGAACAGATCTGTCGCGAGTCGCGCGCCCTGGCCAGTTCGTCGCCAACACCGTCATCGTCGGCGGTGTCGGGAACCTCGTGCTCCTCATCTCGGTCGCCCGGGTGGTCGCGGGCGGCGACTCGCTCTTCCCGCCGAGCGAGGCCGGCATCTGGATCATGCTGGCGCTGGTGGTCCTCGACGGCGTCCACACCGGCATCACCCGCCGCGGCCTGTACGTGCCCGGCGCCATGGCCTCGGTGGCCATCTCGTACGGCCTGCTCATCGTGCACGGCTGGGTCCTCGCCTCGCTCGTGCAGGCCGTCCCCGTCCTCATCTCGTGTGCCGCGCGCCGCGATTCGACCTGGCGCGTCGCGTACATCATCGGCCACTACGTCCTCGCGTTCCTGGCCGCCGACATTGTGTTGCAACTGTGCGGGGTACGCCCGGAACGCGCCCAGACGCGCGAACTCGCCGCCGCCGACCTGCCCGCGGTTTTGGTCGCCGGCGTCGCCATGGTCTGCGTTTCGCAGTGCATCGGCTGGCTGCTGCGCGCGAGTTGGCGCGGTGTCAGCCCCCGGTCGCTGGCCGGGGAGGAGATCCGCTCGCGCTGCGTCGCGCACGGCGCGCTCATCGTGCTCGCCCCGCTCATCGCCATCGTCGCGCACGCGAACCCGTGGGCGCTGCCGCTGTTCGCGGTCCCCCTCTACAGCATCCACCAGACCACACGCGTCACCTTCGACCGCGAACAAGAGGTACGCCACGACGCGTTGACCGGCCTCCCCAACCGCCGCCTCCTCCTCGAACACGGCGACCGGGCGCTGCGCAAGAGCGGCGGCACCGGCCGGGTCGCCCTGTTCCTGCTCGACCTGCACCGCTTCCACGAGGTCAACGACACGCTCGGGCACCTCGCCGGCGACCGCCTGCTGCACCAGGTCGGGCAGCGGCTGCTGGGGGTGGTCGGCGGCGACGACACCGTGGCCCGGCTCGGCGGCGACGAGTTCGCCGTACTCATGCCGGACCTCGGCGAACCCGGCGGCCGGGACCCCCTCGCGAGTTCGGCCGCCGCCGAGAAGCTCGCGCTGTCGCTGGCCCGGCAGGTCGTCGAGGTGCTGGGCGAGCCGTTCGAACTGGACGACCTCTCACTCGACATCGAGGTCAGCGTCGGCGTGGCGGTCTTCCCGGACCACGCCGGCGACATGGCCGGACTGCTGCAATACGCCGACGTGGCCATGTACCTGGCCAAGCGCCTGCGCAGCGGCGTGGAACTGTACGACCCGGCGCGCGACGTCAACACGCGCGAGAAACTGCTGCTGCTCGGCGACCTGCGCCGCGCGCTCGACGTGCAGCAGGTGGAGCTGCACTACCAGCCCAAAGTGTCCTTCACGACCGGGCGCGTGGACGGCTGCGAGGCCCTGGTGCGCTGGTGCCACCCCGACCGCGGCTACATATCGCCCGAGGAGTTCGTCCACCTGGCCGAGGAGACCGGCCTGATGCCTCGTCTGACGCGCTACGTCGTCGACGAGGCATTGTCGCAAGTGGCCCGCTGGCACGAGCAGGGGATCGACGTACCGGTCGCGGTCAACGTGTCGGCGCGCGACATCCACGCGCCGGCGTTCGCCGACACGGTGGCGGCCGGGCTGCGCAGACACGGAGTGCCCGCGGCGGCACTGCACTTGGAGATCACCGAGCGCGTGCTGCTCGAAGAACCGCAGCGGGCCGCGGACAGCCTCGACGCGCTGCGGAAGCTCGGCGTCCGGCTGTCGCTGGACGACTTCGGCACCGGCTACTCGTCGTTCGTGCACCTGCGGCACATACCGGTCAGCGAGATCAAGATCGACCGCTCGTTCGTGGCCCGCCTCACCGTCGACGAGGAGGACGCCGCCATCGTGCGCTCCACGGTCGACCTGGCCCACTCGCTCGGCCTGCGCGTCGTCGCCGAAGGCGTCGAGGACGACGCCACCTGGGACCGCCTGCGCGACCTCGGCTGCGACAGCGCGCAGGGCTGGTTGATCGCCCGCGCCCTGCCGCGCGACGAGGCCACGGCGTGGCTGGTACGCCACGGCGTCGGCGCGCGGATGGCGCCGTCGCGCCGCGTACCCGACCTGCCGGCCGCCGTGCCGCCGCAGGCGTCCGCACCGCCGGCGGCCGTGCCGACCGTGCCGCAGCCGATCATGCCGCAGCCGAGCGGCCCGACCCTGCCGCAGCCGACCGTGCCGCAGGCCACCGTGCCGCCGCAGGCCACCGTGCCGCCGCCGGCCATGCCGCGAGCCGACCGCGCCCGGCCGCCGCACCGGCCGACCAGGGTCACCGGATAACCCGGCCGTACGCGCGGCGCTGTGCGCGGCTCTGTGCGCCACGTTGCACACGGCCGTGTGCCCGGCTATATGAGAGCGGTCGGGCGACCCGCGGCAACTAGGATGGCGTCGAACGTACCCATCCCCAGCCACCCCTAGAAGGAATCGCTGCATGCCTGGCATCACGCGCGAGGAGGTTGCCCACCTCGCCCGGCTGTCGCGGCTGGAGCTCGGGGCCGAGGAACTCGACCACCTCGCCACCCAGCTCGACGACATCATCGGCGCGGTCGCCCGCGTCGGCGAGGTCGCCGCCGACGACATCCCGCCGACGTCGCACCCGCTGCCGCTGACCAACGTCATGCGGCCCGACGAGATCCGGCCGGGGCTCACCCCCGAGCAGGCCCTCTCCGGTGCGCCGGCCGCCGAGGACCAGCGGTTCCGCGTGCCGCGGATCCTCGGGGAGGAGCAGTAGAAATGGCCGACCTGACCAGGCTCACCGCCGCCGAGACCGCCGCGCGGATCGCCGCCGGCGAGGTGTCCGCCGTCGAGGTCGCCCAGGCGCACCTCGACCGCATCACCGAGGTCGACGGCAAGGTGCACGCCTTCCTGCACGTCGACGCCGAGGGCGCGCTCAGCGCCGCCAAGGCGGTCGACGAGCGCCGCGCCAAGGGCGACGCGCTCGGCCCGCTGGCGGGCGTACCGCTCGCCCTCAAGGACGTCTTCACGACCCAGGGCGTGCCGACGACCTGCGGCTCGAAGATCCTCGAAGGCTGGCTGCCGCCGTACGACGCCACCGTGACGCGCCGCCTCAAGGAGGCCGGCGTCGTCATCCTCGGCAAGACCAACATGGACGAGTTCGCCATGGGGTCCTCGACCGAGAACTCGGCGTACGGTCCCACCGGCAACCCGTGGGACCTCACCCGCATCCCCGGCGGCTCCGGCGGCGGCAGCGCCGCGGCCCTCGCCGCGTTCGAGGCCCCGCTCGCGATCGGCACCGACACCGGCGGCTCGATCCGCCAGCCCGCGTCGGTCACCGGCACGGTCGGCGTCAAGCCGACGTACGGCGGCGTCTCGCGCTACGGCCTCGTCGCCTTCTCCTCGTCCCTCGACCAGGGCGGTCCGTGCGCGCGCACGGTGCTCGACGCGGCGCTGCTGCACGAGGCCATCGCCGGCCACGACCCGCGCGACTCGACGTCCATCGACGCGCCGGTGCCGGACGTCGTGGGCGCGGCCCGCAACGGCGACGTGCGCGGCATGCGCGTCGGCGTCGTCAAGGAGTTCGCCGGGCCGCAGTACCAGGCGGGTGTGTCGCAGCGCTTCGACGAGGCCGTCGAACTGCTGCGCGAACTGGGCGCCGAGGTAGTCGAGATCTCCTGCCCCAACTTCGACTACGCGATGCCCGCCTACTACCTGATCGCGCCCTCCGAGGCGTCGTCGAACCTCGCCCGCTTCGACGCGATGCGCTACGGCCTCCGTGTGGGTGACAACGGCGAGCGGTCGGCCGAGGAGGTCATGTCGCTGACCCGCGAGGCCGGCTTCGGACCGGAGGTCAAGCGCCGCATCATGCTCGGCACGTACGCCCTGTCGTCCGGTTACTACGACGCGTACTACGGGCAGGCGCAGAAGGTGCGCACCCTCATCGCCCGCGACTTCGACGCCGCGTTCGCCCAGGTCGACGTGCTGGTCTCGCCGACCACGCCGACCACCGCCTTCCCGATCGGCGAGCGCGCCGACGACCCGATGGCGATGTACCTGGCCGACCTCTGCACGATCCCGTCCAACATGGCCGGGAACGCCGCGATGTCGCTGCCGTGCGGGCTCGCACCCGAGGACGGCCTGCCGGTCGGCCTCCAGATCATCGCGCCGACGATGGCCGACGACCGGCTCTACCGGGTCGGTGCCGCGGTCGAGGCGGCGTACCTGGACCGCTGGGGCGGCCCGCTGCTCGACCGGGCCCCGGTCCTGTAGTCGGCCGCACGGCGTCCACGCGACCGATCCCGACCGACTTTCCGACGGTTTCCGAGGAGACATCAGATGGCCAAGAAGAAGGCCCCAAAGAGCAAGGCCGGGAAGTTCATCGGCCTGGGCATGCAGGTGTTCGGCGCGATCGGCGTCATGAAGCAGATCAAGGAGGCCAGGGGCAAGCACGACAAGCTCGAGATGACCGACGCGATCATCTCGGCCGCCGCCGTGATCACCGGCTTCGCCCTGCTGATCCGCTCGCTCCGTGAGGAGCAGGAAGAGGCATTGGAGATCGAGGGCCTGTGACCAGCACGACCGAACTCATGTCGTACGAGGAGGCGCTCGCCTCGTACGACCCGGTGATGGGTCTCGAGGTGCACGTCGAGCTCGGCACGAACACCAAGATGTTCTGCGGGTGTTCGACGGTGTTCGGCGGCGAGCCGAACAGCCAGGTGTGTCCGACCTGCCTCGGCCTGCCCGGTGCGCTCCCCGTCGTCAACCGCACGGCGGTGGAGTCCGCGATCCGCATCGGCCTCGCGCTGAACTGCGAGATCGCCGAGTGGTGCCGCTTCGCCCGGAAGAACTACTTCTATCCGGACATGCCGAAGAACTTCCAGACGTCGCAGTACGACGAGCCCATCGCCTTCGACGGCTACCTCGACGTCGAGGTCCAGGGCAAGACGTGGCGCGTCGGCATCGAGCGCGCGCACATGGAGGAGGACACCGGCAAGTCGACCCACGTGGGCGGCGCCACCGGCCGCATTCACGGCGCCGACTACTCGCTGCTCGACTACAACCGGTGCGGCATCCCGCTCATCGAGATCGTCACCAAGCCGATCGAGGGCGCGGGCGACCTCGCCCCGGAGATCGCCAAGGCGTACGTCGCCGAACTGCGCGACCTCATCAAGGCGCTCGGCGTCTCCGAGGCCCGCATGGAGCTGGGCCAGATGCGCTGCGACGCCAACCTCTCGCTGCGCCCGCACGGCCGCGAGAAGTTCGGCACGCGCTCGGAGACGAAGAACGTCAACTCGCTGCGCTCGGTCGAGCGGGCCATCCGCTTCGAGATCCAGCGGCACGCGACCGTGCTGTCCGAGGGCGGCACGATCGTCCAGGAGACGCGGCACTTCCACGAGGACGACGGCACCACCACCGCCGGCCGGGTCAAGGAGGAGGCCGAGGACTACCGGTACTTCCCCGAACCGGACCTCGTCCCCGTGGCGCCCACCCGCGAATGGGTCGAGGAGCTGCGCGCCACGCTGCCCGAGAAGCCGTCGGTGCGCCGCAAGCGCCTCCAGACCGAGTGGGGCATCTCGGACTTCGACATGCAGTCGCTGGTCAACGCGGGCGCGGTCGACGCGATCGTGGAGACGGTCGCGGCGGGCGCGGACTCCGACGCCGCCCGCAAGTGGTGGCTCGGCGAGCTGGCCCGCAACGCCAACGAGCGCGGCGTCGAGGTCGGTGCGCTGCCCATCACGCCCGTACAGGTCGCCCGGGTCGCCGCGCTGGTCAAGGCCGGCGAGCTGAACGACAAGCTGGCCCGACAGGTCATCGAGGGCGTGCTGGCCGGCGAGGGCGACCCGGACGCCGTCGTGGAGAAGCGCGGCCTGAAGGTCGTCTCCGACGAGGGCGCGCTCGGCGCCGCGATCGACGACGCCATCGCCGCGCAGGCGGATGCCGTCGCCAAGATCAAGTCGGGCAACCTGGGCCCCGTGGGCGCGCTCATCGGCGCGGTCATGAAGGCCACCCGCGGCCAGGCCGACGCGGCCCGCGTCCGCGAACTGATCCTGGAGAAGCTCGGCGTCTCCTGAGGCCCGGCCCTCCCCGGAGGGCACCGGTTCCCCGACATGAAGGGTGCCGCCCCCGCACAGGGCGGCACCCTTTACGCGTACCCGGCACGACCTAGGTAAGGGGTGGGCGGTGCCTTAGGGGCCTTAGGTCCTGTTGCACGCCGCCTAAGGCGCCCTAAGACCTTCCGGCCCGGCCAAGATCGGGCATCCGCCCGATGCCCCGGCCCCCTCTGGGACGCGAACCTTATGACATGCCCCGAGAGGGGCTCCGAAGCGGAGAAGCCGCCGAGGAAACGTCACAAGGAGAAGCCGAAATGCTCGAGTACGAGATGTTCCAGGCCCGCGAAGCCGAAATGCACCGCACCGCCGCGCACGAGCGCAAGGTCCGTACCGCCCTCCGGAACCGCCGCGAGGCCCGCCGCCTCGCACGCGCCGCGGAGGAGAGTTCACGCGCAAGCGCCGGTGGTATCGCGGGGTCAGTACGGCCCGCGGTATGACCGGAGCCGGGTCGGCGAGGCCTTCGAGGAAGGGGGGCCGAGCCGACCAGGGCCGGAAGAAGGGTCCAGGACACCGTCGGGGGTGTCCTGGACCCTTCTCGCACGTCCGGTGCCCCGGCCCGCGCACGGGGTGTTCTCCACGGCCCCGCGCGCGGCGTCCTTGACCTGCGACAACCAGTTCGCCTCGGGAGAAAAGGGGGCGCTCTGTGTCCGTTCCCCATGGCATGCTCGACCACGTGTCCACAGTTGCGGTGAGCCCTGTCTTCGTCGGTCGCCTCCCCGAGCTGTCCCAGCTCGCGGACGCCCTGCGCGACGCCGACGCGGGCACGCCCGGCGTCGTCCTGATCGGCGGCGAGGCCGGCGTGGGCAAGACGCGCCTGCTCCAGGAGTTCGTCGACCAGGCCGAGGCGAAGGGCGCCGTCACCGCGATCGGCGGCTGTCTCGAGCTGGGGGCCGAGGGCCTGCCCTTCGCACCGGTCTCCGCGGCGATGCGCGCCCTCACCGACGCGCTCGGGCCGCAGCTCGCCGATGCCGTCGCGGGCCGCGAGCAGGACCTGTCGTGGATCATGCCGCACCTCGCGCCGATACCGTCCGGCATCACGTCCGGCGACTACGACCGCGCCCGGCTCTTCGAGCTGATGCTGCGCGTGCTCGAACGGCTGGGCGAGGACCGCACGCTGGTCGTCGCCTTCGAGGACATGCACTGGGCCGACGCCTCGACGCGCGAGCTGCTGTCCTTCCTGGTCCGCTCGATGCGCCGGGGCCGGATTCTGGTCGTCGGCACGTACCGCGCCGACGCGATCGACCGCCGCCATCCGCTGCGCCCGTTCCTCGCCGAACTCGACCGCATCCGGTCGGTACGCCGCCTCGATCTCGGCCGCCTGACCCGCGCCCAGGTCGGCGAGCAACTGCGCGGAATCCTCGGCGAGGAGCCCTCCCGCCGACTGATCCGGCAGATCTACCAGAAGTCCGAGGGCAACGCCTTCTTCGTCGAGGAACTGGCGCGCGGGGTACGCGGCGGGCGCCTGACCGGCCTCTCCGACACCCTGCGCGACCTGCTCCTGATCCGCGTCGAGGAACTGCCCGACAGCACCCAGCGGGTGGTCCGCACGGCGGCGGTCGGCGGCAGCAACGTCGGCCACGCCCTGCTGAGCGAGGTGGCCGGGCTCGGCGGCGCGGAACTGGACGAGGCACTGCGCGGCGCGGTGTCGATGCACGTCCTCGTCCCCACCAAGGACGGCGACGGGTACCAGTTCCGGCACGCCCTCGTCCGCGAGGCGGTCCGCGACGACCTGCTGCCCGGCGAGCGCATGCGGATGTACGTGCGCTATGCGGAGGCCCTGGAGCGCGTCCCCGAACTGGTGCCCTGCGACGAGCACTCCAGCCGCCTGGCCATGTACTGGTACCACGCGGGCCGCGCCACCGAGGCCCTCCCGGCCGTCCTGGCCGCCGCCGACACCGCGCGGTCGCGGTACGCGTTCGGCGAGCAGTTCCGCCTCCTCGAACGCGCCCTGGAACTGTGGGAACAGGTCTCCGACCCCGAGGACCTGACCGGCATCACGCTGCTGGACCTGCTGTTCACGGCGATCTCCCCGGCCCGCTTCGACAACGCGTTCGACAAGGCCCTCGCGTTCAGCCGCCAGGCGCTCGACCTCGTGGACGCCGAGGCGGATCCGCGCCGCGCGGCCGCGCTGTGGACCATCCGCGCCGGACTCCTGCGCGGCAGCAACCGCTCCAGCGGCCTGGCCGAGCTGCAGAAGGCCGAGCACCTCCTCGTCGGCCTGCCGCCGTCCATCGAACACGCCCGCGTCCTCGGCCAGATCGCCCGCGACCAGATGCTGGACGGCCCCACCGAGGAGTCCGTGGCGACCGCGCGCGAGGCCCTGGCCATCGCCCGGAGCATCGGCAGCCCCGCCGACGAGGCGACCATCCTCAAGACGCTCGGCTGCCTGCTGGTCAACCTGGGCCGCCCGCACGAGGGGCTGGCCGAGTTCGAGGAGGCCCGCTCGCTCGCCAAGCGCGCGTCCGAACCGGACATCATGTGCCTCGTGCTCAGCAACCTGTCGTCGGTGCTCGAAGGGCTGGGCAGGCACCGCGAGGCCGCCGAGGCCGGCGCGGAGGCGCTGGCGATCGCCCGAGAACGCGGACTGGTGCGCGGCATCGGCGCGTTCACCATCGGCAACCTCGGCGAGAGCCTGGTCTCGCTCGGTGAGTGGGACGAGGCCGAACGCCTGCTCGACGAGGTGTTCGAGCACGAGACCAAGCCCGAGACCGCGGGCCACGCCAACCGCCTGCTGGTCGAGATCGCGCTCGCCCGCGGCGACATCGCGACGGCCACGCGCCTGCTGGACGAGGCCCGCCAGATCGCCGACGCGACGTACGTCGAGCCGCAGTTCCGCATCCCGCTGCGCACGCTGGAGGTCGCGGTCGCCCGCCGCCTCGGCCGCCTCGCCGACGTACGCGAGCTGATCGCCCCGGACCTGAACAACGACTTCCCGGCCGGACACCAGCGCTACACGTGGCCGCTGCTGGTCGAGTCGGCACGTGCCGAGGGCGACGCGACCGAACTCGCCGGATATCCGCGCGGCGGCGCCGAGTTGAAGGCCCGGCAGGAAGTGCTCAAGCGCATCCGCGCGGTCGCGATGTCGCTGGCCCGGGACTGCCCGCTGGACGAGGCACACGCGGTCAACCTGCGCGCCGAACTGGCCCGGGCGGAGGGCCAGGCGACCGTCGAGCTGTGGGAGGAGGCGGTCGCGGCCTGGGAGCAGACGTCGCAGCCGTACGTCCTCGCCCGGGTCCGCTGCCGGCTCGCCGCGGCGCTCATCGCCGCCGGGGACCGGGTGCGGGCCACGCTCGTGCTGGCCCAGGCGCACGCGAGTGCCGTCGCGCTGGGCGCGCGTCCGTTGACCGAGGAGACCGAACTGCTCGCCCGCCGGGCCCGGCTGCCGCTCGACGGGTCGGCGGTGTCGGGGGTACGTCCCGAGGCGCCGCCCGCCGAGCTTCCGGAAGGCGCGATGCTCACCCCGCGCGAACGCGACGTGCTGCGGCTCGTCGTGGACGGCCGCAGCAACCGGCAGATCGCCGAGGAGCTGTTCATCAGCGTCAAGACCGCGAGCGTGCACGTGTCCAACATCCTGGGCAAGCTGGAGGTCTCCAGCCGCGGCGAGGCGGCGGCCCTGGCGCACCGCCTGCAACTGGTGGACTCCGCCTGAGGGTTCGCCGCGCCGGGGCAGCAGTCCGGCACCCCGGCCGGGTCCAGCCCGGGCCCAGCCCGGTTCAGCCCGGCCCAGAACAGCTCAGGTCAGCACAGCCCAGCTCAAGTCAGTGAGACCTGAAGGATGCGGTCGTCGCCGGCGCGCGCGTCGCCCCGGCCGTCGGTGTTGTTCGTCGCCACCCACAGCCCGCCGCCGGGCGCCGGGAGAACCGTGCGGAGCCGCCCGTACTTGCCCTCGAACAGGGCCGTGGGCTCGCCGAGCCGGTCGCCCTGGATCGGCACCTGCCACAAGCGCTCACCGCGCAGGGCCGCGACGTACACGACGTCGTCGACGATCGCGATGCCGCTGGGCGACGCTTCGCCCGTCGACCACTGCACCAGCGGGTCCACGTACTTCGGGTCCTTGGCGATGCCCTCGACCACCGGCCAGCCGTAGTTCGAGCCGGGCGTGATCAGGTTGACCTCGTCCCACTCGTTCTGGCCGAACTCCGCGGCCCACAGCCGGCCGGCCGAGTCCCACGCGAGGCCCTGCACGTTGCGGTGCCCGAGGCTGTACACCGGCGAACCGGGGAAGGGGTTGCCCGGCGCGGGCTTGCCCTCGGGGGTCAGCCGCAGGATCTTGCCGCCGAGCGAGTCGCGGTCCTGCGACAGCGGCTCGTCGCCGGCCTCGCCCGTGCCCGCGTACAACATGCCGTCCGGGCCGAACGCGATCCGGCCGCCGTTGTGCCGGCCGCCCGACGGGATCCCGGTGAACAGGACCTCGGGCGAGGTCAGGCCCGTCTCGCGGGCGTACTTCATCCGCAGGATGCGGTTGTCGTCACCGGTCGTCGTGTAGACGTACACCCAGCCGTCGCGGGCGAAATCGGGGGACAGCGCGAGGCCGAGCAGGCCGCCTTCGCCGCTGTGCTGTGATCCGGGGACCTTGCCGACCTCGGTCAGGCCCGGCGTGCCGGGGCGGAACCGGGACACGGTCCCGTCGTCGCGCGACGCCACGAGCACGTCGCCGTCGGGCAGCGGGGCAACCCCCCACGGCGAGTCGAGCCCGGTGACCACGTCCCCGGTCACCGCGGCCTTCGGTACGCCCGACGCGGTCGGCCCGGGTGCCCCGGGCACCTCGGAAGCTCCGGGCGCCCCGGGCGGCACCGCCCCGGCCGAAACCGGGGTCTGTGCCGCGGCCTTGCCCGGATCGTCGTCGCCACCGTCGTCGGAGCACGCCGACGCCGCGAGCACCACGGCCGCGGCCGCCGCGGCCAGCCTCGCCGCGGACCCTCTTCGCGTGCGCTTGCCTGGGACCACCGTCTTACCGCCTCACGTGCGATCGTGCGTTCTCCCGGCCGGACCACCCGACTCGACGACGCGCGCCGCGACCGTAGAGTTCCCCGCATGGCCGCTTCGACAACCCCTGACGGTTCGCACGCCGCCCCCGCCGCCTCCGCCGTGCCCGGGCGCATCCGGATGCCCTACGACCCGGCCGAGGTCGGCGGGCTGCCGGCCGGGCTGGACATCGAGGTCTACGACGGAGTGGCGCCGCCCCCGAGCGAGCACGACGGGGTGGTGTTCTACGTGCTGCCGTACACGTTCGACCAGACGCCGCTGCGGGTGCTCGCCGAGATGCCGGACGTACGGTTCGTGCAGACGCTGACCGCCGGGTACGAGCACGTCCTGCCCTACCTGCCGCCCGGCGCGCGGCTGGCGAACGGCCGTGGCATCCACGAGGCCAGCACCGCCGAACTCGCGGTGGCGCTCACGCTGGCGTCGCTGCGCGGCATTCCGTCGTTCGTACGAGGCCAGGACGCGGGGGAGTGGCGGGCCGGCTTCTACCCCGCGCTCGCCGACAAGACCGTGCTGATCCTCGGCTACGGCGCGATCGGCGAGGCGGTGGACCGCCGCCTCGCCGGGTTCGAGGTCGACGTCGTACGGGTCGCGCGCCGTGCCCGCAGCACCGCCGACGGCGCGGCCGTGCGCGCGATCTCCGAACTGCCCGCCCTGCTGCCGACCGTCGACGTCGTCATCGTGACCACCCCGCTCACCGAGGCGACCCGCGGCCTCGTCGACGCGGCCTTCCTCGCGCGCATGCGGGACGGGGCGCTGCTGGTGAACGTCGCACGCGGCCCGGTCGTCGACACCAAGGCGCTGCTCACCGAGGTGACCGCCGGGCGGATCACCGCCGCGCTCGACGTCACCGACCCCGAGCCGCTGCCCGCCGACCACCCGCTGCGCTTCGCGCCGGGGGTGCTCGTCAGCCCCCATGTCGGCGGCAGCTCGTCCGCGTTCCTGCCGCGCGCGCAGCGGCTGATCCGCACCCAGGTCACCGCGTGGGCGGAGGGCCGCGAGCCGGCCAACGTCGTCGCGGGGTAGGCGGGGTAGGCGGGGCACGGGCTTGGCACCTGATCCGGCGCCTGCCCGCCCGCTCGGCGGAGGGCGGTCCTGCCACGGACGGGTGACGCTGCGCCGAAATCACGTTCGGCTGACAACCATGTGATCACTATGACCCGTATCTGATTGGTAGGGTCTGGGGCCGTTGCCCTCCGGAAGCGGGGGCCGCGGCCGTCTCATGGCGGTCGGCGTACGAGGCGGAGAATCATGAACGTTCCGGCGAGCCGGGTCGACAGCGGCGCGGTCGCAGGCGGATCCGCCGTGTCCGAAACCCCGCAGGCCCTCGACGTGCCGGGGGCCGTTGCCCCCGAGACGCGCGACGCGCGACTAAGGGAGGCCAAGGCCCCGACGCGCCGCGCGCGCCTGGACCGCTTCCGGCTGGGGCCGGGCGCGGTGCCGTACCTCGTCGCACTCGCGTTCTTCGTCGCGTACGCCGCATATTCGCTGCTCAAGCACCGGCGCATGGAGACCCACGCGTACGACCTGGGCCTGTTCGAGCAGGTCGTACGCAACTACGCGCACTTCCGCGCCCCGGTCTCCGACATCCGCGAGCCGGGCTTCAACGTGCTCGGCGAACACTTCCACCCGATACTCGCCCTGCTCGGGCCGTTCTACCGGGTGTTCCCCGGGCCGGGAACGCTGCTCGTCGCGCAGGCTCTGCTGATCGCGCTGTCGATAGTCCCGATGACGCGGATCGGCATGCGGGCGTTCGGGAACCCGGGCGGGGCCGCGTTCGGGGTCGCGTACGGCCTCGGGTGGGGGTTGCAGAGCGCGGTCGCGTTCGAGTTCCACGAGGTCTGCTTCGCGGTGCCGATGCTGGCGTTCGCGCTGGAGCGCTTCCTGCGCGCGGAGTACCGTGCGGGCGTCCTGTGGCTGCTGCCGCTGGTCCTGGTCAAGGAGGACCTGTCGCTCACGCTGGTGGCGGCGGGCATATACCTCGCGGTGCTGCGGCAGTGGCGCTGGGCCGCGGTCTCGGCGGTGACCGGCGTCGTCGCCTTCGTGGTCGTGGTCTTCGTGATCCTGCCGTCGCTCAACCCGACCGGCGAATACCCGTTCTGGGGCAACCTGGACGGCGGCGAGGCGCGCGCGGGCAACGCGGCTCCGGGATCGTCCGCCGAGGACGTGCCGGTCAGCCGGCTGGTCTTCGACCTGCCGTACGACATGCTCTTCCCCAGCGTGAAGTGGATGACGCTGTTCACGCTGCTGCTGCCGACCGGCTTCCTGGCGCTGCGCTCGCCGATCCTGCTCATGGTGCTGCCGACGCTGCTGTGGCGGTTCACGTCGAGCAACGAGTTCTACTGGGGCGTCTTCTTCCACTACAGCGCCGTGCTGATGCCGATCGTGTTCGCGGCCTTCGTGGACGCCGTGGTCAAGCTCCGCCGCTCGCGCCACGACTGGTTGCGCAGGTACGCGGCCAAGGCGGTGATCGTGCCGCTGGCCGTGTCGGTGTCGCTGTCCCGCGACTTCCCGTTGATGGAACTGCTGCACAAGAAGGCGTGGCTGGTCGACGAGCGGGTGGAACGCGCCGAGGAACTGGTCGCGCGGATCCCCGACGGCGTGCAGGTGAGCAGCACCGAACGCCTCGCCACGCGGCTGACCTCGCGGGCGCGCGTCACGAACTTCCCGACCGTGCTGCCCGGGCCCGGCTGGGCGGCGGTCGACGCCTGGGACGGCAAGGAGCAGTGGGCGCGCAGCTGGATCACGTACCTGGAGCAGCAGGGCTTCGAGCGCGTCGAGTCCGGCAAGGGCGTCGTGATCCTGCGCCGGGACTGAGCCGGGCCAAAAAACGCGGACCGGTCTCGCGTCCGGTTTCTTCCGCGCCACCCTTGTCACCAGGAACGGTTCCGTTTGTGCGCCACCCCTGCGCGGCCAACCGTGGGCATTTCCCGCACACTTCGTCACAACTTCCCTGGAACAGGGCGTGCGCGCGGTGAAAGTTCGTTACTCTGTGTTCTTGGGAGCGAGCACACAGTGACGGAAGTGGTGTATCGTCCGAATCGTGGAACGCCGAGGGGGCTGAACGGGTTCGACAGGTCCGCGACGTCTGCAGGACCTGTCCGAGGCCGCCCGCTTCCGGACTCGGCGAGGAGGGGAGTCGTCAATGCCGGGGGACTACCGCGTCGATGCCCGCCGCATTCATCGGAGAGCGACCCGCGACGGGCGCTCCGAGCGGGCGTGACCGCTGATCTTGTCCGGAACCCGTGCCAGGCGGCGTGCCCTGTCCGTCGCCGTCCCGCTGTGCGTCGCCTACGCCATCGGCGCGCTCCTGGGCTGGGGCAGCCCCACGGTGTCGCTCACCATGGGCGACTTCGGGCTGGCCGCCGCCGCGGGCGGCGCCGCCGTCTCCTGCCTCGTCCGGGCCGCCCAACTGCGCGGCAGGGCAGGGCTGTCCTGGGCGCTCCTCGGCATCTCCGCGTGCATGGTGGCGGTCGGCAACGGCATCTGGGGCTGGTACGAAGTCGTGCTCGGCACCGACGTGCCGACCCCCGGCCCGGCCGACTGGTTCTTCCTGTTCTTCGCGCCGCCCGCGATCACCGGCCTCTTACTGGTGGCCCAGCGTCCCAAGGGACTTGCCGCGTGGGCCTGCATGGTGCTGGACGGCTGGCTCATCGCCGGCTCGCTGTTCACCCTCGGCTGGAGCATGGCCCTCGCGCGGACCGCCGACGGGGACCGCACCGACGCCCTGAAGATCGCGCTGACCCTCGCGTACCCGGTCATGGACATCCTGCTCGTCAGCATGGTCCTGGGCCTGCGGGTCCGGGCCGGCAGCGCGGACCGCGCGGCCCTCAACGTCGCCCTGGTCGCGCTGGCCGTCACGGTGATGAGCGACGCCCTGTGGACCACCCCCGGGCTGCACGGCGGCTACCGCTCGGGTGAACTGCTGGACGCGGGCTGGTTCGCGGGCAGCGTCCTGCTCGCGGTGGCCCCGTGGATGGGCGACGCGACGCCGCCCGCCGCCACACCCTCGGGCGGGCATCGCACCTTCTCCATGCTGTCCGCCCTCACGCCCTACATCGCGGCGGCCGTGTGCACCGCGGGGGTGCTGGGCGACGCGGTCGCGGGCCGACAGCCCGACCCGGTGGTGCTGGTGGCGGGCGGCTCGGTGCTGGTCGTCCTGGTGCTGCGCCAGGGCATCACGCTGGTCGACAACGTCTTCATGGCCCAGGAACTCGCGGTCCAGGAAAGCCACTTCCGCTCCCTGGTCCAGGGGTCGAGCGACGTCATCATGATCGCGGCCAAGGACGGCGTGCTGCAGTACGTCAGCCACGCCGTCCGCCGGGTCTACGGCTTCGAACCCGAGGAACTGGTCGGCACCCGCCTCGAACTGCTCATCCACCCCGAGGACGGCACGCGCGTGCAGTGCGACCTGCGGCGCTTCCTGGAGGAGGCGGGCCGGCCGACCATGACGCGCATCGAGTGCCGCATCCGCTCCGCGGCCGGTACCTGGCTGCACACCGAGTCCGCGGTCAACCGCTACGGCGACGGCATCATCCTCAACAGCCGCGACGTCACCGACCGGGTCAAACTCCAGACGCAACTCGAACACGACGCGTTCCACGACCGGTTGACCGACCTGCCCAACCGCGCGCTGTTCGAGGACCGCATCCAACACGCCCTCGCGCAACGCCGCGGCGTGACGCCGACGATCGCCGTGCTGTTCCTCGACCTCGACGGCTTCAAGGCGGTCAACGACGCGGGCGGCCACGCGGTCGGCGACGAACTGCTGGTGCAGGCCGCGCGCCGGCTGGAACACGCGGTGCGCGTCGGCGACACCGTCGCACGGTTCGGCGGCGACGAGTTCGCCGCACTGCTGGTCGGGGACGCGTCGCCGCGCGCCATCCGGGAGATCGCCGAGCGGCTGCTGAGCACGCTGTCGGCGCCGTACCGCATCAACGACCAGGAGGTCCGCGTCGCGGCGTCGATCGGCATCGCGTTCTCGACCCCCGACATCGACCCGGCCGACCTGATGCGCAACGCCGACCTGGCCATGTACCGCGCGAAGTCCGGCGGCAAGGGCCGCGTCGAGGTGTACGCCCCGCAGATGCACATCGACGCCGTACGCCGCGTCGAGCGGGCCGCCCGCCAGCGCCGCGCACTGCACGAGAAGCGCCTCACCATCCTCTACCAGCCGGTCGTCGACCTCGCGACGGGCCGCGTGCGGGACGTCGAGGCCATGCTGCGCCGCCGCGACGACCGCAGCGCGCTGGTCGGCGCGGCCGAGTTCATCCGCCTGTCGGGCGGCGGCGACGCCCCCATGCCGCCGCTGGGCCGCTGGCTGCTCGAAGAGGTCGTCGACCAGACCGTGCGCTGGCGGGCCGCCGGCCACGACGTCGGCGCGAGCCTCAGCCTCCCGGCCCGCCAGGTGACCGGACCGGGGTTCGTGGAGGTCGTCGACACGGTGCTGCGCCGTTCGGCGCTGCCGCCGCAGGCCCTGACGCTGGAGATCACCGAGAACGTGCGGGGTGAGAGCGCCGACGAGCTGATCGACCGGATCGTGGCGCTCAAGCGGCTCGGCCTCAAGGTGTCGGTGGACGACTTCGGCACCGGGCAGTCGTCGCTGGCGTACCTGCGGCGCATGCCGATCGACACGCTCAAGATCGACCGCTCGTTCGTGGCGGAGGTCGGCTCGTGCCCGCATCTGACCGCGATGACCTCGACGATCGTGCGGCTGGGGCTGGACCTCGGGCTCACCCTGGTGGCCTCGGGCGTGGAGACGCCGGACCAGGCGGCGATCCTGCGCGAGATGGGCTGCCAGCGCGGCCAGGGCTTCCTGTACTCCGGGCCGTTGGAGGAGGAGGGTGTCCTACGTGTTCTGGGACGCGAGGACCTCGGGTCGGGCCTGGCCGACGGGTCGGCCGAGGACCTGGTCGACGCGCTCGACGACCACGGGCTGGGGGCGGAACTCGCCGAGGGGCTGGAGCGTCCTCCGGTGGTGCCGGTGCAGCGCCCGCAGGTCTGAGCGGTGTGACGCGTACGACGCCGAACAGGCTCCACCTGGACATATTGTCCGTATGGTGAGACCCGATTGGCCGCTGCTTGACACGTACCCTTGCTCGGAGGAAAGGTCAGGGCATGCAGACCCGCATCCTCGTAGTAATGGCGCGCGTGAGCTGAGCACCCGACAGCCCACGCGCCTCCCCTCGCATGCCTCACGGCTCGAGGGGTTTTTTGTTGCGGTGACCACGGGGCGCGCCCCGTGAGCCGCGGCCAGACCACACGAGATGCCGACCGCGATCGAGAAGAGACGAAATCCCATGACTGAGCAGGTGACAGGAGCACAGGCGCTGATCCGCTCCCTGGAAGCCGCCGGTGTAGACACCGTCTTCGGCATCCCCGGAGGTGCGATCCTTCCCGCGTACGACCCGCTCCTCGACTCGACCAAGGTCCGGCACATCCTCGTCCGCCACGAGCAGGGCGCCGGCCACGCCGCCACCGGCTACGCCCAGGCGACCGGCCGCGTCGGAGTCTGCATGGCCACCTCGGGGCCGGGCGCGACCAACCTCGTGACGCCCATCGCCGACGCGCACATGGACTCGGTCCCGATGGTCGCCATCACCGGCCAGGTGCCCAGCGGCGCGATCGGCACGGACGCCTTTCAGGAGGCGGACATCTGCGGCATCACGATGCCGATCACCAAGCACAACTTCCTGGTGACCGACCCGGCCGAGATCGCCCCGACGATCGCCGCGGCGTTCCACATCGCCTCGACCGGCCGCCCCGGCCCGGTCCTGGTCGACATCTCGAAGGACGCGCTCCAGGCGCAGACCGAGTTCGTCTGGTCCGGCACCCCCGAACTGCCCGGCTACCGCCCGGTCACGCGCCCGCACGCCAAGCAGATCCGCGAGGCCGCGCGCCTGCTGTCCAACGCCAAGCAGCCGGTCCTGTACGTCGGCGGCGGCGTCCTCAAGGCGCACGCGTCCGCCGAACTGCGGGTGCTGGCCGAGCTGACCGGCGCTCCCGTCGTCACCACCCTGATGGCGCGCGGCGCGTTCCCGGACAGCCACGACCAGCACCTGGGCATGCCCGGCATGCACGGCACCGTCGCCGCGGTCACCGCGCTCCAGCGCGCCGACCTGATCGTGTCGCTCGGCGCCCGGTTCGACGACCGGGTCACCGGCAGGCTCGACACGTTCGCGCCCAACGCGACCATCGTGCACGCGGACATCGACCCGGCCGAGATCTCCAAGAACCGCACCGCGGACGTGCCGATCGTCGGCGACGCCCGCGAGGTGATCGCCGACCTGGTGGTCGCCGTCCAGGCCGAGCACGAGGCCGGCCGCCGCGGGGACTACGCGGCCTGGTGGACGCTGTTGAACGACTGGCGGGACCGCTACCCGCTCGGCTACGACCTGCCGGACGACGGCACGCTGTCGCCGCAACTGGTCATCGAGCGGCTCAGCGCGATCAGCGGGCCGGACACGATCTTCGCGGCGGGCGTCGGGCAGCACCAGATGTGGGCGGCGCACTTCGTCAAGCACGAGAAGCCGTACACCTGGCTCAACTCGGGCGGCGCGGGCACCATGGGCTACGCGGTGCCGGCCGCGATGGGCGCCAAGACCGGGATGCCGGAGGCCACGGTGTGGGCCATCGACGGCGACGGCTGCTTCCAGATGACCAACCAGGAGCTGGTCACCTGCGCGCTGAACAACATCCCGGTCAAGGTCGCCATCATCAACAACGGCAGCCTGGGCATGGTCCGGCAGTGGCAGACGCTGTTCTACAACCAGCGCTACTCCAACACCGACCTGCACAGCAGGTTCATCCCGGACTTCGTGAAGCTCGCCGACGCGATGGGCTGCGTCGGGCTGCGCTGCGACAATCCGGAGGACCTGGACGCCACCATCAAGCAGGCGATGGAGATCAACGACCGCCCGGTCGTCGTGGACTTCGTCGTGCACCAGGACGCCATGGTCTGGCCGATGGTCGCGGCCGGCACGTCCAACGACGAAATCCTCGCCGCCCGGGACCAGCGCCCGGACTTCGGCGACGGCGAAGAGTGACGAGGACTCAGGAAGGCCATCAGACCATGTCCAAGCACACCCTCTCGGTCCTCGTCGAGAACAAGCCGGGCGTCCTGGCGCGCATCACGGCGCTGTTCTCGCGGCGCGGGTTCAACATCGACTCGCTCGCCGTCGGGACCACCGAGCACCCCGACATCTCGCGCATCACGATCGTGGTGGCGGTCGAGGACCTGCCGCTCGAGCAGGTGACCAAGCAGCTCAACAAGCTGGTCAACGTGCTCAAGATCGTCGAGCTCGACTCGTCGCAGTCGGTGCAGCGCGAACTGCTGCTGGTCAAGGTCCGCGCGGACCACGAGACCCGCTCGCAGATCGTCGAGATCGTGCAGCTGTTCCGCGCGAAGACGGTCGACGTCTCGCCGGACGCCGTCACGATCGAGGCGACCGGCGGTGCCGACAAGCTCGACGCGATGCTGCGCATGCTGGAACCGTTCGGCATCAAGGAGCTGGTGCAGTCCGGCGTCGTCGCGATCGGCCGGGGCGCCAGGTCGATCACGGACCGTTCGCTGCGGCCCGTCGAGCGCAGCGCCTGATCACTGTGTGAGCACGTCAGTCTCACACTGCAAACCACTGGCACCGACCCGCCGCATCGTTTGCAAGGATGTGCACACGGGTTGAGGCCCGCATTTCGTGTCTTAAGGAGAACCCCGAAGTGGCCGAGCTGTTCTACGACGACGACGCCGACCTGTCCATCATCCAGAACCGCAAGGTCGCGGTGATCGGCTACGGCAGCCAGGGCCACGCCCACGCGCTGTCGCTGCGCGACTCCGGTGTCGACGTGCGCGTCGGTCTGCTGGAGGGCTCCAAGAGCCGTGCCAAGGCGGAGGAGGCCGGCCTGCGGGTCGTCACCCCGTCCGAGGCCGCGGCCGAGGCCGACGTCATCATGATCCTCACGCCGGACCCGGTGCAGGCCGACGTGTACACCCAGGCGATCGAGCCGCACCTCAAGGACGGCGACGCGCTGTTCTTCGGGCACGGCTTCAACATCCGCTTCGGCTTCATCAAGCCGCCGGCGAACGTCGACGTCGCGCTGGTCGCCCCGAAGGGCCCGGGCCACCTGGTCCGCCGCCAGTACGAAGAGGGCCGCGGCGTCCCCTGCATCGTCGCGGTCGAGCAGGACGCGTCGGGCAAGGCGTTCGAGCTGGCGCTGTCGTACTCGAAGGGCATCGGCGGCACGCGCGCCGGCGTCATCAAGACGACCTTCACCGAGGAGACCGAGACCGACCTGTTCGGCGAGCAGGCCGTGCTGTGCGGCGGCACCGCCGCGCTGGTCAAGGCCGGCTTCGAGACGCTGGTCGAGGCGGGCTACCAGCCCGAGATCGCGTACTTCGAGTGCCTTCACGAGCTGAAGCTCATCGTCGACCTCATGTACGAGGGCGGCCTGGAGAAGATGCGCTGGTCGATCTCCGAGACCGCCGAGTGGGGCGACTACGTCACCGGCCCCCGCATCATCACCGCCGACACCAAGGCGGAGATGAAGCGCGTGCTCACCGAGATCCAGGACGGCTCGTTCGCGAACGCCTGGATGGCGGAGTACAAGGCCGGGCTGCCGAAGTACAAGCAGTACGTCAAGGCCGACGCCGAGCACAAGCTCGAGACGACCGGCAAGGAGCTCCGCAAGATGATGAGCTGGGTCAACGAGAACGCCTGACCCGCACCGCAATTGCGCGTGGCGCCCCGAACCCCCAACGGTTCGGGGCGCTTTCGCATGCCTGGCCAACCCCCCGTCGGTTGCCCTCGGGTGGCCTCCCGGACAAGTTTTCGCCTGCGCAACGGGGAGCAGTTTGCGCGCGAGGAGATCACTCGCGAGACCGCCGCGGTCGAGACGAATCTGCGCCGCCGGCTATCAGATCCTTCCGTCGACGCAGTCGAACGTCCCGCCAAATCGCAACGAAACGCTCCCCACGTTCGGGCGGAGAGGCACCGACGAGCGAAGGGCCGGTGGAACGTTCGTGGGGCATACGGTATTTCGCGGCTCATGAGGAAACCCGGACGGCAATGATCGTCTGCACCCATCCGCGCGACGGATACGAACTCACCGTGGATTCCACCATGCCGCCAACGGCGATCGCGGTCACCGCGGGCAGTACGCCGTTTCGGTTCGTGCCGGGCTCAGGCGGCTCCGGCGCTTCCCGTCCGCCGCCTTCGTCCGTCCCTCCCGGTGCCGGGGAGGCCGCCGGTGAGGTGTCGCGGGACGCGGCGCCAGGGCAGGCGATGAAGGACATTCGCGACATTCCTGGTTGACGCGGCGACGGGGAAGCGAAACCTTCTGCCACGGGTTGTCCACAGGTGTGCTTGATCGCCTCACCGGTCGGCCCCCGAGTAGGGAACAATCAAACTCGCAGGGGTGGACCCGTGTCATGGGGCGCCCGCAGGCGCAATGCTGGTGGCACCGTTTCTACCGGCGCACCGGAGAACCGTCCGGACCGACCTCGTGGAGCGTGAGGCAGATGAGGGGTAGTGGGGACTCCATCCGCCGGGAGGGGGCCGTGTCGGCCCGCGGTGGAATGCCGCCCGGGGGCGGGGCGTTGGGCCATGGCGCGGCGGCGCCGGGCGGGAGACGCGACGCGGGCGCTTCCGCCGCGTTCGAACGCACACTGCGACAGGACGAGTTGCGCGCCTCCACCCGCGACGGCGAGCGTACGGCCCGCACGACGGCCGGAGGGGGAGGCGACATGGACCGCCCGGGTGCGCCGCAGGCCGATTCCGACCGCGGCAACGGCCGCGGCGACAGTGCGGGCGTGTCCCGGCCCGCACACAGAACGCCGGACGAACACGCGGCGCGCGCCGCACCGTTCGGCGACCGCCGTGCCGGCGACGCCGACCCCGCGCCGTCGGCGCCCAGGGCGGCGGCCGCCGCCGATCCGGGCCCCGGTGCGGGCGACGACATGTTTGCCGACCTCTACCTGGACTTCGACGACATGGCGGACCTGCCTCCCACCCCTTCCCGCCCCGTACCCCCGCCGCCGGCGCACAGCGCGCCGCCGCGTCGGCCACCGGGCGGCGACGCGCCGTCGCCGCACGTCGATCCGGCCGCCCCGGCGCCCGGTCCGGCGGCTGCTCCGGCACCCGCATCGACGCAGGGCCCGACACCGGCGGCCGGCCCGCGCGGGCGCTCCGTGGTCGAGCCGGCACGCCCCGCCCCCCGGCAACCGGCGCCGCGCCGGAGCTCGTCGGCCGGCCAGGCCGGCCCGGCGGAAGGCGCCCGGCCGTCCGCGCAGGCGTCGGCGCCCGCGTACGACCCGACGCCCCGGCCCGGGGCCCGGGCGAGTGCGGTGGGCGGCTCGCAGGCCGACCCCTACGGCACCGCGGGCCACGACGCGACGGTGCCCACGATCCGCGCGCTCCCCACCGACACCCCCGCCGTGCCGCCGCCGCCCGTACCCCCGCCGCCGGGGCCGATCCCGCCGGCCGAGGCGGACGAGGCGACGTCCCGGACCGACAGCGTCGCGCGCCGCCGCGACCAGGACGCCCGGCCGACCGCCGGTGACGTGGAGGTCCAGGCGTCCGCCTGGTCCGCCGCGTCGCACCCCGGCCGCCGCCGCGCCATGCGCCGCGAACGCCTGGGCCTGGGACCGGAGTTGACGGCCCGCGACAACGACGACCGCTATGCCGCCACGGGCAGCGTCTTCGTCGTCGCCGACGGACTCGGCGGCCACCCCTCGGGGTGGTACGCCGCCGACGTCGCGTGCCGCACCCTCGTCGCCGACCTCGCGGCCGCCGACCTGTCCGCCGGATGGAGCGACCGGCTCCGCGCCTCGATCGCCGTCGCCGACCTGGCGGTGCGGCGGCACGGGCACGGGCAGACGTACGAGGGCATGCGCACCACCGTGGTCGCCGCCGTCATCCAGGACGGCCGACTGCACCTCGCCGGATGCGGCGACAGCGTGTGCTGGCTGGTGCGCGGCGGAGCGGCGTTCCGGCTCACCGAGCAGGGCAACGCGGCCGACCTGGGCCGCCCGTGGCTGCTGACGTCGACCCCGCTCGGCGGCTCGCAGCAGCCCGACCCCGAACTCCAGCGCATCGAACTCCACCCGGGCGACCGCGTGGTGCTCGCGACGGACGGCGTCGGCCACCTGCCGGACGAGACCGTCGCCGACCTGATCCACGGCGACCCCTTCCACGCCGCGACCACGCTGACGGTCACCGCCGTGCAGAGCGGGGACGACGACGCGACGGCCGTGGTCATCGAGTGCGAGGCCCTGCCCACGGCGTCCGCGGCCGCCGCGCCACCGCGGGCCCGGCCCGCCGAGAGCGGCGCCGAGGGCCCCGGCCAGGGACCCGAGGATTCCCCCGCAAGCGGGTAGGTCGTACGGTCGGACCGCGACCATGGTGCACGAGGAGCCCCCACAAGGGGCCGAGACCGGACGGATGGCGATGCTCGAACTAGTCCTCCAAGCGGCGACGTCGGACGACGCCGACCTGCGCGACCAGGAACTGCCCAGGTCGCGTACGGTCAAGATGCCCAGCGAGCCGGGCCAGCGGCTCGGCGTGGGCCGCGACCCGTCGCGCTGCGCGCTGGCCACGCCCAAGGACTGGCGCTTCGTCTCGCGTGTGCACCTGGAGTTCGTGTTCACCGACGAGAAGCGCTGGACCGTGGAGTGGCTCCAGGGCTCGCACACCCGCCCGGTCGCGCTGGTGCAGATCGACCGCGAAGGGGTCTCCGAGCCGGTGCCGTACGGTGCGACGCTGCCGCTCGGCGGCCAGCGCGCCGGCCGCATCGTGATCAGCGACCTGGCGCGCAGACGCCGCGTGATCGTCGAGTGGCGGCTGTCGCTGCCGCAGCTGGCCGGCGACGAACCGACCGAGCCGGACGTGGGCGTGCCCGAGACGCAGGACGTCGCGCCGTTCGTCCTGCAGAACCGGTTGTCCGACACCGAGATCGAGGTCCTGACCGCGATGTCGTGCGACTGGATCCACGGTCGCCAGGTCAAGCGCGCCAAGTCGACGCGCGAACTGTGTGAGCTTCTGCACCTGTCGGCGGCAACTGTCGAACGGTGCAAGACGAAACTGCGCCGTGAGTTCTACAGTTCGGGTCTGTGTCCCGAGCTCAACGAACTGCTCGGGCCGAACTACCTGGACACCGTGCGACACGTGCACGGTGGATGGGACCTCATCGCGCAGACCGCCGTCACCCACGGCATAGCGGGACGCGGGCCATGCCCTTGCGGCGGCCAGCCCCCGCGGCGCACCACCGGGACCTGACCGGGGGACGACCAGAGGTTTTCGGGAGGGGAAGAACCGGTGCTCGATCTGAATATGGCCTCGACGTCGGGCGCCGACGACGCGGCGACCGTCGCCATGCTCATGGCGAATGCGCCGACAAGGCCCGGCGCGACGCTTGCGGTCGGCCGCGACGCGTCCCGCTGCCACCTTGTGACGCCCGCCGACTGGCTGTTCGTGTCGCGCGTGCACCTGGAGTTCCACTGCGACGACACGAACGCGTGGTTCGTCACCTGGATCCGCGGGTCGCAGGACGCACCGGTCGCGGAGGTGCACGTCGACGACGGGGTGCGCCGCGTACTCCCGTACGGGGGAAGCCTGCCGCTCACCAGGCCCGGCTCGGGCGAGGTGGTCATAGCCGACCGCGGCGGGCAACGGCGGGTGACGATCGGATGGTTTCTGGCCGCGGACTGACGCCGTCCAGCCATCGGACGACTGTGAAGGCATTCACAAAGCGGCATTAGACTCGTGCCCGCGTCAGACCCACCCGCCCCCACGCGCCCGATGCGTCCGGGGTGCGCTGTCATCGCTGCCGACGAAGAAAGCAAAGGATCGCAGTGAGCAAGCCCGTCGTCCTCATCGCTGAAGAACTGTCGCCGGCCACGGTCGACGCGCTCGGTCCCGACTTCGAGATCCGGCACTGCGACGGCGCCAACCGCGCCGAGCTGCTGCCCGCGATCGCCGACGTCGACGCCATCCTGATCCGCAGCGCGACCAAGGTCGACGCCGAGGCCATCGCCGCCGCCAAGCGCCTCAAGGTCGTCGCGCGCGCCGGTGTCGGCCTCGACAACGTCGACGTCGCGGCGGCCACCAAGGCCGGTGTGATGGTCGTCAACGCGCCGACGTCCAACATCGTGACCGCCGCCGAACTCGCGTGCGGCCTGCTGATCTCGGTCGCCCGCAACATTCCGCCGGCCAACGCCGCGCTCAAGAACGGCGAGTGGAAGCGCAGCAAGTACACCGGCGTCGAACTCGCCGAGAAGACGCTCGGCGTCGTCGGCCTGGGCCGCATCGGCGTGCTGGTCGCGCAGCGCATGTCGGCGTTCGGCATGAACATCGTCGCGTACGACCCCTACGTGCAGCCCGCGCGCGCCGCCCAGATGGGTGTGCGGATGCTGACCCTGGACGAGGTCCTGGAGCAGTCCGACTTCATCACGGTGCACCTGCCCAAGACCCCCGAGACGCTGGGTCTGATCGGCGACGAGGCGCTCCACAAGGTCAAGCCCACCGTGCGCATCGTCAACGCCGCGCGCGGTGGCATCGTCGACGAGCAGGCGCTCGCGTCGGCGCTGAAGGAGGGCCGGGTCGCGGGCGCGGGCCTGGACGTCTTCAGCAAGGAGCCGTGCACGGACAGCCCGCTGTTCGAGTTCGACAACGTCGTGGCGACCCCGCACCTGGGGGCGAGCACCGACGAGGCGCAGGAGAAGGCCGGTATCGCGGTCGCCAAGTCGGTCCGCCTCGCGCTGGCCGGCGAACTGGTGCCGGACGCGGTCAACGTGCAGGGCGGCGAGATCGCCCCCGACGTACGCCCGGGCCTGCCGCTCGCCGAGAAGCTCGGCCGCATCTTCACCGCGCTGGTCGGCGGCGTCGCGCAGCGCCTCGACGTCGAGGTGCGCGGCGAGATCACCCAGTACGACGTCAAGGTGCTCGAACTGGCCGCCCTCAAGGGCGTGTTCTCCGACGTCGTCGAGGAGTCGGTGTCGTACGTCAACGCGCCGCTGCTCGCCCAGGAGCGCGGTGTCGAGGTACGCCTGACCACCAGCTCGGAGAGCCCCGACCACCGCAACGTGGTGAGCGTGCGCGGCACCCTGACGGACGGCACCGACGTGTCGGTGTCCGGCACCCTCGCCGGTCCCAAGCGGATCGAGAAGGTCGTCGAGGTCGGCGGCTTCGACGTCGACCTCCAGCTGACCCGGCACATGGTCTTCCTGCGGTACGCCGACCGCCCGGGCGTCGTCGGCGTCATCGGCCGGCTGCTGGGCGACGCCGGCGTCAACATCGCCGGCATGCAGGTCAGCCGGGCCGCCAAGGGCGGCGTCGCGCTGGTCGCGCTGACCGTCGACTCGACCATCCCGGCGGCCGTGCTCACCGAGATCGGCGCCGAGATCGGCGCGGACTTCGTCCGCCCGGTGAACCTGGCCGACTGAACCCAGGCCGCCCACGCCACCTGATCCACCCGAGCTGCCAGACCCGCCTGACCCGTCCGGCGCGTCTGACCAGCCCGAGCAGCCCGGCCGGCCCGGCCGGCTGCTCGGCGGACTCGGCCCGACCGACGGGACCGTCGGCCGACGAACACCCGAACGGCCCCGGAAGCAACCGCTTCCGGGGCCGTTCGCGTGTTCGCGCGACTCCGATGGAGTACCCCCGCATCTCAGATAGTAGGAACTCCGAGTAAATTGCGGACAGCGGCCCACCGTGTCGCTTACCGTGAAGGAACCACCTTCCTATCGACCCACTAACTCCCGGTTCGACAGGAATTGCGGGACGCGAGCGCCCACGAGGTCCGCCGCATTTGTCCTGCAGCCCGACGTGGTTCTCCGCCGCCGACTCCCTCGCGAGCGAGTCCGCCGAGATGCGCCCATCAGCGCCGCGGAACACGTCACCGCCAACCCCGCTTCCGCGGATTTCCGCTGAGCGCCCCCCGCTCGACCTCGTGGAGTGCACCATGGACGAGACCACTCGCAAGAACGCCGCCCAAGCGCTGCAGCGCGCCCTCGACCGCCGTGACAACGGCGGCGATGTCGGCGGCGACCGCCGCTAGTTCCGGTCCCGGCGGGCCTGCCCCCGCCGTGGCGTACACCGTCCCAGCATCCGGAACGCGAATGTCGACAGCTGGGACGAGGAGTAAGGTCCGGCACATGTCTCGCAACGCCAACAGCATCCGTCTCGCAGTGGTTCCCGGCGACGGCATCGGCCAGGAGGTCGTCGCGGAGGGACTCAAGGTCCTCGCCGCGGCACTGCCCGCCGACGTCGCCCTGGAGACCACCGAGTACGACCTCGGGGCCCGGCTGTACCACCGTACCGGCGAGACGCTGCCGGACAGCGTCCTCGACGAGCTCCGCGGCCAGGACGCGATCCTGCTCGGCGCGATCGGCGACCCGTCGGTGCCGTCCGGCGTCCTGGAGCGCGGCCTGCTGCTGAAGCTGCGCTTCGCCTTCGACCACCACGTCAACCTGCGCCCCGCCAAGCTGGGCCCGGGCGTCACGTCGCCGCTGGGCGCCGACGCGCAGATCGACTTCGTCGTGGTCCGCGAGGGCACCGAGGGGCCGTACGTCGGCAACGGCGGCACGCTCCGCACCGGCACCGAGCACGAGATCGCCACCGAGGTCAGCGTCAACACCGCGTTCGGCATCGAGCGCGTCGTGCGCGACGCCTTCGCCCGCGCGCAGGCCCGCCCGCGCAAGAAGCTCACCCTCGTGCACAAGAACAACGTGCTGGTGCACGCCGGCCACCTGTGGACCCGCGTGTTCAACCAGGTAGCGGCCGAGTTCCCCGAGGTCACCACCGACTACCTGCACGTGGACGCGGCCACCATCTTCATGGTGACCCAGCCCGAGCGCTTCGACGTGATCGTCACCGACAACCTGTTCGGCGACATCATCACCGACCTCGCGGCGGCCATCGCGGGCGGTATCGGCCTCGCCGCGAGCGGAAACATCAACCCTGCGGGTGAATTCCCCTCGATGTTCGAGCCGGTGCACGGCTCCGCCCCGGACATCGCGGGCCAGGGCAAGGCCGACCCGACCGCCACCGTGCTGTCCGTCGCGATGCTCCTCGAGCACCTGGGCCACACCGACGCCGCCCGCCGCGTCGAGGCGGCGGTCGACGCCGACCTCGCCGAGCGCGCGTCGCTGGGCACCCGCTCCACCAGCGAGATCGGCGACGCGATCGCCAAGCGAGTAGCCGGCTGAATCGCCGGCCCCGCGTTTTTTCGCCGACGGCGCCCGACCGGGCGCCGTCGGCGCGAGACCACCCGAAGCCGACCGGCGGTTCAGCTGCGGCACTCCGGCTTCCCGCTGCCGCCCGGCACCGCCCCGCCTGTTCCGGGGGCGGCGCCGGAGGCGGCCAGGCCGTGCCTGTCGGTGTCCCGGTGGACTGCGTTAACGTCTGGAACCGATAGGCGGCACCACGATGCCCCGTCAATCCCTCGGTGAAGGACACTGGAACCCATGACGACCTCCGTGACGATCGATCTCAAGCCGACCGCGCATCCGCTGTCGGATGCCGAGCGCGCCGCTCGTATGACGAACCCCGGCTTCGGCCGCGTGTTCACCGAGCACATGGTGACGATCCGGTGGAGCGCGGGTCGGGGCTGGTACGACGCGCAGTTGACGCCGTACGCGTCGCTGGAGATCGACCCGGCGAACATGACGCTGCACTACGCGCAGTCCATCTTCGAGGGCCTCAAGGCGTACCGGCACGCGGACGGTTCGGTGGTCACCTTCCGCCCGTACGAGAACGCCCGGCGCTTCCAGGCCTCGGCGCGTCGCCTGGCGATGCCGGAGCTTCCCGAGGACCTGTTCGTCGCGGCCGTCGACGCGCTCGTCAAGCAGGACCACGCGTGGGTGCCGGGGGAGGAGGAGCAGAGCCTCTACCTCCGGCCGTTCATGTTCGCGACCGAGGTCGGCCTCGGCGTGCGTCCCTCGAACGAGTTCCTTTTCATGGTCATCGCGTCGCCCGCCGGCGCGTACTTCGCGGGCGGCGTCAAGCCCGTCTCGGTCTGGCTGTCCAAGGAGTACGTGCGGGCCGCCCCCGGCGGCACCGGCGCCGCCAAGTGCGCCGGCAACTACGCCGCCTCGCTGGTCGCCCAGGCTCAGGCCGCCGAGCAGGGCTGCGACCAGGTGGTGTGGCTCGACGCGAACGAGCGCCGCTGGATCGAGGAGATGGGCGGCATGAACCTGTACTTCGTGCAGGGCAGCGGCAAGGACGCCCGCATCCTCACCCCTTCGCTCACCGGCTCCCTGCTCCCGGGCATCACACGCGACTCGCTGCTGCGCCTCGCCGCGGACCGCGGCTACGCCACCGAGGAGCGCAAGATCTCCGTCGAGGACTGGCAGGCCGGCAACGCGGACGGCTCGATCAGCGAGGTCTTCGCGTGCGGCACCGCCGCGGTCATCACGCCGGTCGGCTCGGTGAAGTCCACGGACGCCTCGTGGCAGGTCGGGGACGGCGGCGCGGGCCCCGTCACGCTCGAACTGCGCAAGGCCCTCCTCGACATCCAGACCGGCGGCGCCGCCGACACGCACGGCTGGCTGCACAAGATCGTCTGAGCGGGCGCGACTGCCGTCGCCGAGCCGGACGCGGGGCCGCGGCGCACGCCGCGCCCGCAACACGCGAACGCCGTTCACCGGACGGGGGCCCGCCCCCGTCCGGTGGTCGATTAGCCCAAATGGCGAGACTCGCGTACCGACCGCCGGATCGTGTGGCAGACTTCCGACCATGCAGCAGTGGCTCATTATTAGCCGCAGCGTGCCGGCACCGGGCTGACCCCCCACAAGGGGCAAGCGTCATTCAGCCCACCGCCCGCACGCAGACCTCTCGCGACCGCGAGGGGTCTTTTGTTTTGGCCGGACACCCCTCGGCCAGGCAGCGCGCGCGGGCCCGCCATCGAGCACCGCACATCCGGACCTGAACAGTCCCGCCAGAGAACGCGTCAGGAGACCCACGGACATGACCGACGACAGTTTCCACGTCTTCGACACCACGCTGCGCGACGGCTCCCAGCGTGAGGGCATCAACCTCACGGTCGGGGACAAGCTCGCCATCGCCCGGTACCTGGACGAGTTCGGCGTCGGCTTCATCGAGGGCGGCTGGCCGGGCGCGGTCCCGCGCGACACCGAGTTCTTCCGCCGGGCACGCACCGAACTCGACCTCCGGCACGCGAAGCTCGTCGCGTTCGGCGCGACCCGCAAGGCCGGGACCACCGCGGCCGAGGACCCGCAGGTCCAGGCGCTGCTCGACGCCGAGGCCCCGGTGGTCTGCCTGGTCGCGAAGTCGCACGACAAGCACGTCGACCTGGCGCTGCGCACGACGCTGGACGAGAACCTGGCGATGGTCCGCGACACCGTGACGCACCTGCGCGAGCAGGGGCGGCGCGTGTTCGTCGACTGCGAGCACTTCTTCGACGGCTACCGGGCCAACGCGGAGTACGCGACGAGTGTCGTACGCACCGCGCACGACGCCGGCGCCGAGGTGGTCGTGCTCTGCGACACCAACGGCGGCATGCTGCCCAGCCAGGTCCAGTGGACCGTGGCACGCGTCAAGGCCGCCACCGGCGCGCGGCTCGGCATCCACGCCCAGGACGACACCGGGTGTGCGGTCGCCAACTCCATCGCCGCGGTCGAGGGCGGGGCGACGCACGTGCAGTGCACCGCGAACGGGTACGGCGAACGCGTCGGCAACGCCAACCTGTTCCCCGTGGTCGCCGCACTGGAGCTCAAGAAGGGCATGCAGGTCCTGCCCGAGGGCCGGCTGCGCGAGATGACCCGCATCTCGCACGCCATCGCCGAGGTGGTCAACCTCGCGCCGTCCACGCACCTTCCGTACGTCGGTGTCTCGGCGTTCGCGCACAAGGCCGGACTGCACGCGTCGGCCATCAAGGTCGACCCGGACCTGTACCAGCACATCGACCCCGAACTGGTCGGCAACAGCATGCGCATGCTCGTGTCGGACATGGCCGGCCGGGCGTCGATCGAACTCAAGGGCAAGGAGCTGGGATACGACCTGTCCGGCGACCGCGACCTGGTCGGCCGCGTCGTGGACCAGGTGAAGTCCCGTGAGGCCAACGGCTATACGTACGAAGCCGCGGACGCGTCGTTCGAACTCCTGCTGCGCGACGAGGTGGTGGGCGCCCGCGAGCGCTTCTTCACGCTGGAGTCGTTCCGTGCCATCAGCGAGCAGCGCGGCGACGGCACGCAGTTGAACGAGGCGACCGTGAAGCTGCACGCCAAGGGCGAGCGCATCGTGGCCACGGGCGAGGGCAACGGACCCGTCAACGCGCTCGACCGCGCGCTGCGCCTCGCGCTCGAGCGCATCTTCCCGGAGCTGGCGTCCTTCGAGCTGGTCGACTACAAGGTCCGCCTGCTGGAAGGCCGGCACGGGACCGACGCCATCACGCGGGTGCTCGTGGAGACGAGCGACGGGAAGAAGGAGTGGAGCACCGTCGGCGTCGCGGAGAACGTCATCGGAGCCTCGTGGCAGGCCTTGGAGGACGCGTACACGTACGGGCTCCTCAAGGCCGGTCTCACGCCCACCCGGGACGCCTGACGGCCCCGCAGAACGCCCTACGGGGCCGTCCCGCCGCGAGCGGGGCGGCCCCGGGCCGTTTTCGGATCGAACGCGGCGTCCGGACAGGACCTGGTCGGCGCCCCCGCGACACGTGCGGGGGCGGGAAGGCGCCGGGAAACAGAAAATCCCCCACCGTGGTGGGGGATTTCGTACGTGGTAGCCCCGACGGGATTCGAACCCGCGCTACCGCCTTGAGAGGGCGGCGTGCTAGGCCGCTACACAACGGGGCCCTAGCCCATCCCCGAGGGGATGGTGTCCGTCGCATCGTCGCCGATCGAACGGCGAGGCGTTCCAAAGTACGCCTCGGTGTTTTTCTCGAGTAGCCCCGACGGGATTCGAACCCGCGCTACCGCCTTGAGAGGGCGGCGTGCTAGGCCGCTACACAACGGGGCCAAACTCAAACTGCCGACCACCTTGCGGTGATCGCCAGCCGTGTCGCCTTGCGGCGACACAGCTGGGGTACCAGGACTCGAACCTAGACTAACTGGGCCAGAACCAGTCGGGCTGCCAATTACCCCATACCCCAATGCTCGACCCCGTGAAAGGGATCTTGCTGGCTTGTCCCGGCCCCCTGCGGGGCGGAACGAGTAGAACTTTACCCGATCAGGCGGGCCCGACCAAAACGGGTTACCGGTCGGGGTGCGCACCGCCCTCGCGGGACGGTGCGCACACCCGGACGGACCGGGCGAGGACGGACGCGGATCAGCCGCGCGCGACGTCGAGCGCGGACCGCAGACGGGCCAAGGTCGCCTCGCGGCCCAGGAGTTCCATCGACTCGAACAGCGGCGGCGACACACGGCGGCCGGTGACCGCGACGCGCAGCGGGGTGAAGGCGTTCTTGGGCTTGATGCCCAGGCCGTCGACCAGCGCCTCGCGCAGCACGGCCTGGATGGGGTCCGTGGCCCACTCCACCGACTCCAGGGCCGTGACGGAGGCCTCCAGGACCGGGGCGGCGTCCGCGGTCAGCACCTTGGCGCTGTCCGCCTCGTCGCGCGTGAAGTCCTCCGGCGCCACGAACAGGAACCCGAGCATGCCGACGACCTCGCCGAGCACGACCATGCGCTCCTGGGTGAGCGGCGCGGCCTTGCCCAGCAGGTCCAACTGCCCGGCGGTGGGCTGCGCGGGCAGCAGGCCGGCGTTCTGCAGGAACGGGACCAGGCGGTCGCGGAAGTCCTCGGGGGCCAGCGCGCGCACGTGGTCGGCGTTCACCGCCTCGCACTTCTTGAGGTCGAAGCGCGCCGGGTTGGCGTTGACGTCCGCGACGTCGAACGCCGCGACCATCTCCTCGACGGAGAAGTAGTCGCGGTCGGGCGCGAGCGACCAGCCGAGCAGCGAAAGGTAGTTCAGCAGGCCCTCGGGGATGAACCCGCGCTCGCGGTACAGGTTGAGCGACGACTGCGGGTCGCGCTTGGAGAGCTTCTTGTTGCCCTCGCCCATGACGTACGGCAGGTGCCCGAAACGCGGCGTGGTGCCGTTGCCGACGCCGATGTCGGCGAGTGCCGCGTACAGCGCGATCTGACGCGGCGTCGAGGACAGCAGGTCCTCGCCGCGCAGCACGTGGGTGATCTCCATCAGCGCGTCGTCGACCGGGTTGACCAGCGTGTAGAGCGGCCGGCCGTTGGCGCGCACGATGCCGTAGTCGGGCACGTGCTCGGGCTCGAAGCTCAGTTCGCCGCGCACCAGGTCGGTGAAGGTGATCGTGCGGTCGGGCATGCGGAAGCGCAGGATCGCGTCGCGGCCCTCCGCACGGTACGCGGCGACCTGCTCGGCGCTCAGGTCGCGGCAGTGGCCGTCGTACCCGGACGGCTTGCCGGCGGCACGCGCGGCGTCGCGGCGCCGCTCCAGCTCCTCGGTGGTGCAGAAGCACTCGTACGCGTGCCCGGCCTCGTGCAGGCGCTTGGCGACGTCCGCGTAGATGTCCATCCGCTGGGACTGGCGGTAGGGCGCGTGCGGGCCGCCGACCTCGGGGCCTTCGTCCCAGGTGAACCCGAGCCACTTGAGGGCGTCGAGCAGCTGCTCGTACGACTCCTCCGAGTCGCGCGCGGCGTCGGTGTCCTCGATCCGGAAGACGAAGGTGCCGCCGTGGTGCCGCGCGAACGCCCAGTTGAACAGGCAGGTGCGGATCAGCCCGACGTGCGGGTTGCCGGTCGGGGAGGGACAGAAACGGACGCGCACATCGGCGCCCTGGGGCTCGCTAGCCACGCTTGATCACCCTGTTGGTGAGAGTTCCGATGCCTTCGACGGTGACGGCGACCTCGTCGCCCACCTGGAGCGGGCCGACGCCCGCGGGGGTCCCGGTGAGGATCACGTCACCGGGGAGCAGCGTCATCGCGGCCGTCACATGGACGACCAGGTCGGTGATGCTGCGGACCATCTGCGAGGTGCGCCCGGCCTGCCGCAGGTCCCCGTTGACCGTGCAGGTGACGGCGAGGTCGGACGGGTCGAGCTCGGTCTCGACCCAGGGCCCGAGCGGGCACGAGGTGTCGAAGCCTTTGGCCCGGGCCCACTGGCCCTCGCTGCGCTGGAGGTCGCGCGCCGTGACGTCGTTCGCGCAGGTGTAGCCGAAGACGACCTCGGCGACGCGCTCGGCGGGTACGTCGCGGCACAGGCGCCCGATCACCACGGCCAGTTCGGCTTCGTGGTGCACCTCGGTGGAGATCTCCGGGTAGACCACCGGCGCGTCCGGGCCGACCACCGCGGTGGACGGCTTGAGGAACACGATCGGCACCTCGGGGACCTCACCGCCCATCTCGGCGGCGTGGTCCGCGTAGTTCTTGCCGATCCCGACGATCTTGCTGGGCAGCACCGGCGACAGGAGCTGCACGTCGGCGAGCCGGTGGCTCTGCCCGGTGAGCGAGATGCCGGCGTACGGATGCCCGTCGAGTTCGGCGACGACCAGTTCGTCGGGTTGGTCGCGGGGGCTCCCCACCGCGCCGAACGAATAGGAGTCGCCGGTGGAGAACCTGACGATGCGCACGGGCCGGGACCTCGGGATCAATCGGGGGACGTTCTGGTCGCCCCCAGGCTATCCCGCGGGCCCGGCCCGCAGCGCCGTGCGGCGGTGCGTCAGTTCTGCTGCTCCATGACGTTCGTGCGGCGCGGGTTCGCGGTGGGGCCGGTCTCCAGCGGCACGGGCGTGGTGTCCTCGTCGAGGCCCTCGGGGCGGACCGGCACGGTGTCGAGCTGCGTACGGCGCGGGTTGGCGGTGTTCGTACGGTGGGTGCTCAGGCTCATGACGGAGTTGTCCGCCCTTTCGAATCGGGTGGTCGGTCGGGTGTGCACGCATGCGGTCGACGCGTAGGGTCGACCGGGTCGGCAGGCACGCCGGGCACGCGTGGTGAATCCACGCCGCCGATTGCGCGCGGCCTCTTGAATATCAAGGTTACTGATGGTTACGTCAGTCGGGCCCCGTTCTCCGGGGCCGGGCAAAGGCTACGATTGCCGAAGTTTCACGCACGGTGCTGTGACAATTGCAGTGAGTAACCGAGTTCCCCACGGAACCTGTGATTTTCACCTCTGTGGATTCCAGCCAAACCTGGGTCCTTATGTCCGATTGCGACCGGTAATAACGGGTCAAACCTGGGCGAAGGGATTGTCTGGCCCAGTTCTCTGGAATCCGGATTTTTCCGGACCCCGCTATCTTGTTGCGGCCTCTGGGCTGTGCTGAAATGCGTGCGACCACGGGGGTGGTTCCCAAGCGAGGTCCCGCCCGGGATCTCCGCACACAAGCCTCGCCGATCCGGCGGGTCAACGACTGGTCACAAGAGGTTGCGAAGCTAGTGCAGGGACGTCGGAAGAGGCAGCAGGAATCCGCGGAAGCCCCGGCCGCTGTCGGGCCCGCAGACATGCGCCCACCCCAAGAGCTCACCGCCAGTCGAGCCCCGCAGGCTCCTTCGCGGTTGAAGCTGCTGTTCTCCATCAAGAACTGGCGCATCCGTACGCGCATCACCGCGCTGCTGCTGCTGCCCGTCATCGTCGCGGCGCTGCTCGGCGGACTGCGCATCCAGTCCGCCGTCGACACGACCCGCGAGATGGACGTCGTGCAGAAGGCCGGCGCGGTCATCGACGAATCCACCACGCTTGTCGGCTTCCTGGAGGAGGAACGCGACTTCAGCGCCTACCCCCTCGCCCGAGGGGACAAGGCCGAGAAGGTCCCCGAGATCACGACGCGCTACCAGCGCACGAACGAGCAGTTCGAGCGCTTCAAGGCCGCCGTCGCCAAGATGGACCTCGAGGACCTGCCGCTCATCGAGTCCACGGTCCGCGTGGTCTCGGAGAAGATGAACGGCCTGGCGAACATCCGCAAGAACGCGTACCTGACGTACCCGTTCAGCACGGTGAAGGCCTACCAGGAGATCATCGAGGCGCTGCTGTCGATCAACCAGCAGGCCCCCGAGATCACCCGAGACCCCGGTCTGGTGCAGGGCGCCCGTGCGCTCGGCCTGTTCGGTGAGCTCAAGGCGCAGATCTCCGCGGGCCGTGCGATCGGCGCCGCATACGGCGGACGCCCCGAATTCCCCTACGCCGACGCGGCCGAAGGCTTCAAGAGCCTGCTGCAGGGCGGCCAGGACGACGCGATCCTGGCCTTCCAGGCGGTGGCGACGCCCGACGAGAACCGCCGGTACGCCGACGTCTTCAGCGCCGGCAAGGGCAGCGACGTGGCCGCCATGCTGAACGCGATCGCCACGCACATGGTCGCCACGGACGACCGGGGGCTCCAGACCGTCGTCAGCGGCCTCGGCGGGACGCCGGGCTATGAATCGCCCGAAGCCTGGTACAAGCTGGCCAGCGACTACCTGTCGCACATGATGCAGCTCGAGACCCAGATGGGCGACCAGCTGCTCGACAAGGCCGACAGCCTGCGTGACGAGGCCCGCAAAGACGCCCTCGTCAACACCGTCCTCGTCGTCGCGGCCCTGCTCTTCACGATCATCCTCGGTGTGATCGTGGCGCGTTCGCTGGTCCGCTCGCTCAACACCCTGCGCCGCAGCGCTCTGGAGATCGCCGAGCAGCGGCTGCCGGAGACGGTCCGCCGCCTCGCGGAGTCCGAACCCGGGGACGTCGATCTGAGCGTCGAGCCGATCGGTGTCGCGACCCGCGACGAGGTCGGCCAGGTGGCCCGCGCGTTCGACGCCGTCCACACGGAGGCCGTCCGGCTCGCGGCCGAACAGGCCCTCCTCCGCGGCAACGTCAACTCGATGTTCGTCAACCTGTCGCGCCGCAGCCAGAGCCTGATCCAGCGTCAGCTCGCACTCATCTCCGACCTGGAGAACCGCGAGGCGGACCCCGACCAGCTGGCGAACCTGTTCAAGCTCGACCACCTCGCCACCCGTATGCGCCGCAACGGTGAGAACCTCCTGGTCCTCGCGGGTGAAGAGCCGGGCCGCCGCTGGACGCGCCCCGTCCCGCTGGTCGACGTACTGCGCGCCGCGGCATCCGAGGTGGAGCAGTACGAGCGTGTCGAACTGGGCGCCCTGCCGACGACCGACATCGCCGGCCGCGCCGTCAACGACCTCGTGCACCTCCTCGCGGAGCTGCTGGAGAACTCGACCACCTTCTCCAGCCCGCACACCAAGGTCCGCGTCACCGGCCACATCCTCCCGGACGGCCGCGCGCTCATCGAGATCCACGACAACGGCATCGGCCTGACCGGCGACGACCTGGCGGACGCGAACCAGCGCCTCGCCCGACCGCCCGTCGTCGACGTCTCCATATCCCGGCGCATGGGCCTCTTCGTGGTCGGCCGCCTGTCGACCCGACACGGCATCCGCGTCCAGCTGCGCCCCGGCGACGGCGGCGGTACGACCGCGCTGGTCATGCTGCCGATCGAGCTGATCCAGGGCGACCGCCCGGGCGGCAACTGGGACAAGTCCAACGGCCGCGCGGCCGTCGCGCCGGGCTGGGAGCCCGACGCGCTGACCGCGTCGCAGGAGATGCAGGCGCTGCCCGCCGCCGCGGCCGGACCGCAGCGTCCCGGTCCGGAGGCCGGGCGCAGCGAGGCGCCCCGCCCGCTTCCGCAGCGGGCCGGCCAGGCGCCGCAGAACGGCGCGTACGAGCCGGCGTCGGCGTTCGCCGAAGGCCCGGCCACACACGACACCCCGTTCCCGGGCACGCCGTTCCCGCAGCAGAACGACGCGGACAACCCGTTCGCGCCGGTCGCGCCGCAGGCACCGCGCGCCGAGGACGCCCGCCCGGTCGACGGCGGAACCGCGCAGTTCGCGTCGCCGTTCGCGCCGGAGCAGCCGCAGCACCAGACCGGTCAGCACCAGAGCCCGTACCAGACCGGGCAGCACCAGACCGGGCAGCACCAGATCGGTCGGCCGCAGACGGGCCAGCACCAGGCCGGTCGGCACGAGAGCGGGCAGCAGTCGCCCTACGACCGTCCGCAGTACGACCAGCAGCAGCCGGCGCAGCAGCCGTTCGGCGACTACGCGCAGCCCAGCGCGTACGCCCGACCGGACTACGAACAGCCTTACCAGCAGCCGCGGTTCGACCCGGAGCCCACCGAGCACGGCGGCACCGACCGCGGTCAGGGCGGCGGCCTGCCGCGCCGCGGCGACCAGGACACCGGCGCGATGCCGATGGCCGAACCGCCGCAGCAGCAGCGCGCGTCCGCGTGGTCCGGCCCGGAGTACGACAGCCTGTCGCCGGTCGCCCCGCCGCCGCAGATGCCGGCCTACGAGGCACCGCAGCGCCGCACCGAGGCGCCGCGCGTTGACCCCAGGACCGGCGCGGACGGCCAGGGTCAGCGCGACCCCGGCGCCCGTCCGCCGCAGCCCGGTTCCGGCGACGCGCTGCCCGCGCTGCGCACGCCGAATTCCCCGGTGCGCCAGCAGCAGCCGGCGCCGCAGCAGGCCGACGCCCGGACCGCGCAGCAGGACCCGCGGGCGCTGTACCAGGACGGCCGCCAGCAGCAGGGCCGCCCCGCTCCAGCCCAGCCGGAGCCGCAGCAAGCCCGCGGCCTGCCCGCGGCACCACAGCACCAGGTGCCCCAGCAGCTGCCGCAACAGCCTCCGCAGCACCGGCAGTTGCCGGCGCAGCCGGAGCCGCTCAACGCACTCGACGACTCGGTCGCGCTGCCGCAGGCGATCGAGGACGAGCGGTCGCCGATCTTCGAGACCCTCGAGTCGGACTGGTTCCACCGTCGGACCGGCCGCGGCGGGCGTATGCGCGCCGCGCAGGTGCGCACCTCGCGCACCGAGGCCGACGACGCCGCGGGTTCGCTCGCGGCAACCGAATCGCAGGGGTTGGACCGGCGGACCCCGGGAAGCACCAACCCGCCGCTGCCGCAACGTGATTCGGAGCAGGCGCAGCTGCCCCGGCGTTCCCACGCGGGACCGGCCGCACCGGCCGAGACGCAGGGGATTCCGCAGCAGCCGCTGCGCCAGGCGGCGCACGCCGCCCCGGTGGAGCAGCCGCAGCAGCCCGCCGCGCCGCAGCCGGGTCGGCCGGCCGCGGAGCAGGCGCCGTCCGGGTGGTACTCGGCCGGCGACGAGGGTTGGCGGGCGGCCGAGGCCGCGCGTGAACCCGCTTCGGGCGGAACGACGACGGCCGGCCTGCCGCGCCGCGTACCGCGCGCCAACCTGGTTCCGGGCGGTGTCGGGGGCACCGCGCCCCAGGCACCCGGCCCGGTCCCCGGCACCCGCACCGGCGGTCCCGCCGCGCCGCTCACCCCGGGAACTCCCCGTGGCGCGGCGCAGGTTCCGCAGGACGGGGCGTCCGGCCTGTCGCGCAACCCGGACGACGTCCGTGGTCGACTGACCAACTTCCGCCGAGGCATTCAGCAAGGTCGCACTGCCGGGGCCGGGGGAATGGCCCCGCAGCCTCGTGACGAGAACAACCAGGAGCAGGCATGACTGAGTTGAGCCAGGCCGCGCAGAACCTGAACTGGCTGATCACGAACTTCGTGGACAACACCCCCGGTGTCTCCCACACGGTCGTGGTCTCCGCGGACGGCCTGCTGCTCGCCCTGTCCGAGGGCTTTCCGCGGGACCGAGCCGACCAGCTCGCGGCCGTGGCATCCGGCCTGACCAGCCTGACGCAGGGTGCGTCCCGCATCTTCGAGGGCGGGCACGTCACGCAGACGGTGGTCGAGATGGAACGGGGCTTCCTGTTCATCATGTCGATCTCCGACGGGTCCTCGTTGGCCGTGCTGGCGTCGCCGGAGTGCGACATCGGCCTCATCGGCTACGAGATGGCCCTGCTGGTCGACCGCGCCGGCACGGTCCTCACTCCGGCCCTTCGCGCGGAACTCCAAGGTGCCCTGCCGCGATGACGCATCCGGAGATGTCCGAACACGGCGACCAGGAGTTCCACGAGACCCTGGTACGCCCATATGCCATGACGGGTGGCCGCACCAGGCCGCGGTACCAGCTCGCGCTGGAGGCCCTGGTGACCACCACGCCCCAGGTGGCGAATCCACCTGGCCTGCTGCCTGAGCACCAGCGCATTTGCGACTTGTGCCGGCAGGTCAAGTCGGTCGCCGAGATTTCGGCCCTGATCTCCATCCCCCTCGGCGTCGCCCGCGTGCTTGTCGCGGACCTCGCCGAGGCCGGACTCGTGGTCATCCATCAGCCGGGGAACGACCAGGGGCAGCCGGACGTGACGCTGCTCGAAAGGGTGCTCAGTGGACTTCGCAAGCTCTAGCCCGGGACCGGTCCCGGCGCCGCGGTCCTCCACGACCTCAGCCAAGATCGTCGTGGCCGGCGGCTTCGGCGTGGGCAAGACGACGCTCGTGGGGGCGGTCTCGGAGATCGCGCCGCTGCGTACGGAGGCCGTCATGACCTCCGCCAGCGCGGGGATCGACGACATCGCGGCCACGCCCGACAAGGGAACCACGACGGTCGCGATGGACTTCGGCCGCATCACGTTGGACGAGGACCTGATCCTGTACCTCTTCGGTACACCGGGTCAGCACCGGTTCTGGTTCATGTGGGACGACCTGGTCCGCGGCGCCATCGGCGCCGTCGTCATCGTGGACACCCGCCGCCTGGCGGACTGCTTCCCCGCGATCGATTACTTCGAGAACAGCGGGCTGCCGTTCATCATCGCCCTCAACTGCTGGGACGGTGTGCAGACGCATCACGCGGACGACGTGCGCGAGGCGCTGCAGATCGGCCCCGAGACGCCGATCGTCAGCTGTGACGCGCGGCGCCGCGAGTCGGCCAAGTCGACGCTCATCACGCTCGTCGAGCACGCGCTGATGGCGCGACTGCGCTGATCGCGGTCCGGGGGAGTTCTCCCGGACCATCGTGTCGGACAACGGAGTCGGGCGGGTCCTGCGTGGACCCGCCCGACTCCGTTGTCCGTTGCGGGTCCGGAGAGCCGGTACGCCGCCGCTCTGCCGCGCTCTGTCCTGCCGCGCTGTGTCCTCCCGCGCTGTGTCCTCCCGCGCGTTCCGCCGGTCACGGGCAGCGGGCGGCGTACGACCGGACCGTCGTCTGTGCGGCCCGCCCGAAGACCTCCCGCCGGACCACCTGCGGGCCGTTCCCGGGGAAGGCCCAGCCGGGGTACGCGGTTTGCCGACCGTGGCGCGGTTCGTGCGTCGCGCGGGGTACCGCAGAGCGGGCGGACGGGGCTTCCGGGGCGTCTCGGCTGTGTTCCCGACGAACCCTCATGATCGCCCCAATCCCGGCATGACCCGCGAAGCTGCCTGCGGCAAAAGTTTCACAGCTTGGTGACAAGGTCATGTATCGCGGACCCCGGAACCCCCATGCACTGCTGTGCGTTGCTACTGTCGTGGCGACGGATTCCGTTGCCCAATTGATATGCGGCTGATCGCGGGCGCGGAGCGGGCACGGCGGACTGAGATGGGGGTTCGGTGGACGACAACAGCTGGCGCGCTGCGCAGGCCGCGCGTGAGCCTGTGGTGGAGGGCCTGACGCACTCGGGGCTGCCCCGGCGCATGCCTCAGGCGAACCTGGTTCCGGGGGCCGCGGTGGACGCCGTTCCCGGGCTCGCCCCGGGCATCCCGCTGGGCCTGTCGCGGGATCCCCAGGATGTGCGCACCCGGCTCGACAGCTTCGTCCAGGGACGCGAACAGGCCCGTGCGGGAGCGGAACCGCCGCTTCCGGCCGTACCCCCGAACCCGATGACGGCGCCCAGCCCGCTGGCCACCGCATCGGTCCAGAAGCCGCTGACCAACAAGCCCGCGCAGCCTGCCGAGCCGACGCCGCGCAGGGCCGCGCCCGCGGCCCAGCCCAAGCGCATTCCGGCCGCCCGCAAGCCGCAGCAGGCCAAGCCGGCGAGGCCGAGCCGGCCCGCGCCGAACACCGGTGCCGCGTCGTCCGACGAGCCGTGGGGCGACGGCTGGAAGACCTTCAGGCCGGGGCACTGACGCGCGGCACTTGACCACTCCGTGACCATCCCGTAACCGCCCGCATGCCCCTCCGGGAGTGTGCGGGCGGACGGCGGTCGGAGCCCTGCCGACGGCAGTTGCGTCCAGTTCGTCGAAGGTCGGTTCTCCTCACAGGGAAACGCACGGTACAGCGACCGCCGTTGCCTCCCGAGCCGGATTTGCCTATGCGGAAAATCCGTCCCGCGGACCGACGTTCGCGCATCGACGCACGAGCCGATCGGCAACGCCCCGCGTACCCGCATCCCTCGAACGCCCGGCCAACGCCCGGCCCGCCGTGCGACCGCGGCACATCATGCGCCGTACCGTTCGTCCGGTGCCCGCGTCTCGGGAGGTCGAATGCGCTCCAACGCCCCGGATACCTACGAACTGCACCACCAGCCGGGATGGCACTTGGTCAAACCGATCGTCGCGGGTGCCTTTTGCGGCCTGGTCATCGTCCTCGGAGTGGTGGGCGGGGCGTGGGTCGTAGTGGCGGGAGCCGTGGCGTGCGCGTTTGGCGCCGTCCTTTGGCTGCGGAGCGAGTTGGACCACGGGGTCGTGTTCCGTCTGGACGCCCACGGCCTCACGTTCCCCGCTCCGCTCGGCGTGATTCCGCTGACCGTGCCGTGGAGCCAGGTCGAGTCCTTCGTCTGCCTGCCGAGCTCCGATCGGACGCACCGCGTGGGCGTGGTTGCGGTGCGGGCCTGGCATGACGCCGTAGGGCCGGTCACGTGGGGCGCGGCGGGGAGTTTCGAGGCGCGCTTCCAGGAACGCATCCAGGAACGCATCGATCGAGAGTTCGGCGCTCCCGTGGCGGCGACGACCGCGGTGTGGCGCGGCGGCGCCCGCCATATCCGGGAACTCGCCGACGTGGTCGCCCACTTTGCTCCACACGTGCCGTTCGCACATGCACCCCACGGCCTGTGCCGCGTGAGGGTCCGCCGATGAGCGGCCGCATCGCCGTTCGGCCGTCGCGTCGTCCGCGGCACCCGAATTGAGCCCCCATGGGTGAGCGGCTGTACAGCCTTTCGGTCGCCTCGTTGTCCACAGAAACCGAAATGAGCCCCCACTTCAGGGGGTTGTAGCACGAATGCCGCAGGTCGTGTCTCGGTCTGTCCACGGGCCTTGCGTCGGCGTGTCCGCGGGTCGTGCGTCGACCCGTACTGCGGCAGCGCATCCGGTGGCAATGCCTCCGGTGGCGGCCCGGGGTGGGATTGGTGTCAGGCCCGGGCCGCAAGCCGGGGTCAGACGTCCACCTGGGCCTTGCGCAGTGCGTCGGACAACTTCGCGGCGGCCTCCATGACGGCCTGCGCGTGCAGGCGGCCCGGGTGGCGGGTGAGGCGCTCGATCGGGCCGGACACCGAAACGGCGGCCACGACGCGGTTGCTGGGTCCGCGTACGGCGGCCGAGACAGAGGCGACGCCGGGCTCGCGCTCGCCGATGCTCTGCGCCCAGCCGCGGCGGCGTACGCCGGACAGCGTGGTCGCGGTGAAACGCGCACCCTGGAGGCCGCGGTGCAGGCGCTCCGGCTCCTCCCACGCGAGCAGGCACTGCGCGGCCGAGCCGGCCTTCATCGGCAGCGTGCTGCCCACCGGGACGGTGTCCCGCAGGCCGGAGAGCCGCTCGGCGGCGGCGACGCATACGCGCATGTCGCCCTGGCGCCGGTAGAGCTGCGCGCTCTCGCCGGTGACGTCGCGCAGGTGCGCGAGCACCGGGTGGGCCGCGGCCAGCAGGCGGTCCTCGCCCGCGGCCGCGGCGAGCTCCGCGAGGCGCGGTCCGAGGACGAAGCGCCCCTGCATGTCCCGGGCGACGAGACGGTGGTGTTCCAGCGCCACCGCGAGGCGGTGCGCGGTGGGTCGGGCCAGTCCGGTAGTGGCGACAAGCCCCGCCAGCGTCGCGGGACCGGCTTCGAGCGCGGCCAGCACGACAGCGGCCTTGTCGAGCACGCCGACTCCGCTAGAGTTGTCCATGCTCTGATATTGCCGTCTCGAATGACGAGACGCAAGTCCGTTTTGGACGGCTCAGGTGGCAGAGTTCGGACCGTGGGCGCACACGCTGCGGGTGGGCAGCCGGGATGCGACCGCGGAACACGACACAGGAAGTCGGCAATGACGCCGACCGGAGGGACAGCGATGGGACGGACACTCGCGGAGAAGGTCTGGGACGCACACGTCGTGCGTCGCGCTGAAGGAGAGCCGGACCTGCTCTACATCGACCTGCACCTGCTGCACGAGGTGACCAGCCCGCAGGCCTTCGACGGCCTGCGCCAGGCCGGGCGCCCGGTCCGCCGGACCGATCTCACGATCGCGACCGAGGACCACAACACCCCCACCCTCGACATCGACAAGCCCATCGCGGACCCGGTGTCCCGCGTCCAGTTGGAGACGCTGCGCCGCAACGCCGCCGAGTTCGGCGTGCGCATCCACTCGCTCGGCGACGTCGAGCAGGGCGTCGTGCACGTGGTCGGCCCGCAGTTGGGCCTGACCCAGCCCGGCATGACCGTGGTGTGCGGCGACAGCCACACGTCGACGCACGGCGCTTTCGGCGCGCTGGCGTTCGGCATCGGCACCAGCCAGGTCGAGCACGTTCTGGCCACGCAGACGCTGCCCATGGCGCCGTTCAAGACCATGGCCGTCACCGTCAACGGCGAACTGCCCTCCGGGGTCACGGCCAAGGACCTGATCCTCGCGGTGATCGCGAAGATCGGCACGGGCGGCGGACAGGGCTACGTCATCGAGTACCGCGGCGAAGCCGTCCGGAACCTCTCGATGGAGGGCCGGATGACCGTCTGCAACATGTCGATCGAGGCGGGCGCCCGGGCCGGCATGATCGCGCCCGACGACACGACCTTCGGGTACCTGAAGGGCCGCGACCACGCGCCGCAGGACGCGGACTGGGACGCCGCGGTCGAGTACTGGGCGTCGCTGAAGACCGACGACGACGCGACGTTCGACCACGAGGTGGTCATCGAGGCGTCCGAACTCACGCCGTTCGTCACGTGGGGCACCAACCCCGGCCAGGGCGCGCCGCTGTCCGCGAACGTGCCCGACCCGGCGTCGTTCGACGACCCGTCCGAGCGCAGCGCCGCCGAAAAGGCCCTGGAGTACATGGGCCTTACGGCCGGACAGGCGCTGCGCGACATCAAGGTCGACACGGTCTTCATCGGCTCGTGCACGAACGGCCGTATGGAGGACCTGCGCGCGGTCGCGGACATCCTGCGCGGCCGCAGGATCGCGGACGGCGTGCGCATGCTCGTCGTGCCCGGGTCCGTACGCGTCTCGCTGGAGGCCGTGAGCGAGGGCCTGGACAAGGTGTTCACCGAGGCCGGTGCCGAATGGCGGTACGCCGGTTGCTCGATGTGCCTGGGCATGAACCCGGACCAGCTGGCCCCGGGCGAGCGCAGCGCGTCGACCTCCAACCGCAACTTCGAGGGACGGCAGGGCAAGGGCGGCCGTACGCACCTCGTCTCGCCGCAGGTCGCCGCCGCCACCGCGGTCCTGGGCCACCTGGCCGCCCCCGCCGACCTCGATGCCGCAGTGCCCGCAGGAGTCTGATCGCCATGGAACCGTTCACCACCCACACCGGTACGGCCGTTCCGCTGCGCCGCAGCAACGTCGACACCGACCAGATCATCCCGGCCCACTGGTTGAAGAAGGTCACCAAGACCGGCTTCGAGGACGGGCTCTTCGAGGCCTGGCGCAAGGACCCGGCCTTCGTGTTCAACCAGCCGGAACGCGCCGGCGCCACGGTCCTGGTCGCCGGACCGGACTTCGGCACCGGTTCGTCGCGCGAGCACGCGGTCTGGGCCCTGCAGAACTACGGCTTCAAGACCGTGATCTCGTCCCGCTTCGCCGACATCTTCCGCGGCAACTCGCTGAAGGGCGGCCTGCTGACGGTCGTCCTGCCGCAGGAGACGGTCGACCGCCTGTGGGCGCTGACCGAGGCCGACCCGACCGTCGAGATCACCGTCGACCTCATCGAGCGGCAGGTCCGCGCGGGCGACGGAGACGCCGCCGTCGTCGCCGATTTCGAGATCGACGACTACACGCGCTGGCGGCTGCTGGAGGGTCTCGACGACATCGGCCTGACCCTTCGCCACGAGGCGGACGTCACCGAGTTCGAGGCCGGCCGGCCGTCCTGGCTGCCGCGTACGCAGAACGCCCGAGGTTCGCGGACGACCGCCTGACCTGCGTCGGGAGGGCCGAACGAGGTCCGTCCGACTGACTGATTCAGGCCACCGGGAGGGCAACCCCGGGAAGAGCCAACTGCCTTGCGGAAGCGGCGGAGTGCACCTGCACTCCGCCGCTTCCGGCTTTTCCCGGACGGGGCAAGAGCGTTCCCCCGATCCGGCCCAACAGGCCCATTGTCGGATGAGCTGTCACAATCACGGTGTGGACCAAGCAGCGCATCCCGACAGCCCCGACGAAGTCCGGCTATACGCCGAACTCGCCACCCGGTTGAAGGAGGCGCATGCGCGAGTGCGTAAGCTCGACATACCGGACGGCGCGAAAGTGGCGCTGGTTCGCCGCCTCCTGGTCGTCACCGATGCCGCAAAACACGATCTGGCGGACGCCGCACGGCGTCTGACCAAGCTCATGGATGAGCTCGACGAGGACCCCGCGCTCGCCGCGGACACCGCCGAGGTCTGTAATCCGTTGCGACACAAGGGTGATTCGTCCGTTCGGTAATTGCTTCAGCACAATTGGGCGCTTAGCGTGCCCAATGCCGGACTATCTGATACGGCATCGGTTTTCGAAGGGGAAGACGTGAACAAGGCTCAGCTTGTCGAGGCGGTCCAGGACCGACTGGGTGGCCGTACGGCTGCCGCAGAAGCGGTGGACGCCGTCCTCGACGCCATCATCCGCGCGGTCGCGGGCGGAGACCGCGTGTCCATCACGGGGTTCGGTTCGTTCGAGAAGGTCGAGCGTGCCGCCCGCTACGCGCGCAACCCGCAGACCGGTGAGCGCGTCCGGGTCAAGAAGACCGCGATCCCGCGCTTCCGTCCGGGCCAGGGCTTCAAGGACCTGACCTCGGGCACCAAGAAGATGCCGAAGTCCGGGAGCGCGGCGGCCAAGGCCAGCCCGACCCCGCGTCCCGGCAGCGCCAAGCCGGCTCGCAAGACGGCCGCCAAGGCGACGACCCGTACGGCGGCCCGCAAGACCACGGCTGCCGCGAAGCCCGCCGCGACCCGGAAGACGGCTGCCGCCGCCAAGCCGGCCGCGACGCGCAAGACGGCCGCCGCCAAGAAGGCCACCACCGCGAAGAAGGCCACCACGGCCAAGAAGGTCGCGGCGAAGCCGGCTGCCAAGAAGACCGTGGCGAAGAAGACCACGGCCAAGAAGACGGCGACCAAGCGCGCCGCGAAGTAGCAACCGCGCCAACCCCGGCGCGGGATCCCGACCCGAGGTCCTGAATCCGGGATCCACACCGGGCCCGGCAACGGTCCCGAGCACGGCCGGACCCGAACCGGAACACGCAACGCGCGACGGGCCGGACCCTCATTCGAGTGTCCGCCCCGTCTCCGTCGCCTGTGCGGAACGCGGGGTTCCGGACGCGCGACGGGCC
>NZ_JBSFVE010000030.1:0-87390 GCF_053592165.1 Streptodolium elevatio
TACTGCACTCGAAGGGGTGTGGGAGAGTAGGACGCCGCCGGAATTAGCGTGATAGACGAGTAGGCCCCCTCCTGTGGAGGGGGCCTACTTGCGTTTCAGGGCCGTCGCATCTGTCGGCGGGTGATCCGGGTTCTGTCACGAGCCTGTCCTGGGGGCTGAGTTCGCGGCGCCGCTCCCGCTATCGTGTACGCATCACGCACGCACCGGCCAGCAGGGAGCGCAAGCACCGCCGGCTGTCTGGGGGGACCTTGGGTGCGGCGTTCGTCTGGGGGGTTACATCAACATGCGCAGAAGTGTGCGTAAGGGCTTCGTTGTCATGGCCGGAAGCGTTCTCGCGGTCGGGATGCTGACCGCATGCCAGAACGACGACGAGGGTGGCACCGGCAACGGCGGAGTCTCGATCGACGACAAGGTCGGCATGGGTTCCGACGACGACGCGGGCAAGGCCGACACGGACAAGGGCGATGGCGGCAAAGGGGGTTCGGTGCCCAAGGAGCTGGTCGGCTCCTGGCGGACCGGGTCCGGGGCGACGGTCCAGTACCAGGACGCCATCACCGGGGCGTACGCGCCGCCGAGTGGCAGCACGGGTGAGTTGACCATCAAGTCGGACGGGTCGTACACCGACAACGGCCTGTTGCAGACCACGATGTACAACTGCACGACGTCGCTGTTCGTCATGGAGGAGGGCAAGGTCTCGGTCTCCGGCGACAAGGTCACCTTCAAGCCCAGCAAGGTGAAGACGTCGATGCAGAATACCTGTAGCGAGAGCAGCAACTTCTACAACCGCGACGGTACGAAGAACACCAAGGTCGACACCTTCGAGCTGACCCAGGACACGAACGGCCCTGTGCTCCGGCTTACGGACGAGGAGGGGGCGTCGAGCGACTACCGGCCCGACAAGTAGACGTGCTTCACCCTTCGTGCGAGCCGCGGGCCGATCCGCCGTCGAATTCTTCCGTGGGGTCCGGCCCGCGGCTCGTTGCCGTGAGGAGCCACCAGACCATGTCGTACGTCGCGGACCGGTAGACCGCGTCCGTCGACGCGATGTCGTACAGCGCGGCATCCCGAACCCGTGTGCAGTGGCTCACGATGTGATTCACGACGTACAGGCGGTTGTCGTACGCGAAGTCGTCCGCACGTCGGCGTGCGGCCGCGGCGTGGGCCGGCCCCGAGCCCCAGGCGACCACGATGAACGGCGTTGCGGGACGAGATACTTCAGCCGCTGAGGGGAGCTGGTGGAGCCGCGCCGGATTGACGGTGACGGCGTCGACCGCGTACACGCGGACGATTCCCCGTCCAGCCGGTGCTGCTGGTGCTTCCATGCCGTGTGCGCCCTTCCTAAGGTGCCGCAACCCGGGAATGACTTTCCGTATCCAAACGGTTGCTCATCGCGGTTAGGCTCGTAAGGTGCGGTGGCCTGAAACGTGCACCTTTCAGGTCCGTTGATCTTGGTGAAGGGGGATGCATGCCAAGGGTGTTGGACCCGGCGGATTCGATTGCCGCGCTGTTCGGAGCACGTGTGAAGCGTCTCCGCGAGGCACAGGGATGGACGCAGGAAGAGCTCGGCGAGCAGGTGCGTACGCACAGCACGCGCGTGAACCAGATCGAGCGCGCGACGGGCCACCGCCCGACACTGGATCTGGCGCGACGGCTGGACGACGTGCTCGGTGCGGACAACCTGCTGGTGGAGTTGTGGACGCACCTCTACAAGCAGTCGTTTCCGGACTGGTCACAGGAGTTCATGAGCTTCGCAGCTCAGGCCACGATGATCCGCGAGTACGCCGCACACGCGGTTCCGGGCTTGTTGCAGACGGAGTCTTACGCCCGTGCGTTGCTGCGCGCCGGACGATCGTGGACCAGTGAACGGCATCTCGCCGAGCGCCTCGCCGCTCGTATGGACAGGCAGCTGCGGCTTCAGGCCGCTGACCGTCCGGGGATGTGGGTCGTTTTGGACGAGGCCGTCCTCCGGCGTCCGGTCGGCGGTCCCGTCGTCATGCGCGAGCAGCTCGCGCGCCTGTTGGCCACGGAGCACGACCCCGACATCACGGTCCAACTCCTGCTCTTTGAACAGGGTGAACATCCGGCCATGGGCGGCTCGCTCACGCTGCTGACGTTGCCGGACGGGCCGACCGTGGCGTACACCGAAGGCGCCGACTACGGGAGATTGGTCGAGGACAAGGCGGCAGTCGAGGACTACGCCATGACCTACGATCACGTTCGGGCGCTGGCCCTGCCACCAAGCATGTCCCTGCGCATGATCGAAACAGCGATTGAGGAGACCACACGTGCAGAACGCCGTTCACCTCGAACTGCTCGCTCCCGCATGGCGCAAGTCGAGCTACAGCAATCAGGAAGGCGGCAACTGCCTGGAGGTCGCAGGCCGCGCTTCCGGCATCGTCCCCGTCCGTGACAGCAAGGATGTCGACCGGGGTGCGATCGCCGTCCCGGCGGCGTCCTGGTTGTCGCTGACGGCTGCCCTCAAGCGGCCGTAGTCGTGGCGCGCCGGGGCCCCTGACCGGTTGATCGACTGCCGAGGTCCTACAGTGAAGGGGAACTCAGGAGGTCGGTTCCGTTGCAGGACGCGCATGCGCAGTCGCACGGGGAGGTCGGCGAGGATTCGGCGGCGGCCGGGGATCCCGGGATTTTCGGGCCCGGCTCCGTTACGTGGCAGTTGCACGCCGATCCGGCGATGTGGGTTGCGGGGGTGCGGGCGCTCTACCTTCAGGCGCTGCATCCGCGCGCGGTGCGGGGCGTGGTCCAGAATTCGGCGTTCCGGAAGGACCCGTGGGGGCGGTTGTTCCGGACCGCGGACTTCGTCGGCGTCACGACGTACGGCTCTCGCGCCGAGGCGGAGCGGGCCGGGGCGCGGGTGCGTCGGATCCACCAGTTCCTGCGAGCGACCGATCCCGAGACCGGGGTGTCGTACCGGATAGACGAGACGGCGCTGCTGCGCTGGGTGCACTGCGCCGAGGTGGTGTCGTACGTCGATGTCGTCCGGCGGTCGGGGTTGGCCTTGAGCGACAAGCAGGTCGACGCCTACCTGGCGGAACAGCGCGCGTCTGCGGTGCTGGTGGGCCTGGCGCCGGATGATGTGCCCGGGTCGGCGGCGGGGATGCGGGAGTACTTCGAGGACGTGCGTCCCGCGCTCGCGCGTTCGCCGGAGGCCGACGATGTGTGGGACTTTCTGCGGCGCCCTCCCGTGCACCCGGTGTTGTGGCTGGGCCGTGAGCTGCTGTGGCGCCAGGTGTCGGAGCTGGCGTACGGTTCGCTGCCCTCGTGGGCGCACGAGATCTACGGGCGCCGCCCGTTGCCGCCGTTCGCGGTTACCGCCGGGCTTCGGCTGCTGCGGTCGACCTCGCTGGCGGTGTTGCCGGCGGCGCGGCTGGCCGGGTTCCAGTCGCCGCACATCAAGGCCGCGGTGGAGCGCCTCGGGCCGGACGCGGCTCCGGCACGGCCGGGGGTTCTGTCGGGGTTGACGGCGTCGTAGCCGGAGGCGTTCGGGGAAGTGGCGTTGCCGGCAGGGGTGTTCGGAGTCCGGGGGCGATTGCCAGGGTGACCGCGATCGACGCGGTCGCCATCACGGTCATCGCCGCGGCAGGTGAGGTGTATTGCGCGACGGTGCCGGCGATCGTCGCCCCGACGGCCTGCATTGTCAGCATGCCCGACGAGTGCAGTCCGAGGGCCTGGCCGAGGACCGGCTTGGGGGTCAGCGCGATGAGGCGTTCCTGCAACAGGAGCGTGGCCGCGTAGCCGACCGAGGCGATCGCGATCGCGGCCACCGCGAGTGGCAGCGCGGGGCGAAGCGCGAAAACGAGGTAGGGCGCCGCCAACAGCAGGCGCAGGAACGGCCCGAGGCGGCGCCGCCGGTCGGGGCCGAGGAAGCGTCCCGCCGTGATGTCGCCGACGAGCATGCCGGCGGCCGCCGCGGCGAGGAGCAGCCCGGCATGGTCGGGGTCGTAGGCGACGAAGACGGCCTCGCATCCGACGATCAGGCCGTTGGGGACCCACATGGCGACGTAGACGTAGCGGCGGGGGACCGAGGACCAGATCAGGGTGTTGGTACGCCACGTCTCGCGTACGGACGGCCGCCCGGCCGCCCTGGGCGCCCGTTTCCGCAGGCCGAGCAGCGCGATTGCGGCGGCGGCCACGTCGAGTGCGGCCGCGGTCAGAAGTGTGCCGCGGGCCGACAACGCGCCGACCAGGACCGCGCCGACGGCGAAACCGACGATCTGGAGGCTGCCGACGCAGATGTTGAGGACCGAGCGGCCGAGCAGGTAGCCGTTCTCCGGCAGGATCTCGGTGAGCAGGCCTAGGCGTACGCCGCCGCCCACCGACGCGGCGAGGCCGAGCACGAGCAGCACCGCGAACGCGGCCCAGATCGGCAGGCCGGGGAGGGCGATGACGGCGGTGCCCACGGCGAACACCAGGGCGAGGCCGGCCGTCGTGGCGCGCGGCGGCAGACGGTCGGCGGCCGAGAGCAGCGTCATGGCCCCGACCACCTGGGCGAAGGACGCTCCGAACATGCTGAGCGCGGACAACAGGGGGGAGCCGGTCGCGTCGTACACGAGCGTGGCCAGCGCCAGCGAGCCGATCGTCGTGGCGGCGACCTGGGCGCAGGACGTCGCGAAGAGCGGGGTGAACTCCGGGGTGCGGAAGAGTTCGCGGTAGGTCTGCATGGCTCGGAGCATGCCCGGGACGCCGCGGCGGGACGTAATGTTTCGTCAGGAGGCGAAACATGGGGCTGTGGCTGGTGAACGCGGACACGCTGGCGGCGGGCCGGTTCGTCGTGTCGCCGCTCGCCGAGGCGACGGCCGCGCTCATGGCCTTGTCGGCGGGCAGCGCGGTGCATCCGGGCGAGCGGGCCTGGCTGGACGCGCATCTGGCGCCGTTCCGGGCACGCGTCGCGGCCGACCCGCCGGCCGAGCGTCTGTGCGAGGTGGCGTTCGGACGGTCATGGATCGCGGACTTTCTGACCCCGTGTCCGAGCGGCGAGGCAGGGCTGACGTTCGATCAGGAGGTCCGCCGGGTGGCGGAGACGCCGCCCGAGCGGGCACGCGCGGACGCGGAAGTGGCGTACGGCCGCCCGCTCCCGCCGGACCTGCGCGGCGTGGACTTGGGCGCGGTGGCCACGGAACTCCTGTCGTGGGTATGGAAGTCGGCCGTGCTGCCCGACTGGGACGCACGACGACGCGTCCTCGAGGCCGATGTCATCGCGCGCATGGGCGAGTTGAGCCGCGGGGGCTGGGCGGCCGCGCTCGACAACCTGCGCCCGGGCATGCGATGGCTGGGCGACGGGCGGCTCCAGATCAACACGCACGACTATCCGCCGCGCGAAGTGGTCGGCGCACAACTGCTGTTCGTGCCCGTCACGCCCCGCAGCGGCTGGGTTTCCTGGGACCTGCCGCACCGATACGCGATCGTCTACCCGTGTGCCGGCGCTCTCGCCGACGTGGCGGCCGGTCCGGCGTTGCCCGGCGCCATCGGCCGACTCCTCGGCGACGCCCGGGCGTCGGTGCTCCTGCTGCTGGACACCCCCAAGAGCACCACGCAGCTCGTCGCCCTCACCGGGCAGGGCCTCGGTTCGGTCGGCGGCCACCTGAAGGTGCTGCGCGAGGCGGGACTCGTGGGCCGCCGCCGCGTGGGCCGGTCGGTGCTCTACTTCCGCACCGAAGCCGGCGACACGCTGCTCGCGGCCCCGCCGCACGACTGATCACGTCCGCGGACCTCCCGACTCCGCCTCACGGAGGGGACGCGTGGGGTCACAGGTACTTCCGGGCGGGGGGCACAGATACGCGGGGCTCACTGGTACTTGGGGGACGGCTTCTTCATGGTGTAGTCGAGGACGCCGTGTGCCGGCGATCCGTCGCCCTCGAAGCTCCGCGTCCGGGTGTTCTCGGTGCGGAAATCGTCCGGTGCCCCCGCGCCCCGTATAGCCGCGGCGCCGGTTCTCGCACCAGCCGGGTGACGTCGATGCGGGTCGAGGGAAGGTCAGGGGAAGAGGAGAGCGGCGAGGTCGGTGACTTGCTCGCGGAGGCGTCGGCGGGTGCCGGGGCGCGACATGGCGAGGTGGTCGACGATGGCGGTCTCCAGGAGGGACCGCAGGATCCGGGCGATGCGGGTGCGGCCGGACGGGAGTTCGGGGAACATCTCGGCCAGCCAGCGCGCGATGCTCGCGTCCAGGGCGATGGTCAGTCCGCCGGTCACCCCGCGGGAGAGTTCGTCACCGCGCATGCCTTCGCTGAGCAGCAGCCGCAGCACCTCGCGTTCCGCGAGGCCGGCCTGCCACAGGCGCGTCATCATCTCCACGAGCCGTTCGCGGGGTGGGAGCCCGGTGTCGACCGGCGGTGCGCCGGTGGTGAACCGGTCGGTGTACGCACGGTCCTTGACCAGCTCGCGCAGCAGGTCGGCCTTCGACGGGAAGTAGTGGTACAGCGTCGCGACGTTGAGTTCGCACGCGGTCGCGAGGTTGCGCATCGAGGTGCCCGTGAAGCCCTGCGCGCTCATGAGAGTGAGCGCGGTACGGAGTATTCGGGCACGCTGCTGGCCCGTCGCGGTGGACGCGGGGGCCGGGGGGACCGGGTCGGCAGGCTGACGTTTCATCGGTTGCCACCCTTCCATCAAACGTTCGTTGGGGCCATACTGCTGGGCAACGTCAAGGATCTTGATCTCAGCGGCCGCCGGTCGGCCGCCGGCGAAGGGAACGGCCCGTGGCGAACGGCTTCTGGGCGCACGCGCAGGAGAACCCCGGAAAACTCGCGCTGGTCGACCCGGGAGGCCGGGAGTGGACCGCGGGGGAACTGCTCGCGGCGTCGAACCGCCTGGTGCACGGGCTGCGGTCGGCGGGCATGGCGGCGGGCGACGTGTTCAGCGTCGTACTGCCCAACGGGGCCGACTACATCGTGGCGTACCTGGCCGCGGCGCAGGCCGGCTTCTACATCGTGCCGGTCAACAACCATCTCGTGGGTCCCGAGCTGGCGTTCATCCTGGAGGACAGCGGCTCGAAGGTCGTCATCGGCCACGAGCGGTTCGCCGACGTCGTGTCGGCCGCGGCCGAGGAGGCCAAGCTGCCGCCCGAGGCGCGCTTCGCGATCGGGGAGGTCCCGGGCTTCCGGCCGATCGCCGAGCTGACCGACGGTCAGCCCGACAGCCTGCCCGAGGACCGCGGCGTGGGCATGCCGATGAACTACACGTCCGGCACCACCGGCCGCCCGCGCGGAGTGCGCCGCCCGCTGCCGGCCGGTTCGCCCGAGGACGCGCGGTACGGCGGCACGCTGCTCATCTACGGCCTGCGCCCCGGCGGCGACAACGTCCACCTGGTCGGCTCGCCGCTCTACCACACCGCCGTCCTACAGCATGCTTCGCAGTCGCTGCACATCGGGCACTCGGTCGTCCTGATGGACAAGTGGCTCCCCGAGGAGATGCTGCGGGTCATCGAGCGGCACAAGGTCACCCACACGCACATGGTGCCGACCCAGTTCCACCGGCTCCTCCAACTGCCGGACGACGTCAAGGCCAAGTACGACGTCACCTCGCTCCGCCACGTCGTGCACAGCGCCGCGCCGTGCCCCGACCACCTCAAGCGCGGAATGATCGACTGGTGGGGCCCGGTCATCGAGGAGTACTACGCCGCGAGCGAGGGCGGCGGCACCTTCTGCACGTCGCAGGAGTGGCTGGAGCGGCCGGGCACGGTCGGCAAGGCGTGGCCGATCAGCGAGGTCGCGGTCTTCGGCGACGACGACGAGAAGCTGCCGCCCGGTGAGGTCGGCACGGTCTACATGCTCATGAAGACCGGGGCGTTCAAGTACCACAAGGACGAGGAGAAGACCCGCAAGGGCCGCATCGGCGACTGGTTCACCGTCGGCGACGTCGGGGTCATGGACGAGGACGGCTACCTGTTCCTGCGGGACCGCAAGATCGACATGATCATCTCGGGCGGGCAGAACATCTACCCCGCCGAGATCGAGGCGGCGCTGCTGCGCCACCCGGCGGTGGGGGACGTGGCGGTGTTCGGCGTACCCGACGACAACTGGGGCGAGTCGGTCAAGGCGGTCGTCGAGCCGGTCGAAGGCCGCGAGGCCGGCGACGCCCTGGCCGACGAGCTGATCGCGTTCTGCGCCGAGCAGGTGGCGAGCTACAAGCGCCCGCGCAGCGTGGACTTCGTCGCGGCGATGCCGCGCGACCCGAACGGAAAGCTGCAAAAGCGCCGGCTGCGCGACCCGTACTGGGAGGGCCGCCAGCGCGCGGTCTGAGGCGGCCCCGGGTTGCGCGGGGCGCAATTCGGGATGCTCGGACGGAAAAGGAATACACCGCCCGGTGGGACCCGGGCGGTGTATTCGCCGTTGTTCTTTCCGGCAATTCCGGGCAGCCGTGATCGGCAATGCGCGCGGCATTTTACCGACACCGGGAAGGCGCGTGTACGGAAAAGGCCGGGCCCCGTTTTTTCCGGGACCCGGCCCTTTTCGCGTGGCGCCGGCCGACCTCGGGGGTCGGCGGCAACCGCCGGCAACTATTCGGTGCAGACCGACAGCGCCCACGGCAGGTCCGGCTTGCCGGTCGGGGTGCGTCGCGTCTCCTCGACGAGGCGCAGTACGCGCGGCACCTTGTACCCGGCGATCTTGGTCCGGCAGTGCTCCTGGATGCCCTCGAGCGTCGGCTCCCGGCCCTCGCGCGGCTGCACGACCACCGCGACGGTCTGGCCCCAGCGTTCGTGCGGGACACCGACCACGATGGCGTCGTAGACGTCCGGGTGGTCCTTGACGGCGCCCTCGACCTCCTCGGTGAAGATCTTCTCGCCGCCGGAGTTGATGGTCGCCGAGCCGCGCCCGAGCAGCGTGATCAGGCCGTCGCCGTCCAGGCGCGCGTAGTCGCCGGGCACGACGTACCGCGTGCCGTCGGGGGCCGTGCGGAACACCTCCGCGCTCTTGACCGGGTCGCCGAGGTAGCCGAGCGGGATGTTGCCCTTGCGGCCGAGGCGGCCGATCACACCGATCGGCAGCGGGTTGAGGTCGTCGTCCAACACGACCGAGTCGGGCACCGCCTTGATGGTGATGCCGCCGCCGTCGGGCGCGGTCTGGCCCTTCACCGCGACGCCCACGCCGTTCGCGCCGGACTCGGACGCGCCCACCGCGTCCGAGACGATGACGCCGAGGCGCTCCATGAACGCGTCCTTCAGCGTGGGCGAGAAAAGCGCGGCGCTCGACGCCACCGCAAACAGCGAGGACAGGTCGTACGACCCCTCCGCCCCGTCCGCGCGCGGTTCGTCGACCGCCTCGATCAGCGGACGCGCCATCGCGTCGCCCGTGATCATGATGACGTTGACCTTCTCCTCCTCGACGGCCTTCCACACGCCGTGTGCGTCGAACTTGTCGATCAGCACGATGCGCTGACCCTTCGACAGGTTCTGGAGCACGCCCCACTGGGTGGCCCCGTGCATCAGCGGCGCGATCGGGAAGAACGTCCCGCCGCCGTTGCGGCCCTTCTCGGCCAGGTCCTCGGGGCGGTCGACGCGCTCGCCGTTGGTCGGGTCGATGCCGCCGCCGAGCGCGAAGATGACGTCCTCCTGACGCCACATCACGCCCTTGGGCATGCCCGTCGTGCCGCCGGTGAACAGCAGGTAGATGTCGTCGCCGGAGCGCGGCCCGAAGTCGCGCTCGGGGGAGCCGGACGCGACCGCCTCCTCGTACGGGACCGCGCCGAGCGCGCCGGTGTCCGCGTCCGTGCCGTCCTCGACGACGATCAGGTGGCGCAGCGACGGGACCTTGGGCGCGACCTCGCCGACCCGGTCGGCGAACTGCCGCTGGAAGACCATGGCGACAGGCTTCGCCTGGTCGAGCAGGTACGCCAGCTCCTCGGCGACGTACCGGAAGTTCACGTTGATGCAGACGCCGCGGATCTTGTAGATCGCGAGCATCGCCTCCGCCCACTCCACGATGTTGTAGGCGTAGACCGCGACATGGTCGCCCGGCGCGACGCCGGCGTCCGCGAGATGGTGGGCGAGGCGATTCGCACGCTCTTCCAATTCGGAGTATGTGCGTCGCTCGCCGTTCGCTACGACTGCCTCGCGGTCGGGGTATTGCTCAACCGCGTGCTCGAAGAGGTCGGCAAGGTTGAATTCCATGGCCGGAGCGTAAGGTGCGAGGGCGCGTGAATTCCATAGTGTGACGGATTTACTGTGCGCCGGGTCTTGTGACTCTCTCGACGGCCCTGCACCCTTGACTCAGACAATGATCGTCTTTCCTGTGCCAAATCGGTACGGGGTCGTACAAGGAGGGGCTTTGGCCGCCAATCCGCATCTTCTGGTCGAACGCCGTGACGGTACGCTGCTGGTCACGCTGAACCGCCCGGAGGCGAAGAACGCGTTCTCCCTGCCGATGCTGGTCGGCCTGTACGACGCGTGGCTGGAGGCCGACGCCGACGACGACATCCACTCGATCGTGCTCACCGGCGCGGGCGGCGTGTTCTGCGCGGGCATGGACCTCAAGGCCCTCGCCGGAGCCGACATGGCCGACGGCGACACCGCCGTCTACCGCGAACGCATGGCCGCCGACAAGGACCTGCACTGGAAGGCGATGCTGCGCCACCACCGCCCCCGCAAGCCGCTGATCGCCGCGGTCGAGGGGTTCTGCGTCGCGGGCGGCACAGAGATCCTCCAGGGCACCGACATCCGGGTGGCCGGCGACACCGCGGTCTTCGCCATCGCCGAGGTGCAGCGCGGCCTGTTCCCGCTCGGCGGCTCGACGGTGCGCCTGCAGCGCCAGATCGGCTACACCAACGCCATGGAGATGCTCCTCACCGGCCGCCGCTACACCGCGGAGGAGGCCCGCGAGATCGGCCTCATCGGTCGGGTCGTCCCAGCGGGCACCGCGGTGGACGCGGCTTTGGAGATCGCCGCGATCATCAACGGCAACGGCCCGCTCGCGGTCGAGGCGGTCAAGCGCTCGATCATCGAGACCGCGGACCTGTCGGAGGCGGACGCCCTCAAGCGCGAACTGGAGATCGGCCAGCCGATCTTCGCGACCGCCGACGCGAAGGAAGGCCCCACCGCGTTCGCGCAGAAGCGCAAGCCGGTCTTCCGCCGCGCGTAGCCCCCGTGGCGGCAGACGCGGGCGTCTGCGCCGAGCCGCGCGCGGAGGGACACTGGAGGCAGCGGCGCCGCACCCGGCGGGCCGGGCGCGGTCGGGCCGCTGGAGGTTTCCATGCCTGACACCGAGGCACGTGGTGCCGTGGCCGGCTCCGAAGCCCGGCACGAGCACCACGAAGTGCACTCGCCCCCGCGCGTGGTGGTGAGGGGCAGTGACATCCACCCCTCCGACGCCGACCTGACGTCCGAGCAGACCGCCCACGCGTACGAGACGTCGCAGGCCGAAGGGGACCGCGGCGACGACTGACCGGCACCCCGGAACAACGGAAGCCGCCGTCTCCGCCGCCGCAACAGGCGGTGGAGACGGCCGCTTCCGCGCCCGTCGGGAGCTTGAGGAAACGGTCTAGTGGCGCGTCGGCTCGTGGCGTCGCTCGTCCGCCGACGCCCGTCCCACGTCGGCCGCCGCCGCGTCGTCGCGGCCGCCGACCCCGGGCCGGCGCCGCGGCAGCAGCAGCGCCGCCACCGGACCGATCAGCGACCCCACCGCGACCACCGTCACAGCGGTCCGGATCCCGCCCACCGACACCAGCACCGCCAGGCCCACCCCCGAGCCGAACTGCAAGGCGGTGGAGGCCAGCCCGGACGCGGCCCCCTGCTCGGCGTCGGCCACCCCGGAGGCCGCGGCGACCCACATCGTGGTGAACACGATGCCCGTGCCGAGCCCGAAGCCGACGATGCCGGGCAGCAGTCCGGCGTAGGACGCATCCTCGGTCATCCCCGCCGCCAGCAGCGCCGCCCCGGCCGCGGCCACCGCGAACCCCGCCATCAGCGTGCGGCGCACCCCCAGCCGCCCGGCCAGGCGCTCTCCCACGAGGTTGCCCGCCGTGATGGACAGCGTCGGCCCGAGGAACGCGACCCCCGTACGCATCGCCGAATAGCCCATCTCCTGCTGGAACCACAAGGTCAGGAAGAACGGCACCGCCTGGATCGTCAGCCCGAACACCAGGATCACGCCGGTGGCCGCGGTCAGGCTCCGCTGCCGGAACAGGCGCAGCGGCAGCAGCGGGTCGGGTGTCCGCGCCTCCACCGCCACGAAGCCGGCCAGCAGCAGCACCGCGACCCCCGCGGCACCCGCCACCCGGGCATCGGCCCACCCCCACTCGGGGCCCTGCGCGATCGCGAACACCAGCAGCGTCAGGCCCACGGTGCCGGTCAGCGCCCCCGGGAAGTCGAACCCCTTCCGTCCGACCGCTTCGCCGCCGTCTCGCCCGACCGCCGCCGCGTCGCGCGGCAGCAGGCCGAAAGCCGCCACGCCGGCGAGCACCACCAGCGGAACGTTCACGTAGAACACCGCCTCCCACCCCAGCGCGCTGGTCAGTACGCCGCCGAGCAGCGCCCCCAAACTCAGCCCGCCCGCTCCCGACACCGCCCACACGGTCAGCGCCCGGGTCCGCGAAGGTCCTTCCGCGAACAGCGTGTTGACGAGCGACAGCGTCGCCGGGAACAGCACCGCGCCGCCGATGCCCTGCACGGCGCGCGCACCGATCAGCAGGCCCGGCGCGGTGGCGAGGCCGCCGAGCATCGAGCCGACCCCGTACAGCGCCATGCCGGCCACGAACATCCGGCGCCTGCCCAGGAGATCGGCGAGGCGGCCGCCGAGGAGGAGCAGACCGCCGTAGACGACGGCGTACGAGCTGACGACCCATTGCAGGGAGCGGTCGGAGAAGCCGACGTCCGCGGCGATCTCGGGCAGCGCGACGTACACGACCGTGAAGTCGAGCGCCGTGACCAGGCCCGCGAGAGCGAGCAGCGCGAGTGTCCAGGCGGGGCGTGCGACATGCGGCGGCATGGCCGACCTCCGGTCGGGAGGCCTCCGGGGAGGCGGGCGGTCTGTACGCCGTCCAGCCTGTGCGGACCGCCGCGCCGCACCCAGGCCCCGGCTTTGCCTATGCACCGCGTGATCACCCTCGCGCCGACTGCGGTTATCGTCGCAGGGTGGACACACGTGTCGAACTGAGCGAGTTTCTGAAGTCGCGCCGGGCACGTCTGACCCCGCAGGACGTCGGGCTGCGGGCGTACGGCGGCCGCCGCCGCGTGGCGGGCCTGCGCCGCGAGGAACTGGCCGGCCTCGCGGGCGTCAGCGTCGCGCACTACACGCGCCTCGAACAGGGCCGGTCCGACAGCGTCTCGGCGGAGGTGCTGACCGCGATCGGCACGGCGCTGCGGCTGGACGACGACGAGCGGACGTACCTGAGTCAGCTTGCCCGGCCCGACGCCCGCACGTGTCCGGAGACGGCCGTGCCGCCGCGCCCGGGTCTGCGGCACCTGGTGGCATCCTTCGGCGCGACGCCGGCCATCCTCGTCGGCCGGCACACCGAGATCGTCGCCTGGAACCCCGTCGCGGCCGCGCTGTTCGGCGACTTCGCGGCCATGCCGGAAGGCGAGCGCAGCATCTCGGACCTGATCTTCCGTCACCCGCACATCCGCGAACTGCACGGCGACGGCTGGGTGCACACCGCACTCGAACACGCGGCACACCTGCGGGTGTTGGCCGCGTGCTACCGCGGCGACAAGCGCCTCGCCGCGCACATCGAGCGCCTGCGCGCGGCCAGCCCGGACTTCGCCCGCATGTGGGCGGCGCATCCCGTGGCGCGCGCGGCCCACCGGTTCTACCGGCTGAACCATCCCGTCGTCGGCGAACTGGAGTTGTACGGCGAGTTGCTGACGTTGCCGGGCGACCCCGAGTACAGCGGCCTGGACCTGTTCGCCGCCGAGCCGGGTTCGGCGTCCGAGCGGGCCCTGCGCCGCCTGGCGGCGGCCTGACCGCTGGACCGTCCCAGCGCTCGATCGGTCAGCGGTACTCGCGCAGTCGCGGCCGTACGCCCGCCAGCACCAGTAGCACGCCGACCCCGAGCACCAGCGGAGGCGCCCAGCGCCAGCCCGCGAGTGCGTCCCGGCCCGCGTCGATCCGGCCGGTGAAGTCGTCGTGGTGGGACTTCGCGGTGGAGTCGAGCACGCTCTGGTAGTCGTAGAACTCGAACGCCAGGTTGCCGCGCCCCACGTTGGTCGCCATGCCGACCGCCGCGTCCCGGCGTCCGCTTTCGACGGCGGCGACCAACGCCGCGTCGTCGCGCCGGAACGCCGCCAGCCGTGCGGCCAGGCCCGGTTCGGTCGACGTCGGCACCAGCAGCGCCGCCTTCTCGTTGAACTGCGCGCGGTAGTGGCCCGCTCGCTCCGGGAGCATCAGGTAGCGGCTCTCGTCGGCGTTCGCGTCCGAGGCGACCGCGCGCGTGCGGGCCAGTGCGGCGAACGGGTCGAACGCCTCGGCCTTCGCGTCGCGCACCCGGTCGCCGTGGTCGAGCAGCAGGCTCGCCCCGAGTCCGGTGAGCACCGCGACGAGCACGGTGGCGGCGACCAGGAACGGGTTGAACACGCGCCGGAAGCGCCGGGTGATGCGGACCTGCACGACCAGCAGCGCGAGCACCGCGGCGCCGCCGAAGGCGACGATCGCCAGCGCGGCCGCGCGTGCGGTGCTCCGGCCGTCGTCGGCGGAGTCGGCGAGCCCGTTCTCGGCGGTACGCCCGAGCAGGTCCGCGGCCGGCAGCAGGTCCTGGTGCATCAGCGCGGTGGCCGAAAGGTAGAAGCCCGTGGCGTTGGCGGGCGGGCGCGCGACCGGGCGTTCGAGCACCAGGTCGTCGGCGAACCGGGCCTGGGCCGTCAGAGCGTCGTAGGTGGCGAGGTCGGCGAGCAGTCGGCGCGCGGTGCCCTCGCCCGCCAGGTCGAGGCCGCGGTCCAGGAGGGTCTGCAGCGCGGCGGTGACGGCCGCGCGGTCCTGCCGCAGCTGGCGCAGCGCGGACTGCTTGTTGCCGATCTGCTCGTCGTGGCCGATCAGCAGGACGTTGGCGACCTGTGCGTCCATGTCGGCCAGCGCGTAGTAGAGGTCGGCGGCGGTCGCGGCCTGTGGCGCGGTCCCGCTGCCGATGGTGTGGAGGTTGTCGCGGGCGGCGGCGACGCCGACGACGAGTGCGGCCAGGAGCCCGGCGACGAGGGCCAGGACGACGCCGGTGGCGGCGCGGAGGCGGGTCGGGACCGACGAGCGGCGCCGGGGCGACGGCGTGTCGGGGCGGTTGGCCGCGGGCGGCGCCGATCCGGGCGCCGGAGGTGTGGGCCGGGGTATGGCCCGGGTGCTCGGGGCCGCCGGGGCGACCACGGATGCTGTCATGGACGCACGCTAGGTGACCGGCTGGACACGTGGCACAAGGTGAGATTGCGCCGAGGCGAAACACGGATGAACTCCCGGCGCGGGCACCCGGGTTGCGGGCACCTTGCCGAGGCCCGGGCCCGCGATGCGGGCCTTTGACGCAGGCCCGCGGATCACCGGCCGCGGGTCACCGCCGCGGTGCGCGCCTGCGGTTCACGCCTGCGATACGGGCCCGCCGTGCGGGCCCCGGATCAGAGCCGCGGCCGGGCCGTGGGCTCAGGCCGCCGCGGCGCAGGGCGTGTGCGGCTCGGCCCGGTACGGCGCCCCGTGGCTGGTCACCAGGTGTGCGGGCCCCTCTTCTGCGCCGGCGGACGGGATCTGGCGCGGCACGCGCGCCAGGGCGGCCACGTATGGCTCACCGCACGCGCCGCACAGCACGGGGGAGGCGACCGGGGCGTAGCGGTCGAGCGTGCGCAGCAGGCTTCGGGCGAAGCGCAGCGCGGTGGCGAACGAGGCCGAGGCGGCCTCGTGGTCGCGGGCGCCGTACGCGTTCGCGGCGTCCCGCAGGGACCGGGCCAGGTAGCACAGGCTGGCGCGCGGGAACGGCGGAGCGGCGGCGGCGAGGTCGTCGGCCTGGCCTGCCACGATGCCGGCCCAGCCGGGGAAGGCGGGGTGGCGTACGGCGGACCCCGAACGCTGCGCGATGACGGTGCCGGCCAGTTTGCGCGCGGCGGCGGCGCATTCGGGGGTCAGATCCTTGCGGTCGAGATCCATGTCCGGCTCCCAGGGCTCTTCGGACGGACGGTGTGGCGGGCGGCTCGGGACGAATCCGCCTAGACAGGATGCGGCCATCTTGACGTCAAACGCGAAGAAAGATGACCTATGTCACACCTAAAAATCCAAAAATGACCGAGATCGGAGGTTTGTGCTGCCTGGCGTAAAGGGCAAACCGGACGTTTTTTGGCCTGGCCACGCGGCAGATGCCACGCCTCTTCCAGCTGCACGGAACATCTGTTACTTATGCCCCCGGATCGCCTGCAGGCGCGTCCGCAACCTGCGGAGACGCGCGGAGACGACATGTCGGAAGGAGGGGTGCCGCGGTGCCCAGCTGGCTCCCGGAGAGCGCCGAAGGTCTTACCGAACTCGACGGCGCGTTCGGCCTGCGCCCTGCGCTCCACACCCGCTATCGGGACTACGTGACCCGCCTGTGGTCGCCCGGTGTGCTCGACCCCGTACTCACCGAGCTCGTCCGCCTGCGCATCGCCGGGCTGCACGAGTGCTCCGTCGAGCAGGCCGCCCGCACTCGCGCCGCGGTGCACGCCGGCCTCGACGAGGCACGCATCGCGCGCCTGGAGTTCGGCTCGGGCGACGCCGCCTTCACGCCGACCGAGTCCGCGTGCCTGTTGTTCGCCGAACAGTTCGTGCTGGCCCCGGAGTCGGTCACGGACGACGACCGCAAGGTGCTGACCGGGTTCGTCGGCGAGAAGGGCCTCGTCGGCCTCGCGATGGCCTGCGCGGTGTACGACGGCTTCGACCGCTTCCAGGTCGTGCTCGGCACCCAGGACACCGACCCGGACCTGCCGTACCCCGTCCTGGTCAACCCGCCCGGCCTCGACCCCGACGCGCCCGCCGAGCCGCCCGGGTTCGACCCGGACAACGCCATTGCCGGGAGCCCGCTCGCCCTGCAGCCCGACCTGCTGGCGTCCTTCCTGCGCATGTACGGGACGTTGTGGTGGGACGGCGTCGTCGACCATCCGACCAAGGAGGTCGCCCGACTGCGCAACGCGCGCGTCACCGGCTGCCGGTACTGCCGCAACGTACGTTTCGCGCAGGCGCGCGAGGACGGGCTCGGCGAGGACCTGGTCGAGCTGATCGAGGACGGCTTCGAGGAGAGTGTCCTGGAGGAGCGCCACAAGGTCGTCATCCGGTTCACCGACTTCTTCCTCGGCGACCCGCACGGCATGGCCACCGACCGGGCCGCCGACCTGCGCGACGACCTGCTCGCCGCGTTCGGTCCGGACGGCACCGTGGAGCTGGCCGCGGCCCTCGCGCTGTTCATGGGCTTCGCCAAGATCGCGGTGACGCTGGGCAGTATGCCGGCCGATTTTCCGACCATGGTGATACCCACCCCCGGCGGGTGAATCCGCAGGCGGGCGCCACGTGGTGGTGACCCTCGGACGGCACGAGCAGGAACGGCGGCGGGCCCGTGAAACCCGTGCGGACCGCCGCCGACGAACCGTACGATTCGGTGCGCGAAGGGCTGTTGCGCCCCGATCTTCTTGTGTAACGTTGCCCGCGGTTGCAAGCAGTAGAAGTAGTTCCCTCGCAAGACCGACGCCTGCGGACTCGACTGCCGTAGGCGTTTTTCCATCCCGGAGTACTTCGCGGGGAGTGGGACCACTCGACGTAAGCGACCCGGACGTCGCGCAGTGCGGCGGCTGAGGTTTTCATGAAGGAAGAAGACATGGCCACCGGTACGGTCAAGTGGTTCAACGCGGACAAGGGCTACGGCTTCATTCAGCAGGATGACGGCCAGGCCGACGTTTTCGTGCACTTCTCGGCGATCCAGACGAGCGGCTACCGCACGCTGGAAGAGAACCAGCGCGTCGAGTTCGAGGTCACGCAGGGCCAGAAGGGCCCGCAGGCCGAGCAGGTCCGCCCGCTCTGATTGCCCGCGCCCCGGCCCTCGGCCGGTCGGCTGTGACTTCGGTTTTGCGCGACTCGGAATAGCGCGAGCTGAGTACGACGAGAGGGCCCGCCCCCTGCCCGGGGCGGGCCCTCTCGTCGAACCCTTCCGCGCCGTACGGCGGATGGCGCCGTGTCAGGCCACCACACCCGCCGACCGCAGCGCGGCCACCCGGTCCGCCATCCCGATCTCGGCCAGCACCTCGTCGGTGTGCTCGCCGAGCACCGGCGACGGCGCGCCGAGCGCGGCGGGCGTGCCCGCGAACTGCGCCGGGTGCCGCGGCAGTCGGACCCGGCCCGCCTTGGCGTGCGTGCTCTCCTCGAACAGCCCGATCGCCACCGCGTGCGGGTCGTCCGGCAGTTCGGCCGGTGAGAGCACCCGCCCGCAGGGCACCCGCTGTTCCTCCAGGAGCGCCATCGCGGCGCCGACCTCCATCGACAGCGCCGCGGTGTAGCAGCGCTGCACGAACTCGGACGTCAACTCGCGGTTCTTCATGCGCTCGCCGATGGTCGCCACCCGCGGATCGTCGTGCCCTTGCACGCCGAACGCCCGGCACATGCCCGCGAAATCGGCGTCGGAGGTCGGCGCGACCACCGCCCAGCCGTCCTTGAAGCGGATCGGCTTGAGCGTCTTGTTGAAACTCGAGTTCTGCGTCCCGTCGCTGTCCAACAGCACCTCGTTGCCCGTCGCGTCGACCCACAGGAACGACGTGACGGCGTCCAGCATGGACAGCTCGACGTGCTGCCCGCCCTGCCCCCGCTCGCGCGCGAACAGCGCCGCCGTGACGGCCTGCGCGGCGGTCAGGGCGGTCACCTTGTCGGCGGCGGACTGCCGGAGGAACACCGGCTGTTCCGGCTCACCGGGGGCGGGCACGTCGGCCTGGTTGACGGCAAGTCCGGCGTACGCCTGGATCACCGGGTCGTACGCCGACTTGCCCGCGTACGGCCCCTCGGGCCCGAACCCGGACAACGACACGTAGACGAGGTCGTCGCGCCCCGCCGACAGGTCCGCGTAACCGATGCCCAGCCGGTCCACCACGCCAGGGCGGAAGTTCTGCACCACGACGTCGCACGTCGCGGCGATGGCCCGCACCACGTCCCGGCCTTCCGGGGTGTGCACGTCCACGACGATCGAGCGCTTGCCGCGGTTGCAGGAGGCGAACAGCGCGCTGGTGCCGCCGATGGCGACGCCGACCCACCGTGCGATGTCGCCGATGCCCGGGCGCTCCACCTTGATGACCTCGGCGCCCTGGTCGGCCAGCAGGGCCACGGCGTACGGCCCGGTGGCGGCGATCGACAGGTCGAGGATGCGGATGCCCCGAAGCGGGCCGGTCTCACTCATGAGCTCTCCCTTGCGTGGGTGTGCCGTGCGGTGCCTCAGGCGATGAACTCCGGCTTGCTGCGCGGTCGTCCGCCGGGGCCGCTGTACGCGAGCCCGAACCCCGGCATCGTCGCGAAGCCCGCGTCCGGCAGGCTGTCGCGCAGATCGGACCACGCGTCCATGAGCCGGTCCTCCGCCGCGTAGTCGAACGGGTCGGTGAGCACCTGCTCTTCGGCGCCGCCGGGCAGCGGCCGGTTCTCGGCGAGCCAGCGCGCCGTGTGCTCCAGCGCCGTCCGCGGGGCCACCAGGTCGCGGTACCCCAGGTCGGCGCGCAGCCGCGACAGGTCGAGCACGCGGTGCGCCGACGACGGCTGCATCAGCAACGGACGGGCCGGGACCGCGAGTTCGAAGGGCATGGAGACGATCTCGAAGTTGTGGCCGAGTGCAGCGGCCACGGTCTCGACCACCTGGCGGACCGTCAGCACCTCGTCGTCCGCGGCGTTGTAGATGCGCCCGGCGCTGCGCTCGGGATGGTCGACGGCCAGCAGCAGCGCGTGCGCGAGGTTCTCGGTGTAGCCGTGGTGGTGCAGGGTCAGGCCCTCGTCGGCCAGCACGATCCGGCGGCGGCCGTCCAGCACCCGACGCACGACGCACCATTCACGTGGCGCCAGTTGGCGGGGGCCGTACACGTAGGGGTAGCGCACGTGGGTCGCCCGCGGGTGATGGGCGAACACGGCCTCCTCAGTGCGCACGATGCGGAACCCCTTGGCGTCCTCGGCCGCGTCGCGCACCAGCGGCGCGTCCTCGCCGACCGGGACGGGCAGTCCGGCCGGGCCCGCGACCTCCGGGTTCATCCAGCCGCGGTACGCCGGCACTCCGCCGACCGACAGGAACCGCCCGGTGCGGCCGGCGAACGCCTCGGCGATGCGGCGCAGCCGCCCGTACATCGCGATGACCGTGTCGTACGCCGGACCGGCCGCGGCCTCCCGCAGCGCCCCCTCGTCGTACGGGTCGAGGTGCACGTGCCGCACTTCCTCGGGGGTCTCCGGCGACTCGTGCGTCCCCCGGTGCAGGATGCTGATCTCGTGCCCGCGGGCAACCAGCCCGCGCACGAGCGGGACGCCGGTCGGGCCGGTGCCGCCGACAACGAGGATCCGTTCGCCCATGTGCTGCCGCCCTCCCGCGGGACCGCCAGATACTTGACGCAGTCAGCTACCACGACGGAGCGACCGTATCCGCAGGTCGGCACGGGTACAAGGGCGATCCCGCGGCGGCCCTCGCGGCAATCGGGTGCCGGTGCACGCCGTAGCATGGACCCATGGGTTTCCTGCGCCGCCGCCCGCCCGCCGGGCCGGACTTCGACGTTCTCGCCATCCCCTTCACCGACTGGCCGGGGTCGGTGGTCGTGCACATCCTGCCGGGCGCCGACGGCAGCTGCCAGGGGATCTTCGTTCGGTACGACCTGCTGGCCGGCCGCGGCCCCGCGATGCTGATCGGCAACCTGCCGGCCGGATCCCCGGGTCGGGCCGAGGGCGTCGGGCGTATCGAGGCACAGCAGCTGGTCGCCGCCCTCGGGCACGAGGAGATGCCGGAGGAGCTGGGCGTCGAGGAGCACCCGGTGATGCAGGACGACGGGCTGCTCGTCGTGCGCCGCGTCAAGTACGCCGAGGGGCGGCTCGCCTGCGTCGAGTTCGACCGCAGCGACGACGTGCAGGTGCGAGTCGTGTCGTGGGACCGGCCGATCACGGACGACATCTTCGCGCTGCTCAAGCCGATCCCGGCGGAGTCCTTCAAGGTTTGAGCCGCCGCGCGCGGCCGTGCCCCGGGCGGCTGCGCCGCGCCTCCTACCGCCACCCCGTCTCCGCCGCCGCACCCACGCCCCACGCCGCCGCGCCTCAGCGGGTGGCGCGCTTCTCGTTCCCGCGGCGGTAGTTGCCCGTCGCCCGGGCCAGCAGGTGCTGCACGGCGGTTGCGTCCCCGGCCGCCTCCGCCGCCTCGATCCCCGTGGCGAGCCGCTCGGCGGCGGCCCCCGAGACGGTCACGACCAGGCGGCCACCGCGCGACACCAGCACCTTCCGGTCCTTGGTCACGCGGTATTCGAAGGGATCGCTGACAAGCCGTCCACGGGCGTCTTCCGGCATGGCCGCTAATCTACGCGAGCCCCTCCAGTCGCCCGGTTCGGGTCGCCACACCCGAAATGTCGGGTTAGCGTGCGTGCACAGGAGATCCCGGGCGCACCGCCGGGGACCGGCGGAGGGCTGGGAGCGCATGCGGCGGCTGGCACGGATGTTCGCGGCCGCCGTCATCCTCGGCTTCGCCGCGCTGCCCGCCCTGCCGGGCACCCCCGCACCCGCCGCCCCCGCCGAAGGCCCCGTCACGCTCTCCTCCGGCCAGGTCACCGACAAGGTCGGCGCGCTCGACGGCCGCAAGGACGAGGTCGAGACGGCACTCGCCCGGTTGGACCAGTCCCAGCGCCTGCAACTCTTCGTCGTGTACGTGCGCGACTTCTCCGGGCAGAGCCCCGCGGCCTGGGCGAACACCACCGCCGTCCGCAACGGCCTCGGCCGCGACGACCTCCTGCTCGCGGTCGCCACCGGGGCCCGGCAGTACTACGTCTCCGTCGACAACGCCGCGCGGCTCACCGAAGCGCAGGTCGACGAGGTCTCGCGCATCGCGATCGAGCCGCACCTGCGGGAGAACGACTGGGCCGGGGCGGCGATCGGAGCGGCCGACGGCTACACGGCCATGCTCTCCGGCGCGCCCGTCGTGCCCGGGCCGATCGTCCCGGGGGCCGCGAACCCGGACGGCGACGGCGGTGACGGCGGGGGAGTACCCGGCTGGGTCCCCGCCGTCGCGGTCGGCGGCGTGGCGGTCGCGGGCGGCTACCTGTTCGTACGGCACCGCCGCGCCGGCCGCGACGAGACCGGCGCGACGCCCGTACCCGACGGTGTCCCGCTCGCGGAGCTGGACAAGTCCGCGAGTCGCCTGCTCGTCGAGACCGACGACGCGGTACGCACCAGCGAGCAGGAACTCGGTTTCGCCACCGCAGAGTTCGGCGAGGAAGCGGTCGTCCCCTTCGCCGCCGCCCTGGACTTCGCCCGCACGGAACTCAGCGCGGCGTTCCGGATCCGGCAGCGGCTCGACGACGACGTCCCCGAGGACGACGCCGCGAAGCGGGCCATGCTCACCGAGATCACCGCGCGCTGCACCGAGGCCAACCGGCGCCTGGACGAGCAGTCCGACGCGTTCGACCGGCTGCGCGACCTGGAGGCGAACGCACCGCAAGTCGCCGCACAGGTCGCCCGGGACGCGGCCACGTTGTCCCAGGCCGTCGAACCCGCCCGCGCCACCCTCGCGCAACTCGTCCGGCGGTACGCGGACTCCGCGCTCGCCCCGGTCGCCGACAACGCGGACCAGGCCGCCGAGCGCCTGGCTTTCGTGCAGGACGCGCTGACGGACGCGGACCGCGAGCACACCGCCGGGCGTACCGGACCCGCCGCGGTCTCCGTGCAGGCGGCGGAAGCGGCCGTCGCCCAGGTGGGGCAGCTCCTCGATGCCGTGCACCGGCGCGCCGCCGAACTGGAGGCGGCGGCGGCGTCGTTGCCCGGCCTGATCGCGGAGACACGGGCCGACCTCGCCGAGGCGGACGCACTGGTGGCCGCGGGCCGCAACGACCCGGCCCTTGTCGGCCTCATCGCCCGGGCGCGCGGCGAACTCGCGGCCGCCGCCCCGCAGCCGGAGCCGGCCTCGGCCCCCACGGACCCGATTGCCGCCGCCCGGCGCATCGAGGAGGCGGACGCCGCGCTCGACAAGGCACTTGCCGACGTACGCGACGAACAGGACCGGGTCCGGCGGGCCCGGGCCGGGCTGGACCAGGCGCTCGGCGCGGCGCGTGCCGAGGTGGCGGCGGCGTCCGACTTCGTCACCACGAACCGGGGCGCGGTCGGCGGCACCGCGCGCACCCGACTCGGCGAAGCGCAGCGGCACTTGGACCAGGCCCACGGGAGCGCGTCGGCCGACCCCGTGGCGGCCCTCGCGGAGGCGCAGCGGTCCGCGGCCTTGGCCGGTGAGGCGATCGGCCTCGCGCAGCAGGACGTGCAGCGGTTCCGCGGCGGCGGCGCGGGTGGCACGGGCGGCGGGTTCGGAGGTGGACTCGGCGGCGGATTCGGGGGCGGCGGCGGAGGGTTCGGGAACCTCGCCGGAGTCGTGCTCGGCGGCATCCTCATCAACGGCGGCCTGGGCGGCGGGCGGAGCGGAGGACGGGGCAGCGGACGGGGCGGCGGTCCCGGGCCGGGCAGTTTCGGCGGCAGCGGTACGCGGGGGCGCAGGGGAGGTGGCGGCCGGTTCTGACGTACCAACACCCGTTCGCAGAAAGGCAAGGCGCACATGAGCAGCAAGCAGACGGTCCTCGGCCGCGTCACGCAGCTGGCCAAGGCCAACATCCACGCCCTCCTCGACCAGGCCGAGGACCCGCAGAAGATGCTGGACCAACTGGTCCGCGACTACACCGAGAACATCGGTGAGGCGGAAGCCGCGATCGCCCAGACGATCGGCAACCTGCGGCTCATGGAGGACGACCACCGCGAGGACGTCGAGTCCGCCGCCGAGTGGGGTCGCAAAGCCCTGGCGGCCAGTCAGAAGGCGGACTCCCTCCGGGCGTCGGGCGACACCACCGACGCGGACAAGTTCGACAACCTCGCCAAGGTCGCGCTGGGCAGGCAGCTGGACTACGAACGGGAGGCCAAGACCGCCGAGCCGACCATCGCCGCGCAGCAGCAGTCGGTCGACAAGCTCAAGGACGGGCTCTCGAAGATGCGTGAGAAGCTCGACGAACTGCGCAGGAAGCGTGACGAGTTGGTGGCCCGCGCCAAGTCGGCCCAGGCGCAGTCGCGGGTGCACGACGCTCTCAAGAGCGTCGACGTCATGGACCCGACCAGCGAGGTGTCCCGCTTCGAGGAGAAGGTGCGGCGTGAGGAGGCCCGCGTACGCGGTGCCGAGGAGCTGGCCGCGTCGTCGCTGGACGCGCAGTTCGAGTCGCTGGACGACGTCGCGGACGACGCCGAGGTCGCGGCCCGGCTTGCCGCCCTCAAGTCGAAGACGCCCGCCTGACCGCGGAACAAGGCCCAGGAACAAGGCCTGGGATCGAGACCCGGGGACGGGAAACCGGGATCGGAAACACAGGCCCGGAACACTGCCCGGGAACCCGGAGCCAGCGGCACGAGGCCGGCGGGAGTGGGCTACCGCCGGCCTCCTGTGCCGTTCGTCCCGAGTGGATCCGCTCCCAGGGGCCCCGCCTCCTTCCGTGTCACGCGGCGGTAGGGTCCGGTCCGTCCGGGGATCCGGCCCGACGTCGTCCTCGGTCGCCGGTCAGTGCGTTCCCACCGCAGCACGCACGGCTCGGCGTACCGTCGTGCAGTCGTCGTGCAGACGGCGGAGCAGTCGCCGTTCGTCCTCGCCCGCCGAGGCCTGGTCGTGGATCCGGATCTCGCGGACCAGCACGAGCATGAGGTTGACCAGGAACGCGTCGCGCGCGAACGAGCCGCTCTGCTGCGCGGACTGGACTATCTGGCGTCGTGTCAGCGGGTCCCGGGCGAGCAGCGACCACAGCACCGCGAGGTCGTAGCCCGGCAGGTGGTAGCCCACGAACTCCCAGTCCACCAGGGCCGGTCCGTGCGAGGTGAGCAGCATGTTCGAGAACAACGCGTCCCCGTGGCACAGTTGCAGCGGCAGGCGGGACAGGCCGCGCAGGAGCTGCGCCAGGTCGCCCGCGTCACGGTCGGTCAGCAGCCCGAGCGCGTGGTATCGCTGTACGCGCGGCACGTAGTCGAAGGCCGCCTGGAACGAACCCGAGGGCGGCTTCCACGCGTTCAGCGCGCCGAAGGCCTGGAGCACCGCACGGACGTCGCCGCGCGGCAGGGCGGCCCCGGGGTGCCGCTCCACCGCCACCGGCCGTCCCGGCACGTGCTCCATGACCAGGATGCGCCGGTCCGGATCCGCACCGAACAGCCGCGGCACCCGCACCGGCGGCCGCTGCCGCGTGAACGTGCGGTACGCCGATATCTCGTGCCTCAGCCGCTGCATCCAGTGCGAGGAGTCGTCCACAAGGTACTTCGCCACCACCGGGTTGCGCCCGACCGATCCGGTCATGAGCACCGACTTCTGGGTGCGCCGCATCACCGCGCCCGCGACGAATCCCGGGCACACTTTCGCCGCCGCGGCGGCCACCACCGACGGTGTCACGGACGGCTGTTGCGGTCCGCCCTCCGCCCCCCGCCCCGTGCGGTCCCGCGGACCGCCCCGACCCGGCGCCGGTACGCGCCGTCCCGCCGCGTCCGCGTCGCGCCCGACCGGACCGTACCCCCCCGGCACTCCGCCGCCCGTGCGCTGGCGCCCCGGATCGGCCCCCGGCGAGCCGGGCGGGCGCGGCCCGCTCTGGCTGTTCGCCCGGCCGCCGGCCGGACCGGGCTGAGCGGGACGGCGCGTGGGGGGCGAGGTGGCGGGGCCGTACGCGGAGGGCCGCGGCGAACTGCCGCGCACCGTGGGGCCCGACGTGCCGCGGGCCAGGGGTGACGGGGAGGGTGACATCGAGGACCTTCCTGCTCCGGGGATCCGGGAGGGTGCCGCCAAAGGCCGCGCGGTCGACCGGGGGGCGGTCGGATCCGCACGGGGCCGGACCGGGGCGTCCTGGGGGCCGCCCCGACCGGTCGCCGGCACCGGTGGTGGTGCTGCCGTGCGCGTTGCTCGCATGGTGCTCGGGTCGTACGCCTCGCGCGGCGACACGGTCCGCGGCGACAGGGTCGCGTCGGCCGAGGACCAGTGCCGGGATACCGGCCGCGGGGTGGGTAGGCCCCGCGTTCCGGATCCATCACCCACGAGACTCCCTCGCGCGGGTGGTGATCCACGTGGCGGACCCTGGCGAACTGTGGCGAATCGACGGCATGCGCCTTGCCCCGCACTAGCCTCGAATCACCGAGCAACCTGGGGGCTCGAACGTGAACGGCGAATCGAAGGGCGGGCCGACATGCGGCGCGGGCGCAACACCAAACTGGTGGATCTCTTCGCGCTGACCGGTTGGTCGAAGGGCGAACTGGCCCGGCTGGTCAACCGGCGCGCGGCCGGCATGGGGCACCCGCAACTGGCCACCGACACCTCACGGGTGCGGCGGTGGCTGGAGGACGGGGAGTGCCCGCGCGACCCCGTCCCGCGCGTGCTCGCGGCGCTGTTCACCGAGCGACTCGGACGTGTTGTCACCTCCGAGGATCTTGGCCTCACCGGGCGCCCCAGGCACCACGTACCAGCCGTTCCCGAGGAACTGCCGTGGAGCACCAAGCGCACCGTGGACGCCTTGACCGAGTTCACGGGAATGGACCTCATGCTCAATCGGCGTGGCTTCGTCGGAACGGGATTCGCGTTGGTCGCGGGCCCCGTGCTTGTCACCAACTTCGACCGCTGGCTCGGCACGGCCAAGTCCGCGCCGGGCGCCGGCGCCGCCACGGCGGTGCCGCGCGCCAACGCGTTCGGCGCACGTGCCGCGTACGCTCCCATCGACGCGGGCCCCGTGGGCTCGGAGGAGGTCGCCGCGCTCGAACACGCGGTCACCGTCTTCCGCGCGTGGGACGCGAACCGGGGCGGCGGCCTCCAACGCAAGGCCGTCGTCGGCCAGCTCAACGAGGTCGGCAACCTGCTGACCGCGGATAACCCGGGAGCCGTTAAACAGCGTCTATGGGCGGTGGCGGCGAACCTCTCCGTACTGGCCGGCTGGATGTCGCACGACGTGGGCCTGAACCCCACCGCGCAGAACTACTTCGTCATCGGCGCGCACGCGGCCCGCGAGGCGGGCGACCTACCGCGTGCGGCCGAGGCATTGTCGCGTGCGGCCCGGCAGATGGTGCATCTGGGGCGGGCGCGCGACGCGCTGTCGCTCATCGAACTGGCCCAGCGCACGGCGGGGGAGCGGGCGACGCCGACCACGCGGGCGATGTTCCACACGGTGGAGGCGTGGGCGCAGGCGGCACTCGGGCAGTCGGTCGAGTGCCGGCGTACGCTCGGCCTGGCCGAACGCGAGTTCACACGTGCGCAGCCGCAGGAAGACCCGGACTGGATCGCCTTCTTCGACAGCGCGGACCTGCACGGCATGCAGGCACTGGTGTACCGCACCCTGGCCGACACCGACCCGTCGGCGGTCCGCCTCGCGCAGGAACACGCCCAGAAGGCCATGGAGTTGCGGGCGCAGGGCCATCAGCGATCGCAGACGTTCGACCTGATCTCGCTGGCGTCCGCGTACCTCCTCGACGGCCAGGCCGACGCGGGCGCGCAGTACGCCCGGCTCGCCATCCGCTCCACACGCGAGGTCTCGTCGCACCGCACGTGGGACCGGCTCGGGGACATGCAGAAGCTGACCGGGCGGTACAAGGACGTGCCGGAGATCAGAAGCCTTCACGAGGAGATCGCCGAAGGCGGGGGGCCGACGGGGCCGACGACGGCATAGCCGGGCGTCGGCCCCGGTACGGTTTTGGGCCCTGCCCGTCTCCCCGCCTGCCCGTCTCCCCTCTGCTCGCCTGCTCGCCTGCTCGCCTGCTCGCCTGCTCGCGTCTCGGGCTTACCCACGTCGCCTTCGGGCAGTGGCGTCCCGCGCGCCCAGGTCACGCATGCTGAGTCACACGTGCATCTGTGCTATGTGCCGCTCGTGGGCCTAGGTCACGCGCAACGCCATGACGCAGGCGTCGTCCTCGTAATCAGTGTGGCCCAGGCGGCTCACCACGATGTCCACGCACGAGCGCGCGTCGGCCCCGGTGAGCAGCGGAGCGAGGGAGAGCAGCGACCGGATCGAGTCGTCGATGTCGATCCCGCGGCGCTCCACGAGGCCGTCGGTGAACAGCAACATCAGGTCTCCGGCCCGGAGTTCGAGGCGGAGCTCCTCGTAGCGCGGTTCGTCGTGCACACCCAGCAGGATGCCGCCCGGCATGTTCGGGATCGAACCGTGGCCGTTGCGGAAGAGCAGCAGCGGCGGATGGCCGGCGCGGGCCATGGTCAGCACCCGGCGGTCGGGGTCGTACCGGCCGCACAGCGCGGTCGCGACGGCCTCGGCGGGCATGGCGTGCAGGACCAGGCGGTTGAGCCAGTACAGCATTTCGCCGGGCGGGGCACCGGTGATCGCGAACCCTTCGAGGGCGCTGCGCAGCGTGGTCATCCCGGCCGCGGCGGCCAGACCGTGCCCGGCCATGTCGCCCATGCTGACCAGGACCGTGCGGTCCGGGAGGGCCATGCCGTCGTACCAGTCGCCGCCCACCCGGAGGCCGTCGGAGGGGAAGTAGCGGGTGGCGACGTCGAGTCCGGGCAGCGCGATGGCCCGGGTCCAGCGCGGCATGACCGCGCGCTGGAGTTCCGCCGCGATGCGGTGCTCGGCCTGGGCGAGTTGCCGCTGTACGAGCAGTTGCTCGCGTGCCTCGGTCAACGCGGCCTGCGTCCAGCGCAGTTCGGAGACGTCCCGGAGGATGGCCCACACACTGCGCGGCGTTCCGTCGGCGTCCAGCACCGGTTCGCCGATCAGGTGCAGCGAACGGGTCGTGCCGTCCGCGCGCAGTACGCGGAACTCCGCCTCGGCAGGCACGAGTTCGTTGAGCAACTCGCCGACCAGGGCCTCGACCTCGGGGAGGTCGCCGGGCAGGACATGGCGGGGGAGGTCGTCGAGGCGTACCGGGCCCGCCACCGGATCGCGGTCGAACAGCAGGTACATCTCGTCGGACCAGCGGATCTCATCGGTGTCCAGGTGCCATTCCGCGCTCGCGATGAGCCCGGCGTGCGCCCGCGGCGCGGGCACGGCGCGGGACACGAGGTCCTCGTGACCGCGACCGCGTACCGGCTCGTCGGGCGGCAGCAGCAGGTCGCGCGGTGCCGCCGGGCGTGCCGGCACCAGGGTGTCGCCGACCACGGTGTCGATCAGGCGCGGACGCAGGTAGCGCTGCGACCGGAAGACCTCGGGGACCGCCGGGAACGCGTGCGTTCCGTGCCGGTACGTCTCGTGCGGCCACGCGTCGCGGTCGCGGGCGGTGGCGTCCTCGCGTACCGGCGCGCACAGTTGCGCGAGATGGTCCAGCGACTCCTCAAGGCTCGACGACAGCAACTCGCAGACGTGCGCCCGGCGTGTGGACTCCTGCGCGGTGTACGTCGTGAGCAGGTCGTCGACCTCGGACCTCAGCCGGGCCACCCTCGTCATCATCGCCGACAGATCCGCCGCGTCGAACTCCGGCCGCTCGTGCATCCACCCGCCTACGCCCGCTTCCGTGTCGCCGCACCGACTCTCGCACAGCGGCGTTCCTACCGGGGGCGATTTCACCACATTGGTGGAGGGAGATGGCGGGTTGACGGTTCCGTACCGTATCGAGCGACCTGCTGACCGAAAACGATCGAGGTGCCCGCCGGAAGGCGTCCGTGCACGATCAGCTGTGATCATCGCGGGTCGGCCGCCCGATGGGCCGACGTACCGCGAGTCGACATGTCGCGCCCCGTCGTACCGCGCCCCGTCGTACCGCGAGTCGACGTACCGCGCGCCATCGCACCGGGGGCCCGCGTACCCCGAGCGGTCGAACCGCGGGCCGTCGTCCAACTCTTCGGTTCCTCGCGATGCCCCCGGCTGCCGCCGACCCGGCACCCGCCAACGGTGTGTCGTCACCCGACCGGCCCAGTAGACGCGCGGACCGCCGCGCAAGCTGCACACGATGGAGCCTGATCCGCAGTCCAAGCGAGGTTCCGGCTCCGTCGAACACGCCCGGACGAAACGGAGGATGCAGTGGGAGTCGATCCTGCCGCTTTGCGGCGTTGTCATGTGGCCGTGGACCTGGGGGCGTCCCGGACCCGCGTCTACCTCAAGAACGACGGCCTGGTCGTGGACGAACCCAGTCTCGCCGCGGTGGACACCCGCACCGGAGGACTGGTCGCCGTCGGATCGGTCGCGGCCCGGATGGTCGGCCGGTCACCGGACCATATCCGCGTCGCGCGCCCGATCTCGAGCGGCACCGTCGTGGACGCCGAGCTGGCGCAGTCGATGCTGCGCCAGTTGGTGGACCGCCGGGTGGCGCCGATCTGGCGCAGACCCGGCGGCGTACGAGCGGTGGTCGGCGTACCGCACGACAGCGGCCCGCTCACCCGCAAGGCGGCCGTCGCGTCGCTGGCCGGGCTGGGCGTACGGCGCGTCGAGCTGGTCGACATCCCGGTGGCGGCGGCCGTCGGCTGCGGCCTGCCGGTCGACCTCCCCGAGGCGGCCATGGTCGTGGTCTGCGGCGCGGCCACCACGCAGATCGCGGTGCTGTCGCTCGGCGCCGTGGTCGCGGCGTCGATCCTTCCGGTCGGCGGCGACGCCATCGACCACGCGATCGCCGAGCACCTGCGCGCGCGGCACGGGGTCGTCATGCCCACCGGCGCGATTCGGGAGATCTACGCCCGGCTCGACGTCGACGAGGTCATCACGGTCATCGGCAAGGACGTCGCCACCGGCCTGGCCCGCACGCTGGCCGTCGAGTCGGCGGGCGTACGCGACATCATCTGCAACCCGCTGGCCTCGCTGCTCGACGGCATCACCGGCGTACTGCGCCGGTCCCCGCCGGACCTGGTGGTCGACTTGGCCGACCGCGGCATAACCGTCGCGGGCGGCGGGGCGCACATCCCCGGGCTGGACGCGATGATCGGGGCCGCGACCGGGATGCCCGTGCACGTGGCGTCGGACCCGCAGTCCAGGGTGATCGACGGCCTCGCCCGACTCATGGACGGCCGCTCCACCAAGCCGCCGCGCGAACCCGTGCACGCCGAGACGTCTTCCGAGGAAGAGACCGCCACGGACCCGGAGGCCTTCGCCCCGGTGGCCTGAGGCCATCGGGAGACGCACCGGCACCCGGTGCGGGGCTTCCCCAAGACAGCTGCCGGTGGCAGCCACATGGATGCGGCCCCATGGTGGCTACCCAGAAGAGGCGGCCCGCCCGACGACCGTACCTTCGCGGTCGTGTCGCCGGTCCCCGACGGCAGGGGCGGGCCGCCCGCGTCACGGCAGCGGGTGCCGAGGCCCAGAGGCCCAGAGATCCGGCTGCTCGGCGGTCCGGTGCGCGGGAGCTCAGTGCGCCGCAGTCCAGTGCACTTCAGCCCCGGGCCTAGACGGTCCCGGGGTTCTGCGTTTCCCGTCAGCCCTGCGGAGTCCGGGCAGTTCCGAGCGGTTTCGGGCCCGGTTGTCCGGGGTCCGCGAGTGTCCTGGGCTCTCAGTCGTCCCGGTCCTCAGTTGTCCCAGTCCTCGTCCTTGCGGTCTTCCTCGCGCGTCCGCTGCGACGCGGACTCGAGTGCATGTGCCGCCGCTTCGCGGGTCGGGTACGGGCCGAGCCGGTCGTTCGCACGGCAGCCGGCTCCCTGCTCCACGGTGCTGTGCTTGATGCAGTAGTACCACTGGTCGTCGCTCATGGCCCCGATGATCGCATCGGTGTCCTCCCGGACCGGAGTGGCACGCGGGGATACCGTCGTTTTATGGACCTGGCCGACTACGCCCTGAGGTTTACGGACGTTGTCGCAGAGTCCAATTGGCGCGAACCCGTCGGCTACGACTTCGCCGTGCTGCGCCTCACCGCGATCTGCCGGCTCATCCGCGAGAACCACCTGCTGGGCCGCTGACCAGCGGATCCACCGTCCCGGCCCGGCCGGGCGGGGGCGGACGCGCGGGAGGCGTGCCGAGGGACCGGTAACCGAACGGTTTCCTGAACGTAGAACCTGTTCTATTGTGGGCCTGCGCAGTCGGCCCGCCACGGGGGTGCGGGCAGGTCGCGCGGGCATCGGAGTGCCGTGGCCCGCCCCGGCGGCCCCGCCGCTCCGATGCCCGACGGGCAGGCAGGCCCGCTGTCAGGTCAGCGGTCCGCCCGGATCGACGGCTTCGAGGGGCCCGACGGGTCGGCATTTCGTCGGCCGCCGTCCCGCTGCCACGCGACGAACTTGTTCCCGTCGGCGTACCCCGAGTACATCCCGCACTTCAGGTTCGCCTTGTGCATGACGCCCTTCGGGAACCACCCGGCCGTCAGCTCGGGCCGTACGTGTTCGTCCGCCGGTACGCACCCCACCGGCGGGCGGCCCGCCTTGAGGTTCGCCACCAGCAGCCGGTCGCCACCCGTGGTCCGCATCTTGTAGCGCACGCCGGTCGCGTCGTCGGGCAGCCACTCGGGCACCGAGGCGTGGCCGGCCTTCGCGTCGCGCCCGGTGCGGTACGTCGACTCCTGCTCGTGCCGTCCGTTCAGCCGGCGCTCCGCCAGCGGAGCCGCGACGACCGCACCGATCGCCACGACCGCAACCGCGGAAGCGGCGATGGCCAGACCTGCCTTGAGCATCGAGATGTCTCCCTTCGGGGCTGCCTACCTTTCCATGATCACCAGGACAAACCCGTCCAAGCGGCACCGTGACGGCCCGTGTCGCCGTACCCCGAGGGCCGCCCCCGGAGCCAGGCCCCATACCCACACCTCGAACCCATCCCGTGCCCGACCGCCACGTACTTCGGTCAGTTGGACGCGGCATTGGGGACCCGGTCGGTCAATTAGCTGGGTGCGTGCGCAACTGGCTGATCTGGCTGATGAGTTCGTCAAGCGGTACCTACCGATCGGCAGGTGCGGCCCGTACCCGATACGGCTGCGGCCGCGATGCGAAGGGAGCCTCTGGCGGTTCGCTGGACACCGTGCACAAAGAGGTCCATACCAATTTGGTCTGGACCATTCCCTTGGTGGGGGTCGGCTGTATATGGTGCCGCGCATGGCGATTCCGGTTCAGGGAAGTCCGTACGCCGAAAGCCCCCAGCCGCCCGACCGCCCGCACGGTCATGGACACCGGTCCCCGTCGCGCAAGCGCTCCGGGCTCGGCTGGGTCGCCCTGTGGGCCGTCGCGGTCGCCGCGGTCGCGGCCTACCCGGTCTACCGGTTCGCGATGCCGCTCGACGACGTCGACGCGCAGAGCGGGCAGGAGGGACTGTGCCTGGCCGCGTTCGAGGGCTCGCTCGTCGGCGGGCGCCTGCCGAGTTCGGTGGACTGCCTGTCCCCGGAGGCCCGTTGGCGGGTCACGGCGCGGTTCGAGGTCTCGTCCGGTTCCACTCCGTGCCGTGAACTCCCGGCGGACAAGGGTTACGAGACGGGCATGGAGTGGCGGTCGTCGGACGGCGAGGTGCTGTGCCTGACGGTGACACCGTTCACGACGTACCAGGACTACGAGTCGATCGGGACCATGCCGTACGAGTTCAACAGTGCCGACTTCGACGAACTGAAGACACGCCTGCTGGCCGCCACCGGCGGGCAACGCGACCCGGCGGGGGAAGCTGGGTGAAAGGTCGGGCCGGCCGGGTGAGTTCGACCGTGACCTGCGGCGGCTCACCCGGCGGGCCTGGTCGACGCTCTAGGCGGCGGCACGTGCGCTTCCTGCGCGCCGGTGCCGACGCCGGTCGAGCCGGCCGGACATTCGGGACTACAGGTCCCGCTCGTGGAGCCCCATCAGGTACGGGGACGCCCGACCCACCAGTTCCAGGTCCGACGCCCACCACGGCACGTCGCTGTCGCCGCCCGTGTTGTCGATCATCCGGCGGAGGACCGCCAGCGCGCCGAGGAACTCCTCTTCCGTGATTCCCTCGTGGATGCGTGCGTTGGCCCGCACGACGCGGGTGTGGGTGCGGGCGAGGCCGGTGGTGCCCTCTTCTGTGAGGTGCAGCGTGCCGTCGGCGGACTCGTCGAGCCAGCCTCGCGAGAACAACTGCGCGTACAGGGGAGTAAAGGACAGACCCGGGTCGGCGAAGAGCGACAGCTGCTCGGCGATCGTGTCGCGGGTCCAGGTGCCGGGCGACTCGCCCACCAGATTCACGACCCACCACTGCGGCTGGGTCAATTGTTCCTTCTCCAGAGTCCTCTTCGTGTACGCAACCACGGCCTGGTGGGCCACGCCCGCCCAGTAACCGATCGGCTGGCGGGCCAGTTCTTCTGTCGGGTAGTCCTTCACGGTCATCGCGAGGTGCCCCCTTCGGTGGATCCGGGTGACACGATCAACGTAGAAGTTGAAGTGAACTTGAAGTCAAGCTAGCGTCGCCGGATGGCCGCCGTACGCCTCCTCTGGTTCCGCCGTGACCTCCGGCTCGCGGACAACCCCGCTCTGCACGCCGCCGCCGGCACCGGAGCCCCGGGGACCGGCGACCACGGCAGCGGGCCCGTGCTGCCCGTCTTCGTCGTCGACCCGGTGCTGTGGAAACCTGCGGGCCCGGCACGGCGCGCGTACCTCGCCCGGTCGCTGCGCGCCCTCGACGAAGCACTGCGCGGCCAGGGCAGCGGGGGCCTGGTCGTGCGGTACGGCGACCCGTCCGCCGAGCTGCCCCGCCTGGCCGCCGAGGCGCGGGCCGAACAGGTCCACGCCGCCGCCGACTTCGGGCCGTACGGCCGGACGCGTGACGATGCGGTGCAACGGGCCCTCGGCGAAGTCCCGTTCGTCCGCACCGGCTCGCCCTACGCCGTCGCTCCCGGGCGCGTGACCAAGGGCGACGGTACGCCCTACCGGGTGTTCACGCCGTTCCTGCGCGCCTGGACCGACCACGGCCGGCGGGACCCGCTGCCGGTCCCCGAGGGGGTCGCGTGGGCGTCGGCGTCCAGTGGTGGGCTGCCGGAGGAACCAGACTCCGGCGTACCGCAGTTGCCGCCGGCGGGGGCGGAGGCCGCGTACGACCACTGGGCCGCATTCCGCGACAACGGCCTCGCCGACTATGCGGAGTTGCGCGACCGCGCCGATCTGCCGGGGTCGTCCCGCCTCTCCGTGCACCTCAAATTCGGCGAGATCCATCCGCGGACGATCCTCGCCGAGACCGACGGCCCTGCGGCCGGGGCCGCGAAGTTCCGGTCCGAGCTCGCCTGGCGGGAGTTCTACGCCGATGTGCTGTGGCACCGGCCGGAGAGCGGGCGCGACTACCTCGACACGCGGTTCAAGACCATGCCCTACGACCAAGGCGCGGACGCCGAGGAGGAGTTCGACGCCTGGCGGGAAGGCCGCACCGGATACCCGTTCGTGGACGCCGGGATGCGGCAGCTCCTTGCCGAGGGGTGGATGCACAACCGCGTCCGCATGGTCGTCGCGTCGTTCCTCGTCAAGGACCTGCACCAGGAATGGACGCGCGGCGCCCGGCACTTCATGCACCGGCTCGCGGACGGCGACTTCGCGTCCAACAGCCACGGCTGGCAGTGGGTCGCGGGCTGCGGTACGGACGCGGCGCCGTACTTCCGCGTTTTCAATCCGGTCACCCAGGGCCGCAAGTTCGACCCGGACGGCGACTACGTGCGCAAGTACGTCCCGGAGTTGCGCGGTATCCCGGGGGCGGCCGTCCACGAGCCGTGGAAGCTCAAGGACGGCCTGCCGACCGGCTATCCGGAACGGATCGTCGACCACGCCGAGGAGCGCGAGGTCGCGTTGGCCCGCTACTCCGCGATGCGCGAAGGCAGTTGATGGGCGCGCCTGGTCCGGAAGGCAGCGAGCGCAGCAACGGCCGCGGCCCGTGGCGACTGCGGCCGCCAGGTGGTCAGGCGGTCAGGCGGTCAGGCCGTCATGTGCTCGGTGCCGTCCCGTCCGCGGGCGTCCGCACGTTCGCGTTCCACCATTCCGCCGCCCGCTCGGCGTTCAGCCGGTCGGCCCACACGTCCGCCGGATCGTCCGGCATCAACAACTCGGGGACCTCCAGGCGCTGGTTGACGGTCGCGTGCCGGGCGAGGAACCTGCCCGCCTCCTTCAGGCGCTCCTCGCTCAGGCCGCTCCGTTCGACGAGAGGCCCCGGCATGCCGTGCGCCCCACGGCCGATCAAGTACGCGTCGTAGGGATCGAAGCCGACCGCCAGGAGGGACGCCTCCTCGACGGACAGGCCGGTGGCCTCGCCGAATGCCCGGATCGACGCCCCGGGCCACGGCGCGGACCCCCGGGCGTCGAGCAGGCGCAGGAACGCCGCGACGCGGTCGGCGCCGCCCCAACCCGCGCACACGCGCTGCGACTCGACCACACCGAACGGCCGTTCATCGAAGACGCCGTCCGCCGCGTACTCGATCGCGGCGATGACCGACTGGCTCCCGTGCGGTCGCTGCAGCGCGATCAGACAGCCGCGCTTCGTCCGGCAGACCTCCCCTTCGCGGGGAACGGTGCCCACGTCCAGGCGCAGCGACAAGGTTCGCCAGCGCCCCGCCGGGTCGCACAGCGCCGGTCCGCCCCACGCACGCACATGGTCGGCCTCCAGTTCCCTGCTGCGCTGATTCGGCGCCGTCGGGGAGAGCGCGGTCCGCAGCGCGCGGCAGCCCAGGCGACCCAGTGAGCTCTCCCACCCGCGGGCGTTCGCCAGCCGCACGGTCAACGGCGGTGTGGCGACCTCCGGGTCCGCACACTTGTCGGCCACCCGACTCAGCCGGAAGAACATCTCCTGCATCTCGGTGAAGATGCGCGCCCGCAGGTCGCCCGCGTCCGTGATCGGGTAGGGAGACGGGTCGTCGCGCAGGCGCAGGGCCGCGCCGCCGGGGGCGTCACCGTCGCTCCCGGACGCCGGCGGCCCGATGTGACGCGCACTCAGCACCCGGCATTCCACCGCCGACCAGACCGTCCCGGCGATGCCGTCGAGGAGACCGTCCGACACCACGCCCGGGAACAGCGGCTCCAACACCGCGCGCAGTCCGTCGAAGCAGTCGTCGACCTCGTGCGAATGGTCCCCGACCGGGATACGGCGTCCGATTCCGGTGATCAGATCCGCGAGTCGGTCGTCGACCGAGTCCAGGGCACGAGCGGCCAGGGCGGCGTCCGCTCCGCGGAGCAGCCGAGAGCCCGCCGCGTCCCGCGGGACCAGCCGTCCCCAGACCTGCGGCGGAGGAACGAGCGTGCTGCCGGCCGCCCAGCGGTGCCGTCGGCGCCCGACGCCGTGGGTACCCGCCGCACGGGTCGGCCGGGACGCCCCCTGGTACCAGCGGCCCACCACCACGTCCTTCGTGTCGCGCAGTTCCCACCAGCCGTCGTGGCCGCGCCGCAGCATCGCCGGAGCCGTCGCGCCCGGCAGCAGCACAGTGGGCGACACATCGTCGGCCGGGGGAGCCGATGCCGTGAACTGCCCGTGCGCGTACCGGAAACGATCCGATGTGGTGGACGACCCCGGCTCCGCGGGGAACCGGAGGTACAGCGGCCCGGCGACCACGCCACGCGGACCGAAGACCGTGGCGCGTCCGCTGTTCGCGACCACGAACGAGTCCTCGTCCGCCCCGTCCTCGGGTTCCATGCGGAAGGCATCGTCGTTGGACCAGAAGGAGCCGAACCGGTCGAGAGCGGGGTCGCCCAACTCGTCGACGAGCCCGCCACGCCACGTCGTCGCGACGGCCTCGGCGATGTCCGCGGTGAGCAACTCGGCCACGGTGGAACGGAGTTCCGGGCACGCCTCGGCCAGTCGGGCCGGTCCCAGCACGTCCAGGAAGTACACGGCCTCGTGCAGGATCGGCAGGCTGCCGGCGCGTACCCCTTCCGCCCACGACACGACGGCCTCCTGGACGACGCCGAGCAGTCCGGGTGCGCCCAGCACCGCATCGGCCAGACCGTCGTGGTCGCTGAGCACGCTCCCGGGCCGGCCCAAGGCCAAGAGCTCACCCGGCCGATAGAAGATCGCCTCGCGCAACAGCGGGCGAAACCGCGGATCCGCGGCGAGGGTGACGAGGCCGCCGCGCTGCGCCCGGTCCGCCCAGGCCCGCAGACTGACCACCGTTCCGGGCGGGGGCGGGGCGAACGGCACCCCGGCGTGCAACGCGGCGTCGATCAGGTCGAAGTCCAGTTCCCGCACCGGGAGATGGCCGGAGTGCGGGCGTTGCACGGTCGCGAACTGGATCGGCTCGCACTCGCGTCCTTCGGCCCGCAACAGTTCGGCGAGCCAGCCGAGTTCTTCGCGCGTGCCTCGGGTGAGTCTGCGCCCGACGACCTTCGCCGCAAGGAACTCCAGCTGCTTGTCCGCCGTGTCACGCGTGGCCCTGAGCTTGTCCGTCAAAGTTCTGTCCCGCTCCCGTGCAGTCCGTGTGCCGTCGGGGACACCGCCGAAGCGCCTCCCCGAAGCTTGCCCGGCCCGTTCTACCAGTCGTCTCTGCCACAGTTCACCGGCCAAACGCGCCGAGATCCGCCGACCCCAGTTCACGGGCAACGTGCCGAGATCCGCGGACTCCGCCCCGACTCGGGGCGGAGTCCGCGGATCTCGGCGACTGCGCGGGGGCGAGGCTCACCCGATTGCGCGGGGGCGAGGCTCACCGAGCCGAGGGGGTGCCGTCACAGGGCGCGCTCGTCGTGGGTGACGATCTCCTTGGCGGGCTTGCCGCCGGCCTCCAGCCAGCCGCCTATCGCCGCGGGCGCGTCACGGGCCGGGTTGTAGCAGTCCTCCTCGGACGAGAAGAGGCCGTCTCCCGCGTACACCAGCCGGGTCCAGTTCGCGAACCCGAACTCGACCCCCGCGTCCGTGGGATGCGGCAGCACGTTGCGCAGGCCGAGCACGATGGCGCCGTTCTCCTCGTCGTACGCGACCCAGTCCTGCGGGAAGCGCATCGTCGGAAACGGCGCCATGACCTCCTTGATCCACGACCGGACGGCCTCGCGGCCGGTGAACACGCCGTACGCGTGCTCGGTGTAGACGACGTCCTCGGTGAACAGGTCCGCGAACGCGGTCCAGTCGCCCGACTCGACGCATGTGGCGACGACCGAGTTGTAGTGGGAGAGAGCGCCTTGCAGTTCCTCGCGGGTGAAGCGGCCCATGCGTGGTACCTCCTGGACGGTGGCGATCCCGGGACGGGTGTTCCGGTGGTATCAGAGGACTCCTGCGACATCCAGGGACAGTGGGGTGTGCCGGGGCCGGGCGGCACGGGCAGGGTGCTATTGACTTGCCATCAAATAGTGTGACTGTCCGTGGGCGGCTACTCCGGCTTCCCCAGTTGCCCTAGTTGCCGCAGTTGACCCAGTTGACCCGAGGCCCCGGAGGCCGCCGCGTGCCCAGCAATGAACGATCCGCCCGCCTGCTCGCCGGACTGCTCGCCGGTGCCGCCGTCGCCCATGCCGCCGCCCCGTCCCAGTTCGACGCGGTCATCCCGCGGCAGCTGCCGGGGAAGCCGCGTACCTGGACCCAGGTCAGCGGAGCCGTCGAACTGGCGCTCGCCGTCGGTATCGCGGTGCCGAGGACCCGCCGGATGAGCGCCTACGCCGCCGCCGGGTTCTTCGTCGCCGTCACGCCCGCCAACGTCCAGATGGCGTACAACTGGCGCCGCCGCCCCGCGACCTTGCGGGCCGCGGCCATCGCCCGCGTGCCCCTCCAGATCCCCTTGGTCCTGTGGGCCCGTAACGTCGCCCGGGCAGCCGGGAAGTAGCCTCCCGGGACCCCGCCCCCGGCCGGTGCGCGACCGGCAAACAAGCGGTACGCCCACGGAACTGCATGATCGAACGTGCGCCAATACGATGAGTGGGCGTTGGGGGTGTGCCGGTGACTCTCGGTGCCGGGCGACGTCGGATCGAGCGACTATCGAGCAATTCGGGTGGGAGAGGCGTGGCAGAGACAGCAGGCTCACGGCAGACAGTGATTCTGACCGTGGACGACGATCCGGGCGTTTCCCGTGCTGTTGCCCGCGACCTGCGGCGGCGGTACGGCGGGATGTACCGGATCGTGCGCGCCGAATCGGCCGCGACGGCCCTGGACGCGCTGCGCGAGCTCAAGCTGCGCGGCGACCTGGTGGCGGTCATCCTGGCCGACTACCGCATGCCGCAGATGAACGGCATCGAGTTCCTCGAGCAGGCGGTCGACATCTACCCGAGCGCGCGACGCGTGCTGCTCACCGCGTACGCCGACACCAACGCCGCCATCGACGCGATCAACGTGGTCGACCTCGACCACTACCTGCTCAAACCCTGGGACCCGCCCGAGGAGAAGCTGTACCCGGTCCTCGACGACCTGCTCGCGGCGTGGCGAGCCTCCGACCACAAGCAGGTGCCGACCACCAAGGTCGTCGGCCACCGCTGGTCGGCGCAGTCGTCGGCGGTACGCGAGTTCCTCGCGCGCAACCAGGTGCCGTACCGCTGGTACTCCTGCGACGAGCCCGAGGGGCAGCGGCTGCTGACCGCCGCCCAGGCGGACAGCGAGCGCCTGCCGCTGGTGATCACCCCGGACGGCACCACGCTGGTGGAGCCCGCGGAACCCGACCTCGCCGCGCAGGTGGGGCTGGCCACCATGCCGACCGAGGACTTCTACGACCTGATCGTCATCGGCGGCGGCCCGGCCGGGCTCGGTGCGGCGGTGTACGGGGCGTCGGAGGGGCTGCGGACCGTCCTGGTGGAGCGCTCGGCCACCGGCGGGCAGGCCGGGCAGAGCTCCCGGATCGAGAACTACCTCGGCTTCCCGGACGGCGTGTCGGGCGCCCAGCTCACCGACCGGGCGCGGCGGCAGGCCACCAAGTTCGGTGCGGAGATCCTGACCGCGCGCGAGGTCACCGGGCTGGAGGTGACCGGTTCGTCGCGCGGCGTGCGCTTCGCGGACGGGTCCGTCATCTCGGGGCACAGCGTGATCCTGGCGACCGGCGTGTCGTACCGCCAGCTGGAGGTGCCGGGGCTGGCGCCGCTGACGGGGTGCGGCGTCTACTACGGCTCCGCGCTGACCGAGGCCGCCGCCTGCTCGGGCGAGGACGTCTACATCGTCGGCGGCGCCAACTCCGCCGGGCAGGCCGCGATGTACCTCGCGCGCGGCGCCAAGTCGGTGACCCTGCTCGTACGCGGGCCCTCGCTCTCCGCGTCGATGTCGCACTACCTGATCCAGCAGATCGAGCAGGCGCCCAACATCAGCGTGCGCACCGGAACCGTCGTCGAGGCGGCCCACGGCTCGGACCACCTCGAACAGCTCACGCTGCGCGACGTGGCCACCGGGCAGACCGAACTCGTGGACGCGCAGTGGATGTTCGTGTTCATCGGCGCCGCCCCGCTCACCGACTGGCTGGAGGGGACGGTGACCCGTGACCCGCGCGGGTTCATCGTGGCCGGCCCGGACCTGACCATCGGCGGTCAGGAGCCCAGCGGTTGGGAACTGGACCGTCCGCCGTACCACTTGGAGACCAACGTGCCCGGCGTGTTCGTGGCGGGCGACGCGCGCTCCGAGTCCGCCAAGCGTGTCGCCTCCGCCGTCGGAGAGGGAGCCATGGCCGTGATGCTCGTCCACCGCTACCTGGAGCAGTCGTGAACGGGGAGGAACTGTCGTGACCGGCGTGCCGATGCCTTGTGAAGTCGAAGAGCTCAGCACCCTGTTCCTCTTCGAGAAGCTGACCGACGAGCAACTGGCCCGACTGTGCGCCGAAGGGCGCGTGGAGCGGTTCGAGCCCGGCTACCTCTACCGCGAGGGCGAGCCGGCGACATGCTTCTACGTCCTGCTCGAAGGCACCCTCGTGCTCTCGCGCCGGGTCGGCGCCGACGACCTGGAGGTCACCCGCAGTTCGGACCGCGGGGCGTACGCCGGGGCCTTCCAGGCGTACGCCACCGACCCCACCCGGGCGCACTACCAGGGTTCGTGCCGGGTGCCCGAGCAGTCACGCCTCTTCATCCTGCCCGCCGAGACCTTCGCCGCGGTCATGCGCGACTGGTTCCCGATGGCCGTGCACCTGCTGGAGGGGCTCTTCTTCGGCAACCAGAGCACACAGCAGGTCGTCGGCCAGCGCGAACGGCTGCTCGCCCTCGGCTCGTTGTCGGCGGGGCTCACGCACGAGCTGAACAACCCCGCCGCGGCGGCCGTACGCGCGACCTCGGCCCTGCGCGAGCGCGTCGCCGGGATGCGGCACAAGCTGAAGGCCATCGCGTCCGGACCGTACAAGCGCGAGACGCTGGCGACGCTGGTCGAGATCCAGGAGCGCACCGCCGAACAGGTCTCCAAGGCGACGCCGCTCAGCCCGATCGAGGCCAGCGACCGCGAGGACGCCCTCACCGACTGGCTCGACGACCACGGCATCGCCGAAGGCTGGAACATCGCACCGACGTTCGTACAGGCCGGACTCGACGTCGACTGGCTGGAGAACGTCGCGGCAGCGGTGGACGAGCAGATCCTCGAAGGCGCGATTCGGTGGCTCAACTACACCGTCGAGACCGAGCTGCTGATGGCGGAGATCGAGGACTCGACGACCCGCATCTCGCAGCTCGTCGACGCGGCGAAGCAGTACTCGCAGCTCGACCGCGCGCCGTCCCAGGACGCCGACGTCCACGAACTCCTGGACAGCACGCTGACGATGCTCGGCAGGAAGATCGGCTCCGGCATCCGCGTCGAGAAGGACTACGACCGGTCGCTGCCGCGGGTCCCGGCGTACCCGGGCGAGTTGAACCAGGTGTGGACCAACCTCATCGACAACGCCGTCGCGGCGATGGACGGCGAGGGCACGCTGACCGTGCGCACCACCCACGACCGCGACCAGCTCCTCGTCGAGTTCCACGACACGGGGCCGGGGATCGACCCGGAGATCCGGGAGCGCATCTACGACCCCTTCTTCACCACCAAGCCGGTCGGCGAGGGCACGGGGCTCGGGCTCGCGATCTCGTGGCGGATCGTGGTCAACAAGCATCACGGGAGCCTGCACGTGGTATCCGCACCTGGCGACACGACGTTCCAGGTACGTCTGCCGCTGACCGCACCGGACACCGGGACCGAGACGGAGTCAGGGTCCGAGACGGGGCCCGAGACCGGGCCCGCGCCCGGGGCGGAGACCGAGACCGGGCCTGAGACCGGGACCCGCGAGACACCCGAGGAGTCGCCATGACATCGCCCGCCGGAGTCGACCCCACCGCCGAACCGAGCGGCACCGGATGCAGTGAGTGCGACGCCACCGGCGGCTGGTGGTTCCACCTGCGCCGCTGCGCCCAGTGCGGGCACGTCGGCTGCTGCGACTCCTCGCCCGCCAAGCACGCCACCGCGCACTTCAAGGCGACGGGGCACCCGGTCGTCCGCAGCTTCGAGCCGGGCGAGGCCTGGTTCTGGAACTACGAGACGTCCGAGATGTACGAGTCGGGGCCCGATCTGGCGCCGCCGGAGAGCCACCCGGAGGACCAGCCGGCGCCCGGCCCGGCCGGGCGCGTACCCGCGAACTGGGCCGACACCCTGCGCCGCTGACGCGAGTGCCGGCCCGTCGGCATCCTGACCGCGCGGCATGCGCCGCGCGGCCGGGGGCCGCACGGGTGCGGGCCACGTAGCCGACGGCCGCGCGGTCCCCGACCGCGCGACCCGGCCGGGTCAGGAGGAGGCGGCCAGCCAGTCCGCGAACGCCGGGCCGGCGAGCTTCGCGTCCGCGCCCGGGAGCAAGGCGCCGCTCTCCAGCAGCTCGCGGTCGGGAGTGTCGGGGGAGCTGACCTCGATCACCTCGACGGTCTCGCCGCGCCGCGCGAAGACCAGCTTCGCCACCGCGGCGAGGTTCTCCTCGCGCGGCCCGGCGATCTCCGGGAACGGCGCCGCCGCGGCACCCGCCTCGGGCGCCGGACCCTCGGCCAGGTCGACGAGGGCCTGCGCGACGGCCGAGCAGGCGACCAACTGGGTGCGCATCTGCGGCACGTACGCGGTGTCGCCCTGGCGGCCCCAGCTCACCAGCAGCTCGACGAACTCGTGGAACTGCGCCGCACGCAGGATCTGGACCGGCAGCGGGCCGGCGAGCAGGGCCTTCTCGTGGACGACCTTGGCCAGGTTGTAGCCGCCGGTCGACGCGTCGATCCCGATGATGGACACCGACACGATCCGCTCGACCCCGGCCTTCCCGCCCGCCTCGTGGAGGTTGGCCGCCGAGGCCGTGAAGAAGTCGACGGCGTCCTGCTCCACGGGCGAGGGGGTGCTCGCGGTGTCGATGACGATGTCGACCCCGGCCAGCGCGTCCGCGAGGCCCTCACCGGTGACGATGTCGACGCCCGCCGAGCGGGAGATCGCGACGACCTCGTGGCCGTGCTCGGTGAGGATCCGTACGACGTGGCTGCCCAGACGCCCGGTGGCCCCGGCGACCGCGATCTTCTTCGTGGACTGCTGCATCTTGATCCCCGCCTGTCTGCGTTCCGGACCCGTGTGCCCGGGCCCTCGTCTCGTGTTCTGCGCTTCGCTCTGCCTACACAGCACTGACGGAGCCCGAGAACACGATGTGACAGGTGCACGAGGAACAAATCCAAAAGCTCTTCGCCAGCACCACCACGGTCCGCCCGCCCCCACACAGCGCCCCCGTCCCGCAGCTCCGCGTTTCGGTGGCCTCCGACGCCGCGGTGCGTGACTCGAAGGCCTCCCGCGAGCGGTCGGCGCTGCGAGTGCCGGCAGATCGGTGGACTCGCTTCGTCGCAGCGACAGCAGAGCACGCATCTGCGACTTGAAGGTTAAGGAGGCCCCTCACTGACAACCGAAGCGTCTTGCTCGGCGTGGCGCGGTGCGACTGGCCACGTGGCGCCCTGGTACTCGCCTGTGACGGTTCGCTCTCCGCCCGGTGTCACGCTCATTCGGTACGCGTCGTGCGGGGGCTCGCCGTGTGCGACGTGCTCCGCCCAGAGTTGCCCGAGCAGGTCCGCGAGCCGCCGCGGTCCGGCCTGCTTCGCTGTGCCGTCGCCGGTGATGTGCGCGATCGACCCGTCACGGTGCCAGATGACCAGCCCCCCGTCTGCCGGTGTGTCGGTGAGGACGTCGGCAGACGGCAGCGCGAAGGACACCAGGAACGTGAACCGGGTTTCTTCCCACGCGGTGAGCGGCATCCCGCAGGGTTTCGCGGGTCCGTCGGGTGCGTCGGGACGGACCATCAACGGGCTGCCGTCCACCGGGCGCAATCCCATGAAGTAGGCGGCCGTCGCCAGGAACCTCCCATGCGCTCCGTGCTGCTCGTCCACGTCGAGCACCGCGACGCCTGCGCCGACCGGGGCGACGATACGCCCGCCCGGCCGTACCGCCCGCAGCCACCCGACCGGGTTGTCGTCGACGCCGCACGTGGCGATCAGGCGATCGGCGCTGTCGGCGCGCAGCGGTTCGGCGCTGCCGCCGTCCGCACAAATGACCGACACCTTGCCGTGCCCCGCACTGGCGAGTGAGGCGCGTGCAGCTGCGACCAGTTCGGGCGCGACGTCGACTGAGAGTACGTTCTCGTCCCCCGCGAGCCGCCCGAGGACGCCGGCGTTGTATCCGGTCCCGGCGCCGATCTCGGTCACCTTCATGCCGGGGCGAACGTCGAGCGCGTCGAGCATGTCCGCCATGAGCGACGGCACAGTGGACGACGACATGTTCGGCCACGTGGATGTCAGGAGCACCTGATCGGCGTAGACCTCGGACAACCAATGCGGGTGTCCCTCGCTCACCTCCTCCGTCCGCCATCCGCCGTCGTCCGTGCGGTGTTGGCGGATGAAGCGCGGTACGTACAAGTGTCGGGGCTCTTCCCGGAACGCTTCGGCCACGCCCGGCGTACGCGCGTGCCCGGCGGCCCGCAGCCGTTCCGTCAACTGCGCGCGCAGTAGGGCACCTTCGTCGCTGATCGGATCGTTCATGCGTGGGCGGCTTCTTCCAAGTGATCGGCGATGGCGTTGCAGATCTCGTCACTGTCGGGCGTGAATGCCCACTGCCCGGCGGGGTTGAGTTCGAGCGCCCATACGGTTCCCTCTTCGTCGCGCAACAGGTCCCACGCGGCAAACAGCAGACCGAACCCGCGGGTCACGGTCCGGATCGCTTCCTGTACGACGTCCGGTAGCGTCCCGGGCTTGTAGACGACGTTGTCGGCGTTCACGGCGCGGATGTCGAGATAGGGACCACAGGCGTGCAGTTCGCTGATGAACAGCCGTTCCCCGACCACCGCGACGCGGTATTCAGCCACCTTTTCCGCGACCTCGCGTTGCAGCAGATTGGCGGTCGCCCGTGCTCGTGGGTCCCCGTAGTGTTCGGGCGGGACTCGGCTCGCGTACAGCACGCGGTATCCATCGGGTCCGTCGTAGGTGATGGGCCCGAGTGTCTTCGAGACGGTAGGGCCTTCGGCGCAGAACGCGCCGTGACGCTCCGGCACGTTCCCGATCCACGTGTCGGGTACGGCGAGCCCGGCCCGTACGAACGCCGCGAGTTGCGTCGGCTTGGTGCACGCGATGATCGCGTGGGGATGGTTCATCCAGGTGACGTGGGGCAGCGAGTAGAGCACTCCTGCCATTCCGGCACGTGCTTCGCGGGACGCGAATGCGCGAGGCGCGCCGGGCGCAGCGACTTCGGCCGGGTAGGCCGATGGTCGGCGCCAGTAGACAGCGCGCAAGTCCTCCAAGCGGACAGCGCGCGACCCGGAGGCGATCTCGCCGGTCCATCCATCCGCGCCGACGCGCGCCGAGAGATTGACCAAGTCCGGGAACGCTCCGGTGTCAATACGAGCGAGCGGGACGCGGCGCCGGTTGAGTTCGTCGATCACGAGATCGGCGGTTGCGTCGACAGGCCCTGTCGCGACCAGAATTCGCGGGCGGTCAGGCATTGGGCGTGGCGTCGTCCGGCTGCCCGGCGTCGATGGCGCCCTGCACTCCGTCCGACCGGATGTTGGACGTCGTCACCTGCGAACGGATGCCCGGGTCCGTCTTCGAGAACGGCACACCGTCAAACAGCGTCACCTGGCGCTCCTGGTCGAAAGTCGTCACACCGTCCGACACGCTGCCTTCAACGGCTGTCGCGTAGTCCAAGTGCAGAGGCACGAGTGCGCTCGCTGCCACATTCGGGGTCACGTTCATGCCCTTCCCTTCCGCCGTGTACATGGACCTTCAAGGCACGCTCACACGGCAGTTCGTAGATGGACGTGGATGGTCGGTCCACATGCTCGGGCCGGGAGGGAAGCGCGGAGATCGGGCACTCACGCCCACGCTCCCAAGGCCCACCGGATGGTTAGTGCTTCGAGTGAACCGCGAATCGGTGGGGTGTAGAAAGATGCCGCGTGTAGGCCCAGTTGTAGACCAGACTGGACGGATGCGCAGGCAGACGGCGGCGGAGTTGATCAAGCAAGCGCGTACGGCCAGGGGCTGGAGCCAAGCGGACCTTGCGCGCGAGGTTTGTCGTGCCGCTGGGGTGCCTGTCGACACGCTCGGACGCCAGGAGATCTACCGCTACGAAACCGGGCGGCGCACACCGCGCGAGTGGCTGCCGTTCGTGGCCGGCGCGCTGTCGATCCCGGTAGCCGACTTGGAGCGCGCGGCATCGATCAAGGCCCGGGAGAGGACCCCCACGACGATCGCCGACTTCCTGCCGCCTGATGATCCCTTGGAGCCGCCGGACGCCGCGTCCGGGCGGCGGATCGGCATGTCCGCAGTACGGGATCTGACACAGCGCGTCCATGGGTTGAGGCTCGCCGACGACGTGTTGGCCGGCGGAGACCTGATCGGTCCCGCGCTGCGTGAACTCCGTACGGCGGTCCGCCTCTACAGCGATGCCTCGTACTCCGACTCGGTTGGTCGAGAACTGTTGCGGGGCATCGGCGAGTTGGCGCAGATTGCGGGGTGGATCGTGAGTGATGCGGGGCGGCACGTCGAAGCCGAACGCATCTACCGCCTCGGCATTGTCGCGTCGCACAGGGCGGGTGACTTGACGCTGGGTGCGAACCTCCTCGGGTCGCTGGCCTACCAGCGCAGCAACACAGGAGACGTGCGAGCCGGGGTCACCATGGCTACAACGGCTTGTGAGCAAGCCACGGACGGACCACCGCGGGCGAGAGCCCTGTACTCCGATCGAGTGGCGTGGGCACATGCCAAAGCGCAAGCCTCGCAAGACGCGATACGTGCGCTCGGAGCGGCTGCCGAAGCTCTCGCTGAGCATGCCGACGAAGACGAACCCGGCTACCTCTACTGGGTCGATGCCGGCGAACTGCAAGTCATGGAAGCTCGTGTCTACACGGAACTGCACCGACCGCTGAGGGCAGTTCCGATACTGCGAGATGTGCTCGAACGGTACGACGCGACGCACACCCGTGAGCTTGCGCTGTATCTGTCCTGGCTTGCGGTGGCCTACGCGGAGGCGAACGAGCCGGAGGAAGCCGCCGCGACGGCTCATCGAGTGATCTCTCTGTCCTCGGACGTGGCCAGTGAACGAACGGCGGAACGGGTCCGGGTGGTCCTCACTGCCTTGCGGTCGTACCGCGACGTTCCTGATGTGCGGGATGTGCTCGACTGGGCGAGCTGACGCGGGCAGCGCAGGGGGCCTTCTGTTGGCGTGGTGGTGGGTGCTCGGGCAGGGTGGGGGGATGGTTTCGGTGGTGCAGAACTTGGCGATCGACTGTTCGGATGCGTACGGGCTGGCTCGCTTCTGGAGTGAGGTGACCGGGTGTCCGCTGGATCCCGAGGCCAAGCCTGGTTCTCACGAGACGCAGGTGATGCTTCCGGAGGGCGCGGTTCTGTATTTCAACCAGGTGCCGGAGCCGAAGACGGTCAAGAACCGGATCCACTTGTGCCTGCGTCCGACGACCTCGCGCGAGGAGGAGGTCGAGCGGCTGTTGGCTCTGGGGGCCGGCCTGGTTGCGGACCGCCGGGAGCCCGACGGCGCGGGTTGGGCCGTACTCGCGGATCCCGAGGGCAATGAGTTCTGTGTCCTCCGCAGTGACTCCGACCGGGCTGCGATGTCCTCGCCGGGGCCGGAGGCCTAGTCACCACGTGTTGCCGAGTGTGCTGAACAGCATGACGGCGGCGATGCCGGTGAAGAAGACGCCGAAGATGATCGTCCCGAGGGGAGCGGACTCGCTGTTCAGGCCGTAGGCCAGGGCGTCCGTCGCGATCCGTACGGGCACGATGCTGGTGAACATCCATGCGATGGTGCGGAAGCAGAGCATGAAGAACCCGTCCCACCAGCCGAACAGCAGCCCCCAGAGCAGCACTCCGAGGCCGAAGTAGGCCAGGTGGAACCAAAAGCCGAGCGAGTCGGCGGCTTTGGGCAGGAACGTCTCCTCCGCGCCCATCACCTCTACGCCGACGACGTCGCCCCGCCACAGCCGCAGTGTGGCCGGTGCCCCTTCCTCCGCCTTCTTGTAGAAGCCCGCCGACACGTCGCGGGACTGCCGGGAACCGTCCGCCCGTTGCCACGTGACTTCGTGGTGGGTGGTCGTGGTCGTGTGGCCGTCGGAGTCCGTCGACGTCATGGTGTACGTGCGGCGGTCCGCAATCGAGGCGGGCTCCTCGGCGAGACAGTCGTCGCCTCGCTCGCACTTGGCGGTCGCGCGGAAATCCCGTGTCTCCTGGTACGGATCGACCGCCGAGACGAGCGCGAACACCAGCACTCCCAGGCCGACCGCCACGACGACCCATCGCCCGACCGAGCGGCCGAGCAGCGAGACGGCCGGTGTTGATCGACTGAACCGGCGAAACCGCATGGTCGTCCCCCGTGATGTTGGTCCTTGCCTGCATGATGCCCCTCTTGGGCGACGGCGATAGCTTGTGCGGTGACACAGCCGGACGGTCGACAACCGGGGAGCCGCATGCGGTACCGCTTCACGTCCTATCACCCCGTGGATGACGCCGACGGAGCCGTCGCAGAGGGCACTCGGCTGGGCGGCCTGCCGTACTGGCTGGCGGCGCCGCAGTGGCCGGTGGATCCGTATACGAATGAACTCGCGTCGTTCATGGGGCAATTTCGGGTACGGGTGGGGGACGGCGGCGACGGAGACGGGCACGGGGACCGCGTGGTGTATCTGTTCGCCCTCGGGTTTTCGGGCGAACACGCGACCGTCGTCCAGCCCGGCGGGCAGGTCACCAAGTCCGTCGAGACACGGGCGGCGGCCATCGGGCCGACCGCGCTGGAGCGGGTGCACCTGATCCGGGTGGACGAGGAGGTCGACTTCGCCCAGGTCGAGCGGGATCTGGCGCCGGTCGAGGGCGAGGACGAGGACGACCGCGAAGTGCGTCTGGAGGAGTTGCTCGACGAACTCCGGAAGAACGCCGCGGGCAGCATCCGGATGAACCAGCTCGGCGGCCCCGATGTGGTGCCGGTTTGGTTGCAGGGCGACGATCTGCCCGGCGAAGACTGGCAGTTGGTCGCACAGCTCGACTCGTACCAGCTGCCCTTCGAGGTCAACTTCGGTGACAACGGGGTCGGTTACCTGTTCCTCGCGCCGGACGGCGAGAACGCCGAATTCTTCTTCCAGAGCTGCTGAGGGGTGCGCCGGCAATGGAGCATCCTTCTGCAACCGGGCCTGCCGCCGGGCCTTCCGGCGGTCCCCCAGCCGAGGGGCCGGCCCCGGCCGTCGCCCTGGTGTTCGGGGCGACGGGCACAGCGGGATCCGCAGTCGTGGCTCGGTGCCTCGCCGACGAGCGGATCGGCGAAGTACGGGCGGCCACAAGGCGACCGCTCGGACTCTCCCACCCGCGCCTCATCGAAGTGCAGTGCGCCGACTTCGGCGACCTGTCCCCGATCCGTGCGGCGCTGAGCGGGGTGAGCGGCTGCTTCTTCTGCCTCGGCGCGTCCTCGGCGCGAGTGCGCGACGCGGACGCCTACCGCGAGATCACCCTCGGGTACGCGGTCGCCGCCGCGGAGGCGCTCGCCGCGGCAAGTCCCGAGCACACCTTCCACTTTCTCAGCGCGCGCGGAGCGGACCCCCGGTCGCGACTGCGCTGGGCGCGGGTCAAGGCGGAGGCGGAGACACGGTTGGCCGGGATCAACCCGCGCCGCCTCCTCGTCTACCGCCCCGCGTACATCCACCCGGCGCCCGACCGCCGTCCCGGGATGGCCGCCCGCGCGACGGCGGCAGTCCTGCGCCCGTTTCCCGGAGCGCTGATCCGCGCCGAGGACCTCGCCCTCGCCATGGTCAACCTCCAGTTCGACACCGACCACCCGCCGGTGCTCGACAACCGGGAGATCAGGCGGCACGCCGAGCCGTAGGTACGCCGATCCCGCCCATGATCGACAATGCGCCCGCACGTGCTCGGCGGTCCCCACCCGGCGGTAACCACTCGGCGGTGCCCACAGAGACCAGGAGACGACGACATGGCGAACTCGCTCGACGACCCGAAGCAGGTCCTGGTCGACCGCGCCGCGCGCCGGATGGCGGAGGAGTTCGGCGACAGCGGCCTGACCCTCCGTCAAAAGCTGGCACTCACCTGCCGGATTCTGTACGACGCGGGCCACGACTCCGGCCTCGCGGGCCAGATCACGGCTCGGGGCGACCGACCCGGCACGTACTACACCCAGCGCCTCGGGCTCGGCTTCGACGAAGTCACCGAGGACAACCTGCTGCTCGTCGACGAGGACCTGAACGTGCTCGAAGGCGACGGGATGGCCAACCCCGCCAACCGGTTCCACTCGTGGATCTACCGGGCCCGCGAGGACGTCACCTGCATCGTGCACACGCACCCGCTGTACGCGTCCGCGCTGTCGATGCTCGAAGTCCCGCTGGTGATATCGCAGATGGACACCACGCCGCTGTACGACGACTGCGCCTTCCTCGCCACGTGGCCGGGCATACCCGTGGGTAACGAGGAGGGCGAGATCATCTCCGCCGCGCTCGGCGGAAAGCGCGCCGTCCTGTTGGCCCATCACGGCCAACTCGTCGCCGGCAGCGGGATCGAGGAGGCCTGCAACCTCGCCGTCCTGATCGAACGCGCCGCCCGCCTCCAACTCCTCGCCATGTCCGCCGGGACGATCAAGCCGCTGCCGGACGAGTTGGCCCGCGAGGCCCACGACTGGACGTCCACGCCCAAGCGCCACCAGGCCACCTTCGCCTACTACGCACGCCGCGCCCTCCGCAATCACCCCGACTGCGTCGCCGCGGGGGTTGTGGTTCGCTGAGGTTGGAAGCGGAATGTCGGGCGGGCGTTCGCCGCGCTCCTCTTGTGAGGCTTCGGCCTTGTGGGCAAGGTGAGTTGGTGCGCCGGACCACTCCGACACACGCCCCGGGGGCGACATGGCACGGAGAAGTACGCCACGTTTCAGGAGCCGCGCGGTACGTGCGGCAACCGCGCTCGCGATGGCCGTGGGAGCGGTGACGGCGGGCGTCGCGGCGGCGCCTCCCGCCGCGGCCGCCGTCCACTGCGACAACTGGACCAGCCGGTCGGCCCACGGAACGCAGTACAGCTGGCTGGTCCCGAGCGTCGGCAACAACACCGGCCAGACCAACTGCGTGCTGAGCCTGGACGACTACAACAACACCGCCGTGTGGGTGCTCCAATTGGCGCTGAACGAGTGCTACGGCCAAGGCCTCACCCACGACGGTGACTACGGTCCGTCCACCAGGCAGGCGGTCGTCAACGTCCAGACGTTCCACGGCTTCCCGCCGGCGAACCGCGATGGCGTGTACGGGCCGCAGACCCTTAACGCCATGGAATTCCCGGCCTTCAGCGCCGGTGGCACCTTCCTCGGCTGCTGGTGGTGGGTCTAGGGACGCGGCGTCAGCGGGCGGCGGCGCGGAAGTCGGCGAGCATGGTGTTGAGGCGGCCCGGGTCCGGGAGTTCGCGGGCGATGCCGTACGCGGTGCCGGCCGTAGCCCTCGCAAGTTCGCGTTCGCCTTGGTGGAGTTGGGCGAACGCGAGGCGCATGGTGGCGAACCCGCGATTGCGGCGCAGAGCGGGCGGGATGGTGGTGAGGGCGTGGTGCGCGGCGTATTCGGCGGAGGCCGGGTCGCCGAGGGCGAGTTGCGCCTTTGCGGTCAGCGTGTGCAACTCGCCGGTGCCGTAGAACGAGGCCCAGGCTGGGCGGTCCTTGTACTCCGCGCGGGCAAGGCAGTCGGAGGCATGGCCGAGATGACGAAGCGCGGCCCGGCGGTCGCCCAACGCTGCGTGTGTGCACGCTGCCTTCCCGTGCAGCATGGACGCAAAGAACTTGTCCTGCTTGGCGGTGGTCGTTGCGGCGGCAGCGCGGAGTGCGGCGAGTGAGTCAGTGTGGCTGGCTTGCTGATTGGCGATGACGCAGAGCGTGTTCCAGGCGGCGATTTCCGTCGTGCCGTCACCGGACATGCCGGCCAAGGTCAGGCTCGTGTGTGCGTGTCGTGACGCTTGTTCCAGGTCACGGGTATCGATGCACGACCATGCGGCGGCCGCGACGAACTGCGCAGCCACCGCATAGATCCGCGCGCGCACGCGCTGCGTTGCGCTGTTGGCAAGGGCCTCGCGACATGCGGTCGCGCCTGTCAGGGCAGCGAGTTCGAGTGCGCGGTGTCCACCCTTGTGGTCGTTGACGGTGATGAGGGTGGCAAGTTGCCCTTCCAGGCGCTTGGCGTCACTCATACCGACTGTGGTTGTGGCGGATGCCGCGGGAGCGAGTGCCGCCGCGGCGAGGCCAGTGCTCGCACCGATGAACGTACGTCGATTCACGGGTTCCTCCGGTGCCCGCGAGGAGCGTCGGCGACGGCGGGGGACGAACCCCAAGTCCTCGACGGGGCACTTGAATACTTCCATCAAAGCGTCGCGTTGACGCGCATGCGGCCAGCCGCATTCGCCGCTCAGCCAGCGGCGGATCGACTTGTCGGACAGCGTGCCGTACCGGCCCGTGCGCCGGCACTGCACCGCGTTCAGGCGCTCGGCCAACTCCTGCTGCGTGAAACCGTGTTCGCGCAGCGCGGCGGCGAGCTTCAGGTTTCTGGACATGTACGTACGGTAAGCGATCCGATCCGCAACGTGGTCGATTCCGGTGGCCTAAAACGTCCGGTTACCGGCGGGCCACACCGCCGTGCGGCGACCTGTTGGAGGGCGCGCACTTCCGCTGCGATTGAACGCGTCGGATTTCGCCGTACGAGGCAGGGAGCAGTGGGCATGGGCGAGTCGTCGGGGGAGCGGGCGCGCGCGGAGGCGCCGGAGGTGGGCGTTGTCCTGGACACGATCTACGGGCGCGCCCGTGTGATGGACGTGCTGCGACTCGGCGACGAGCCCGAGACCGTCTACCTGCGCCCCGAGCGCGGTGGCCGCGAATGGACGGTGTCGACGGCGCAGCTGCCGAGTGTGTTGCGGAGAGCCTGACTGCGTAGTGTGCCGAGGAGAACCTGACCGGGCGAGTGTGCCGCGGAGAGCTCGACCGCGCGAGGGTACTGCGGAGAGCGGAGAGCGGAGAGCTCGACCGCGACCCCCGCCGGTCCGGCGGCGTCGCGGCCCTGTGGTCGCTTCGCCGGCGCCGTCCCATCCGGAGACGTGCCCGGCCAGTGGACAACCATTGTTGTCAATCGCGGTCGGGGCCTACAGTGGCGCCCATGCCCGCCGAACCGTTGGTCCCCATTTTCTCCGAGCAGGAGATCGCCGCCTTGGCGCGCGCCGCGACGACAGACCTCGCGCAGCGTCTCGCTCAGCGCGCGTTCCGTCCGCTGGGCGCCCCGGGGCAGTCCGCAGAGGGTGCGGTGGAGGGCGATGCCTTGGCGACGCTGCATGTTCTGGTACACATGCAGCGGGCGGTCGAAGGGCTCATGGACGAGGCCGCCGCGCAGGCGGTCGGTGACGGCGCCGGCTATCCGCAGCTGGGCCGAGCCTGCCGCATCACGCGCCAAGGGGCGCGCAAGCGGTGGCCCGGGTTGGTGCCCACGTCAGGGGGCGCCGCTTCCGGCACGCCGGGCGGCGTCGGCCGGGACACGCAGGACGGTTCGGCCGACACGTAGCCGGTTCGGATGGTGCGGGGCCGTCCGCCTCGCGTACAGGCGACGTCCGCCTCGGGTTGGTGTGCATCGTGATGCGCGGCCCGGGTAGCGCGGGACGAGCAGGTGATTGGCCGACGCCGACGTTTCGGCAGGCCACGAAGCTATCTAGGGATGGGTGTATGGCTGAGCAGGACGCCCAGCGCCTTGTTGCGCTGCTGTCGTCGGACGACAGAAGGCTGGAGACACGCTGGGTGGAGGTGGTCACCTCCACGCTCGGCGGGCGCATGAGCCGTGCGGAGATCGAGCGCGAACTCAGCGAGTTCTACCGGGCTCTGGAAGCCGCGCTCCGCAGCGGTGACACCGATCCGCACGGCGACGCGTTCGCCGAGGTCCGGGCGCTGCTCAACGAGTTGTCGCGGAACCGCGCCCGGCAAGGGTTCACCCCGTCCGAGACCGCGGTCAGCGTCTTCGCGATCAAGCAGGCCCTCGAACCGGACCTGGTCAAGTCCTCGGACCCGCAGGCGATCCTCGACTACCTGGGGCTGTCGCAACTTCTCGACGCCCTTGGCATGTTCACGGTCGAGGCGTACGCCCGGGCCCGCGAGGAGATCATCAGCGCGCAGTCCGAGCAGCTCCTGGAGCTGTCCACGCCGGTGGTGAAGCTGTGGGAGGGCGTCATCGCCGTCCCGCTGGTCGGCACCCTCGACTCCGCCCGGACGATGGTCGTCATGGAGAAGATGCTCCAGGCGCTCATCGACACGGGTTCCGAGCAGGCGATCATCGACATCACCGGAGTGCCTGCCGTCGACACGCAGGTTGCGCAGCACCTGCTCAAGACCGTGGTGGCGGCCCGACTCATGGGTGCGGAGTGCACGATCTCCGGTATCCGCCCGCAGATAGCCCAGACGATCGTCGCCCTCGGCATCGAGTTCGGCGACATCGTCACCAAGGCGACCCTCGCCGACGCCCTGCGCCACGCGCTCGGGCGCTCCGTCGGGGACACGTCCCCGTTGACGGCTCGGCGCCGATGAGCCTACGCGTGCCGGTGCTGCGGATCGGCGACTCGCTCCTGGTGTCGATCCAGACCGACCTGGACGACGGATCGGTCCTGGTCCTCCAGGAGGATCTGGCGGCACGGGTCGTCGAGGACGGCGCCACCGGCGTGGTGATCGACATCTCCGCCGTCGAGATCGTGGACTCCTTCGTCGGCCGCATGCTGGCGACGATCGCGGCCATCTCCCGCATGCTGGACGCCGAGACGGTCGTCGTGGGCATGCGCCCGGCGGTGGCTATCACCTTGGTGGAGCTGGGTCTGACACTTGGCGGCGTGCGTACCGCGCTCACCCTGGAGAAGGGGCTCAAGGTCCTGGACGACGCCCGGGGCCGACGGCCTCAGGGCCTGCCCGACGCCCCCGAGCTTCGGTGATGTCCCCCGAAAACAGCGCCGCGGAAGGCACCGCAGTCACCGTCGCCATAGCCGCCGCCGGCGACGTGGTGCTGGCCCGGCAGTCGGCGCGGAACCTGGCGCTCGACTGCGGGCTCTCGCTGATCGACCAGACCAAGCTGGTGACCGCGGTCAGCGAGCTGGCGCGCAACACGTTGATCCACGGCGGCGGCGGGGGCATGCGTGCCTCGATCGTGCGGGACGGGGTGCGACGCGGCGTGTCCGCCGTGTTCGAGGACTCCGGCCCCGGCATCGCCGACCTGGACCTCGCCATGACCGACGGCTGGACCTCGGGTACCGGACTGGGGCTCGGCCTGAGCGGGTCGCGCAGGCTCGTCGACTCGTTCGAGATCGACACCGTTCCCGGGCGGGGAACCTCGGTGACGATCGTGAAGTGGGTCCGGTGACACTTCACGTGGTGCACTCCGACGACGTGGCGTGGTTCCGGGACAACCTCGGCTCCCTCCGAGGTGCCGCGGCCGCGCTCGGCCGCCGGATCGGCCTCGACGAACAGCGCTGCGGGGAAATCGCGCTTGCGGCGTCCGAGCTGGTGAGCAACCTCGTCAAGCACGCCGTCGACGGCGCCGTCGTGCTGCGGGTGCTGCGGGTCGGCGACGAGGCCGGCGTCGAACTGGTGGCCGTCGATCGCGGTCCGGGAATGGCCGACGCCGAGGCGGCGGTGCAGGACGGCTGTTCGTCCGTGGGAACTCTCGGCATCGGACTGGGCGCCATCGCACGGCTGGCCGACCTCTTCGACATCCACTCGGTGCCCGGGTTCGGAACGGTCGTGGCCGCGCGCTTCTGGTCCACCCGCGGAGCCGGACGCCCTGATGCGGGGACGTCACGGCAAGGGCACGAGGCCGCGGCCGCCGGGATCACCCGGGCGATCAGCGGCGAGGAGGTCTGCGGGGACGCCTGGGCGACCCGTGTCGACGACGGCGACGGCAGACAGTCCGTACGCGCGCCGGCCGGGCGGACGGCGTCGCCCGGTCTCGACTGGTCGGCCCTCACCGGCCTCGGCACGCGCGGCGACACGGCCCTCGGCACGCGCGGCGACACCGGCCGCGCGTGGGCCACCGGCACCGCGGTCGGCGCGGCGCCCGCAATGGGCGCCGGGCCCGCGATCGGCGCCGGCCCGGCGCTGATGGTCATGCTGTGCGACGGACTCGGCCACGGCCCCATGGCTGCCAAGGCCGCCGAGACGGCGACCCGGACGTTCCGCGGCGGCGGCGCCCGCCACCCCCAGGACGCCATCCAGGAAGTCCACGTCGCCCTCCGCGGCACCCGCGGGGCCGCCGTTGCCGTCGCGCGCATCGAACCCGCCGCGGAACGCGTGCTGTTCTGCGGCGTCGGGAACATCTCCGGCGTTCTGCTGGGTGCCGAGACGCACGCGACCCTGACTTCGTATCCGGGCATCGTCGGCCACCAGATGCGCAAACTGCGTAGCTTCGTCCATCCGCTCCCGCCCGGGGGTGCGCTGGTGATGCACTCCGACGGCCTGACCGACCGATGGAGCCTGGACACGGTCCCCGGACTTCTCTCCCAACGGCCTGTCGTGGTCGCCGCGCACCTTCTCGCGCACGCCGGGGTGCGTCGCGACGACGCGAGTGTGGTCGTCGCGAAGGGCGCGTGGTAGCCCGTGCCGGAAAGAGACGACGGCGTCCGGGGCGCGCTGCTGATCGCCGACATCGCCGACGAACAGGACGTCTTCGCACTGCGCCGCTACGCCAAGGCCGCCGCCGAGGCCGCCGGGATGGGACGCCTGGACCCGGTGCGCCTGGCCACCGCGCTCAGCGAACTCGGGCGCGATCTGCTCGGGCCGACGCCCTTGACGGCCGTGTTCGACGTGCCGGAGAAGGACCCGGACACGCTGCGCGTCGAGTTGATCTGGCGGGACGACCGGGAGCCGACCCCGGAGTCCCACCGTGCGGTGACCCGGCTTCTCGGCGACGCCAACCCCCGTCTGGTGCGCGCGGGCGACGGACGGGGCGGACGCGTCCTGCTGGACTGCCCGCTCCCGCCCGGCGACGGCGTGGCCTTGCGGCGTCGGCGGATCAGGGACGCCCTGGCGGCCGCGGCCGGCGCGGCCGCGGGCCTGGCCGAGGGGCTGCGGGCGCAGACCCGCGACCTGATGGCCGCCCTGGAGGAATCGAACGCCCAGCGCGAGGAGTTGGAACGGCTCAACCGCGAACTCGAGGACACCAACAAGGGTGTCATGGCCCTGTACACCGAGCTGTCCCAGGAACTCGAGGAGACCAACCGCGGCGTGGTCGCGCTGTACGCCGAACTGGAGGAGAAGAGCCGCCTGTTGCGCGAGGCTGGCGAGTCGAAGATGCGGTTCTGGTCCACCATCAGCCATGAGCTCCGCACCCCGATCAACGCCGTCATCGGCCTGAGCCGCCTGGTCCTGTCGCCGGACTCGGATCCGCTCACCAAGGAACAGCACCGCCAGGTCTCCCTGGTCGCGACGGCGGGGACGACTCTCCTGGTACTGGTCGACGAACTGCTCGACATGGCCAAGGCGGAGGCCGGGCGCCTGCAGCCGCATATCACCCGGGTCGACCTGGCCGCGACGTGCGCGCAACTGCGGGGCGTGCTGGTGGGCACCGGTCACCCGGGAGATGTCGCGCTCGTGCTTCCCGAGCGCACCACACCCCGGTACGTCGACACCGACGAAGTCATGCTCATCCGCATCCTGCGCAACCTGCTGTCCAACGCCCTCAAGTTCACCGTGCGCGGCGAGGTGCGGCTCGACGTCGCCGCGTTGTCCGGGCAGGGCGTCCAGATCACCGTGACCGACACCGGCATCGGCATCCCGGCGGACGAACTCGACCGGGTCTTCGAGGAGTTCCACCAGGTCCCGGGGCCGCTCCAACGGGTCCGCCCGGGCACCGGCCTCGGCCTGGCGTACGCCCGCCGGCTCACCGAAGCCCTCGGCGGCACGCTGACCCTGCACAGCACCCTCGGCGAGGGCACGCGCGCGTGCCTGTCCCTGCCCTTCGCCCTGGAGGACGACGACGGCCTTGTCCGGCCGCTCGCCGGCATCGTGGTCGTCGACGACGACCCGGTGTTCCACGAGGTGTTCGGACCGCTGCTGCACGCCGTCGCGGAACGCGTCGTCGAGTTGACCCGGGGGGCGGATGTCGTCGAGGTGGTGCGCCGCGAGCGTCCCACCGGCGTGGTCCTCGACCTCCAGATGCCCGACACCGACGGCTACGCCGTCCTGGCCGAACTGGCTGCCGACGACGAACTGCGCGACGTACCCGTGGTGGTGCTCACCGCGTCGGACCCTGCCGAGCAGAACCTCGGCCGGCTCCGGCACGCACGGGGTGTTCTGTCCAAGCACGGCGTGAGCGCACGCCGCATCGTGGAGATACTGGGCTCGGGGTCCCGGGAAGGCGGCCCGACGTGAGCACGACCGAGCCTCTCACGCCGGAAGCCGGCGCCCGTCTGCTGGTCGTCGACGACAACGCGGCGAACCGGTATGTCCTGCGCAGCTGGCTCGAACGCGCCGGCCACAGCGTGGTTGAGGCCGCGGACGGCACGGCCGCGCTGGCGACCCTCGCACGGCTCGACCCGGTGCCGGAGCTGGCCATCGTCGACGTCCGGCTCCCGGACATGAGCGGGTTCGAGGTGTGCGAGCGCATCAAGGCGGACCCGCGGACCACGGGCGTACCGGTTGTCCACGTGTCGGCCATCGCGGTCGCGACCGACGACCGCACGCAGGGCCTGTACCGCGGCGCGGACGCGTACCTGACCGAACCCATCGCGCCCACGGAGCTGTTGGCGACGGTGACCGCCGCGCTGCGCTACAGCCGCGCCAGGACCAGGGCCGAGCGGCTCACGGAGCGGATCCGGGACCTGCACCGGGCCACGCTGGACGTGTACGCCACCCAGGACGTGGCGGCGCTCGCCGAGGCTGCCGCCGCCGGTGCGTTCGGACTGTTCGGCACGAGCGTGCTCGTGCTCGCGCAGGCGTCCCGGAGTGAGCCCGTCCATGTCGCCCGGCACGACCGGCATGGGCCCGCGAATGCCGTGGCCGGCTCGCCGCGACTGCTCGCGGCGCTGGCCGCGAGGGTGCTGTCGAAGCGGGTCGGGGTCGGGGCGGTCGACGTCCCGGCGCGGGAGTGGCGCGGCCTCCATCGGGCGGCGACGGAGCCCCGGGGCCCGGGCCCCGGGGCCCCCGACCCGCGCGGCGCGGACCCTGTTGTCGCCGAATCCGATGTCCCGGGCCCTGTGGTCCGCGACCGCGATGTCCGGGGCTCTGGGGTCCCCGGCTCCGTTGTCCACGATCCCGCCACGGGACTGGACGGCGACGTGCTGGTGGTTGTGGCCCGCGCCCGGGCCGGTCAGCCGCCGGTCTGCATGGTGGTGGACGCCGGTGTTCCGTCCGCCGACGAAGCCCGCCCGATACTCACCCAGTTCGCCCAGGCCGTGGCCATGGCGCTGGAGGCGGTGCGGACGTACGCGGAGGAACACGACCTGGCGGTGACGCTGCAGCGCTCCCTGCTCCCCGCCAGGCTGCCCGACAGCGGGGCGACGATGGCCGTGCGGTACCTGCCCGCGGCCCAGCGCAGCGAGGTCGGAGGCGACTTCTACGACGCGTTCGCCACCGACGCCGGCCTGCTGGTCGCAGTCGGGGACGTCGCGGGCCACTCGCTGGAGGCGGCGGTGGTGATGGGCCAACTACGCCACGCCCTGCGGGCGTACGCGCTCGAAGGACACGGGCTGCGCGAGCTGGTCGTGCGGCTGGACGCCTATCTCGACCACGAATGCCCTACCTGGACGGCCACCATGTGCCTGGTCCTGGTGGCCCCGGACCGGTCCGGCGTCGAGGTCGCCAACGCCGGCCACCTCCCGCCGCTCCTGGCCCGACCCGGCGAACGGCCGGAGTACCTCACCGCACACGGGCCGCTGCTCGGGGTCGGCCTCGTGCATCCCGAGACCACCACGCACCGGGTGGTGCCGGGCACCCGCTTGGTGATGATCACCGACGGCCTGGTGGAGAGGCGCCGCGGCGACATGCAGGTACAACTGGACAGGCTGCTGGAGCTGGTGGCAAAGGCGTCGACCGGAGGCCCGGGAGACTCGGACACCGAAGGCCTGTGCGACCTCCTCGTCGACGCGTTCGGCGGTGCCGACCACGAGGACGACGTAGTGGTGGTCGCCGTCGACATCGAGGCTCCCTGAGCCCGCAGCCCGCAGCCCGCAGCCCCCTGGCCTGCAGCGCAGCCCCGCGGCCCCGAGCCCGTGCCTCTGAGCCGACGGCTCTGGGCACGTAGCCCGCAGCCCTGAACCCGCCGCCGCACCTCGGAGCCCTCGGCCGCCGACACAACCGTCGACTTCCGTTGTTCGGGGATTGCCCTTGGCGTGGCGCCTTGTTGGGGCGGGGTTCCTAGCGTCGGCCACCATGACCATCACGCACAGCTCGGCGCGCCCCCGCCGCACGACGGTTCTGGGGCTGGCCGCCCTGGCCACCGCTTCCTTGTTGCCACTCGCCGCGTCGGCCCCGGCCGGGGCCGACCCTGCCGCCGCCCCGAACGCCGCCTCCGCCTCCGCACCCGGCGATGTGGTGGTGTCCGCGGACTTCTCCGGGGACCGGCTCCCTGAGGGATGGCAGGCCGTCGACGGCCAGTGGACCGTCAGCGGCGGTCGGCTGTACGGGGTTTCGGCCTCCTCGGCGCAACTGGGCCGGATCACCTTCGGACGCAACCTCACCGACTTCCGGTTCGAGGCGACCGCCCGGTTCGAGAGCGTCGTGGACGCCGCGCGCTGGACCGCGCTCGGGCTGGACGTGCCGGCGAGCGGCGCCGTGCCGTGGTCGATCGCGACCATGCGCAGCGGTACGACGGCCGCCAACGGACTGGAGTTCGCGCAGCGCACCGCCGCCAACACCTGGAACGTCACGGACACCGCCGCCGCGCCCGCCGCGGCCGGGGTCGGACGCGACGTGCGGATCGCCGCCGAGGTGCACGGCGGCCAGGCGCGCTGGTTCTTCGACGGCAAGGAGGCCCTGCGGACCTCGCGTGTGCAGCGGTCCGCCGACGGGGGACAGGCACTGCTCGTCAACGGCTCGCGCGTGTCCTTCGACGACGTCAAGGTCACCGCCCTCGGCCCGGCAGGCTACCTGCGCCCGGCCGGATCGCCGCTGACCGTGATCGCGCATCGGGGCGCCTCGTCGGCGGCGCCGGAGAACACCCTCGTGTCGGACGAGGTGGCCCGGCGCGGCGGGGCGGAGTGGATCGAGAACGACGTCCAGCCCAGCAAGGACGGCGTGCCGCACATCCTGCACGACACCACCGTGGACCGGACGACCGACGGCGTCGGCCCGATCCGCGCGCTGACCGGCGCCCAACTCGCCGGGCTGGACGCCGGGTCGTGGTTCGCGCCCGCGTACACCGGCGCCCGCGTGCCCACCCTGACCGCGCAATTGGACGACCTGCGCACGCGCGGCGGCAAGTTGCTGCTGGAGATCAAGGGCGCGCACACCCGGGACGAGGTCGCGCGCATCGTCGCCGACATCCGTGCGGCGGGTATGACGGACCGGGTGTTCGTGCAGAGCTTCGAGGTCGACGCGCTGCGATACGTGCGCGACCTGGCTCCCGAACTCCCGCGCGGCCTGCTGCGCAGCACGTTGGACGCCGACCCGGTGGCGATCTCCGCGGAACTCGGCCTGGCGTCGTACAACCCGTCCGACGCCGCGCTCACGACCCGGCCCGGTGTCGTCGCCGACCTGCACCGCGCAGGCGTCGCCCTGATGGTGTGGACCGTGGACAGTGCGGCCCGCTGGCAGGCGCTGGAGGCCGCCGGCGTGGACGCGATCATCACCAACCGCCCGGCGGAGCTGGCCGGATGGAACGCCGCCTTCGTGCAGCGCCCGGTGCCGCAGCCGCCCGCGCCGCCGGCGGTCCGGGTGACCGGTCTGACGGACGGCGCCACCCTGGACCGCGCGCAGACCCCGGTGGTCGGGTCTGCCGCGACCGGCGCGGACAAGGTCGCACTGACCCTGGACGGCACGGCGATTGCCGCGGACAAGCCCCTCGACCTGCGCACGCTCCCGGCCGGACGCCACACCGTCACCGCGGAAGCCGTCGGCCCCGGCGGCACCGCTTCGGCAACGGCGGCCTTCACGGTCGCGGTGACCCCGACCGGCCTGGCCCACGTGCTCCTCACCTCGGGGGCCCAGCCGCACGCCGCCTCCACCCTGATGACGATGCTGGCGCAGAACCAGTGGACCCCGCTGGCACTGTGGGCCGAGAACCAGTCCGGACGTACGATCCCCGCCCCCGTGGCCAAGGTCGTCGCGGCGGACGCGCGCATCCTCGCGGGCCGCTGACCGACAGCGGCGTACGACAACGGGCGGTGGCTCCGGCGGGTGCCGGGGCCACCGCCCGCGTCGTGCGGCGGAAGCGGGGCGTGTCAGCCCAGTTCGTTGCCGAGGATGGAGATGAAGGAGACCATCTCGCCCGGGTAGCCACCCAGGTTGTGGGTGAGGGCGAGCTTGCGGTCGGTCTCCGGGATGCGGCGCTCGGCCGGGGCCTCGCCGCGCATTTGCAGCCAGGCCTCGAACATCATGCGCAGCCCGGAGGCGCCGACCGGGTGCCCGAAGGACTTGAGGCCGCCGTCGGGGTTGACCGGGAGGCGTCCGTCGAGGTTGAAGGCCCCGGCGAGGACCTCCTTCCAGGCGGTGCCGCGGTCGGCGAACTGCAGGTCCTCCATGAGGACCAGCTCGGTCGGGGTGAAGCAGTCGTGCACCTCGGCCATCGCGATCTGGTTGCGCGGGTCGGTGACGCCCGCCTGGGCGTACGCGTCCTTCGCGCAGGCCGCGATCTCCCAGAAGGTCGTGTAGTCGTACTCGGGGTCGATCACGCCCGAGCCGTTGCCCGCGACCATCGACAGCGCCTTGATGAAAAGCGGCTTGTCGGTGTACTTGTACGCGTCCTCGGCCCGCACCACGATCGCCGCCGCCGCGCCGTCCGCGACGCCCGCGCAGTCGAAGACGCCGAGCTGGCCGGCGAGCTTCGGCATCGCGGAGATCTTCTCCGGCGCGATCTCCTTGCGGAACTGCGCGCGCGGGTTGCGGGCGCCGTTGTAGTGGTTCTTCGACGCGATGTGCGACAGGACGGCGCGCATCTCCTCCTCGGAGACGCCGTACCTGTGGCCGTACGCGGGCGCCACCATCGAGAACATCGCCGCCGCGGTGAGCGTGCGCGCGGTGCCGTCGCCGGGGACCGGGAACGCGTTGAGGCCCTGGTAGCCGCCGTCCTTGACCTTCTCGACGCCGACCGCCATCGCGACGTCGTACGCGCCCGAGGCGACCGCGTACGCCGCCTGCCGCAGCGCCTCCGAGCCCGTCGCGCACATGTTCTCGACGCGCGTGACCGGCTTGTTCTGGATCTGCAGCGGCTTGGACAGCACCATGCCGCTCATGCCGGTCTGCGCGGTGCCGAGCCAGAAGGCGTCGACGTCGTCCTTCGCGATGCCCGCGGACGCGAACGTCTCCTGCGCGGCGTCGATCAGCAGGTCGTCGGTGCCCTTGTCCCAGGCCTCGACGAAGGGCGTGCAGCCCATGCCGACGATCGCGACGCGGTCCTTGATGCCGTGGGATCCCATACTCAGGCCTCCTGCGCCGCTGCGGACGAAGACGGGGACGGGGAGGTCCGCACGGGGCGGGCCTTCCAGAAGTAGTTGTGGATGCCGTCGCCGGTACCGATCCGACGGAACGTCAGCTCGACCCGGTCGCCGATCGCGACCTGGTCGGCGTCCATGTCCGTCAGCTCGATCGGCAGCCGCCCTCCGCCGTCGAAGTCCACGACCGCGAACACCACCGGCGGGGACGGCGAGTACGCCATCCGGTCAATGGTGAACGTCTTGACGGTGCCCACCGATTCCGCCATCGGGATCGGCTCCATGTCGTCCACCGCGCCGCCGTTCATCGACACGCGCGCGGGCGGCAGGTGCAGGGCACCCGAGGAACGGTCCTGCGAGCCGACGAACCCGAACTTCCAGTCCACCGACCGCACCGCGGCCGACGACGAGGTACGTGCGGGCTCCGGCCGCCGCGGCGGCTCGACCTGGAGCGTGCCGCGCCAGGCCAGGAACTTGCCGTACGCGATCGGCGCGCCGCCGGCGACCTGCGCGGCGACCGGGCGCGTCGGAGCGTACGAGCCCAGCGCCTCGGTGGTGCGGAACAGGAACACCTCGGCGCCGTCCGACAGGACGACCACCGCGACGACCTTGCCCGCGGCCGAACCGGCCGTGCCCGCGAGGGCGTCGAGGACGGACGCGAGCAGCACGCCCGGGTGCGCCGCGCCGGTGGTGCCCACGGTCGCGGCGAGGTCGTCCGCTAGCACCCCCTCGCGTACCCCGAGCTTGCGGCCGAGGCCGGCCACCGCGCGGGCGTGCAGGCCGGTGACCACGGCGTGGTCGACCTGGTCGGCGGTCAGGCCGGTCGACTTGAGGGCGTCCGTCCAGGCCTGGCGTCCGGCGGCGAGGTACTGGTTCTCGCCGAACTTCTCCTCCCACAGCTTCGAGCGCGTGTCGCCCGGCGTACGCCAGCGGTCGACGAACTCGGCCGTGGCCGAGGCACCGCCCAGGTACTCCGCGATGACCGCGCCGTCCGCCGCCGACCCGACCAGCAGGGCCGAGGCGCCGTCGCCGCCCGCCGACTCGTCGCCCGAGCCGGGCAGGCCGCCGCGGATGTCCGAGCCGACGACCAGGGCGGACGAGCCCCCGTCGAGGGCCAGGCGGAGCAGGCCCGCGGCCGAGCGCACCGAGCCCGTCGCGTCGATTGCGGCCACGCCGCCGTCCAGCCGCAGCGCGGCGTGGATCGCCGTCGCGTTGGTGCGGTCCGCGTACGCGGGCGCGACCGTCGCGAACAGCAGCGAGCGCGGCGAGACACCGGGCGTGTCGCGCAGCGCGTTGCGCGCCGCCTCCACGCCGAGGGTGGTGGTGTCCTCGTCGAACGACGCGACGGTGCGGGTGCCCCGTCCGCCGCCGGTGCCCGCGACCGGGGCGATGCCCTTGCGGTCGAGGCGGCGGTACGGCAGGTACGCGCCATAGCCCAGGATGCCGCGCACGGCTCCTCCGGTGTTCGGTGTGGTCATCGTGGTAGGTACCGTCACTTCCGCTCGTCGGCGCTCTGTGGCGAGTCGTCGCAGTCCATCAGTTCGGGCAGTGCAGTTCGGGCGGTGCAGTTCGGGCGGTGCAGGCGGTGCGGGCAGTGCAGACCGGGTGCGGGGCCGGGGCTGTGCTTCGTGTCCGGGTGCTTCGTGTGCCGGTGCTTCGTGTGCTGTGTTCTCCGCGGTGTTGCGTGCGCTGTGCTCTGTTCCGTTCTGTTCTGTTCTGTTCCGAGTGCAGTCTGCGCCCCGCGCGCAGCCCGCCGACGGATCAGCCGGTCGCGCCGGACTCGGTCAGGCGCGCGATCTCCTCCGGCGACAGCCCGAGTTCGTCGCGCAGGATCTCCTCGGTGTGCTCGCCGAGCCACGGCACCCGGCTCGCGGGCGCCTCGGCCACCTTGGACAGCTTGACCGGGTTGCCCGGCGAGAGCACCGGCTCGGGTACGCCGTCCGTACGCTCCATCGCCACGAGCATCTTGCGGTTCCTGACGTGCTCGTCCTCGATGACGTCGCCGGGGTTGTAGATCGGACCGGACGCCACGCCCACCCCGCTGAGCGCCGCGCACGCCTGGACGCGGCTCTTGTCCGCCGCCCACGTCTCCACCCCGGGGCGGATGACGTCCTCAAGGTGGTTGAACCAGTCCTGCGGGCCGGCCAGACGCGGGTCGTCGACCCACTCCGGGTGGCCGACCAACTCGGCGAGCGCCTTGAACATGTGCGGGCGGGCGCACTGGATGATCAGGTAGCCGTCGAAGGCCTTGAACGAGTGGTTGATGAGCGGGGCCAGGCCCGGGTCCTTCAGGCCCATCGACCAGTAGCTGATGCCGGCGTCGTTGAGGGCGACCATCGCGTCGAACATCGCGATGTCGACGTACTGGCCCTGCCCGGTCGCGTCGCGGTGCCGCAGCGCCGCGAGCACGCCGATGACCGCGAACAGCGCCGATCCGGTGTCGCCGAGCGCCCCGAGCGGCGACACGATCGGCGCGATGCCGGGGGCGCGCTTGAACTCGTAGAGGCCGGCCATGCCCTCGGCGATCGGGGCGTACGCCGGCCAGCTCGTGTACGGGCTGTCGCTGGTGTTGCCGAAGCCGGACACCGACAGGTAGATGGCCCGCGGGTTGATGGCGGCGATGTCCTCGTAGCCGAGGCCGAGCCGGCCCGCGACGCCCGGCTTGAAGTTCTCGCACACGATGTCGGCCTTCGCCGCCAGCTTGCGCACGATCTCCAGGCCCTCGGGGTTCTTCAGGTCCACGGTGATGCTGCGCTTGCCCATGTTGTTGCGCAGGAACGTCACCCCGACCTTGCGGCCCTCGGGGTCGTTCATCGACGGCAACGAGGTCCGCCCCGAGTCGCCCGTCCCCGGCGACTCGATCTTGATCACCTCGGCGCCGAACCTGGCCAGCATCTGGGTCGCGTACGGCAGGGCCTGCATCTGCTCGATGGCCAGGACCCGGACCCCGTCCAGGGGCTTCCCGAACCGCTCAAGGCCCTCGTCGCCGACCTCTCCCACGCTCATTGTGTCTCCGTCCATGGTGGTGCCCATTCTGGCCGGATGACCCGCCTGACCTGGGCTTCCGCCACCGGCCAGGGGTTTCCACCCTGCCTTGCCACCATAGCTGACGGAGAGTCAGATAAGCAGGGGGTGCGGGCGTGACGGAGCGCACGCACTCGGCTGCGGCAGGGTTTGCGCCCGGTCGACGACGCGGCTGCGGGCGCTGCGGGCCGCGGTCACGGCGATGATGCCGGCGGGCAGTGCGAGGGTGGGGCCCGCACCCGGGCTCGGGGAGGCCGAGTCGGCCGGACGCCGGAGTTCGGGGCCTGGTCGGGCGGGTTCAGGAGTGGCGGCGGCTGCCCGGGGTGAAGGTGACCGGGAGGTGCTTGATGCCGCCGATGAAGCTGGAGCGGAGGATCTCCGGGGGACCGGCGAGGGTGAGGTCGGGGAGGCGCTCGACGATCTCCTCGAAGATCAGCTTCAGCTCCATGCGGGCCAGGTTCGCGCCCAGACAGAAGTGCGCCCCGCCCCCGCCGAAGGCGACCTGCGGGTTGGGCGAGCGGGTGATGTCGAAGGTGAACGGGTCCGCGAAGACCGACTCGTCGCGGTTGGCGGAGATGTACCAGAGGACGACCTTGTCGCCCGCGGACATCTGCCGGCCGCCGATCTCGACGTCGCGGGTGACGTGGCGGCGGAAGTAGTAGACCGGGCTGGCCCACCGCAGGAACTCCTCGACCGCGCCGTCCATCAGCCCCGCGGGGTCGGCCTTGAGGGCCGCGAAGGTCTCGGGGTTCTGGAGCAGCGCGAGCATCGCCCACGACGTGGTGTTGCGCGTCGTCTCGTTGCCGGCCACCGCGAGGAGCAGCATGAAGAAGTCGAACTCGGTCTCGCTGAGCCGGTCGCCGTCGATCTCCGCGTTGATGAGCTTGGTGACGATGTCGTCGCGCGGGTCCTCGCGCCGCCGGTCGGCCAGCTGGTGCGCGTACCCGTACAGCTCCGCCGCCGCGGCGCCGCCGCTGCCGTCCTCGTCGACGAACTCGGGGTCGTCGATCCCGATCATGCGGTTGGTCCAGTCGAACAGCAGCCGCCGGTCCTCCTGCGGCACGCCCATGATCTCGGCGATCGCCTGGAGCGGCAGTTCGGCGGCGAGGTCCTCGACGAAGTCGCACGCGCCGCGTTCGATGATGTTGTCCACGATCAGGTGCGCGCGGTGGCGCAGGTGCTGCTCCAGCAGCCGGATCATGCGCGGCGTGAACCCGGTGTTGACGAGCTTGCGGTAGCGGGTGTGCTTGGGCGGGTCGGTGTAGAGCATCATCAGGCCGCGCAGGTCGCTGCCGCCGCCTCCGCCGACCGCGCGCAGTTCGTCCGCGGTCACGAACCCGTTGACGCCCTCGGCCTCGGACGAGAACGTCTGGCTGTCACGGCTCGCGGCCACCACGTCCGCATGCCGGGTGAGGTTCCAGAAGCCCGCGTCGGTCGGGTGCTCGTGCCACGCGACCGGGGCCTCGGCGCGCAGCCTGCGGAACATCTCGTGGTGTTCGCCGTCGCGGAACCGGTCCAGGTCGAGCAGGTCGATCCCGGGCGGGACGACGGGACGCGAGGCGGTGTTCGGCGAGGGCATGACACGTCTCCTCGTACCGGCATGGATGGTGGTGCCGGCCTTGTCGGACCAGAGCTGCGATGCTACGGCGATTTACTTGCTCCGGACAAGGATTCGGGGCGTCGGTGCGGGTGGCCGGCACCCGCCGGGGGGCGGCGCGGTGTTGCGGCGACGGCCGGGCGGGGTGGGGGAGCGGGCCGGGGCGACGGTGTACGGGCCATCCACTTTCCGGGCCGCATCGCGTACGGTGCGCCCTACCGACGGGGCGAAGCAGCGACATGGCGACGACGCACTGACGACGCACTGACGGACTGACGACGAGACGACGACGATCCGGGGAGACACGATGCGCGCGGACGAGTACACGGCACTGGACGGGACCGGCCTGGCCGCCCTGGTGACGAAAGGCGAAGTGACGCGCGAGGAGGTCCTGGACGCCGCACTCGCCGTGCTGGCCGAGCGAGGTACCGAGACGAACGCGCTCGTCGAGGTCTCCGAGGAGCAGGCCCGCGCCGCGGCGCGGGCGGGCGTGCCGGGTGCGTTCGCGGGCGTACCGACGCTCATCAAGGACCTCGGCTGCGACGTCGCCGGGCTGCCCACCCGCAACGGCTCGCGCCTGTTCGCGGACGCCGCGCCGTCCGAGGACGAGAGCACCCTCGTCAGCCGGCTGCGCGGGGTCGGTGCCGGGATCCTCGGCAAGACCGGGACCCCCGAGTTCGGCTTCGGCACCAGCACCGAGCCCGCCCTGAGCGGCCCAGTGCGCAATCCGTGGAACACCGCGCACAGCGCGGGCGGCTCCAGCGGCGGATCGGCGGCTGCCGTCGCGGCCGGGATCGTGCCCTTCGCGCACGCGACCGACGGCGGTGGCTCGATCCGCATTCCGTCGTCCTGCTGCGGGCTGTTCGGCCTCAAGCCCAGCCGCGGCCGGGTCAGCCTCGGCCCGAAGGGCGAGAACTGGGCGGGGCTTTCGGTCGCCCACGTGGTCACGCGCAGTCTGCGCGACAGCGCGGCGCTGCTCGACGTCCTCGGGGCGCCGGCGCCGGGGGAGCCGTACGGTGCGCCCGGCCCGGCCCGGCCGTACCGCGACGAGGTCGGCGCCGACCCGGGCCGCCTGCGCATCGGACTGCTGGTCGACGCCCCCGACCCGGCCGTCGACGTCGACCCGGCCTGCCGCGACGCGGCCCGCGACGCCGCCGCCCGGCTCGCGTCGTTCGGACACGAGATCGAACCGCTCGCCTGGCCCTCGACGTTGGTCCGGCCGGGCGAGGTCGTCTCGGTGATCTCCGCCGTGCACACCGCGCGCACCGTCGACCAACGGCTCGCCGAACTCGGGCGCGAGCAGCGCGAGGACGACCTCGACGGTGCGACCGCGATCGTGGTCGGCCACGGCCGCCGGATCGACCTGACCCGCTACGTCGACGCCATCGACACCATGTACGCGACGGGCCGCCTGATCGCCGGCTTCATGTCCGGCTTCGACGCGCTGCTCACCCCGTCCATGGCCGTCACGCCGCCGCCGATCGGCGAGTTGGACCCGAACCGCGACCCGGCGTCGGCCCTCCAGGGCATGCGCGGGATGGCCGCCTTCACCGGCCTGTTCAACGTCACCGGCCAGCCCGCCGCGTCGATCCCCTTCGGCCGCACCGCCGACGGCCTCCCCCTCGCCGTCCAACTGGTGACCCCCTACGGCGACGAGTCCACCATCCTCCGCCTCGCCGGCCAACTCCTCGACGGCGACCTGCTCCCCATCGCATAACCACAAGTCACGACGAACGCGTGGCACCCCGGAAGGTGCCGCGGTCGGGCGCCGGTTGAACCCGCTGTGACCGGCAACGCGGTGAGCGTTGCCGGCCACAGGACGGGTCAGTGCCAGTTGCTGATCATCACGTCGTTGGGGGAGGGCTCGCCCTTGCCGGTCTCGACGAGGCGCTTGAGGCTCATCAGGTAGATGGCCCACTTGGTGCTGCAGTGGTGCATGAACTCCGCCTGCTTCTCCCAGCCTTCATGCTTGAACAGCACGATGGTGAAGTCGTCCTCCCGCTTGAGGTCGAAGCGGACGCGGGTGCCGATCCACTCCTCGGGGCCGTCGGCGACCTCCCAGAGCACGTGGTCGGCGCGCTGGGACTCCAGGACTTTCATGTCGAAGCCGCCGGGTATGAAACGGAATTGCACGACTCCGCCGATGTCGGTGCTGCCCTCCGTCTCCTCCGTCCACCAGCCGGCCAGCCCGTCGATCGTGGTCAGGGCGTCGTACACGGCGTCGGGGGACGCGGTGACGCCGATCCTGTGCAGGATGTCAGCCATTTCAATACCTCGCTTGTCGTGTGGGCGCCCGTTCGCAGGCGCGGTCCACCGGCGCGGCCGCGGGAGTGCGGCGACGCTCGTACGTGCGTGTGCGGGGAGAGGTCAGGCCTCTCGGTCCCGTTGGATGGCCTCGGCGATCCGCTTGATGCGCCGCAGTCGGGCGTCCCAGGCGGCGCCGACCGAGGACAACTGGGCGACGGCCCGGGCGAGTTGGGCCTCGTCCACCTCGTAGCGGCGTTCGCGTCCGGACGGTGTGTCGTGGACCAGCCCGACGCGGCCCAGGACGCCCAGGTGCTTCGCCACCGCCTGCCGGGTGACCGGCAGTTGCTCGCTCAGCGTGGTCGCAGTACCGCCGCCTCCGGCCAGCAGGAGGTCGAGCATCTGCCGACGGATCGGGTCGCCGACCGCGGACCAGAGTTCGTCGTCGATTGCCGCGCTCATCGCACCGACGCCTGTTTGGCGGCGTACGCGACAAGTCGGGGCAGGAAGTGGTCCCAGCCGGTGACGTGGTCGCGGTACTGCTCCTCCAGTACGGCCGCCTCCCAGCCCTTCTCGCGGAACCCCTCCTCGGTGAACCGCACCAGCGTGCCGCCGTCCGACGGGATCAGGTCGAAGGTGACCAGAAGCGAGTTGGTCGGCGTCGCGGCGTCGGCCTCGTCGTAGACCCAGCGGAAGGAGAACCGGCGGGGCGGGTCCGCTTCGACGACGGTGAGCGGTGCCACGTGCGGATTCGCCGTCTGTGCGGTGCCGAACGTGATGACGCCGGTGCCGCCGGGCACGGGGTCGAGCTCCGCCTCGTCCGGCCACCACTCCCGCAGGTGCTCCGGGGTGCTGATCACCTCGTAGACCACGTCGGGTGCGGCCTCGATGCGCAGTTCCCGGGCGATGCTCCCGTACTCCATGGCCCTCCTCGCGTCTTGCAACCTTTGGTTGCGCATGACTCTACGTCGGGAGCCGCAGATGTGCAACCTTAGGTTGCGCGAGAGAAGAAGGGGGCTTTTGCCGTGCGCGGAGCGAGGAACCGAGGCGGGGGCGGCAGGGAAGGAAAGGCGCGGGCAGGGCCGAGGGTGGAAATAGCGGCGAGAAGCGGTGGGCGCCGACGGGGCGGGTGCGCGTGACCGAGCGGGGTGAGGTGGGGCGTGGAGCGGGGGGAGAGCGGCCCGAGGGCAGGCGCGGCAGTCGACGGGAGAGGGGAGGCCCCGCGGCCGTCGGCGGGGGCGGTGGTGGGTCGGCGGGCGCGCTGATTCAGCGCCTAGGGTTGGTTGATGCGCATCGGAGTGGATCAGCGGCGGGGGCGGCTCGGGCGGCGGCACATGTTGGCCCCCTCGCATCGTGTGGCCGGGGTGGTGGAGATCGCGGACCGGCTGGTCGGGTTGCATGCGACGGACGCCGCGACGGTGGTGTTGTCGGCGTGGGCGCGCTCGGCCGAACGGGCGGGCGTGGTGGACGCGTTGGACCAGGCGTTGTACGAAGACCGCTCGCTCCTGCGGATGCACTGCATGCGGCGCACGCTGTTCGTGGTGCCGGACGACCTCGCCCCCGCATTGCAGGTGTCCACCACGCGCGCGGTCGCCGCGCGGGAGCGGGCGAGTTTCCTGAAGCTGCTGGCGGCGACCGGAACCGGCCGGGACGCCGCCTGGCTGGCGAAGGCCGAGGACGACGCGCTGGCCGCGTTGCGCGGGTTCGGATCGGCGGCCCGCGTCAACGACGTGACCGCCGAGGTGCCCGCCCTCCAGGAGACGGTCACCCTGTCGCCGGGCAAGCCGTACGAGGCGGTGCAGCGGGTCGGGAGTTCGGTGCTGCGGCTCCTCGCGATGGACGGGCGCGTGCGGCGCGGCCGGCCGGTGGGCGGCTGGACGTCGGGGCAGTTCCGCTACGAGCCCGCCGACGCGATGCCCGAACTCGACCCGGACGACGCACGGGCGGAGGTGGTACGCCGCTGGCTCGCGACCTACGGCCCCGCCACCACCGACGACATCAAGTGGTGGACCGGCTGGCCGGTCGGCGACGTACGCCGCGCACTGGCCCGCATCGAGACGGCCGAGGTCGGGGTCGCGGAAGGCCCCGCCTGGCTGCTCGCGGACGACGCCGAGGGCGCCGACGGCGGCGCCGGCGTCGACGAACCCTGGGCCGCACTGCTGCCCAGCCTGGACCCGGCGACGATGGGGTGGAGGCACCGCGACTGGTACGTCGACCCCGAGTTGCGCCCCCAGCTCTACGACACCGCGGGCAACGGCGGCCCGACCGTGTGGTGGAACGGCGAGATCGTCGGCGCGTGGGCGCAGCGTTCCGACGGCGAGATCGTGTGGCGCCTGCTGCTGGACCGGGGCGCCGAAGCCCGCAAGGCGGTCGAGGCGGAGGCGGAGAACCTGCGGACCTGGCTCGCCGCGAGGAAGTACGTCATCCGCTATGCCACGCCCCTCACTCGGGAGTTGACGGCGTAGAAGAGGTGGAGACGCCCGCGGGCCCGCGTCCCCCGAGGACACGGGCCCGCGCGCACACGCTCACCTCAGGGGCGGCGGGCCACGACGTCGATCTCGACGAGGATGTTCATCAGGTCGGAGCCGACCGTGGTGCGGACCGGGTACGGCTCGCTGAAGTACTCGCGGTACACCGCGTCGTAGCCGGCGAAGTCGCGCTTCAGGTGCTCCAGGTGGGTCGTCACCTTCACGACATGGCTGAAGCCCAGGCCCGCTTCGGCGAGGACGGCCTTGAGGTTGTCGAGGGTCCGGCGCGTCTGCGTGGCGATGTCGTCGCCGACCGGCTGCCCCGTCTTGGGGTCGTTGGGTCCCTGGCCCGAGGTGAAGACGAAGTCACCGGTGTCGATGCCCTGGGAGTACGTGCCGCCGGGGGCGGGGGCGTCGGAGCTGCGGAGTTCCTTGCGGGGCATGTGCGTTCGCTTTCCGGAGTGGGTGTTGGAGGGGCAGGCTCAGCGGGCGACGGCGTCGTCCGCGTCGAGCAGTTGCAGCAGAGCGAGTTCGTCGCGGCGCGGCAGGCCTTCCCAGTCGCCGTGCACGGTCACCGCGAAGGCGCCGGACGCCGCCGCGGTCGCCAGGCGCGCCAGGACGTCGGCACCGGCGAGGAGTTCGGCGAGGTAGCCCGCCGCGAAGGCGTCGCCCGCGCCCACCGGGTCGACCGCGTCGACCCGGTGCACCGGGGCGTCGTACGCGACACCGTCCACCACCGCGACCGCGCCGCGCGCGCCGCGCTTGACGACGACCTGCGACGGCCCGAGCGCGGCCAGGGCGTACCCGAGTTCGAGCGGTGAGGCGCCCGGGCCACGCGGGTCGCCGAGCACGAGGCGCGCCTCCGCCTCGGTCGCGAACAGCACGTCGCAGCGCTCCACGAGGCCGCGCAGTACCGGCGCCGCGACGGCCGGAGGCCACAGCGCCTGACGGTAGTTGAGGTCGAGCGACACCGTGACGGCGCCGCCGCGGGACACGAGCGCGGCCTCGACCGTGTCGTACGCCGACTCCGACAACGCGGGCGTGATCCCGGTCAGGTGCAGCAGCCGCACCTTGTCCGCCAGCCCGGCCGGCAGGTCGTCCGGGGAAAGCCGCGAACCGGCGCTGCCCGCGCGGTAGTAGTTGACCTCGGTGGCGGCACTCGTGCGCCGCGCCTTGACCATCAGGCCGGTGGGCGCCGCGGGGTCGACCACGGCGTACGAGACGTCCACGCCCTCGCCCGCGAGCGTGCCGCGCACCAGGCGTCCGAACTCGTCGTCGCCGACGCGCCCGATCCACGCCGTCCGCACCCCGAGCCGGGTCAGGCCGACGGCGACGTTGGACTCCGCGCCGCCGATCGCCACGTCGAGCGAACGCGCGTGCCGCAGCGGGCCGATGCCCGGCGCGCACAGCAGCACCATCGTCTCGCCGAGGGTCAGGACCTCGGGCGGGCCGCCGCCGAGCGCGTTCATCTGGATCCCGTCCACATCTGGTGTCCCCCTCAGAAATAGGTGCGCAGTACGTCGACCACGCGGTACTCGTCGTCCACCACCGGGATCACCCGCCACTTGTCGAACGCCGTACACGGGTGCGAGATGCCGAGGCGCACGACCTCGCCCGGCACGAGCGCGGTGCCGCGGGTTTCGACGTACGCGTGCTGGTCGTCCAGCTTGACCACCGCCGCGTCACCCGCCGGGCGCAACACGCCGTCGGTGCCGCGGACTTCGAGGGGAATGGGCAGGTCGATGTCGAACGGGACGTCGCGGCGCCCGGCGCCCAGCACGGCCAGGCCCGGTTCGGGCGCCGACAGCACCTGCGCCCAGACCTCCAGCCCGCCGGCGAGGCGGCCCTCCTCGGGGTGCCGCCGGAACGGCGTGGCGCGGCTGTAGTAGCCGTCGTCATGGGACACGTACGCGCCGCTGCGCAGGATGACCTGCCGCCGGTCGCGCAACGGGCCGAGGACGTCGACGACCGCGTCGAACCACGCGCTGCCGCCCGCCGAGACGATCGGCAGCCGCCCCTCGGGGACCAGGTCGGCGACGGCGTCCCCGAGCGCGGCGAGGTCGCGCAGCCAGGCGGAGACGGCCTCGGTGTCGGGCAGTCCGCCTTCGTACCCGGCCGCGCCGACCACGGACAGGCCCGGTCGGGCGGCGGCCGACCGGGCCAGGTCCGCGGCCTGGGCGACCGAGCGGCAGCCGGTACGCCCGCCCGGTCGGCCCAGCTCCACGACCACGTCGAGCCGTCCGCCCGGCGCCGCGGCCACGGCCTCGGCGGCCGCCCCGACGCCTTCGGGGGAGTCGACGTAGAACACGAACTCCCAGCCCGTCGCCGATTGTTCCGCGGCCCAGCGCAGCGCCCGGCCGTCCAGCAGTTCGTTGGCGAGGAACACGCGCGGCACACCGAACGTGCGTGCGACCAGGGCCTGATTGGCGGTGGCGACGGTGATTCCCCACGCGCCCGCCGCCAGTTGGTCGGCGAAGAGCTTCGGAGCCATCGACGTCTTGCCGTGCGGCGCGAACAGCACGCCGTGCCGCCGCGTGTACGTCGACATCGTCGCGATGTTCGCGGTCAGCACGGACTGCCGTGCGACCATCACCGGGTAGGCGAACGGGCCTGAGAACAGATCGAGTTCGCCACCGCCCAGCACGTCGGCGGTGAGTCCGCCCGAGTCGGTGGCCCACAGGCCCTTGTCGAACGGGCCGAAGGATTCGGCGTCTTCCGCCGACGGTCGGCCCACCGGCTCGTCGGCCGCGTCGCGGGCGCTCATCGCGTGGCCCCCAGCACCCTGGAGACCCGCTGGGCGGCGGCCGCGACCGACGGCCCGAGTTCGCGCACGCGCGCGGCGGTGATGCGCGAAGTGAGTCCCGACACCGACAAGGCGCCGGTCACGGCGTTGTCGTGGTCGAAGATGGGTGCGGCCACGCAGCGTACCTCCGGTTCGTTCTCACGGTCGTCGACCGAGTACCCCCGGGCGCGAATGCGGGCGAGTTCGCCGCGCAGCGCCTCGGGGCCGGTCAGCGTGCGGGTGGTGATCGGCGGCAGCCCGGCGCCGATCACCAGGGACACCACGTCCTCGGGCAGCCAGGCAAGCATCGCCTTCCCGACCGCCGTGCAGTACATAGGCGCGCGGGAGCCGATGCGCGAGGCCATCCGGACCTGCGTCTCGTTCTCGACCTTGTCGATGTACACGACGTGCGGGGCGTCCGGCACGCACAGGTGCACGGTGCCGCCCCACTCGCGCATCAGCCGGTACGCCTCGTCGGACGCGACGCTGCGCAGGTCGAGGCTCGCGAGGTACGCCTGCCCGAGCGCCAGCGCCCCCGGCCCCAGCCGGAAGTGCCCGGACTCCCGGTCCCGGGCCAGGAGCTGGGTGTCCAGCAGCGGCGTCGCGAGGCGCAGCACCGTGCTCTTGGAGAGGTCCAGCGCCTCGGCGATGTGGGTGAGGGTCAGGCCGGGGGCGCCCCCGGCCTGGTCGCGCACGTATTCGAGGACGAGCAGCGCGCGCCGCAGCGACGCCGACTGGTTCCGGTCCGTCGTGGTCATCGTCCGCCCCTACCTCGGTCGCAGCGGTCGGCCGGGGGTGCGCCCGGTCAGCTCTCCGCCTGCCAGCACCGGTACGCCCGCCACCAGCACGTCCGCGATGCCGTCGGCGACCCGCCGGGCGTCGCCGTAGTCGGCGCGGTCGGCCACCGTGCGCGGGTCGACGACCGCGAGGTCGGCGGCCATGCCGGCGCGGACCAGGCCGCGGTCGGTCAGGCCGAAGCGGCGGGCCGGATGGGCGGCGAGGTGGACCGCGGCCTGCTCCCAGGTCCAGTCGCCGAGCTCGACGACGTGCCGGGCCAGCAGCCGGGCGAAGGCGCCCCAGCCGCGCGGGTGCGGGCTGCCGCCGATGTAGATGCCGTCCGAGCCGCCGATGTGGGCGGGGTGGCGCAGCAGTGCGCGGACGGACTCGTCGGAGTTGGTCGGGGGCTGGTCGAACACCGCGCTCGCCTGGAGGTCCGTGGCGATCAGCAGTTCGGCGCAGAAGGCGACGGGGCTTGCCCCGACCTTGCGGGCGGCGTCCGTGAGCCGCATGCCCTCGGACCACGCGAAGTCCTCGGCGGGCACGTGGGCCAGGGTGATGCGCGGCCACAGCTCCGGGTCCGTCTCGGCGGCGAGCCGGGCTCTCACACGCGGGTCGGTGAGGGCGTCGCGGGTGCGGTCGAGGTCGGGGTCGTCGAGCTCGCGCGGCAGCGCCACCATTGCGAGGATGCTGCATCCGCGCAGGTAGGGGTAGGCGTCGAAGGTCAGATCGATGCCGTCCGCGCGGGCATCGTCGACCATGGCCACCAGTTCGGCGGCGGGGCCGTGGTAGTGCGACACGTGAGTGGCCACGCCCGAGGCCCGGGCGACGGCCAGGAGTTCGGTCATCGCCCCGGAAGCCGCCGACTCGTAGCCGCGCATGTGGGACACGTGCGGCAGGCCGCGCCGGGCGGCGACGCGGGTGAGTGCGGCCAGCTCGGCGGTGTCGGCGTACCGGCCGGGGATGTACTCCAGCCCGGTCGAGATGCCGCACGCGCCCTCGTCCAGCGCCTGTTCGACCAGGCCGGCCATCACCGCCAGGTCGGCGGCGTCGGCCGCCCGGTCGGTCGGGCCGAGCGCGCTGTGCCGCACGGTGCCGTGCGGCACGAGGTACGCGGTGTTCAGCGCGGTGGTGCCGGTGTACGTGGCGAGCAGCTCGGCGACCGTGACCGGCCCGTCCCCGAGCCCGGGGTGGGGGCCGTTGATCGCCGCGAAGTACCGGGTGGCGAAGGCCAGCGCCGCCGCGGTCGCGGGGGCGTACGACAGGCCGTCCTGGCCGAGCACGAACGTCGTCACGCCCTGCCGCAGGGCCGCCAGTTGCACGGCCGGGTCCAGGACCGCGGCGTCGCCGTGCACGTGCGCGTCGACGAAGCCGGGGGAGACGTACCGGCCCGTGGCGTCGATCTCCGTCGCGGCCCTGGCGCCGGGCAGCGCGCCGACTGCCGCGATGCGCCCGTGGTCCACGGCGACGTCGGCGCGGAAGGCGGGGGCACCGGTGCCGTCGAGCACCCAGCCGCCGCGCAGCAGCACGTCGTACACGCACATCCTCCGAAGCGTCTGAGATCCACGCGGACCCATGATCGGTCTAGACCATTGTGCATGCGTGGAGCAATGACCAGGGACGTTACGGCCAAGAAAGCGGCGAGTGCCACATACGCAGCATCGAGTTTTGCACTGCACAACGTTCTCCAATGCGTCTTGTGGCGGCTTTCGGACCTTCCCTAACGTCCCGCAGCACCCGGCACCGGACTGCCCCGGCCTCAGGAGGAAACGTCGTGAAGATCCGCAGATGGACCATGCTCGCCCTGTCGGGCGCGGTCCTCGCCGCCGCGTCGGCGTGCGCCCCCGGCACCGCGTCCAAGTCGGACGCCAAGGACGAGCAGACCGGCACGGTCAAGGTCTGGCTGTACGACGAGGCCAACCGCGCGCCCAAGGAAAAGGTCGTCAACGAGGCCGTCGCCGAGTTCACGGCCACGCGCCCCAAGGTCAAGGTCGAGGTCAGCTACATACCCACCGACGCCGGGCCGCGCGCCGAGAAGATGAAGGGCGCGTTCAACGACCCGAACAGCGCCCCCGACGTCGTCGAGTTCGGCAACACCGACCTGTTCGGGTACGTCGCCGCGGGCGGCCTCGCCGACATCACCGCCGACCTCGCCGGCTGGTCCGAGGCCGGCGACCTGCCGCAGGACCTCAAGGACACCACCACCGTCAACGGCGCGCAGTACGGCCTGCCGTGGTGGATCGGGCTGCGCTCGCTCTACTACCGCACCGACGTCTTCACCGAGCTGGGCATCAAGGCGCCGACCACCTACGCCGAGCTCGTCGAGGCGGCCAAGAAGGCCCGCGCCGCGAAGCCCGAGATGTTCGGCATCGCGGTGGGCGGCAAGTACACGTTCGGCGCGCTGCCGTTCGTGTGGGCCTCGGGCGGCGACCTGGCGGCGCAGCAGGGCGGGGCGTACAAGTCCGTCATCGACTCGCCCGAGTCGCAGGCCGGCGTCAAGGCCTACACCGACCTGTTCGCCAAGGACATCTGCCCCGCCGAGCAGTGCGCCGACCTGACCGGCGGCAAGACCGTCGAGGCGTTCTCCGCGGGCAAGGCGGCGATGGCGATCCTGCCCAACTCGTCGCGCAGCGCCGTCGAGGCGGGCGTCCAGGGCAAGTACGCCGTCGTGCCGCTGCCGGGCCTGACCCCCGGCTCCGTCGCCCCCGCCTTCTCCGGCGGCAACGACCTCGGCGTCATGAAGTCCACCCAGCACCGCAGCCTGGCCGTCGACTTCATGAAGGTCCTGGCCGGCAAGAAGTACCAGCTCGCGATGTTCGACGCGATGGGCAACCTGCCGACGCTGGCCACCGCCCGCGCCGACGTGGTGGCCAAGGACCCGTTCCTGAAGCCCTTCATCGACACCCTGAACGCCGGCACCAAGTTCGTGCCCAAGGACGCCGCGTGGGCCAAGATCGACGCGCAGAGCATCGTCCCGACCATGCTCCAGAAGGTCGTCACCGGCAAGTCCGACGTCGCCGGGGCCACGAGCGAGGCGGCGGGCGCGATGAACGCCGCGTTCGCGGGGAAGTAGCGGACCCGCGTGCCCGCCCCCACCACGAGCCCCGCGCGGGCGGACCGGGAGAAGGACCCGGTCCGCCCGCGCGGCGCGGCCGACCCCGCACCCGCGCGCCGCCGCAAGCGGCGCCTCCCCGTCCCACTGATCCTGCTGCTGCCGACCGCCGTCGTCCTCGTCCCGCTGTTCGGCTACCCGCTGTACCAGCTCGGGCTGCTGTCGTTCATGGACTTCGGCCAGGAGCAGGCGTCCGGCGGCGTACCGGCCCGGTTCATCGGGTTCGAGAACTACACCCGGCTCTTCGGCGACGCGCTGTTCCGCGACGTGCTCGTCCAGACGATGGTGTTCGCGGCCGGCTGCGTCGTCGGCACACTCGTCGTCGGCGCCGCCCTCGCGGTGCTGCTGACCCGGGTCGGCAAGTGGCCCCGCCTCATCCTGATGTTCGCCGCCCTCGGCGCGTGGGCCGCCCCCGCGATGACCGGCTCGACGGTGTGGATGTTCCTCTTCGACACCAACCTCGGCCTGGTCAACGAAGTGCTCGGGACGGACGGCCACAACTGGATGTACGACAAGTGGCCCGCCTTCGGGCTGGTCGGCGCCGTCGTGGTCTGGCACTCGTTCCCGTTCGTCATGATCACCCTGTACGCCGGGATCCAGGCCATCCCCACCTCCGTCCTGGAGGCCGCCCGCCTCGACGGCGCGAGCACCTGGACCACGTTCCGCCGCGTCATGCTGCCGATGCTGCGGCCCATCCTGACCATCGTGGTCATCCAGTCGATCATCTGGGACTTCAAGGTCTTCACCCAGATCTACGTCATGACCAACGGCGGCGGCATCGCGGGCCAGAACCTGACCCTCAACGTCTACGCCTACCAGCAGGCCTTCGCGGGGTCCGACTACAGCTTCGGCGCGGCCATCGGCGTCGTGATGACGCTGATCCTCGTCGTCGTGACGGCGTTCTACATCCGCGCGCTGCGCCGCAACGGGGAGGAACTGTGAGCACCGACCGCCGCGTCGGCCGCCGGATCGCCAACGTCGCCGCGATCCTCGCGGCCCTGGTCGCCGCCTTCCCGCTGTACTGGATGGTGCTGTCGGCCCTCAAACCGGACGACGAGATCAACTCGGCCCACCCGCGGCCGTGGACCTGGGCGCCGACGCTGGAGAACTTCCGGCACGCACTCGGGGTCAGCGGCTTCGGCCGCTACTTCCTCAACAGCCTGCTCGTCGCGACGGTCGTGGTGGTGCTGTCGGCCGGCATCGCGTTCCTGGCCGCGGTCGCGCTGACCCGGTTCAACTTCCGGTTCCGCACCACCATCCTGGTGATGTTCCTGGTCGCGCAGATGGTGCCCATCGAGGCGCTGACCATCCCGCTGTTCTTCCTGGTCCGCGACATGGGCGAGGTCGCACCGCAGGTCGGCCTCAGCTCGCTGGGCTCGCTGATGCTGGTGCACCTGGCGTTCTCGCTGCCATTCGCGATCTGGATGCTGCGCGGCTTCGTGGCGGCCGTGCCCGACTCGCTGGAGGAGGCCGCGCGCCTCGACGGGGCCAGCCGCTTCACGATCCTGTGGCGCATCCTGTTCCCGCTGGTCGCCCCCGGCCTCGCGGCCGTCAGCGTCTTCTCGTTCATCACGGCGTGGAACGACTTCGTCTTCGCCAAGACCTTCATCATCGGCAACGAGGACAACCAGACGCTGCCGTCCGCGCTGCTGGTGTTCTTCAAGCCGGACGAGAACGACTGGGGCGGCATCATGGCCGCGTCGACGCTCATGACGCTGCCGGTTCTGGTCTTCTTCATCCTGGTGCAACGGCACCTGGTCTCCGGGCTCGGCGGCGCGGTCAAGGACTGACGTGTCCGACGAGACGTCCCGACCCACGGATTCGACCCGACGAACGGAAGCGAGGAGTGCGGTGCCCCAGACCCCCGTACCTGTCCCCCTGCCGGGACACCTGACCCGGGGCGACGGGCACTTCCTGCTGCGCGCCGACACACCGGTCGACGCCCCGGAGGCATGCGGGCCCGAAGTCGCCTGGCTGCGCGGCGCGCTCGGCGCCGCGACCGGGTGCCGGCTTCCCGAGGGCGCCGGCCACGGGCCTGACGGGACCGGCGGGATCGCGGTACGCCTCGACGATGCTCTCGGCGGAGAGGAGTACCGGCTCGACGTACGGCCCATGGGCGTGGTCGTGGCCGGCGGCGATCGCGCGGGCGTGTTCCGCGCGTTCCAGACCCTGCGGCAGCTCATGGACCCGGCGGTCTTCCGGCGCGCGCCGGTGCGCCAGGGGCCGTGGGCCGTCCCGGCCGTGTCGGTGCGGGACCGGCCCCGGTTCACGTGGCGCGGCGTACTGCTCGACGTGGTCCGGCACTTCATGCCCAAGGCCGACGTCCTGCGCTTCCTCGACCTGATGGCCGTGCACCACCTCAACGTGCTGCACCTGCACCTGACCGACGACCAGGGCTGGCGCGTCGAGGTGCCGGGCCGCCCCAGGCTGACCGAGGTCGGCGCGTGGCGCACCGAGAGCATGGTCGGCACGCGGCACACACCCCGGCACGACGGGCGCCCGCACGGCGGCTACTACACGCGCGACGACCTGCGCGAGATCGTGGCGTACGCCGAGGCGCGGCACATCACCGTCGTGCCGGAGGTCGACCTGCCGGGGCACGCGCAGGCGGTGCTCGCGGCGTACCCCGAACTCGCCGCCGGGCCCGCGCCCGACGGCGTGCGCACCGGATGGGGCATCTCGGACGCGGTGCTCGCCGCCACCGACGAGGTGCTCGCCTTCTGCCGCGAAGTCCTCGACGAGATCTGCGCGGTCTTCCCCTCCCGCTATGTCTGCGTCGGCGGCGACGAGGTGCCGCGCGGACCGTGGCGCGCCGACCCCGCTTCGATCGCCCGGGCGCGCGAACTCGGCCTGCCGGACACCGACGGGCTCCAGCGGTGGTTCACCGCACAACTCGCCGACATGCTCGCGGCACACGGCCGCGTGGTGTTCGGCTGGGACGAGATCCTCGAGGACGGCGCCCCCGACGGCGCACTGATCGGCGGCTGGCGCGGCGACCACGGCGTACGCGCCGCCGCGCAGCGCGGCTTCGACGTCGTCGCCAGCCCCGACACGTCCGTCTACCTGGACTACCGGCAGGCCGAAGGGCCCGACGAGCCGCTGCCGGTCGGGACGTTGGTGACGACCGAGACCGTCCACGCGTTCGACCCGGTCCCCGCGGACCTCACTGCCGACGAGGCCCGCCATGTCCTCGGCGGACAGGCGGCGCTGTGGGCGGAGAACCTGGACTCGGTACGCGCCGTCGACTATGCCGCCTTCCCGAGGCTGTGCGCGCTCGCCGAGGCGCTGTGGACCGAGGGGCCGCGCGACACCGCCGAGTTCGTCGCGCGCTTGGCACGCGACCACCTGCCCAGGCTCGACGCGCTGGGTGTGGAGTACCGCCCGCCCGGCGGGCCGCACCCGTGGCAGACGCGTCCGGACGCCCCGGGATTCCCCCGGGAACGCGCGGACCGGGAGGCCGAATTGGCGCGGATGACCGAACGCCTGCGCGAGAACCGCCCTCGAAAGGCCGATTCCTGACACCGGAACTACGCCGTACGGGTGGTCCTCGCGCGCGTCGCGACGCCATGGCGTGGTCCCGGCCGACGCCCGGCAGATAGTCGGTCTATCCGACTGGCAGGCAGTCGCAGGATCTCCGGGAGAGCCGCCGTGCACCTCGCCTCCATCACCCAGCGAGTACGTGGCAGACTCGCGCCGGCCGTGGCGGCCGGCGCGGCCACCGCGGTCTGCACGGGCGTTCTCGCCCTCGCCGTCCCCGGTACCGCGGCAGCGGCGCAGGGCGACAACGGCGACGTGAAGATCCACGCGACCACGACCGAGTTCGACGATCACAGCGACGAGCCCAAGGTCTGCCGGTTCTATCTGGCGGCGTTCAACTTCGACGCGCTCCAGAAGGTGTCGTGGTCGATCGACCCGCAGCCGGAGAAGAAGGGCGGAGCGCATCTCGCGGGCGAGATCACGCTGACCACCGGCACCGGCCACAGCGGACCGCTGTCGATGCCCGACGGGCAGTACAAGCTCACCTGGACCTTCCAGGGGCAGTCCGGGCAGGCCAAGCAGAAGGTCTTCAAGGTCTCGTGCGTGGTGTTCGGCAGTCCGCCCGGCGGCACGACGGGAGGTACCTCGGGAGGCTCCACGGGCGGTTCGACCGGCGGCTCGACGGGTGGGTCCACAGGAGGATCCACCGGAGGCGCGGGACACGTACCACCCATGGTGCGCGACGTATTCGGCAACCTGGTGCCGGCGGGTGGCGCCGACACCGGCTCGGGCAGTACCGCCGCAATGGCACCGGACTCGGTGCAGACCGCGACAGGTGTGGGGATCGCACTCGGCGCGATCCTACTGGGCGGGCGAATCCTGCGGCGGCATGGGCGATTCCGCCCAGACGGCCGCTGACCAGGGCGTACGGCGGTGTTTCGGGAACCCGCCGGGCGAGGCGGCGGGCGGTCGGTCTCGGGGAGACCGACCGCCGCGCAGCCGGACCCCGGTCCGCGGCGAAGGCCCCCGCGGGGGCCGCGAATCGGAGAGGAGGCCGCATCGGACTCCACACCCGGAAGTGTCACCGGTACCGGCGCGCGGCGGCGCGCCACCGCAACGGAGGACGGCAGGAAGGGAGGCACCGAGGCCATGGCGGATCGCACGCGCCGGTCCGAGTCCTCCTCCGCATCGGGCCGTTCCGGTGGTCCGGGCCGTACGAAGGGTCCGGACCGTGCGGACCGTTCCTCGCGTTCCGAGGGGCCGGACCGATCGGACCGACAGGATCGACAGGACCCACAGGACCGGGTCCGACCGGATCGTCCGGGCCGGTCCCGTAGTTCGGGCCGTGCGGGCCGTTCGGAAGCGGGCGCAGCGGACGGGGGCCGCGACGGGACGCGGCGTACACCGTCGGCTTCGCGCCGAAGAGGGACACCGGACCGGGAGAATTCCGCGAACGAGGCAGGTGCGCGCTCGGGAGACGCATCCGGCCGTGGCCGCCGAACCGTTCGCCAGGGTGGCTCGCAGACACCCGGCGAGCGGCGGCCGGCCGCGGATGGCGGGAGAGCCGCGCGTACCGGCCGACGAGGCGAACGCCCGGCCGACGCGCCACGGCGGCGCACGGTCTCGCGGGCCGAAGGTCCGCGGCGGAAACCGGGAGGTGACGCGGGCCGGCCGTCAGGACGAGACGCGGGCCGGGACGTGGCGCGGGAAGCACCCCAGGAAGCACGGCAGGAAGCACGGCAGGAAGCACGACCGGAAACACGACGCGACACGCGACGGGAAAACGGTCCACGCGCCGCGGAAGGCGGCCGGCCGGCATCGGGAGCCGACGGGCGGCGCCTACCCGCGGCGCCGGACCGCCGTCGCCCGCGCCCCGGACCGCTGTCGTCCGAACCGGGCGGCTCCACCGGATCCGCCGGACGCACCGGTCGGGCGAACCGCGCCCGACGCGACCCCACGGCGTTTCAACTCACCCGGCGAGGACGGCTTTTGACCGTGGCAACCGTCCTCGGCGCGGTGCTCACCGGCATCGTCGTCGCCAACGAGGGCCTGGGCACGGGAGGCGGACCGCCGCAGCCGGCCGCCGCCGCGGGCCCCGGCCTCACGTCCGCCCCGCCCAAGCCCACACCGCCGCCTCAGCCGGACCCGGTGGTCCCGGGACCGGCGGCGAAGGCGTCCGCGGCAGCGGCACTGCAGGCGGCTCCCGTTCCCGCCGCGGCACCGGTCCCCGGGACGCCGGGCGCACCTGGCGCTCCCGATGCGGCCGCGTCGGCGTCGCCGAGCGCGCACCCGCCGATGCCCGCGTCGCCGCCCATGCTCGTGGAGATCCGCAGTATCGGCGTCCAGGCGAAGCTGACGCGGGTCGGGCTCACCGACAAGGGCTGGGTCGACGCGCCCACCGACAAGGACCGCAACCTCGCGGCGTGGTACGACGGTTCGTCCACGCCGGGTGCGGAGGGCACGTCGGTGATCGTCGGGCACGTCGACGTGCCGAGCGGCCCGGCGGTGTTCTACGACCTCGGCACGCTGCGCAAGGGATCGGTGATCCGGGTCCCGCGCGAGGACGGCACGACCGCGGTCTTCACCGTCTACGGCGTGCAGGTGTTCGGGAAGAAGGACTTCCCGGTGGACCGGGTGTACGGCGGAACGGGCGTCCCCGAACTGCGCGTCATCACGTGCGGCGGCAAGTACGACAAGAAGAACGGCTACTCCGGCAACGTCGTCGTCTTCGCCCGCCTCACCGCCCAGGAGTAGAACCCGAGGCGGGAGCCGTACAGGCGTCCACGTCTTGGGGTCACGCACAGTCGGCCCGCTCGCACGAACTCGCCGGACCGGCACCGCTGTCCCGCTGTGCTGTCCCGCTGTGCTGTCCCGCTGTGCTGTCCCGCTGTGTTGCCTGGTTGCGCTGTCTCGCGGTTGCAGAACTGGACCTAGTAGTGCTTTGTTAGCTCGGTCTGGGTTTGCGGTGGGCGGTGGGGCGTCTGCAGGTGGGGCAGGTGCCGTGCCAGGTGGCGAGGAGTTG
>NZ_JBSFVE010000031.1:0-80737 GCF_053592165.1 Streptodolium elevatio
TGGGCGCGGGGCCCGGTGGGTCGCCCGGGGGCCGCGCCCACCACCGTCCCCCGCGCACAACCCCCCCGGCCGCCCCCGCCCCCCACGGACTGCGGGGGGGCCGCGGCCGTGGTCTGTTCGAACGGCAGGCCAGAGAAAGCGGTACGGCCCCGGGGGGTCATCCCGAGGCCGTGGTGAGCCGCACAACTGCCAGAAGGAGCACGCGACTTGAAGACCATCATCGCACGGCCCACGCTGATCGTCGGCACGGACAGCGACCCGGACATGGACGAAGCCCTCAAGCGGGTCCGGTCGCAGCAGAAGGGCAGGGCGTCGTGAGCGCCGCGACCGACCTGGCCGAGGCGCGGCAGCGCGCCCGCGAGGCCATGGACCGGGCGGCGGAAGCCGCACGGCGGCTCGCCGAGGCCCAGCAGCAGGCACGCCAGCGCTGACCACGACCATCCGAACCACCCGCGCCCGCCCGGCAGTACGCCGGGCGGGCGCTCCTCTTCTCCCACCCTTTCCACCCGCGTACGCGAGGAGTTTCCTGTGAACCTGCGTCACCGCGCCGCCTGCCGCGACGAAGACCCGGAGCTGTTCTTCCCGATCGGGAACACCGGCCCGGCCCTGCTCCAGATCGAGGAGGCGAAGGCCGTGTGCCGTCGCTGCCCCGAGATGGAGGCCTGCCTCCAGTGGGCGCTGGAGACCGGGCAGGACGCCGGCGTCTGGGGTGGCATGAGCGAGGACGAGCGGCGCGCGCTGGAGCGTCGGGCCGCCCGCAACCGCGCCCGCGCCACCGGCTGACATGGCCGCGCGCCGCAACCGGGTTCGCCGCGCACGGGCGAACGCCGACGACCTGCTGGAGGCCGGCGCCCGCCGCCCGGCGGCCCGCCTCACCCCCGCCCGGTCCCGGGCCCGGGCGCCGCGTCCGCTGCGCCGCGCGGTCCGTGCCGCGCTCCGGGCGGCACGCAGCGGCTCCAGCCGCTGAACGCCGGTGCCCACCGATTCCACGCGGCCGGACGGCTCGCGGCCTCCAGGCCCGCACGGGCCGAGGCGGCCGTCACCGACCCGCCCGCCCACCCAGTAACCGCTGCACGGCAACGCGAAGGGACATCCACCGTGCCCACCTACGACTCCGACGCCGCCCGGGCGATGGCCGAACGCCTCCATGCCCTGCTCGACATCCCCGTCGAACTCCTCCTCGGCATGCCCGGGGAGCCGTCCGCCGGCACCCGCGACCTGTTGGACGTGGACCCGTACCTCGCGATCCACGCCCGCCAGGTGATGGCGACCGCCATGTACACCCCGCGCGGGAACCCGGTCGCCGTCCCGATCCTGGCCACGGTCCCCGGCATCGACCAGGACGACCTGACCCACGCCGCGTGAGCAACGTCTGTTCGTTGCCTTTCACCGCCCGTCCCGGCCGCGCTCGCGGCGCGGTACGGGCGGTGTGAGGGGAGCCGGACAGCCGTTTCGGACGCACCCCACGCGATTTCGGGCGCGGCCTTGTGGTGTTTCGGACGCGGCCCCGCAGCCGCCGCGCAGAACCCGCGCAGCCCGCCGGCCGATGTCGTCGGCTGACGCTGCGCACCCCGCGCTTCGCAGTCCCCGCATTCCCCGTTTCGGGAGCACCCGCCCGCGTTTCGGGCGCACCCCATCTTGTTTCGGGCGCAGCCCGGACGACCCTCACCGGAGGTCCCAGTGACGATCACCGAACTGCCGCCCCAGGCAGCCCGCTCCTCCCCCGTTTCGGGTCCGCCGGACCCCGTTTCGGACGCGCCGCCGACCGTTTCGGACGCGCCGCCGACCGCTTCGGACGCACCGGAGGGAGGGTCCCGCAGCGACTGGTGGCTGGAGCGCCTGCTCTGGCTCGTCGGGACCCTCGGCGGTCTCCTGGTGGGCGCGATCGGCTTCGTGATGTCCTACGACACGCTGTCCACCAAGGCCTTGTCCTGGGGCTTCAGCGCGGACCTGGCGCCGTGGTTCCCCGTGGGCGTGGACGCCTCGATCGTCGCGTTCCTGGCGCTGGACCTGCACATGATCCGCAAGGGCTGCCCGTGGCCGGTCCTGCGGCTCGCGGCGCATGTCATGACCGGCGCGACGGTGTGGTTCAACGCCGCCTCGCAGGGCTCGATCGGCGCCGATCCGGTCCAGGCCGCAGCTCACGCGGTCACTCCGATCCTGTTCGTGCTGGGTGTGGAGGCCGCGCGCCGCCGGGTCATCAAGAAGGCCCGGATCGAGGCCGGCACCCACACCGACCGCATCCCGCTGCACCGCTGGATCCTCTCCCCCTGGGCGACGCCGAAGCTGTACCGGCGGATGCGGCTGTACAACATCACCTCCTACCCGGAGATGATTCGCCGAGGTCAGGAGCTCATCGCGTACGAGTTGTGGCTCAAGCGCAAGTACGACGGCGACCTGTCGAAGGCGTCCGAGGACGAGATGCTGCCGATGACGATGGCCCCGTACGGCTACGACGTCGCCGAGGCCCTGGCGATGCCCGCCGAGCAGGAGCGCGCCGCCGAGGAGCGCCGCGAGGAGGCCGAGCGGCGGCAGGTGGAGGCGGAGACCCGCCGCCAGCTCGCCGAACGCCGCGCCGAGGCCGAACGGATCCGGGCGCAGGCGGCGTTGGAGGTCGCCCAGGCGCAGGCCGGCGCCGAGGCGGAGCGGGCCCGCGCGCAGGCCCGCGCGGACGTCACCGCCGCCGAACGCGCCGCGATGCTCGAGGACCAGGCGCTGGAGACCGCGACGATCGCCGAGGCCCGTGCCCGCACCGCGAAGGCGGAGCGGGAGGAGGCCGAGGAGCGCGCCCGCGAAGCCGAGGCGAACCGCGCCGCGGCGGAGCAGCAGCGCCTCGCCGAGGAGGAGCGGCGGGCCGCCGAGGCGGCGGCGACGGTTGCCGAGCTGGAGGCGAGGGCGGTGGAGACCGCGGCCATGGCCGAAGCCCGCAAGCGCGCGGCCGAAGCGGACAAGGCCGCCGCCGAAATCGAGAGGGACGCCGCCGAAACGCGGCGCCGTGCCGCCGAAATCGACGCCGAGCAGGCGGAGGCGGCGGCCCGTCAGGAGGCGGCGATCGCCCAGGCGCGGCAGCAGCGGCAGGCCGCGGCCGAAGCCGAACAGGCCGCTGCCGAAACGCGGCGCCGTGCTGCCGAAATCGAGGCGGCCGCGATCGAAATGGAGGACGCCGCCCGGCTGAGCCCGCGCGAGCGCGCCGCCCGCAAGGTCGCCCGCATGGTCCTCGCCCATGCCGACGGCGAGAGTGAGCGGCTCCCGCTGGACGCGATCACTGAAGCGTTCGGCGTCGCGTTCTCGACCGCGTCGGAGTACCGCAACGAGGCCGCCGCGCTTCTCGCGTCCGGCTACCGGCCCGCCGCGTGAGCGTGCCGGGCCTGATCAGGTGCGTCCGGCACCACCAGTGAAGGCCGGTCCCAACCCATTCGAGGTGGGTTGGGACCGGCCTTCGCTGCGACTGCCGGAAGCAGTCCCAGCAACGCCAAGTACAGCACCGCAGATCCGGTCGTGACCAGTGTCAACGGCCCTGCGGCACACCGTTTCTAGACCGAAGGAGAGATGGTCGTGACCGACCGAACGAGTCCTCAGTGGACCGCCGAGGCGCTGCTGACGCCGGAGGGCGTGCACGCCTTTAGCAGCCAGGTGGAGATGGTGTTCCAGCGTCGCCGCCGGGCGTTTCGGGAGCTGCGGCTGGAGGTGTTCGCCGAGCTGTTGGCGACGCCGATCCCGGGCGACAACGCCGTCCAGGGCCGGATGCACGCGTGGCGGGTGGCCCGTCAGCTGCACGTGATGGAGCGCAACGCGCAGTCCACCATCACCGCCGCGCGGCGCCTGGAGGCGGTCTACCGGCGGCTGTACGTGGAGCTGCCGCAGGCCCGCCGGGCGAAGGAACTGCAGATCGCCCGCCGCGCCGAGCTGACCGCACGCACCTCAGCGGACATCCGCGACGCTGCCAATTCGGCGCTCGCCGAGCCTGCCGAAGTGGTCGACGTCGCCGCCGAGCCGCCCGCGTTCGACCTGTTTCGGAACGCCAAATGATCGCCCCGAAGACGCCCGGGACGATTACGCCGAAGCGCAAGGTGAGCGGCCGCGCGAAGTTCTGGAACGACCGCTTGCAGCAGGCCGACAACAACCGCGCGATGGCCGCGGTGGTGATGGACCAGGCCCGCGCCATCGCCACCGCGCTGGAGCGGCAGACCGGCGACGACATGGTCTGGTACTCGCTCGCCAAGACGCTGCACGACTGGTGCCGTGCTCACGATGCGTGACGGATTCCTCATCATCATCACCCCGCCGCCCTACGGCTGGCAGGGGGCCAAGCCGCGCGCACGACGCGCGCGCGTGAGGCTCCCGCATCCCATCACTGTGTGTCAACTCCTGAGAGGAGGCGATCATGGCTCGCGACGAGCCCCCGACGACCGGGAACGGCCCCGGCGACGGCCCTGACACCGGCCCCGAAACTGGCCCCGAAACCGGCATCGCGGGCACGGTTTTGCCGTTCCCGCGCACCGGCGGACTGCGCCCGCCGATCGTGCCGGATGCCCCCGCGACGGTCCTCGAGGTGCCCGGCCGCACCGACGTGGACGACGAGCTGCCGGCCTTCCCCGAACTGGCCGACGACGACTTCGGCCCGCCGCTGCACCTGCTGTTCGCCGACGCCGTCCCGGCCCCGGTCGACGCCGACGAGGACGACGGCCAGGCGGCGGTGCACGGCGCCGAGTTCAACCGGCACACCGCGCCGCTGTACTGGGCGGCGGGCGCGGCCGCAGGACTGCGGATCGCGTACAACGCCGCGGACTGGATGCGGGCCCGCGCCGAGCACCACCGCGAGGAAGCGAAGAACGCCAAGGAGAAGGCCGACAAGGACGGCGACGGGAAGAAGGTCAAGGACGGCGCCGCGCGGCGGGCGGCCCGGGCGGCGCTGCAGCACGTCCGGTCCGCCCGCGCCGCCAACACCGGTGCCGCCCGGCCGCCCCGGGGTGGTTCCAGCGGTGGCCTGGGGGGTGGCCGGGGTGCCGCGTCGGGTGGCGGCCGGTCCGCAGGCGGAGCGTCTGGGGCGGGCCGCCGGACCGCCGCGTCGCCGTCGTCCGGCGGGCCCCGCAAGACGTCCGGGTTGTCCGGGTCGTCCGGGGCGTCGGGGTCGGCGTCCGGCCGCACCGGTAGGGGCGGTTCGACCTCGGGCCGCGGCACGGGGTCGACCGGCAAGGGCGGGGGCGCGTCGTCGGGCCTGGCGGGCAACGCCGCCCGGTGGCTGGGCACAAACGCCGCGCAGAAGCGCGCCGAGGCGAAGAACGCCAAGTCCGCCGGTGCGTCGTCGAAGAACGGGCCGAAGTCGGCGGACACCTCCGGCGGCGGATCCGGATCCAAGGGCGGCTCCAAGGCCGCGCCGAAGACCGGCGGCGGAAAGAACAGCGGCGGCACCGGCACCAAGGGGGCCTCCGGGGCCGGCCGGGCCGCCGGGACCAAGTCCGCGGCCGCCAAGCGCGCAGGCAGCGCCGGCGGAACCGGCGACGGGTCCAAGCCCGGCGGCAAGTCCGGGTCCAAGTCCGGGTCCAAGTCCGGCGGCAAGTCCGGCGGTGGGTCCGGCGCGGGTTCCGGTGGCAAAGGCACGTCGGGTGGGACCGGCACCTCTGGGGCGAAGACCACGAAGAAGGCGGCCCGGAAGAAGGCGGCCCGCGCCGAGGCCAAGAAGACCGCGAAGAAGGCCGCGAAAGCCCGCGCCGCCGACGAGGCCGCCAAGACCGCCAAGAGCGCCGAGGACGAGGCGTCGGGATCCGAGGCGCCGGACCGCGCCACTCGCCGGGCCGCCCGGTCGGCGAGGCGGTCCGCCCGGTCGGCTCGGCGCTGGGCGCGCTCTGCCAGGCGGCTGGTCCGTGCGGCGCGTTCGAAGGCCCGTCGTGAGCGCCTGCCGCGTCACCGCGCCGAACGGCGCTGGTACCCCAAGGGCTCGCCGAAGGACACCGGCAAACACACCGGCAAGGCGGCGGGGAAGAACGCCCCTAAGGGGTCGTCGTCCGGGTCCGGCCCGGCAGCGGACTCGGAAACGCGCAAGCCACCTGGCCTCGCTGGGACTGGTGGAGGCCGTCACCGTCGCCCGTCGCGTGGCGGGTTCCGTTCCTGGATCGCCCGCGGCCCCTTCGCCGGCGCCCGCGTCGACCGCGGTGCCCCGAAGCCCCTCACGGCGACCGACGGAGCCGACGCAGGCCGCTCCTCGGAACCCGGTTCCGGGACGCGGGCCCCGTGGACGGGGCCGGTGTTCGAGGACGAGGCGATGACGCCTCCGCCCGGCATGCGGCCGAAGACCTGGACCGCCGAGCAGGTGGACACGCCCACGCCCCTGTCCGCCGCTGCTGCTTCGGCGGCGACTGCTTCAACCGCCGCATCCTCGACGCCCCCGCGCGGGGGTGTCTCCGCCTACCCGGAAGGACCCAACGACGTGCCTGCCAGAACTGCCTCCCCCGCCGTACCCGGCTCTGCCGCTACGGGAACCGGGAGCGACCTGACGATCGAGGAGCTGATCGGCGCCGACGGCGACGCGCAAGGCGAGATCACCGGCCGCGCCGAGGGCGCCCGGATCGCCGCTTCGATGGCCGAAGACCTGGTCACGTCCCTGGAAGGGCTCCAAGCGAGAGTCGCCGAGCTGCAGGTGCCCGGATCGCTGGCCGGGTCGATCGCGACGCTGATCGACGCCTGCCAGACCGTCCGCGGCCACGCCGACGACCTGATCGCGTCGCTGCCGCGCGCCGCCGAGGCGATCGGCAGCGCCGGGACCAACGCCTCCGACCGCCACCAGCCGTTCGCCCGAGCCGTCGCCGACGCGGGCCACACCGCGCCCGCCGAAGCCGCCTACCACCAGGAGTAGACCCGTGTCCGACCTCGTACCCGTCGCCCAGGCCACCGCCCAGTCCGCCGACGCCGGCAGCTACGCGCTCCTGATCGAGCGGCTGCGCATCGCCAGCACCGCCGTCGGTCGCCTCTCCGACTACGCCAACAAGATCGGCGAGGACGTCGGCGAGGTCGCCGCCAGCGTCGACCGGCTCGCCGGGATCGCTGCCTCCCTGAATGTCGACAGCGACACCGTGGGCGAGCACCACGAGGCCGCCGTGCTCATGCGGCAGAGCCGTGAGCACGCCCGCAGCCTCGCCGACGCGGCCGCGGACCTGTCGACGCTGTTCCACCGGGCCGCCGAGAACCACCAGGCCGACTACGGCCGCGTGGTCGAGGTCGCGCAGGCCATGCCCGTCCCGATGGCCGACCGCACCTTCTACGCCAACCACTGACCCACCCCCCCCGCACCCGCACGCAGCGCCGCCGCCCGGCACTCCCCCGCCGGGCGGCGGTGCCGCGTGCCGGGACGGATTCCCGAAGAGGAGAACGGATCCGTGAGCAGCACGATGAACGCCGTCCGCAGCGCGGCGGGCCGCCTGGGCACAGCCGCCGGCGCCGTCGCGCTGGCCGCTTCCCTGACGTCCACCCCCGCAGCCCTCACCACCGCCGCCACCACCGCAGGGCTGGCCACCGCCGGCCTCGCGATCTCGGTCCGGCCCTGGAAGCCCGAGGTCGGCCCCGAAGTGACGGTGCTCTACCTCACCGCGCCCGCCCTCCTCGCCGCGGGCGCCGTCACCGTCGCGGTGGTCCCCGGCACGACCCTGGACGAAGTACTGGCCACGATCGGCGGCGGCGCGGTGTGGCTCGGGCTGACCTGGTACTGGCGGCCCTCCCACGGGGCGGTGGGGTACCTGCACGAGATGGCCGGCCGCCGCGCCCAAGCCACCGCTGAAGACGCCCGCACCCCGGAGGAGCGGCTGACCCGGTGGTGGGCCGAAGCCGTCGGCTGCGACGGCGGCGCCGCCCCCGGCACCCGCCTGGAGAACGCTCGCGTCGACGACGCCGACACCTTCCGCGCCGTCATCGTCGCCCCCGCCGGGCAACCCGTCCCCGACATTCCGGCCGCGCGGCTGTCCGCGCTGACCGACATCCCCGTCGACCGCATCCGCATCGAGGCGATCCCCGACCGCGGCTCCCGCTACAAGCGGCTGATCGTCGGCACCCCTGCGGCCGCCGACATGAGCGACCTGGACACCTACTGGGCCGCCCGCGTCGCGCCCACCGCGATGCCCGGCTCGCAGATCGTCGACATCCGCCGCGGCGCCCTGGTCCACGACCACACCGAACCCCGCGAACCCGCCCACTCCTTCGCCGGTGGCGAGGGGCTGACCGCGCCGACCGATCAGACACTCGCGGCGGTCACCGCCGTCCTGACCAAGCCCTCCCCGCACGCCGACGACACCGACCGCCCCGACGACACCGAGAGGACCGAACAGCCGTGAGAGCCGTACTCCTGCCGTCGACCACACCGGCCGCGGACTGCGACTTCATCGAGATCGAAGTCGCCGTCCCGCAAGGCGGCGTGGTCGACCTGACCCCCGAGCGCCTGCGCAACCTGCGCTCCGCCCTCGGCGTGCAGGACCCCGCCTGCCTGGTCGTGGAGACCGACGGCCTCAACCGCGCCCTGGTCACCGTCTACCGCCGCCCACCGCTGGCGAACCTGCCCGCCGCCCGCGGCCAGGACCTGGTGATGAACAAAGACGGCTACATCTGCGTCGGCGCCTTCCACGACGGCATGCCCGCCCCGTTCCGCCTGTACGAACCCGGCTCCGGGGCGCAGCGCAGTGCGATCTTCGGGACCACGGGCGGCGGGAAATCCCGCGCCGTCCAGCTCGTCCTCGCCGCCGAGAAACGCAGCCGGATCACCTCCTGGCTCGCCGACCTGAAGATGGGCCAGTCCTGCCCCGAGGCCAAAGGCCAGGTCGACTGGCGCGTCACCACCTCCGAAGGCGCCATGGACATGCTGCTGGCCGCGTACGAGGTCGCCAAGGACCGCATGGCCCGCTACGCCGAGCTGGGCCGCTCGCACTTCATCATCGACCGGCCCGACCCGCTGCTGTCGGTCACCCTCGACGAAGCCAACCGGCTCCTGGAGAAGGGCAGCCCCTACCGCGAAGGCGCCACGTACTTCATCCGCGAACTGGGCCGCACCGGCCGCTCCGTCGGCGTCGGCGTGCGCATCGCCGCGCAGGCCGGGCACCTGGAAGACCTCGGCGGCTCCGACGTCCTGCGCGCCATGCTCAAAGAGGGCGAGGTCGTCCTGCTGCGCTGGAGCAGCGGGATCATGCAGCAACTGGTCTCCGACGGCCTGCTGCCCATGGGGATGCGGCTCGCGCCGATCCCGAAGTACTCCGGCGCGCCGATGCTCGCGTCCCGGTTCGACCATGGGACCGAGCTGCGCAAAGGCGCGTCCACCGCGGGCACCGCGTACCTGCTCTCCTCCGACCGGCCCGGCTCGGTCATGCGCTGGTCCCGCGTCGGCAGCCTGACCCCCGTCGACGGCCTGGACCCGGAGATCACCGCCCTGTACGGGCCCGGCGACCCCAGGTCGCTCGAAGCCGCCTCGCACGCCGCGGCCGGACCCGCGTACCTCAACCGGCACAACGACCAGGCGGTCAACCTCACCTCGTCCGCCGGCGGCGTGGGCGGTACCGCGACCCTTGTGCGCCCGCCGGTCACAGCCGGGGCCCCGGGTCAGGAACCCGCCGCGTTCCCCGCCCAGTTCCCTGCGCCGTTCCCAACGGGCCCGGCGCAGCACACCGCGCGGACGATCAGCTCCCGCATCCTCGACGCCCTCACGCTCGGCGCGAAGACCAAGGAAGAACTCGTCGCCGCGCTCGCCGAGGACGGCGGGCAGCCCGTCTCCCCCGGCGGCGTCGCCAACGCACTGACCGGACTCAAGCAGACCGGCAAGATCCGCCCCACCGAAGCCGACAGCCGCGCCTACGAACGAACCGAACCGGCCCCCACACCCCGCTAACGCCCCCCACCCACCGCGTCGGCCGCCGCCCCGAACAGGGCGGCGGCCGACGCGCGTATGACCGCGCATCAACCACCGACGTCTCTGGAGCCATCACCCATGTCCCGCACCCGAACTCGCCTGCGGCGTACAGCCGTTGTCGTGTCCACCACCCTGCTGCTCGCCCTGACACCCGTGGCGGCGTACGCGGCCGACACGGCCCCGGCCGCCGCAACCGGCGGCGCCGTCACGGTCACCACCAAAGTCGTCGCCGCCTTCGCCGTCCTGGGCTTCGCATACCGGCGCGGCACCGTGCTGCTCGTGCTGTTCGCCATGGCCGCCGGGGTGATGCTCGCCGGCACGTCGTTCGGCACCAACCTGGCCAGCGTCGGGGACAACCTCGTCCGCGCCGGGGTCAACGCCGTCACCGGGATCTTTGCCTGATCCCCGATGTCCGCCGGGTGCACGACGAGTGTCCGGCCGCAGCTCACGCGGCCGGACACCCACACCCCGACCTCCTTCTCGCCTGGGACACACCAATGGGCGCTGCCGCCGACGCGGCAGCGCCTTTCCGTCTGCCTCAGACACCCGACACCCTCGACCGGAAGGGCCACAGAGCCATGAACACCCCCACTCCGACCAGTACGAGCTTGGTCCCCCGCCCCCCGCTGGAGGGCGCCGTCGAACTGTCCGCCGAACGCACCGCCGACTCGGGCGTGTCGATGGTGTGGATCCAGACGGCCGACGGGTCCGCGCTGGTCCCCCGCGACAGCCTGCCGCCCGAGTTCTTCGACCCGCGGCTCCTGCCCGGCGGCTACCAGCCCCGCGACCTCGCCCCTCAGCCCGCCGCAGATCCGATCGCGCAGCGCATCGCCGCGGGCGGCATCGGCCTCGGCGCGGCCGGCGCCGGGATCGGCTGGGGACTTGGGCAGGCCGCCGCGGGGATCACCGCGACCGGCGGAGGCGGCCTCGTCCTGGGCGCGCTGCTCGGGCTGCTGTTCGCCCGGCTCGGCGGCAGCGGCACGACCGTTCACACCGAGCACCACGAGACCCACGTGACCACCCACAATCGCGGCCTGGCCCGCTCGATCACCACGACGGGCGGCCCGCGGTGACCCGGCCCACGCAGGCCCGCGCCGCGGCGGTCAGCATGGCGGGCGCGGACCTGACCACACCGGCGCTCTTCACGCTCATCGGCCCGGCCGGGGCTGGCAAGTCACGGGTGGCCGCAGTGTTTCCGCGCGGATGGCGGTTATCGCTGGACGCGTGCCGCCAGCGGGTCGCCGACAACGCCGGCGACCAGGACGCCACCGCCGACGCCGTGGCCGTGTTCGACGCCGTCCTGGACGCGAGGCTCACCCGCGGACTGCCGACGGTGGTTGACGCCACCAACGTCGAACCGGCCGTCCGCGCTCGCTTGGCCACCCGCGCGTACGCGCACTACATGCCCGCCGTGGCGATCGTGGTGCGCACCCCCCTGGACGTCTGCCTCGAACGCCAGAGGCTGCGGCTGCCGCACCGCAAGGTCCCGCAGCGGGTCGTCACCGCACAGCACGCCAAGGTCCCCACTGCGGAGCAGCTGCGCGCGGAGGGCTTCGACGCGGTGTACGACGCGGCCGAGGTGGACCTGCTCGGCATGTTGCTCGCCCGGTCCGCCGGCGACTATCCGGACCTGCTGAGCGAGGTCCGCGCCGCGTTCGGCCCGGACCTGGCGGCCGTGTTCGCTTGGCACCCGGACACCGGCGACGGCACCGGGGTGTTCGGCGTCGGCGGCCGCCACCTGGTCGCGCGGCTGTGGAACGGCGCCGGGATGTACGCGCCGCACTGGCAGGCCCGCTGCGACACCGCCCGGTGCGACCGCTGCGGCGGCGTGGTGTGGGCCGCGGTCGACGACGCCACCGACCTCCTCGCCGTTTACCGCGGCCAGGTCCCCGACGACTTGCACTGCGACGCGTGCGACGCCCCGGACGACTGGGACCTTGCCTGAACCCCGTCCGCCTGTGCCCACAGCCTCCTTCATCGGCAGCAGACCTGATTCGGAGTCGCGTCATGAACCGCCTCGCCCTGCAATCCCCGCAACTGACCGCTGCCCGCGCCTGGTTGGCCGTCTGGTTCTGGTTCGTCGCCCGCCGCACCGTGCGCCTCGGGGCGTCTCTCGGCGCGGTGGTGGTCCTCGCGTCCGCACTGGTCGCCGCCCCGCCCGCGCCCGCGCTCGGCGCGGGGGTGGTGTGCCTGGCCGTCGGCATCGTGGCCCGGGACACCTGCCAGCAGATCGGCAACCTCCTCGCGCCGCCCGCATGTGCGCCGACGGTGGACCTCCACTACTGCGTCCCGTTCTCCGGGGACCCCTGCACCTGCGGGGACACCCCCGACCCGGCCGCCACCGTGCGGCGCATGAACTGACCCGTGTTGTGCCCGGCTTCCGTGCCGCCCCGACGCCCGCGAACTGCGGTGTCGGGGCGGTGCGGTGGCCTGCCACGCCCAGGCCGCGCTCGCGGCCCGCACTCCTCCGGCACGGCCTTGACCGATCCCTACCTGCCCGGCGTCGTGACGCGCGGTGCCGGGAAAGGAGACGAGCAGCAGTGACTGCCGAAACCATTCAGACCACCGCAGGGCCGGGCACCCTCGTGCCCGGCCCCGCCCGCACGATCCTCGCGGCCGCGGAGGCCGCGGTACGCGCGGCGCAGGAGCGCGCCGAGCGCGAGGCCCGCGACAAGGCGGCCCGGGCCGCCGTCGACGCCGCGGACGCCGCGGCGTGGTTCGTCAAGGAGAAGATCGGCGACATCGCCGCGCAGCTGCACAAGCCCGAGGTGTGGACCGGCTACCCGCCGATCCGCGCCGAGGACTCCGGCACCGGGTTCCCGGTCGTGGCGTCCGCCGTCGCCTGGCTGGGCTCCGGTGCCGAGGACGGGTCCGGGATATGGCTGCACTTCGAGCACCGGCAGCGCCACGCCGGCGTGTCCGGCCACCTGACCGTCGTCAGCCGGTGCGTATGCGGACGGCACCGCGAACGCGAGGTCGGCGACGTGTACGCCCTGGCCGCCGGGCTCGCCCAGGCGCTGACCCGGGCCGTCGAATGCGACCGGGCCTGCACTCCGTACGAGCACGAGTTGGAGGCCGCCCGCGCGGATGACTGACCCGCGCGGACCGCGCCGGACACCCGGCCGGTGTTCACCCGGTAAACGCCCGCCCGGCGACCGACCCCCCTTTGGACCACCCCAGCAAGCGGCGCCACTCCCTCCCGGGAGGGCGCCGCTTTCCTTATACCCCGGCTGCTGCCGGGAAGATCGGAGACCCGACCCCATGCCCGCCCGAACCCCGCTTCTGCGGGGACACCCGAGCCCGGCCTGGCTCGCCGCCGCGGCCGCCGTGCCGCTCGCGGCGTTGGCTTTCGCCGACAACGTGCGCGTACGCCGCCGCCTCCAGCAGGCTGGCCGCGACGAACTGACCGGCCTGCCCCGCCGCCAGGCCCTCACCGCCCGCGGTGAGCAGCTGCTCGCCCGTCGCCCCGACGACGTCCTGGTCCTGCTGCTGGACCTGGACCGGTTCAAAGAGACCAACGACAACCACGGGCACGCCGCCGGCGACCGGGTCCTGGACGCGGTCGCCGACCGGCTCCTCGACTGGACCGCCGCCCGCGGCGGCATGGTCGCGCGCCTGGGCGGCGACGAATTCGGCGCCTATGCACGCGTCCCGTACGACCGGGTCCCCCGCGAACTGGCCGCGCTGCCAACCCTGCTGGAGCGGCCCGTCGTGTACGGCGGGCAGGCGCTGCCCGTGGCCGTGTCCGTCGGCGCCGCGCACACCACCGACCTGCCTGATGCGTCGTGGAGCACGCTGCTGCGCGTCGCTGACGTCGGGATGTACCGGACCAAGGGCATGCGGCGGGACGGCTGGTCGACCGGCCCGTGCCTGGCGCACGCCGCCGATGCGCACACGCCGACGGTCAACGGCCGCCGCCAAGGACGCCCGGGCACGCACCTGACCCCGGCCGCCCGCACCACCGCCCAAGGCGCGGGGACGAGGACGAGCCGGTGACCGCCGTCTGTTTCGTCGACGAAACACGCCCGGTGCGGGCGTTGACGCTCCACCAACCGTGGGCCCACGCTTCTCCGGGGGTTGTCCCACTGTCGTGTGATGTTGCGTGGACGACCCGCGTGGCGCGTTCTGCAGCGGTTCTCACGGGGTGTAGCTCTGTTGCTCTTCGTCGGTTCAAGCGAGGGGCAAGGGCAGCTGATGCGCGCTTTCGCGGTGAGGATGCCGTCCGGGACCCGGTACTGGACGGTGCTCGATGAGGAACTGGAAGTGATGCCTGCCGCGGATCGATTCCTGCGGCATGTCCGGTTCGGCCAGGACCGGGCCGAGTCGACGACGAAGGCGTACGCCGGTGCGGTCGTCCTCTATCTGCGGTGGTGCCGGTGCACGGGCCGCGACTGGCGGGTGGCGGCCGCTGACATGGGCTTGTTCATGGTCTGGTTGAAGTACGTCCCGGCTGAGGCCGAAGACCGGCGGGTGGTGCACGGGCCGGGCACACAACCGGTGCGCGTCGAGCGGCGCATCAACAAGGTGCTCACAGCGGTACGCGGCTTCTTGGCGTTCGCGGTGGCGCGGGATGAGGCGCCGCCGTGGGTTCTCGGGCAGATCTACGATCTGGCGGATTCGCGGGACTTGCCGCTGGAAGCCCAGGGAGAAGATGCCCGGCTGGTCTATCGGCTGCGGGCTCAGCACCGACTACACGAGCCGGAGACGGTAGTCGACCGGGCCACCGACGAGGAGGTCGTAGCGATGTTCCGGGCGTGCTGTTCGGCCCGGGACCGCGTGATCGTTCTGCTCATGGCCCGGGCTGGCCTGCGCCGCGGCGAGGTTGCCGGGCTGCGGCGCAGTGACGTGCATCTGCTCGTCGACAACGCCGGTCTGGGGTGCGCGATCGAAGGCGCGCACGTGCACGTCCGGCGTCGGGACAACAGCAATAGCGCGTGGGCAAAGTCCCGCAGGGGCCGGGCGGTCCCTCTTGACTTCGTCACCGTCCAGGCGCTGGACCAGTACGCGATCGAAAGGCACCAGGTCGAGGCCGCCGCGAACAGTGATTTCCTGCTGGTCAACCTCTTCCGGGCACCGCTGGGGGCACCGATGCGGCCGGACGCCATCAACGACCTGGTCGATGCGTTGGTCCGGCGCGCGGGTATCCCGCGCCGGATCACCCCGCACATGTCGCGCCACGCCTTCGCCAGCAACGTCAGGGACGCCGGCGGCAGTCGGGATGAACTGCAGGACCTGCTCGGTCACGCATCACCGGCGTCCAGCGACCCCTACCTGCACCCGGATCCGAGCCGACTGCGCGAGGCGGTCGAGCGCGTACCGACACCGCGGCTGCCAGCCGGGAAGGTCGGGCGATGACCACCCCGATGAAGCTCACGCCCCTGCCCTCGGCCGTCGAACACGAGGACGCGGCCACATCGGCCTTGTTGGCAGCGATCACACCGGAGTTCGCCGCCACGGTCCAGTGGGACCCGCAGGATCTCGTCGTGGTGTTCCCGCAGCAGCATCCGACGCTCGGCTGGAGGATGTGCGTGATCACCGGGTGCCGCAAGGCGCGCTCGAGCGCGAGCGGTCTCTGCGTGAGCTGCAAAGACCGGTGGCGCCGTCTGGGGAGTCCCGCGGTGGACGACTTCCTCAAGACGCCCAAGGACTACAGCCGGATCGTCGGCGTCCGTTCGTGCACGGTGACCGGCTGCGAGCGTCCCTGGAAGAGCAAGCGGACGCAGTTGTGCCTCGCCCACGAAGTGCAGAAACGCAACCTCGGCGTGTCCCTGGACGAGTTCCTGACAATGCCGATGGCGACGGCCCACGCCTCACTGGGGCCGTGCCGGACCGCCTCGTGTCTGCGGGAGCGCGCTGGCCGGGGCGCCTACTGCCTGGCGCACTACAACCGCTGGCGCAAAGCCCGCCAGGCCCAGCCGGATCTGGACGAGGAGTTCTGGCGCCGCACCGCTCCTGCGATTGCCGAGGACAACAAGGTCAGCCTGCGCGGCTTGCCGCTACGGGTGGCCGCCGAGTTCGTCTACGGCCTGCAGCAGCGCAGCCACAACGGCGTGAAGACCATGTTCAACGTGGTCAGGCCGATCATCGACCAGGCCCGGCTGCAGCAGGCGACGACCTTGAGCGAGGTGTCGCGGGAGTCTTTGAAGGCGTCCGTCCGGCCGCTGCGCAACGAGCTCGTACGCCATTGCGCGTTGCTGCACGCCACCCCGGAGACGGAGCGGCACAAGGACCTGTGGACTCTCACGGTCCTCGGATACGGCGGGACTCTGCGGTTCACCGACATCCGCCAGACGTGGCTGAAGGAGGCGGCCAAGGCATGGGCGTTCGACAACCTGCCGCAGCGCCGGGGCAAGGGCGTCGCCGGCACCGTGCAGTCGTCGATCGACGGCATCGTCCAATTGTCCGAGAGCCTGCACCTGCAGCGCGCCGACCACGGCCACGATCCGCGAGCCTTGGGCCGGACGGACATCACCGCGTTCCGCAACCGCCTTGCCTACCTCCAAGACCAACAACAGTTGTCCGCCTACCTGCGGCTGCGGCACTGCCAGTCAGTGCTGCGGCTGCTGGCGAGGATGCGCACCCTGGGTCTGACCCGGCCCGGTCACCCTCTGTACGGCCTGCCCGACGAATTCGCACTCGGCCGTGAGGACTTGCCCGATGAGCCCGAGGACCAAGAAGCCGGCCGGGACCTGCCCATCGAGGTCGTCCGCCACCTCTGCTCGCATCTGGACAAAGTCAACGGCGGCAGCGGCACCGAGGTCCGCACCGCCGTCGAGCTGCTGATCGACACCGGCCGGCGCCCAGAAGAGATCTGCCGGCTTGCCTGGGACTGCCTGACACGCGATCAGGACGGCAAGCCCGTCCTGATCTACGACAACCACAAAGCCCACCGCCTGGGCCGTCGACTGCCGATCTCCGAGGCCACGGCCGCCGTAGTCGTCAAACAGCAGGAAGCGGCGCGCCGGCGCTTTCCCAACACACCACCCGCCGAACTCGTGCTGCTGCCCACCACCGTCGCCAACCCCGAGGGCCGCAAGTCGATGAGCGCGGACTGGGTGAGCGGTCGGCACCGGACCTGGGTCGACAGCTTGCCGGAGGTACTTGTCCCGACCGTTGTCGAGGTCGGTGGCAGGACGGGGACCACGATGCTGCCGTTCGACAAGCGGCGCATCTACCTCTATGCCTACCGGCACACCTTCGCCCAGCGCTATGCCGACGCAGGTGTCCGGGTCGAGGTTCTTCAAGACCTCATGGACCACAAGCAGCTGTCCACCACCCAGCGGTACTACCGCGTTGGCGAAGAGCGCAGGCGGGAAGCCGTCGACCGCGTCACCACGATGCAGTTCGACCGGCACGGCAGCCGGATCTGGCGCCAGGCAACCGCCCTGCTCGACTCGGAGCGCACCCGCCACGCGGTGGGCGAAGTCGCCGTCCCCTACGGCATCTGCACCGAGCCCACCAACGTCGCCGCCGGCGGCGGGGACTGCCCGGTCAGGTTCCGTTGCGTCGGATGCGCCCACTTCCGCACCGACGTCTCCTTCCTGCCCGACCTAGAGGCCTATCTCAGCGACCTCCTGCGCACCCGAGAACGGCTGCTCGCCAGCGTCGACGCGGATCAATGGGCGAAGGACGAGGCGATGCCGTCGGACGAGGAGATCCGCCGCGTCCGACGGCTGATCAACCGCATCAAGGCCGACGTCGACGACCTCGACGACGACGAACGGGCCCAGATCGAACAGGCAGTCGCCACCGTCCGACGCGCCCGCAACAGCGTCGTCGCCCTGGGTCTGCCCCGCCTTCGCCAGCCACTCCCCGACGTCCGCCCGGACCGGAGCGCATGAACACCACACCCATGGCACAAGGACGACGCGCCGACTCCGCGCGCCGACGCCAGCGCGTCATCAAGGCGCTCAACGAAGCCACCAAGAACGGCACCGAGTTCAGCGTCGCCGCCATCGCCCGCAGCGCTCGCGTCGACCGGTCGTTCCTCTACCGGCACCGGGACCTGCTCGCACAGATCCACGCTGCCGCATCCGAACCACTCAGCCGCCCTGGTACGGCTCCGCAAGTCAGCCGCGCCTCGCTGCAGGCGGACCTCGCGAACGCCCAGGGCCGCGCCGTCCGCCAGGCCGCACGGATCTATCAACTGGAGAACAAGCTCAGCGAACTGCTCGGCGAACAAGCCTGGCGGCAGTCCGGCCTCGGCGCTCCGGACGACATCGAGCAGCTCAAGCGCCGAATCACCGCACTGGAGCAACGAACCGTGGATCTCACACGCCAACTCGAAGAGCGTCAGCAAGAACTCGACGCCGCACGAGCTGCCAACCGCGAGCTGATCACACGCCTGAACACCACTCCCCACCCACACGACACGACCCACAGCAGAACTTGATCGTCTGCAAGCTCACCGGCAACGCCACCGGGATCCTCATGCCGGTCAAGCACCGCCTCGTGCGCGTTCGACCCACTGCGCATGGATCTCGACAAGCTCGCCTGCACCAGGGTCTCGCCACCGGGTGAGTTCGGCGATCAGCGTCGCGTACAGGTCGCGCGCGGCTGTCGGGTCGCCCGCAGTGCCGGTCCAGCGGGCATGTTCCGCACGGGCGCGGATCGTGATGTTGTGCCGTGGGCCGTGGAGACGGGCCAGGTCGGGAGTGAGCTCCGCGTACAGGTCGCGGGCTGCGGCCGGGTCACCGGCCTCGCCGGTCCAGTGCGCGTGCTTGACGCGCCAGAACAGCGAGGGCCCGAACAAGCGCTCAAACAGACTGCTGTGCTCGGCGACGATGTCCGCAAGCAGATCGCGGGCTTGCGCCGGGTCGTCAGCTTCGCCCGTCCAGTGCGCGTGCTCGCCGCGGATGCTGAGCATCTCCGGATCGACCGGCCGGTACACGCGTGCCGCGTCTGTGACGAGCGCCGCAGACAGGTCCCGGGCACCGGCCGCGTCCCCGGCCACGGCTGTCCAATAGGCAAGGGTGCCGCGCGCTTCCAGAGTCTCCTCGTCGCCCGGTCCCCGGGAGCGCGTCAGCTCCTCAACCAGCACACGGAGCTCATCTCGCCCCGCCACCGCACGATCCTGACGCTTCGCTGCGTCTGCCGATCGCGCCCCGGACGAAGGCAATTGCCCATCCCCCAACATGCACACCCCGTCTGCTGCCTCGGCCTCACGCCGGAGCGCGAGCACCACACCTGTTGCAGACGTTACAGCCCAGTCCAAGCCACTGAGCTGCGAGAACTCTGACGAGGGCAAGCCCCATACACGGCGACCCCAGGAGAAAGCGGCCATTGCGCACTTGGGCAAGGACGTGGAGAACCGGACCCGCCGCACGAACTACCGCGGCCTGGTCCTCATCCACGCCGGGGCCCGCGCCGACCAGGACGCGATGCGGAACGTGCCCGCCGACCTCGCGGCTGTGATGCCGAGCCGTGTGGTCGTCGCCGTCACCCGCATCACCGACGCGCACCCGGACTGCGGCGGCACATGCAGCACCTGGGCCCAACCCGGAGCGTCCTGGCACTGGCGACTCGCCGACACCGTCGCCCTCGCCACCCCGGTCCCCGCGTCCGGCGCGCAGGGCCTGTGGATCCCCGACCCGCAGCTGCGGCGCCGGGTCGCCCACGCCCTCCCCGCCCACGCGGCGGCGTGCCTCGCACCGCTGCTCTCCCCCGCCTCAACCCCGTGATCGGAAGGACCACTCTGCGCATGGTCACCCAAGGCCGCTCCCCCGGACCGATGTTCACCCCGACCCGGACGGCACTGCTGGCGGCCCTGTTCGCCCCGGCCCCGCACTACGCGGCGTCCGACGGCCGGACGCACGACGGCGGCGCGGAACACGCCACCGTGCTCGCCGCCGCCCACACCGCGAACCTGCTCGCCGCCACCAATGCCGCGCCGCACCGCGCGGTCGCCGGACTGGACCGGCCGCACGCCTGGACCGGCTACCCGATGGTGCCCGCCTCCGCGTGGCGTCTGCTCCCACTGTCGCCGTCCGCGACGGCGTGGCTCGGGTCGGGGGTGTGGCTGCGCCACCAAGCCGACCCCGTCGCCGGGGCATGGCTGCCCGGCACGGTCCGCAACACCTTGACCGTCGTCGCGCCGTGCGACTGCGGCAGCGTCCGCGAGCGCATCTGCCGCGACGTGTTCGCCCTGGCGGCCGCGCTGGACGCCGCGTTCGCCGCCGACCGGCCGTGCGACGGGTCGTGCCCGCGCCGGGACGCCCGGCTGCGCGGACAGGCCGCCCGGCTCACAGGCAACACCCACCCGTGAAGGAGCCCGCCGTCATGACCACATCCGCCGGAGCGCGCATGGCCGCCACTTACGCCCTGATGAGGGGCGCCGCAGACGTCGCGGACCACTGGGTCCAGACCGACGCCCAGGCCGTCACCAAGGGCGCCCAGGGCAAGCAGGCAGCCGTAGGCCGCGCCGCATGCGGGCGCCACGTCGCGGCCTACGTTGCCGTCCAAGGGCTCGCCCTGCTCGCCGGGAACCGGGCGCTGGACCTCGGCCTCAGCCGACGCCGCATCGCCGTGGCCTTGGCGATCAGCGCCGTCACGCATTACGCGGCGGACCGCCGCGAACCCCTGAAGCGGCTGGCTCACGCCACCGGCAAGGGGAACTTCTGGGACCTGGCTGCGCCGCTCGGGGGCGCGTACGCGCTCGACCAGGCCTGGCACCACGGCGCCGAGCTGGTCGCCGCAGTCGTCGCCGCCCGGCGCTGAACGGCCGACCGCAACCGATCCACCCTGCGGGCCACTTCGCACCAGCAAGCCCCGCCCGCGCATCCGGCGCGGGCCCGGAATACCCAACGGAGACCACCTTCATGGCCAGCTACACCCTGCGCGTCGGCGACAGCACGACGCCGGTCGACCAGCAGCCGTGGCAGATGGACGGCGCGTTCTGCCCCGAGCCCTCCCCCGAACCGTGCGGCCTCGCCGCCGCCAGCGGCACCAGCCACTGGACGTGCACCAGCGAGACCACCACGGTCCGCACCTACACCTACCGGTGTCTGGCGGGACACACCTGGACCCGCACCGTGTCCGGGCACTGCCCCGACCGGCTCGCCGACAACAACGCCGCCGCGGACACCGCGGCCGACCAGGCCGTGCGGCTCGCGCACGCCTGACCACGCCCTGGGGCGGCCGTCTGACCCACCAGATCTGTCGGCCGCCCCAGGCCTCCCGCAACCCAAACGAGCACAGGAGATCGCCAGCATGACGTCCCCCGACGCCGACCGCACCGCATTCCGCCGCACCCGCCGCGCCCTCGACTGGAAGACCGTCGAGGACGGCGCCCGCCTCGAGTACACGCCCGTGAGCGGCCCGCCGGTGATCGTGCGCATCACCGGCCGCACCGCCGAGGAACTTCTCGCCCACCCGACCGGGCGGCGCCGCGCCGGGGACGAGCTGGTCATCCCTCGCGCCGACGTCGACGCCGGACGCGTCGCCAAGCCGCGGGCCGTCAAGCGCGTCATCGGCTACGCAGAAGTCGTCGGCGGGATCCTGGCATGGTGCCGCTGCTGCGACTGGGAGGCCGACCACACCCAGTCGACGAAGGCCGCCGCCGAGTACGTGTTCATGACCAGGCACGCCCTCTGCCCCGGCGCCGGAACGGAGGCAACCCGGTGACCGTCCCCGCGCGAGCTGTCGAGGAGTTGATCGGCGCCGACCGCGCCGGACTGTGGGCCGTCGACCCGGGCCCCGCGAATACACCGACCGCGACAGCCTGGACCCCGAGGCGGCGCTGCGGTGAGTGTGGGCGCAGGCCGACGCGGGCGACCCGCTGGTGCTGGCCGGCCCGGGCCAGGTCTGGCGGCCAAGGTCTGCTCGTCACCCTGCGCTAGGACGCGCCAAGGCGGACGCGAGATTGGGAGGGGCGCGGAATCAGAGGCCCGAGATCTCGCAATAGGGCGTCTTGTAGGCGTCGAACTTCTTGCACACCGCGAACTGGGTGGTCTTGATCTTGGTCCAATACCCGCGCTCGTGGTACGTCTGACCCCGCCCGTTGAAGGACACGTGGTATCCCGTGTCCGGGAACGTGAACGCGTCGACGTCGACTCCGCTCCCGTAGCCGCCCTCTTGCTGATCCTGACTCAACGGGCGCTGGTCACACGCGAGGATGCGGTCCCCGGAGGCGTTGTCGCCGCCGTCCGGATTCCACACCCTGCACCGGTGCGGCCCCGTGCCGAGGTCGATGGTGTAACTCATCAGCTTGGTCTGCTCGTTGCGCACCCCGCCGCAAAGCGAGCCGGCGCATCCCTCCGCGTGTGCGGGTCCGGCCGGCAGGACACCGGCCAGCAGCGCGGCCAGCGCGACACCCGAAACCTTTGCGACTGTCGAAGATCGTGGAGCCATTGGGTTCCCCCTCGTCGTTCCCGGCCCCCCTGGGCCGGTCGGTCCAACTGTGGAGGGCCCGGCGCGCTGTTGCCGAGAATTCCGTGTCCCACGTGACGGTGGGACGTACGCAGGCTTCTGGCCTGCCGGTTCGGCACCGGAACGGGACGTGGTTGGGATACTGGGCGATCACCGCGTCACGGGGAGGGTGTTTGGACAGGGGTGAAGCGGCCCGAAAGTTGTCCGCGCTGCTGGCCGAGTTGAAGCGGCGCAGCGGTCTGAGCTACCAGGACCTGGGGAAGCGGGTCTTCACCAGCAGTTCCACGCTCCACCGCTACTGCAGCGGCCAGGGCACACCGCCCGAGTACGACCTCGTCGTGCGCGTCGCGGGAGAGTGCCGGGCAAGCCCCGAGGAACTCAACGATCTGCTGGCGTACTGGCGTGCGGCGACCGGGCAGGCACCGCAGGTCCACGACCCGGCCACCGTCGAGGCGCCGCCGCCGGCCCCGCCTCCGGTGACGGATGCGGGGGAGCCGCACCGCATTTCCCCGTCGGCGGACACGCCGCGGGGTCCCGACGCGGGGGTGCTTCGGCGCCGCCGACGAGTGGCGCGCGTGGTGTTCGCCGCGGCGACGGTGATCGCCCTCCTCGGCGCCGTGGTGTCGAGCGCACCGCGTGACAGTCGCCCCCCGGCCGCCGCGGCACCGGCCGGGATGACCAGTTGGAGCCAGAACCCCAGCCCGATACCGCGCGAGTTGTTCGGGGTGACGATGAACAGTTCCAGCGGTGCGCTGCCCGATTTCCCCGTCGGCGGAGTACGGCTGTGGGACAGCGAGACGCGCTGGGCTCAACTCCAGCCGGCCCGCGGCCAATTCGAATGGTCCACCTTGGACCGGCTGCTCGACGCCACAAGTCGGGAGGACCTGCCGACGTTGTTCGTGTTCGGCGGAACACCCACGTGGGCCGCCCCCGACGCCCGGAAAGCCGCGTATCCGGACGGGTCGCGCGCCGCGCCTCCCGACGATCTCGCGGACTGGGAGGCATTTGTGCAGGGGCTCGTACGGCACGCGGGCGCGCGCATCGACGCGTACGAGTTGTGGGTGATGGCCAACCACGAACACCACTACAACGGCCCGGTGGAGACACTCGTCGAGATGACCCGCCGCGCCTCCCGCATCATCAAGGCACAGGACGAGACAGCCACTGTGGTGTGTCCGTCCGTCACCGCCTTGTGGACCGAGGAGTCGCACGCGTTCATACGCATGTTCGCGGCGTTGGGCGGATACCAGTACTGCGACGCAGCCGGCGTCAAGCTCTACCAGGAACGGGTCACCGACCCGCCCGAAACCATGCTGACCGCCATACGCAGGGTGGATCTGACCTTCCAGCAGGCTGGGTACCACCTGCCGTTGTGGAACACCGGGACCACCCAGACACTGCAGCTCAACGCCCCGCTCGATCCGGAAACCGCCGCGGACTACGCGGTGCGCTTCTATCTGACCGGCCTGTTCGCGCGCAATCGCGGCGTGCAGCGCATGTACTTCTACGCCTGGGGAAACGGGAAGATCCCCCTCGTCCTCCAGGCCGAAGGACAGCCCCCGACCAAGGCCGGCGCCTATGTCGGACGCCTGGGCGAGTGGCTCACCGGCGCGCTTGTCCGCGGCTGCGGCCACGGCCAGGACCTCCGACTGCCACCCAACGTGTGGCAGTGCGAGGTCATGCTCCCGGACGAGCACGGGACGCTCCGGTCCGCACGCATCAGCTGGACCCACGGCGGCACGGCCGAAGTCCCGGCGGGGCAGGGCGCGGAGCGCGTCCGCCGCCTCGACGGGACCGAGGAGACCGTCCGCTCCGGGGATGTCATCACCGTCACGGGTCGGCCGGTGCTGATCGACTACCGCGGCTGACGTCGCGGCGGCGGGGCTCCGGGGATGTGGCGGTTTGCCGCGTAGGGTGAGGTTTGCCGGTGATCGTCGTGAGGCCTGGAGGCCGCATGACCGGGACTGCGGTGGAAGACGGACGACACCGCGGCGCGGCTCCGTCAGCCGCTTTGGCGATGATCGCGCCGAAGTGCGGCGTACAGGTCGACCCTCGACTGCGACTTCCCCATCCGGCCTCCCACGGCAAAAGCACACTTCACCGTCCCACCGCAAGGCCCCGGGTGACGTCAAAACACACCCGCCCAAGTGACCGCGGCCCAGCCCGGTTCACGCGTGAGCGCACTGAACCAGTCTTTAGATGTTGATGGAGTCGAAGTAGACGACACCGCGAGCTTTGTCGAGCAGGAACGACCATGACGAATCGGAGTCGACCTCCCGTACCATCGCGTCGTCTTCGCACCATGTGCCGCTCTCGCCCACGGCAGCAACCAGCGGCTTGGGAACGTCCGTGGGGCTAGCGCCGCACGAAGCCCAGGCATAGCGGCTGGTAAGTCTGTCCAGGTCGCCGGGAGACAGCTTGGCCACACCGACCACCCTGACGTCTGTGGGTCCGGGGACACCGACACGCCCCGGGACGTTGCCCCACGCGGAGCCGATCCAGGTCACCTCGGCAAGCGTGCCCAGTTCGGGGAACCGCGCCTCAATGGGGGTGTGATCCGTCCGGACCTCGGCCAGGAGGTAGGCGTTGACGGGAGTGGACTTCTCAGCTTCACAAGAGACGAGTGCGGCAGCGACAGCGGCGAGCAACGTCGTGTTCCTCAGCATCGGCGCGCGGCTCATGCTCCCCCCCAGTACGGATGCCGTGTCGGCGTCGACACCGCATGCAGCGATCACATCATGTGCGGCGCAGTCGGTCGTCAGCATCAGGTAGCTGGTTCGTCTGCGCCTCAGGAACGAGCACGAAGGCAAGCCCGGTCCCCGCGGAACACAGCACGCCACAAACAAGTGCTCTCCGCCAATATCGCGCCGCCACGGCCGCTACGGCCGCTGCTGGCCGTGCGAAGACGCCGACAGCTGACCAGCGCGGAACAGCACTGCCGCTCCTGGCGGTTCCCTGTGCCGCCCCACCGCATGGCGGTGGGGCGGTGCGGAGGACCGGACAGCCCGGCCCGACACCACCTCAGGAGCAAGAGTGATTCCCACCGTTCGCGATATGGAGGCCGTCCACCACGGCATCGCCGTGGCCGCGCCCGGCGACGACGACCACACGCACGGGTTCCTGGCGTTGGGGCACCACAGCCCGCGCCGGGTCCTGGCCGCGTTCCTCGCCCTCGACAAGAGCACCTACGGCGAACTCCCCGCGGCCGCGCGGCTGGGCCCGCTGGTTCCCGAAATCCGGCACGCCTGGGGCGTCTTCACCGCCGGCACCGACGAGGACAACCACGTCTGGACCTACCGGCCTCTCGCCGAACACGTCCCCGGCGCCGTGCCCGTCACGGTCCTGGACCTGGTCTGACCGCACAACCACACCCGCCCCCGTGCGCGATGCGCGCAAGGGGGCGGGACGTTACGTCGGGGCGGCCGCCTCTCCCGCAAAGACAGTCGGCCGCCCCAGCCCGCCCTTCAAGGCCCAACCTGGAGAGAGCAGGAACCCCAGCATGACGCACGTTCACCGCACGCCACAGACCCCGCTGCCCGAGAACGCCGATCCGATCGCCCGCACCATCGCCGGCCTTCAGGCCGACACCAGCAACGACGGCTTGATCGCCCGGTTCGGCGACCGGATGGCCGCCCGCTACCAGGCCCGCCAGGCCGCCGAAGACGCCGCGGTCACGGCGGGCACCGAGAGGCCGCAGCTGTGACGACGCCCGCGCGCTCCTGGCGCATCGACACCGTCCTGGGACCGCACGGCGCCGCCGAAGCCGTCCACGCCCTCGCCGCTACGTACCGCCGCCACGACCTCCTGGACGAGGGCGCGGCGTTCCGCGCCGCGTGCGAGCTGGCCGCCACCGGCACCGCGTGGCTCCTCGCCCGCCCCAGCCAGGTCTGGGAACTGGGCGACGGGCTCGTCCCGACCGCCGAGACGCCCCATCGGATCCGGATCACCAAGGTCCTCCCGGCCTGCGCCGCGCGCCCGATGCGGGTGAGGTTCATCGACTTGGCCCGCCGCCGCGTCCCGTGGCGCAAGGCTGGCCACCTGCGGGTCGACGACCTGGACGCCTGCTACGCCCTCACCGCGTGGCCGAACCCGCCCACCCGCAAGGAGGCGACCCCGTGACCGACTCCCCGGCACTGTTCGACCACGCCCCGGCCGCCGAACCCGTGGTGCACCGGTCCGCGGTGCTCAGCCCGTGCGGGACCTACCGCTACGAGCTGACCCGCCGCTGGGCGCCGGGCCCGGCGGTGGGCTGGGTGATGCTGAACCCGTCCACCGCCGACGCCCTCAGCGACGACCCCACCATTCGCCGGTGCGTCCGGTTCGCGAAGGCGTGGGGCTACGGCGGCCTGGTCGTGCGCAACCTGTTCGCGCTGCGCGCCACCGACCCGGCCGAACTGGCCCGGCACACCGACCCGATAGGCCCGTACAACGACGCGTACCTCGCCGAATGCGCGGACGATCCGTTGACCGTCGTGGCGTGGGGCGCACGCGGCGGCGACCGCGGCCGCGACGTCCTGGACCTCCTCGAACGCCTCGGCGTACAGCCGCACCAGCTGGCCGCCACCGACGACGGGCAGCCCCGGCACCCGCTCTACCTCAAGACCGGCCTGGTGCCGGTTCCACTCTTGTCGGGTGACAGGACGGGGGCGACGCGGTGACCACGACGACGATCGAGTGGACGCGCGGCGACGACGGTTCGCCGGGCGCGACGTGGAACCCTGGAGCAGGTTCCGTGAGTTCCACGCGGCTTGCTGTCGTGCTGCGGTGTCCGTCTGGCCTGTGGCCTGGGCGTGACTCGTTCGGGTGAAGCGTTCAGGAAGCGCTGAAGAGGTTTCACGATTCCTGGTTGCCTGCCTGTGAATCCCGATGGATCGGGTCGCATGGTGAGCTGGGGGCGCGCATGAGCTTGGCGGCGGTACGTGCCCTGCGCCCGGAACTGCGGCTGACGACCACGGCCGAGGTCGAGGCCTTCGAGCAGGATCTGCTCTCCGAGTTTGTGCTGGCCAGAGCGTCAGCGGGGATGGTGGACAAGACGATCCGTCAGGACCTCTCCGCGATCTGTGAAGTGCGCGAGTGGCTGGGCCGGCCTCTGTGGGAGATGTCCCCGCAGGATGTGGACCGCTTCTTCGGGGGCAGCCAGCGCGCACTTCTGCAGACGACGAAGGTGAGGAAGGCTCAGGCGCTCGCGATCTTCTTCGAGTTCCTGGAACTGCGTCATCAAGCGGAGATCCACGCGGCAACGGGGGTGGTCGTCGAGTCGCCTCTGGACGAGGTGAACCGGCCCCGCGGCACGGTCAACATGCGGTTGCGGATCCCGCCGAGCGCTGCAGAGGTCGAGCGGTTGTTCGGCGGCTGGCGCGACGACCTGGAGTCTGCACGCAAGTACGCGCCTACGGTCCGCAGCTACACGGCCATGCGGCTGACCAGCATGATCGGTCCCCGGGTGTCGGAGTTGTGCCTGGCCGATGTGTCGGACATCCACTGGCACCTGGGGCGCTTCGGCAAGATCCTCTTGAAGGGCAAGGGGACGCGCGGCCGCAAGAAGGAGCGCCTGGTGCCGTTGATCAACGGGGCGCGGGAGCTGTTGGAGTGGTGGGTTCAGGGGCCGCGATGGGAGTTCGACGACGAGGTCAACCGCCCCGGTGCTCCGCTGTTTCCGTCCGAACGCCGTGAGCCCGATGGAACGAGCAGGCGCGTCGACGACGACACGTTGCGGAACTCCCTTGCACAGAAGGCGGCGTCGCATCTGCCGGGCTACCACAGTCGGCTGACTCCGCACGTCCTGCGGCATTTCGCGGCCTCGGACCTCTACTTGTCGGGCATGGACATCGTTGCCCTCCAGGAACTGCTCGGGCACGAGTGGCTCCACACGACGATGATCTACGTCCACGTGACCAAGACGCACATCGAGGATGCGTGGCTCCGCGCGGGCCAACGCGCAGGAGCACGCCTGGAAGGCAGCCTTCGATGAAGTGGAACCTGCGGATGATCGCCGCTCAGCGGGACATCTGGAAGGCCAGCGAACTCAAGCGGCTGCTTGCCGACGCCGGGCTGGTGATCAGCGCCGGAAAGATGTCCGGCCTGTGGTCCGGCCAGCCGGTCAGCATCCGACTCGACGACCTCGATGTCATCTGCGCCGTCCTCAACTGCACCCCGGCAGACCTGCTCGTTCCCGAACCGGAGAAGGCGGCAGAACGCCGGGCCCAGGCCGACGGCGTCGCGGCCGCACCGGCTGCAGGAGGCGACCGTCCGCAGCCGATCGTGCGACGCCACCTCGGCCGTTCGACACCACCGCGCTGATCAGATGCCTCGTCCGCGACGACCCGTGTCCAGTTGCAAGGACTGCCTGGCCTGGGGTGACCACTTCTATACGGACGTCTGTCAGGCCTGCCACGGCTGGGCACACGTCTATGCCGTGGACACCTGCCGCTGCTGCCAACGGCAGATGGCCTGCAAAGCCGGCTACTGCCGCCCATGCCGCGTTCAGGCGAGTTTCAACCATCCGTCCGGCGACAAGACAAGAATCGACCTGAGCACGCCGACGAAGACCGGCTATCAGCTGCGGTTCGCGGACATGGTCCGAGCGGCACGGCTGCCTGCGAAGCCTGCGCCGGTGCTGACCGCTGCCCCGGGTCCGCGTCTGGTCCGGCCTCGGCCGAACGTTGAGCAGCTGACGTGCTGCACGGTCCCACGCGACATCCGCGGCGTCCGTTTTCGGGGCCTGACGCTCCCCCATCCGGAGTTCACCGCGTTCGTCCTGGCCCGAGCGGAGGAGTTCGCGCAGATCCGAGGCTGGTCGAAGGTGGTCCTGCGGCTGACCAAGCGGGGGCTGACCATCCTCACTGCGACCCACGAACCCTTTGAGCCGATCCTCGCGACCACGGTCGAGCAGCTGACCGACCGCAAGCTGCCCGCCAAACGTGTCAAGGAGGTGCTTGCGGACCTGGAATTGCTGCACGACGACCGCCAGGACGTCCTCACCAAGTGGGTCGGACGCCAGTTGGCCCGGCTGCCGCCGGCCATTCAGGACGAGGTCGGCCAATGGGTCGCGCTCATGCGCGACGGCAGCACGCGAGCCCGCCCCCGGGCCCGGCAGACAGTGCTCAACCACGTACGTCTGGCCGCCCTCTTCTTGGCCTGGGTCGTCGCCGAACGCGGCTATACAACGCTGCGGGAGGTGACGCATGAGGACTGCCAGCTCTGGCTCGACGGCCGCGCGCGGGATCGGGCATGGGCCATCGGCGCGCTGCGGTCGCTGTTCACGGCGCTGAAGGCCCGAAGGGTGATCTTCACGAACCCCATGCGGCAGATCCTCTTCGGCAGAAATCACCGCTCGATTCCCGCACCTCTGGCCCCACATCGGCTGGCAACTGCAGCCGCGAGCGCTGCGGACGACCCGCTTCTGCGCATCGTCCTTGCGTTGGCGGCCATCCACGCTGTCACTGCGGTGGAGATCCGCTCGGTTCGCATGGAGGACGTCGACCTTACAAGCAACCGCATCACGCTTCGCGGCGCCAGCCGCCCGCTTGATGCTTACACCCGCCAGGCGCTGGTCGACTATCTGCGGCTGAGGCACGCGAAGTGGCCCCGGACAGCGAACCCGCACCTGCTCGTCAACTTGACGACCGCCAACGAGACCGGCCCAGCCACCCACACATGGCTGACAGTTCGCCTCCGTGATCTGGGCCTGACCATCTCGGAACTTCGGACCGACCGCATCCTTGACGAAGCCCAGGCCACACGCGGCGATCCTCTGCACTTGGCCACGTTGTTCAACATGACCACGAGCGCTGCTGTTCGCTACACCGGCGTCGTCCACGGGCGCGATGCCACGAGCTGAACCAACTGCCGGATCCCGATCCTGAACTGGCGTGACCCCGACGGGATGAACGCCACGGACCACCTGTTGGGCGTCCCGGGAGACAGCTTCGTGCCGATCTCGTCGGGGCTGTCGTTGTCGGGTGGTAGAACCTCGATCGTTGCCTGCAACCCACAGCTTTCCCGAGGGGCGAAGTCGCGATGGCCGAGATTCAAGTCGAGGTGACCGACGGTCCGTTCGCTGGCCTTCCGGCGGTGCTGGTGTCACATGTGGACGATCGGGTGCGGGTGCACGTCAACCTCTTCGGCAGAGAGACACCGTTGGAGCTGCAAGATGACCAAGTCCGCCTGATCGGGATTGCCGGGGCGGAAGGTCCACGCACAGCTGGTGTCGAGGGCTCCTCCCACGCGTCCTTGCGTGAGCGGATCGTCGCGGAGCACGAGCGACTCGCTGCCACCGAGACCTTCAGGTTCTTCCTGGAACGCGTCGACGAAGCCGAGACCAACCTGGCCTGCGAGTGGGACTCCTACCTCGCCCATCGAGACGAGACGGAGACCCGGGTGCAGGAGCACCTGCACGCAGCTCTGGACGAGTTCGACCGGCAACTCGCTTCCCTGCCGGTCGCCGAAGCTGAGCACGTCATCGCCGGTGACGTCGCGTTCTGGCATCCGGGCACGATCGCATCCTCGGAGCAGCGTGCCGCCTTCCCCGAGCCCGATGCGGAGCAGCGCCTCCTTGCCGCCATCGTCGGCGAGCCGCTCGGCGTCTCGGCTCACGAGCGGGCGCGCGAACGCCTTGAGCAAGCGCGGTTGGCCGCCGAGGAGCGGGACTACGAGCGATGGAAGGCGGACCTGTCCCCCGACGAGCAGCAGGGATACCCCTCGCGGGGCAACCCGGCGCGGTACGCGTACGCCCGGGCGCCGCGGCACGACGTGAGCCTGCCACCGGACCGCAGCGTCGAATGGGCCGTCCGTTCCGAATGTGGAGTCGGCAGCGGCCCGATCCCGCAGGAGGCGCTCGACGCGGTGGAGGGGCTGAGCCTGAACCTGCACCGGCCCGCCGATCTGACGCCGCTGCTTCAACTGCGCAATCTGCGGCGGTTGTCCGTGAAGTCGGGCCCTGGCCTCGACGTCGCAGCGCTCGCCGCGGTCCTGCGTCCTGCGCGCAAGCTCCGGAGCCTGTCGATCGAGGCCCCGGTCCGTGACATCGATCCGCTGGCTCGGCTCACGCAACTGCGGCTTGTACAGCTGGACGACACTCGGATCACCGACCTCGCGCCGCTGTCCAACCTGACGCGGTTGTCAATATTGTCCGTCTCCGGCGGTCCTCTCTCCGATCTGTCCCCCGTGTCCGGGCTGCGTCTCGAACGCCTGTTCATCGACGGGACGCAGGTCAGCGACCTGACACCGCTGGCCGGCATGGCAACGCTGGACGCCCTCGGCCTCTTTGGCTGCCCGGTCCGCGACCTGGACGTGATCGCCACGCTGCCGGCGTTGCGCTTCGTCCGCCTGCCCGGAACCCGGCTCGCAGACATCGGTGGCCTTCCCGAACGGTTTCCCGGCGTCACCTTCGACACGGTGGGTGAACACGCGCCGGCCACGGAGCCGTTCGTTGGCGGCTATTCGGCAGCGGCCGCGCCCGCGGATCCGATCCCGGATCCGGTCGCGGCCGACCTGCGCGCCGCGTTCCACGCGGCCGGAGACGACTACCAGCGGCGCGGGCGGTTGGAGCGGGCGATGCTGGCGGCCCGACGCGTCGACCTGGTCCAGGAGATCGTCGACACCCATCACGACGGCCAGCGTTCGACCGTGGCCGGACTGTTTCTGCGCGGCGGTGTCGGGGACGTTCCCTTCCCGGACAACCCCTGGGGTATCCCTGCGGACGCGGGCCTCGCCGAGGCGCTGACCCAGGTGTTTGCGCCGGTCGCCGGGTTTGCGCCCCGGTTCGTCGCCGCCGCTCACGACCGGACCCTTGGCCTGGCCCTGCTGCTTGACGAGAACGACACCCCCGCCCTCGGCTACCTCACCTGGAAGCGCGGTGACGACGGACCCGAGCAACTCGCCGCCACTCCAGACTCCCTCGAACGCTTCGCTGATCCGACACGGGACTTCCATCTGTCTCTGGTGGTCGGCTCGGCTCCGTATATCGCTGATGCCACGGCCGTCGTACCGCTGCTGTCCGGTCCGGTGCCCCGGCCGGTCCGTGACTTCTGGGCCATCCATTACAGCCTCGGCAACGGCTGGGAGAGCATCGGCGGCGGCCTGGACTGCAACACCCTGGAGTTCCATGATGGCGACAGCTGGAGCGTTGTCGCCGAACGCCTCGGCGGCCTTCCCCCGGATCGGTTCGTCCACTCCGTCGGCAGCGCCAACTACGACATCTACGTCCTCGACCTGCACATGCTCGATGCCGGCGGCAACCCCACCGTCGCGCACTGGGCGTTCAAGGAGCGGCAGCTCGATGGCCACAGGCAGTACTGGGAGTGGCTCGACACCACCGGAACGAACCTGATCTTCCGTACCTGACGCACGGCCACATGGACCTGGCGCGGCGGCGGTCCCTCGGAGCCGGATCGAACACAGAGCCTCCGGGCTGCCCCTGATCATCCGACGACACGTCAACTACGCGGCGGTTCTTCGCCAGCCGGTCGATCGCCCATCCACCAAGTTGCGGAGCCGGGTTCAGAGATAGGTACTCAACCGCAGCCGGAACAGCACCTCCTTCGCGGCGTTCCGGTTCGAGAGCTGAACCCAACGTCATCTCTTCTGTCAGCCGCGTTCCGCCCGCGGGTTCGCATGATGCTCCCTACAGAATTCCTGAACTCACGGGAATCGGTGACCGGATGCGACCGTATTTCGGCTGGTTGCGATCACTGCTATGCCCTCACCCTGGCCAAGCGGCTCAAGGCGATGGGCTCGGCGAAGTACCGGAACGACGGCGACCCACGCACCTCCGGCCCGGGCTTCGGCGTCACCGTGCACCCCGACGCGCTGGCCGTGCCGTACCGGTGGCGGAAGCCGCGCCGGGTGTTCGTCAACAGCATGTCCGACCTGTTCCACGCCCGAGTACCCGAGCCGTTCATCCACCAGGTCTTCGCGGTGATGGCCGACACCCCCAGGCACACCTACCAGCTGCTGACCAAGAGGTCGCGCCGGTTGCGGCGCCTGGCCGACCGGCTGGAGTGGCCAGCCAACGTCTGGGCCGGGGTGTCGGTGGAATCCGCGAAGGAACTGCACCGGGTCGACGACCTGCGGCAGGTGCCCGCTGCGGTGCGGTTCTTGTCGCTGGAGCCACTGTTGGGGCCGCTGTCCGCGCTCGACCTGGACGGCATCGGCTGGGTCATCGTCGGCGGCGAGAGCGGCCCCGGCTACAGGCCGGTCCATTTGGACTGGGTGCGGCAGATCCGCGACCTGTGCGCGGCCACCCGCACCCCGTTCTTCTACAAGCTTCTCTGCACCAACGAACGGACGTAGGCGGTGAGTGTGCTTCTGATGCAACTTCCGGTCCACTGGCGCGAGATCGTTGCTTGAGTTCATGAACTGTGTTGATCTTGGGCTGATAGCGTCCGCCGCCATGGGCGTTGCCAGAGACAACTTTCCGAGCCGCACCCCCGTCGGCGCCGCTCTCGGTGCCGTGGTGTGCCTATTGGCTGTCCTGGGGTGTTCCTCGTCAACACCGGCGGCCAGCACCCCGAGGTCTTCCTACGAACTGGGATATGACACGACGAGTGGCTTTGCTCCGATCAGCCAGGCCAACGCCGCAGGTTGGTGCGAGATGATGCTCGAAATAGGCGTGCAGCTGGATCCGGTCACCGACGCCGCCAAGTGGAAGCGTGGGTGCCTTGACGGGCTCGCACTCAAGCCGCGTCGGCCTTGATCCTGGCTGATCACGTGACCGCGTTCCCGGGCTGGGTGGCTGGCCCCAGGTGGCCGTGCCCCGCTTGCTGACTGTGCCTCGGCGCGCGCAATCGAGAGGACCCACAGGTCAGCTCGCCAGCGCTCGGCGCCGCGCAGGTGACCAAGATCGTCGTCGGGGCGGTAGCTTGCCTGAATGACGTGGCGGGGACCTACATATCGAATGGTGGATGGGGAGCGGATCGACGGCACGTGGTGTCACGTCTGGCGGCGGTATCTGCCGGAAGGCGAGTACTGGGTGGAGGATCTGGTCGTTTTCGCCGACGGCGCGATTGTGTGCGGGGACCGCTACGACCTGGACGGTCTGGAGAAGGCACTGGCGGGCGGCCGCATCGCCGTGACGGATCCGGGCCGTCCCCCGCTCCCCGATGAACCGTCGAAGTGGCTCTCGCGGCGGAGCGAGCCGCTGACCTCCGTTGGGTTCCTCGTGGATGTCGCAGACCGCATCGAAGCACTGAACGGACGGCCGACCGCAGCACAGCGATGCCGGGATGCGATCCACAGTTATCAGGAATCGCCGACCGAGGAGCGGCGGTCGGCTCTGCGCGACGCCTATCTCGCGGTGCCGCCGCACCTGCGGATCTACGTCCTGGGAGACATGGACAACCAGGACCGTCCGCTGCGCCTCCTGTCCACCGACATCGGCGAGGCGGTGAGCGGGGACGGCCCGGTGGCTACAGCGGACCTGCACCAAGGCGCGCTGGACTACTTCAACCGCATATCCGCAGCGGTCGCCCGCGAGCAGGACCGCCGTGCCGTGCAGCACGCCGACGAACCCGAGGAGGCCGGCCGGGCGGTCGTGACCTCGCATCAGACCAGCTATCCGGGCGAATGGCCCAAGGTTCCGGGCCTGTTCGCACTCCGCAACGAGTACCCGGTCCCGCTGGTCTACGGCGGTAAGACGTACGCGTCCGTGCTGCACGCCTATTGGGCGCTGTCGGCCGCCGACACCGACGACCACGACAGGATCCGTGACGCGGCGACCCCGAGCGAGGCACACGAACTCGGAGGGCAGGCGGTGCGGCGCGAGGACTGGCCGCTGCTGCGGCTGTCCGTCATGGCTGCCTTGCAGCGCGCGAAGTTCATTCAGCACCCGAGCCTTGCGGAGGTCCTGGTCTCCACCGGGGACGCGAGGATCAGCTACACAGGATTCTCGGAGTCCCCGTTCTGGAGGGACGGGTCCGACAATCGAGGGCGCAATTGGATGGGCCGCATCCTGGAACTCGTCCGCTCTGAACTCGTCATGAGCCGCTCGCAGCCGGGATGAGTCGTGTGTGCCAGGGCCACCCCTTGCTCTTGGCCCCGGGCGGAAGTCAGTCGAGCGCGGACCGACGCGTCTCGATGGCCAGGCGCGCCGACCGCCAGTGCGCCTCGAATTCCTCTGCGGAGATGTACTCGGGGCGATCGTCAGCCGACCAGTCCTCTTCCTTCCCGGCCTGCCCCTCGGCGGTGCACCCGTACTTGGCGGTGTACACGCCTGCTGCGTCCCAGCCCCGGGTATCGCGAATGTGCTCGAACTCAGCGAGTGAGGCTGCCGCTATCGCGCGTCGATTTGGCCCTTCCAGTTCCACCTGCCGGGTTGTCCAGCCTTCGGAGTCGACCTCGTAGAAGAACCAAGTGTCTTCCTCATCGAAGTAGTAGCGCAGATGGCGAAGCATTGGTCGATCATGCCAGCAGCCACCAACGGCAAGTACTCCCGGACCTCGGCTCCCTGGCGGCCACGCAGAGCGCAGCGGTAGTCGGGAGAACGGTCCCCGCCACCGGCCGGTCGACCGGGACTGGGTCCGGCAGATCCGCGACCTGTGCGAATCCACCCGAACCCGTTCTTCTTCAGTGGGGCGGACACCGCCCTACCGACGCCGGCCGCCTGCTGGACGGCCGCACCTGGGACGAGATGCCCATAACCGCGGCCGCGCCGCCCGCGTTGCACCCCACGACCACGCCGACCCCGGAGGGGAACCCGTGACCAGCACCTACCTGCTCACCCCGTACGCGACCGAAAAGGACGCGGCGGCCGGGGCCGCTCCCCTGCCGCGCGTCCAGGTCGGCGACGGCATCCTCGAGGTCCTCGCCGAGATCCGGCCCTGGTTCGACCGCCGCGACGCCGCGGTGGTTCACGTCGACCGCGACGGCGTCCGCGTCGCCCGCATCACCGCCGCCGCGCTCGCCGCCGAGACCGGCATCACCTTCACCCGCCCCGGGCACGCTGACCCACGCCCGCAACCGGCGGCCAACCTCTTCCAGGCGGTCCTGTTGGCGGGGGCCCACCTCGCCGCAGGCCCCGCCGACGCCCGGACCAGCGTGCAGCGCGGCGGGGCGTGGCTCCTGTCCGTCGACGCCAGCGACTTCCCCGGCCTGGCCGACCCCGCCGACGACAAGCCGGACCCGGCGCCGTGGCCGGACTGGGGCTCTTGGCGAAACCACCCGCCCGGCGACTACGTCGCGGCCGTCATCGAGAGCCTGCACGACGGCTTCGGCTGGACCATCGCCGAGATGTCCGACCACGGGATCCGGATCGACCTCACCCCCAAGATCCCCGAACCGCACCGCACCTGGCACGCGATGACCGACGAAGACGCATGGCTGGCGATGTTCACCCCCGGCCGCGGCTGGGAGTACGGCGTCGCGTTCCTCCGATCCGACACGGCCGCCGCGCGCACCGGACGCGAGTTCCCGCTGCCGCTGCCCGCCGACCCCGCCCACCCGGGCGACGTCGCCGTCTACCTGAACCTCGCGCTTGAACACGGCACGGCGCACCTGACCGGCGCCCGCTCCGACGGCTAGCCCCTCACCGTTTTGCAGCGCGACGTACGCCAACACGGGCCCCTGCCACCGGTTTGCTCTGGTGGGCAGGGGCCCTTTCTGCGTTTGGAGGTTCGATGCGAACCTCTAGCGAGGGCACGAGGCGACGCGTCTCTCCACGGCCTGGTCGGCCTTTACCGCGGTAAAGCCAACCCCTGTGCCCCGGATGATCGGAGCAGCAGCGGCGCCGCTCCACTACTGCGGAGTAGAGCTGCGGATGCGTGGGCCACTCCCCCAACAGCACATGACTGAGGCCCCGGCCTCCGAAGTTCGGAAGCCGGGGCCTCAGTCGCTTGGTGCGCTTTGCTAGCGGCTTACAGCGGGGGAGGCAGCTGCTGGATCGCCGTCTCAAGGTGCTCGTGCAGTCTCGACACGAGGGCCTCAGCGCGTGCCTTGTCGGCCCGGTTCGCCGCTTCGCACGAGGCGGGCAGTGCCTTAAGAGCGTTAGCGAGTCGCCCGGCGAGGTCGACGGCCGCCTCAAGTTCGGCGAACCCGTCGGCGACATCAACAGGCGAGCTGACCGAGTCGCCTGACGATGCCTGGTGAGGGAGAGCGGGCTGCCGCTCGGGCTTTACCGCGGTAAAGCCCGCATCCTTGCGTTGCTCCCCCTCCGCCGCGTCCGAAGTGGCCTGTGCGTCGGACGCCTTCCGGCGCTTCTTGGGCTGGGCCTGTTGCTCCTGCCGCACGGCGTGGCGCGCTTGCCAAGCGTCGACCTGCTCGTCGGCTGGAAGCTTCGCCAGTTCGCGTGTCTCCCGCACAGGCAGATCCCCTGTACTGACCAGGACTTGCAGGTCGGGAGCGAGGTCGAGCAGGTACATCTGCTGGGTGACCCACCCGGGGGACTTTCCGTAGTACTCGGCGACCTTCGCCTTACCGCCCAGTTCCTCGGTCATCGTCCTGATGCCCAGGGCCCGCTCGATGGGGTCGAGGTCCTCACGATCGTTGTTCTCGGACAGGACAGCGTCCAGGAAGTCAGCCCGCGACTTCGCGACCTCGTCGTCAACCACCACATCGAGGGTCGGCAGCCCCGCAGCCCGGGAGCCGCGCCAGCGCCGTTCGCCGTTGGCGATGACGTAGGGCGCGCTCCCGACGTTGTCCGCTTCGTCGGGCCAAAGTGCGAGGTAGGCCTCCCGCGTCACCGCGACGGCAGGCTGGAGCTGCTTCTTCTTCAGCTTCAACCCGAACTCGCGTTGCGCTTCTTCGGTGCCGAAGCTCCGGCGCGGGTTGAACCGGGTCGGCACCAACTGGGTGAGCGCCAGTGTCCGCAGTCGGCTGTCCGCCGTCCCGGCAGTGGCGGCGCCGGTGGTGGCGGCCACGGCCTGCCGACGGGCACTGACGCCACCGCGGGCGCGTGCGAACGAGGAACCGGTGCCGAGTTCGTCGGATACACGCGTCATGCGATCTCCCGGGCCAGTGCGCGCACCGTGGCGGCCTGCTCGCCCCGCGGGGCATAGGACAGCAGCGGCTTCTTCAGTCGGACGGCTTTGCGTTGGTCGGTGAGTTCACCGATGACGCCGACCACGCGCGGGTCCTTTATGTCGAACCAGTTCTGCAGCGACGACGTGGCGATGAAGCCGCGCCTCGGGTCGTACATGTTGACGACGATGCCCAGGTAGTCGATCTCCACCGTCATGTCGTCGCGTAGGTCTTCGATCTGACTGATCAGGAGGTCGTACGCGTCCGCACTGCTGTCCTCGGCCTGGACGACGATCAATGCGCCGGAGCTGCCCGGGGCTTCGCCTTCGCGTCGGCGGCTGTAGTAGAGCGCAGCGTCCATGCTGAGACCGAGGCTTGGGGGGCAGTCGACGACGATCTCGTCATAGAACTGTTCCAGGGGAGCCAGCGCACGTTCGAGGGCGGCCTCACGGAACCGCACCTTCGACAGGGCCACGTCCAGCAGGAAGCCGTCCTGGCACCCGGGCAACAGGTCCAAGCGACCGCCGTACCGGTCGTCGCGGATCGGCACGACCAGGTCCCTGATGTCCTTCTTGGCTTCACCCGACATGTGCTTGCTGAGGCTGTCGACGTCCGGGTCCATCGGAATCTCGTTCTGGCCCAGCTGGCTGGTGAGGTGGCGCTGCGGATCGAAGTCGACCAGCAGGGTGCGGCGTCCCAGCCCAGGTAGTTCCTCGAAGTCCAGCGGGTCGACGGTGTCGCTGGCGTCCTGGTCGAGCAGGGCGGCGAAGTGCTTAGAGATCCGCACCGGATGGAGCGCGTCGGGGTCTTCGGCAAGGGCTTCGCCGAGGCCGGCAGAGACGGCCGTCTTTCCGACGCCGCCCTTCTGATTGCAGACGATGCGTCGACGCGGGTGCTCTGCGCGGGGTGCCGCGGGGGCGGGGTTCGTCTCCAGCCAGAGGTGAACGGATTGGGCCAGTCCCTGTGTCAGGGACACGCCGCGGTCGGCTGCGGCCTGGCGGAAGTCGTTCCATTGGCCGCGGGGGAGCAGCGTGGAGAACGACTCGGCGCCGGAGGTGTCAACGGCCCCAGGGGCGGAGGCGAGGGCGAGCCAGGCGGAGATGCCCTTCTCGACCGCAGTTTGGATGTCGGTGCGGTGCTGGGCTGCTCGGACCTTGAGCGCCTGCCACAGCCACCCCGGCAGCTTGGATACGACCTTCTCGCGGTCGCTTGAAGGGGAAGTCATGGTGGGTACCTTACTAACGTCGCGTCAGATGAAGTCACTGCGACACGTTAGGAATACCAGATCCTTTACCGCGGTAAAGCGCGCCTCCGGCGGAGTCTGCCGCGAACTCCCGGTGTGGACCACTCGATCGAGTGTCACGTTTTGCTGCGCCTCACGCCGTTTTGGTACACCCATGGCCCACGCGGAACGCGAAGCCGTTCCCGTCGACCGTGAAAGCAGGCGCTCCCCGTGGTCTTTGCAACCGTCGTCGTGGATGAACTCGCCAACGCCGCGCCCACCGAGGCGCTCGTGGCCGCTCTGCGTCGTGAGGAAACCGAGGTGAAGATCAGCAGGGAGGGCCAGGCCCTACCGGTCCACGACATCGTGCTGCGGGTGACACCTCACCGCGACGCCGACGCCTGCGGCCACCGCGGCCCCCACGCCGCGTACTTCCTCACGTGGTCGATTGCGACGCTGTGCCCCTACCGCACACGCCATACCCGACTCTCCGTACACGAGCGCCAGTTGGTCGCGCGGTCATGCGGGCACTGCGCGTACGAGTTGGGCCTTGCCCACCTTGCCCCCGGCCACCACTACTTCCACCTGGCGTGGTGGGACCTCAGCACCCCCGTGACCCTCCGGCCCGAACCGGTTCCCGCAGACGAACTCGAGCGTGCGACAGACGTAGCCAACAGCTACGCAAAGTGCGTCAACCGCGAGCCGAAAGCCCCGGAGCGCTACCGCTGGCGGGAGTTCACGGACGCGATGTTCGACTGGGAGGAAGCGAATCCCAAGCCCACCCTCACCGCCGAACAGGACCTCGGCCTCGAGGGAGTTCGTCGACACGTCCTGCAACGGCAAGTCGACGACTCCGACGCCACACTCCGCACGCTCCTCGCACGCGCCCACGCCGCAGGCCTCGGCGCCACCCGCCTCTCCGAACTGTCCGGCATCAGTCGACGCACCGTACCCGCGTGGGCAGGCAGCTAGATCGACGACATGGCCGCCCAGCCCCGCGTTGCGCATCGACACCCACGCGTAGGACCCAGGTGAGTCGCAAGCTTCGCGCCCCACCTGGGCGTCCGGCGATGGAAGACGCAACGATGCGCTGCCTCCGACTGGCAGATCCGTACGAATGCTGGTCCGGGGTTGGACAGAGGAGGCATAGCCTGAGTTCGTGGACGACATCGAGGTAGCGTTTCGGTCGTTGGACGGGGTAACGCTCCAGGGGACTTTCACAGCCGCTGGTTCGCCCTCGGGCAGGGGAGCCGTGCTGGTGCATGGGTCGGGTGTCACGCGTGAGGAGGGCGGGTTCTTCACGCGGCTGGCCGCAGGACTCGCCGACGCCGGGGTGTCGAGTCTGCGGTTTGACCTGCGGGCGCACGGTGCGAGTGAGGGCCGCGAGGCGGAGTTGACGATCGCCGCTGTCGCCAACGATGTTCGGGCCGCCATCGACGAGGTGCTTCGGCGGATCGGCAACAGCGGCCCGGTCGATGTGATCTCGGCGTCGTTTTCCGGTGGTGCGTGCGCGTTGCTGGCCGGACGGCGGCCTGACGACGTGGCCCGGCTGGTCTTGCTGAATCCGCGTCTGGATTACCGAGAGCGGTACACCACCTCGCGGCCGGGCTGGTCCGACGACTACCTGTCCCCGGATGGGGCGCAGCGGTTGACCGAGGACGGGTTCACCGAGCGTTCGCCGTTCGAGTTGGGCCGCGCGCTGCTGAACGAGGTCCTGCTGTGGGACGTGCCCGCGGTGCTGGGCGCGGTTCGGGCACCGACGCTGATCGTGCACGGCACCAGGGACACGTTCGTGCCGGTCGAGCTGTCGCGGCGGTTCCAGCCGCTGTTCGGCGGCGGCGCCGAGCTGGTGGAAGTGGCCGGGGCGCAGCACGGGTTCGCGGTTCACGACGACCCGGGGTATGCCGACCCGCAGACCCAGATCTGGCAGCGTGAGGTCATCGCGCGGGTCCGCGCGTACCTGGCGCCGCAACCGCACGAGCCGAACACTGACGTGCCCTGGCGCTAGACGACGGCGAGCTGTGCGCGGAACTCGCGCACGGCGGGCCGCTCCTGGTGGGTGGACAGGCGGGCGGCGGTGCGGTGCAGCTCGGTGAGGGCTTGGCCGAAGCGGCAGGCCGCGGCGATGTCGAGGGCGTGGAGGGCGGTTTCGGCCGCCGCGTCGGGTTCTCCGGCGTCGGCGAGGGCGCCGGCGAGGTGGGCGGTGAAGAACGCGCGGTCGCGTGGCGCGAACGCGTCCCAGGTGACCAGGTGGTGCCGGAAGACGGCGACGGCGCGGTCGGGGTGTCCGGCTTCGCGGTAGCAGATCGCGGTCTGCACCATCAGCCGCTCGGGGGTGTAGCTGCCGCCCAGAGGACCGGTGCACGTGGCCGCCGCAGTAGGTGGCGCGGCTTGGTCGAGGGCGTGATGGGCGCGGTCGAGGATCCGGTCGACGTCGTCGACGGGCGCGCCGGTCATGGCGAGCGCGCGGGCTTCCTGTTGGAGGGCTTCGGCGCGGGGCCGCGGGGGCAGGGTCCAGGGTCCGGTGGTGGCGGCGCGGGCGTAGTCGAGCATGCGGGCGGGGTCGTCGCGGTCGACGGCCTGGGCTTGGCGGAGCAGGACGTAGGCGTGCATGGGTCCGTCGTCGGCGAGGGTTGCCCATTCCTTGGCCTGTTGGTGCCAGTAGGCGGTGTCGCGGGCGGGTGCGCCGCCGTCCTTGTGGAGCCAGGCGGCGAGTTCCGCGCCGCGGGCGCCGAGCGCGAGCAGGTCGCGGCGGACGTCGGTGCGGGCGTGGCGGGCGGTGGTGTTCACGGCGGCGAGGATGCCGAGGGTGGCGGGCAGCGCGCGGCGGGGGCCGGTGCGGCCGTCGACGCGGGCGGCTTCGTCCAGGGCGCCCCGCAGGTGGGCGACCAGGGCGTGGTCGCTGTAGCGGCGGGCGTCGTGGGTGGCGGCGGTGAGGTGGTCGAGGGCGTCCAGGTCGAACAGCGGCAGCGCACCGGCCAGGACACCGCCGACACCACCCAGGAAAGCGCGACGGCGCACGTCGTCCTCCAACTGCGGTAGCCCGGCGGGGGAGGGGGCCTTCGGATTGGGGGGCCTGCGGAACCCGAGGGCTTCCAGCGGCTGCCCGAACAACGCTTCCAGGACACGCCGGGCGTCGCGGTTCGGCCAGCCGCACCGGCCGGACTCCCAGCGCCGGATCTGCCGGATGGAGATGGTGGCCTGCTCGTTCATGGCCCGCGCGTGTTTCTCGTACGCCTCGGCGAAGTCGTCCTGGGTGTGCCAGTCCCGGGCGATCCGGGCGGCGACCAGCTGCGCGTTGACCGGATGTTGGGCCATCGGCACCCCCGAGAACTCGGCCCGTCCACGCTACCGACCAGCACCCCGGCAGGACACCAGGACACCGCGGCCGGCACCGATGTGTCCGGTGATGTGTCCGCCGGTGCGGCCTCGTCCCGCACCCCGGTGCGGCGGTGAACTGGGGGCACGGGCCGACGCGTCGGCAGCGCCGTTTCACCGGACACGGCGGCCCGCTTGCTGCGGCGCCCCTGCCACGCCACCCGGGGCGCCGACCACCCCGAAGCAAGAAGGCTGGTGAGGTTCATGGCGCAGGCATCCGCATACCCCGGAACGGACAGCGCGGGCCCTGCCCAGGCCCGGACCCTGGACCCGGACGCCACCGTGACCGTTGACCGGTCCGCGCATGCCGGACTGCGCGCCCTGGCCCACGACGCGGGCCGCGCCGACGAGATGCCGGACGAGGGGGCCCGGGCCGCGTGGGCGGAACACGGCGCCGTGATGGCCGCCGGCCTCCCACCGGATGTGCACCGAGCCGTCGCGCGCTTTCGTGCCCACGGTGCCCCGGACGAGGCGCTGCTGCTGCGGGGGTTGCTCCCGGACCTGCCGGACCTGGGGCTGACCCCGGGGACGCTGACGCCGTCCGCGGTGAGCGGCGACGCGCGGTTCGCGGCGCTCGCGCTGCTGGGCGTGGCGTCGCTGCTGGGGGAGCCGTTCAGCTTCCGCTCCTTGTACGGCGGGCGGATCGTCCAGCACGTCCTGCCGGTCGAAGAGCACCGGGTGGCGCAGACCAGCGGCGACAGCACCGACCTGCTGTGGCACGTGGAGGACGCGCACCGCCCGGACCGCTGCCACTACCTGGCGCTGCTGTGCCTGCGCGGCGCCCCCGAGGCCGTCACCCAGTTCGCCTCCGCCCGCGCGATCCGCCGCATGGTCGGCGACCGTTGGGCCCGCGTCCTGCGCGAACCGCGGTTCGCCGTACAGCCCGACACCGCCCACACCAACGGCGTCCACCACCCGTCCGAGGACACCGGCGGCGAAGAGAAGGTCTGTGTGCTGTCCGGCCCGGACGAGGACCCGCGGATCCGCTACGACGCGATCTACCTGCACCCCGCCGACCCCGGCGACCGGGACGCCGCGTACGCGCTGCACTTGGCGGCAGAGGCCGCAGACGCCACCGCAGTCGGCCACGTCTTGGAGCCCGGCGAGGTGCTGGTGCTGGACAACCGCCGCGCCGTGCACGGCCGCACGACCTTCACCGCCCGCTACGACGGCACCGACCGGTGGCTGCTGCGCGCCATGGTGTGCGCGGACCTGGCCGCGCACCGGTCCCGCCGCGGCGTCCGCACCCTGCCCTGACCCACCCGGCTTTCCCACGCCCCTCGCGCACCCGGAACGAAGGGACGCCCGCCATGCCCCGCACCCTGACCACCAGCCCTACGACGACCGCCCACCCCGGCCACGACGCCGCGACCGTGTACACGAGACCGATCGGCGCGACGCCGAACCAGGCGAACCAGTCGAACGAAGGCGTGTGGCCCGCCCATTCGCACGACGAGTTCAGCCCGCTGGCCGAGGTCGTCGTCGGCACCGCCCGCGGCGCGTACCTCCCCGACCCGCACCGCGACCGTTCCGCGTGGCTGAACCTGTACGGCGACCTGACCGCCGACCAGCTCGCCGGCGTGCGCGGCGGCCCGGTCGACCGGCGCGTCATCGAGGAGAGCGAAGACGACCTCGACGCGCTCGCCGACGCGCTGACCGGCCTCGGGGTCCGCGTGCACCGGCCCGCCACCGTCGACCACTCCCGCCCGCACGCCACCCCGCACTGGTCGACCCCGGGCCTGTACGGGTACTGCCCGCGCGACCTCGCGCTCATCGTGGGCAGCACGATCATCGAGACGCCCAGCCCGATGCGCGCCCGCTACCACGAACTCGACACCCTGAAAGACCTGTTCGCCCGCCACGCGAGCGGAGGGTCGGCATGGGTCGCGGCACCCAAGCCGCGCCTGGCCGACGACCTGTACCCGGACGACGCATTCGGCCGCCCGACGCTGGGGGAGGGCGAGCCCGCGTTCGAGGCGGCGAACGTGCTGCGCTGCGGCCGGGACCTGTTCTACCTTGTGTCCGCGTCCGGCAACGAGGCCGGCCTGCGCTGGCTGCGCACCCTGCTGGACCGGTTCGGGGACTACACCGTCCACCCCGTGCGCGACGTGTACCGGTACACCCACATCGACAGCACCATCGCCCTGATCCGGCCCGGCCTGGTCGTCCTCAACCCCGAACGCGTCACCGACGACGGCATCCCCGCGCCGCTGCGCTCGTGGGACCGCATCTGGTGCCCGCCCATGCGCGACACCGCCACCATCCCCGCCCGGGCCGGGACACCGCTGCTCAGCTCGCCGTGGATCGGCATGAACCTCCTCATGCTCAGCCCGGAACTCGCCGTCGTCGACGCCGCGCAGACCGACCTCATCACGGCCCTGGAGCGACACGGGGTGGACGTGCTCCCGCACACCCTGCGGCACGCCCGCGCGCTGGGCGGCGGACTGCACTGCGTCACCCTCGACACCGTCCGCCAGGGCCCCCGCGAGAGCTACTTCGACTGACCGCCCCGCCGTACGCCCGCCCCCGCCCCCGGAGTTGACGATGCCTAGCCCCTTGCTGCCCAGAACCTTCCGCGCCGCGGCGACGGCGGACCGGTGCGCACAGCTGCGCGCCGACGCGGACGCCCGCGCCCACCTCCACGCCCGCGCCGCGGTCGCCCGCGCCTTGCGCGCAGTGTTCGAGGCGCGCGGCCACATCGAGGTCGACACCCCGCTCCTGCACCTGCGACCCACCGCCGGCGCGCAGCCGTTCCGGGTGATGTCGCGGCACCTGGACCCGGACACGTTCCTGCGCGCGTGCCCGCTGCACCTGCGGGCGATGCTCACCGCCGGGTTTGCGAAGGTCTACGAGATCGGCCGCACGTTCCGCGACGAAACCCCCGACGCCACCCACGCTGTGGAGTACACGCTCGTGGAGGCGTACGCCGCGAACGCCGACTACCACGACACCCGCACCCTGGTCCGCGACCTGGTCCACGCCGCGGCCCTCGCCGCGGTCGGCGCCACCAATCTGCCCCTGCCGGACGGCACCCGCGTGGAACTGGCCGACACGTGGGGGAGTGTCCGTATCCACGACGCCGTCGGCGTAGCCCTCGGCCGACCCGTCACCCCGGGCACCCCGCCGGACGAACTGCGGCGCGCCGCCGCCGAGCACGACGTGCCGACCCGGGCCGCGGACGCGGACGGCCTGGTCCTGGAGCTCTACGACGCCCTGGTCGAACCCGCCACCCACCGCCCGACCTTCCACACCCACTTCCCCGCCGACACCGCGCCGCTCGCCGAGACCTGCCCCAAAGACCGGCGCCTCGCGCACAAGTGGGACCTGGTCATCGGCGGCCGCGAGATCGCCACTTCCTACAGCGAACTCACCAATCCCGCCGAACTGCGCCGCCGCCTCACCCCCCGACACGGCGCACCGTCGGACGAGGCCGACACCCTCGACGACGGATGGCTGCGCACGTTCGGCGCCGGCATGCCGACGACCGCAGCCGGACTGTGCATCGGCCTCGAACGCCTCGTCATGACCCTCACCGGCGCCGCCGACCTCACCGACGCCATCCCCTTCCCCACCGTCCCCCCGCCCCGCGGCTGATCGGAGAGACCCGTGCACCCCACCCAGACCACCCCACCGGCCCCGCCCACCGGATTGACCGGCACAGTGGCCGACCACGGCGCTCGCGCCGGACTGGACGACCTCGCCCCGCTGGTCGCCTTCGCCGCCGATCGGTGCGGCCTCGGTCCGGTGGGGGAGTGGCGGGTGATCACGACCGGGTTCGAGGACTGCAACATCGCCGCCGACACCCGCTCCGGGCCCGTGGTCGTCAAGGCGTTCGCGCGCGGCCGCGGCAGCATCGCCGCCCGCACCACCGGCATCCTGCACCGCGCCATCGCCCACGGGGTCCACCACCCCGCGCTCCGCGCGGACGCCCACGGCCGCACCCTGCTGCGCTACCGCGGCACCAGCATCATCGTCATGGACCGCGCCCCCGGCGCCGACTACTACACCCTGCGGCGACCGCCGACCCGCGACGAACTCGCCCGCATCGTCGGCCAGGCCGCGCTGCTCCACACCGTCGACGCCCGCCCCACGCACGTCCACGACCCGTGGGCCCTGACGAACCTGGTCCCGCTCGCGGAACGCATGCAGCCGCATCTGGACGCCGAACAACGCGTCCTGGTCGCGGCCGCCATTCACGCTGGCGCCGACATCGACCGCGGCGCGCTCCCGCACGCGCTCATCCACGGCGACCTCACCAAAGGCAACGTGCTGACGGCGCCCGACGGGTGGATCACCGTCCTGGACTTCGCCGTCGCCCATTGGGCGCCGCGCATCCAGGACCTCGCCGTCATCGCCGCCAACCTCACCCACAGCAACCCGCGGCCCCTGCCCGAACGCGTCACCGCGATCGCCGACCTGTACGCGGACACCGCCGGCCTCACCGACGCCGAACGCGTCGCGCTGGACGCGTACGCCCATGCGGCCGCCGCCATGGAATTCCTCGGCGCCCTCGCCGAACAACGCCTCCACGGAGCCACCACCGACGAGACCGACTACCTCATAAGCCTGGGCCTGGCCGGACTGCGCGACACCGCCGAGACCACCTAGGCAGGTGCACTCCTGCAACGGCTGGACTCACGCGTCCTGGCTCGCGTCGCGCACAGCGTGTGGGTCGACGAACGGGATCTCCGGTGCCACCAGCGCGACCGTCTCGCGCAAGCGGTGAATCTCGTCCACCGGCCCTTGCCATCGCGTGACAGTCCCCATCACCGGCATGCCCACGGCTTTGTCGAAGAACTGGTTGACACGCATCTTGTCCAGGCCGTGTCGCGCACGGAACGACGCGGACGCCGCGACGCCGACCCAGTGGCCGTCCCGGCCCTTACCGGCCTTCCAGCACACCACCGCGTCGATGTCCCGCCAGGGGATGGGCCGCCCCCAGCCGCGACGCTCCCGGCCTCCCGGGTTCAGGGTCAGCCCCGTGGCGTCGACCCGAAGCAGCGGACGCCTGCGCTGCCGCAGGAGCGCCGTCACCCCCAGCCCAACCACCAGCACGGCCAGGGTGGCGAGCACCACCGCGACGACGGTTTCGCCCCGGGCCAGCACGGCGAGGGTCAGCAATCCGGCGGGCACCAGCGCAACGATCAGATCGTCGCGTCTCGGACGCTGCCACAGCTCAAAGGAGGAAGACGCTATTCGCACGGCGTCATCCTGGCAGCGTCCCGAATTCGCGCACCGACTGCCCTCAGCCGTGCCCGAACATCCGCACATGCCGCCCTACTGTCGGCGGGCCGCGCGAGCATCTGGTGTCCGCGCGGCAGGGTGCCGAGGAGAGAACAGCGCCCAGTCCCTACGCGCGGGGAGCCGTGTGCGCGCCGCCCTTCGACCACCCAGCGCCACCGATCTGGACCGGTTTTCCGTAAGGGTCAAGCGAGTCGGGATCGCAACCACCTCAGGGTCGCGGCGCCCTTGGCCGCCTGATGTGCGCGCAGTGTCGGAAGGTTCGGCGGCGCGGGCCGCAGCGATTGGCGGGTCCAGTCGCCGGCCAGCGCCGCCAGGACCGCGTCGACCGCGCCCGGGTCCGCGGCTTGCGCCGGTGGGTACGACTCCCAGACCGGCTGCGGGTCCATCCCGTGTGTGGACTCGGCGACGGACGGCAGCAGGAACAAGGCGTCCAGCCACGGCGCGCCGGCGACCGCGTACGGCCAATCGATGACCACGACGCGGTCACCGGTGACGATGAGGTTGTCGGCGCGCAGGTCCGCGTGCACGAGGGTGTCGCCCTTGGCCGCGTCCGCCCACCCGGACTCCAGGTCGGCGAGCAGGGCCAGGTGGTCGCGGGCCCACGGGTCCAGGCGCGGCCAGTCCTGCGGCTGGGTGAGCAGCGCTTGCCAGGCGCCGAAGTTGTCCGCCAGGTCGTCGACGACGGACGGCACCGAAAGCGGGCTGGGCGTCGCATGCGCGGCGAGCTCGGCGAGCGAGGACATGACGTGCTGCAACTCGTCTCGCTGCCACGGTTCGCGGGGGTGGCGGCCGTCAACGTCCTCAAGGACGAGCATGACCCAGTCGCCGTCGTCGTAGGTCCAGAGCAGCGCGGGCGCGGGTACCGCGGCGGGCATCGCCGCCATGGCGCGGGCTTCGCGCCGGTACAGCTCCGGGGCGAGCGGGTCACGGTCCGGATTGATGGCCTTGGCGAAGATCCGGCGCCCGTCCGCGAGGGTCAGTCTGGACGCCAGCCCGGGGGAGAAGCCGCCGCTCTGACTGATCTCGGCCGCCACCGGCGCCCCGAAGGCGCCCTCTGCGGCCGCGCGTACCTGGTCGGGGAGCTGGTTCCACAGCAACCGGTTCATACCGGGTCCTTCCGCCTACGAGCCCCCGACGGTACCGGAGTTCCATCGGTGATCGCCGCACCGTTTGTTCGCTGCGTCTGTTCGACGGCCCACGCGGCGGGGGGTCTGAGGAGCCAGCCGTGTTTGCGCAGGGTGGTCGCGCGGATGCTGCACCATCGTGCGCAGTACAGGCGGGTGCTGGTGCGGTCCCGCATCGGTTGGGCGCAGACCGGGCAGTGGCCGGGGGCGAGGACCGGCGCGATGTCCTCGAGCAGCCGCCGGATCTTCCGTTCTTCCCTGGCGCCGTCTTCGCCGAACTCCTTGCCGGTTGCCAGGCCGACATCGAGCCTCCTCGGTGTCCAGGAGGAGGTAGCCGAGGAGCTGGTGGGCGGTGCGCTGGGCGAACTCTTCGGGGTGGCGGCTGCTTTTGAAGTCGAGGAGCAGGCCTGCGGCGAGCAGGTCCGCGTCCGCGCTGATGCCGGAGGTGTTCAGCACCGGGTCGCCCGTGCAGTCGGCCGGGGATGTGCTCGCGCGCAGACGCGAGAGGGGGCTTTGGGCGGCGTGGTGGACCTGGGCGAGCATGTCGGCGACGAGGTCGGGGTGCGGCAGGGACAGCAGCCGGTCGAGGGTGAACCCTTTCGGTTCCTCGGTCGCGGCGAGGAACAGCGGGGTGTAGGTGAACCCGAACAGGCTGCGGGCTGCGACCTGGTACCAGGCCGCGCACAGCAGCAGCCGCGCGAGGTCCTGTTCCTCTTCCCAGGGGCGGTCCAGCGGCTGGTTGCGGTCGTCGAGGTCGAGGCTCTGGACGGTTTGGGTGAGGCGGTCGGCTAGTTCGGCGCCGACCTTGCGCATGCGGCGCCCGGCGCGGTGCCCGCCAACTTCATGGCAGGTGGCGATGCCGAGCACGGTGGCCCGGTCGACGGGCTGGGCGGCGGGCTGGGCGGCGGTGAACGCGAGGCGCAGGCGCTGGTCGATCGCGGTGCCGACGGTGCCTGCCTCGGTGCCCACGCCGGGCCCCGGCAGCACCAGCATCTCCGGTCGGTGCTGGGCGCGGTAGCTCTCGCGCAGCGGCCGGCACACGGCCGACAGTTCCCGGTCGAGGAACTGCCGCAGCGGCGTACGCGGACACGCAAGACCGTCCTTCAGGCCCATCCGGCACCCCCAACACCACGTGGGGGGTCGGCTGTTGCGGCCCTGGCGGCGAACACGATTGCGGTGATCATGACCGCGGACCGTAGGAAGCCGCCCCGACACGGCGTGCGCCGACCGGAGCAGCAAAGGTCACCCTGCTCTGCGACGTTCACCCGCACGGCCCCCTGGCAGCACCGAAGATGAGGAGCCGTGACGCCGGGTCCGGCTACCGGAGACGGTGCTCACGTCGATTCGCGGGTGCTGTGTTCCCGGACGTGACTAGGCGACGAACACCCGTACCGGCCATGGGCTGTGGGTCGTTCGGGGCATTCTGGGTTCCGCTTTCCGCGTGGGTTGGACGCTGGGGACCGCTGGTGCGGTGTACAGGCGACGGGGCGGACCTCGCCCCCGGCGCCCGGCGTCCGTCGGACGCGCCTGGCTTGCGATCGGGGATGGAGCAGATGACTCAGGTGATGATCGGTCCGGATGTGTGGGCGGCGACCGGTGCAGCGGCGGGGGCGGTGATCAGCGTCGTGGTCGTGGTGATCCATGTCCTGGGACGCCTGCGTCCGGCCTGCTCCTGCCACGGCACGTGCGCCGGCGCCGGTGGCGGGGGCACGCATCACGGACGGTGCCGGTGAGGCGGGCACCCGGCCGCCTCACGGTGGACCGGCTCATGGGGGACCGGGCTCCGGATCCGGTGGCGGCGCTGCTTCCGGCGGACTTCCGGGCGTTCCACGAGCTCTACCGGGTCGAGCTGCTGCGCTACGCGCTCTCCCGCACCGGGCAGCGCGCGGACGCTGAGGAAGCCGTCGACGCCGCGCTGGTACGGCTGTTCCAGATATGGGGACGGGTACTGCGCCACGAGCAGCCGCTCGCGCTGGTCTACCAGGTCCTGAACGGGACGATCGTCGACGGCCGGCGCCGCGCCCGCCGCACCGTGGCCACCGACTTCGCCGCCCCCGGAGCACCGGACCCACCCGATCCGGGCGGAGACGTCGCCGACCACGTCGCCGCGTTCGCCGACCTCGACCATGCTCTGGACCGGCTGCCGACCCGTCAGCAGGAGTGCGCCCGGTTGCACTTCCTGATCGGCCTGGACGCCGCCGAGGTCGCCGTGCGGCTGGGCATCACCGCCTCGGCGGTGCGCTCCCACCTGCACCTGGCCCGCAAGCAACTCGCCGAGGCCCTGGGGCTCGACGACACCGACCCGCCGCGCACCCCGGCCCGGGCCCGCACCGCATCCCCCTCCCTCAAGGAGCGCACCACATGACCCGCCTGGACAACCTGCTGGCCGCGCGCCGCCGCGCGCTGGAGGAGGACACCGCCGCCTACGACCTGACCGCCGCCACCCGCCGCCTCGCCGGGCGCATCGCCGGCGACGAACTCGCCGCCGTCCTCTACCTCCACCCCACCTGCGGCACCGCCCACCCCGCTGCCCCCGCCACCCAGTCGGCGGGCACCGGCGACGGGGGAGGGATGGCCGTGCGGCGCGGTGCGGAGCAACTGCTGGAGGCGTGCTGCATGACCGCGGTGCGGCACCAGGACGCGGCCGCGCTCGTGTCGGCGTTCCCGCACGACTACCGCCCGGCCGGGGCCGTGGTGTTTGCGTGCCTGCTGTACCTCACCGGCCGCGCCGAAGCGGCTGCTTTCTGGTGGCGGTACGCCGGCGGCGCCGAGGACGCCCACGCCGCGCGGTTACTAGCGCTGTACCACTGGTCGATCGCCGACCCGGTCACCGCCGCGGCGTGGGACGACCACGCGCCCCCTCCCGCGCCCGTCCCGCACCGCGCCCCGCGACACACCCCCCACGACGCGGCCGCCCTGGTCGCGTCCGCCGAACCCGCAATCCGGGTCGTCGCCGACGACCCGGACTGCGGGGAGGTGTGCCTGCCGGACGACGACCTCGGCCTGATCCTCGCCGCCTGCCGCTGACCGCCTTGAGGGCTGCCGACGGCGTACCTGCCCGGGCGTCGGCCGCCGGTGCGCGACTGAACGCGCACCGGCGGCCGTTCGGCCCGGGAGCCTGAGCGCCCCTGTCGCGCTGACCGGTCAGGCCATGATGTGGGCGGGGCCGGGCAGCACGATATAGATGCCGCTGCCGGCGGTGGTCTCCTGGGAGCGTGCGACGAGGTCGTCGGTGTCCAGGTGCGGCGGCCAGCGGGTGCCGGTCTTGGACCACCGCACGCCGTCCAGGTCCTCGACGTGGACGCTGATCCCGGTCAGATCCCCTGCGGTGAAGTCGTTGAGGAACCAGTCGGCTTCCCCCAGGGACTTCAGGCGGTCGCCGGTGTGCGCCTCGAGTGTGCGGCCTGCCACCAGCACGGTGCCCCAGCGGTGGCGTTGCAGGTAGGTGACCACGGCGGCGTTGACGACCTCGAGGCACCGCGGCACGAGGCGGTTCACCAGCAGCATCACGTCATAGGCCCTGTCGGGCGGGAACTCGGGGACATCGCGCAGCCGGTCCGCGATCCCGAGTGCCGAGGCCTGGGCCGCGCGTGCGCTGTCCAAGGCGGCGCAGTCGCGCTCGATGGCACGCTCCAGGTCCGCGGCCAAGAGCTCGGCCTGGCTACGCAGGACTGCCACATCGACTGCACGCACGTCGAAGTCGTCCGGGGCTGACAGCGTCTCGCGGATCACGAGGCAGCGCTCGAAGGCGCGGCGCAGCGGGACGACGGCGAGGTCACGGCGCAGACGCAGTCGGCGGGCATCGGATCGCTTCTGGCCGGGCCGACTCTCCAGGACCCGCCGCTGGTAGCGCCGCGCTGCCGCGAGGGTGTCGTCCACACCGGGGGCAGGTGCCCTGCCAGGCGCGAGGATGGCGGCGAGTCCGGCCTCGACGTCGGTGATGTCATCCAGGGCGTCGGTGGCTTCGTCGTGCCGCGCTTGCACGAGGACCGCGGCGAGTCCGGCTTCGACGTCGACGACCTCGTCCAGGAACGCGTCCAAGGCGGTCGCCAGTTCCCGGTCGGTCCAGGCGTTCCGGTCGTCGTCGGTGTCGTCGAACGGCATGGTCACGCCTCCTTCCACGTGCTGTCGTGCGGGCCGTCGCCGCCGTCGTGGCCTGCGCCCGGGTCCCTGCCAGGCCCGTGCGTCATTGGCACGTTGCGGTCTCCGCCTTTGGTGCCGCGGTCGGGTGCCGTTCGGCGGTGGCCGGTCAGATGGGGGGTGACGGCGGCGCGCGCCTTCATCAGCGCCGCCCGAACCGCGCCTGGCGCGATACCCAGATGCTCCGCGATCTCGGCGGTCCCGAAGCCGTCGAGCGTCCAGGCGAGCACCTGCTTCTGGCGGTGGGGCAGTTGGGAGAGCATCCACAGAGTGAGGTGGCGCATCTCCCACTCTGTCGCGGCGTCCGGATCGGGGAGCAGCGCGGAGGGCTCGGGCACCGTCTCGACCAGCATCTCGCGCCGGGCGCGTGCCCGCGCCGCGAGGGTGTTCGCGGCGACCTTGTAGGCCCACGGCCGCGGTTCGCGGATGTCCTTCCATCCGGTGTACGCCCTGACCATGGTCTCCTGCGCGATGTCCGCGGCCTCGGCGGTGGAGGCGCCCTGGCGCATCAGGAACGCCATCAACGGCTTGACGTGCGCGCGGTAGAACGCGCTGAACTCCGCGTCCGTGAGCTCCCGCTCGCCCGCGCCGCCCTGGTCGCGCTGAGTGTCCGGTGAGAGCAAGGCGCGTCCCGGCTCCGCCTGCTCGGTGCTGCGGCTGCGCGCCATCGTGCCGGGGACGGCAACTCCCGGACGCGGGGCATCCGGCGTGTGGTCGGTGTCGTCGGTGGTCATCGCCCCTGCCCCGCGTCGGCCGTCTCCATGATCAGGCACACCTGATGCCCGTCGGCGAACCGCTCTTGGACCCAGACCCGGCCGCCGCCTTCCGCGGCACTTACCGCGACCGCGACATACCCGGCGCGGCCAGCCGCCACAGCCGATGGGGCGCGCCGCGACGCTCTGCGCCGCCGCAACCACCTGCACACCCCATAGACCCGCGCGGCCAGCACCGCGCCCCCGAACGCATCCACCGCGACTCCTTCTCCGGTACTCCGGCAACGGGCACGGCCCCGGCGCCGCACCCTCGTGTCCATGAGAGCTGCGGCAGGGTCCCCGTGTTACCTCAATCCCCGGGATTCGTCAGCGACGTTCTCCAGAACCGGGCTGCTCTGTTCAGGTGAACGGCGTTGCCAGGCCGTGGACTTGTGGTGTGCGGGCGCGGTACGACTACCGAGACCAACCGGATCGTATGGCCTGGTGGACTCGGACGGATCGGGGCTCGGGGAATGTCGAAGGCATTCGTATGCAGGTGCGCTGCGTCGGCGGCCGCTGCCGTGTTGGCGGCCGGGATGGCGACCGTGCCCGCGTCGGCGGTGTCGGTCGTCCGGGCGGCGGAAAGCCGCGCGGCGGGGGAGCAGTTCAGTTTCCGGCTGCACGAGGCGGTGCGGGAGCTGCCGCTCGCGCAGGAGAGCCGCGAGGGCTACGTGCGCACGAAGTTCAAGCACTGGGTGGACCAGGATCGGGACGGTTGCGACGCCCGCCGCGAGGTCTTGATCGCCGAAGCGGTCGAGCCGGTCGAGGTCGGGGCGCGGTGCGCGTTGACCGGGGGACGTTGGTGGTCTCGGTACGACGACCGCTTCCTCGACCAGGCCACGCAGCTGGACGTCGACCACATGGTCCCCCTCGCCGAGGCCTGGGACTCCGGGGCGTCGGCGTGGACTGCTGCGGAGCGTCAGGCGTACGCGAACGACCTCGACGACGAACGTCTGTTGATCGCGGTGTCGGCGGCGTCGAACCGTTCCAAGGCGGACAAGGACCCAGCGGAGTGGATGCCGCCGTACCAGGAGTACTCGTGCACTTATACCGCGGACTGGATCGCGATGAAGATCCGCTGGGACCTGTCGGTCGACCAGGCCGAGTGGGACGCGCTGTCCGTCCAGGCCGCCTCCTGCCCGGATGTGGAGATCGCCGGAGTCCGTGCCCGTTGAGGCCCGATTACAGCCCGACCACCTTGAAGAAGTTGCACCGTGTTGGACGAGAACAGCGAAGGAGGAGGCGTCATGCGCAGGCCAAGCCTGATGCTCGTATCCGGGGCCGTTGTGGCGGGTGTGGCCGCCGTAGTCGCGGCGGGGCCGGCTGCCGCCTCCGAAGTCGCGCCGGTGCCGAGGAAGTGGGTGCCGCACGGTTCGCACTTGTTCGAGAGGGAGTGCGCGGCTGCGGGGCAGGCCCAGCCCAAGCAGTTCACGTGTACGCGCGAGATCGTCGAGGGCGAGTACCGGTGGGTGCTGTGGATCTGGGAACCGGGTATCGAGGTCCGCACCCCCACCGCGAGCACCCCGGGGGTGACGCGATGACGACGCCATGGACCGCACCCCGGTGGGCAACGCGCCTGTGCGCCGCGGCCCTTGGAACCGTGCTGGTCTCCGGGGCGTTCGTCCCCACCGAGGCGTACGCCGCGCCGTCCGGCGGACGCCAGGCACAGCCCGGAGGCGGGGCACTGCCGAGCGCCGCGCGGCCGACGCCGCGTCCGGCTGCGTCGAACTGGTACTTCAACTACCGCTACTACCGGCACCACGAGTGCACGTACGCGGGCAGCAGGGGAGTGCCGGGGTCCTGGACCGCGTACCAGTGCCGCACGGTCGACCTCGGCGGCGAGACGTACGCCTACGACCTGTGGGTCTGCCACGACCTGCACCAGTGCGATCTCCGACGCCGCACCGACTGACAGTGAGGATTGGCGATGGCATCGCTCGGGGGTCTGACTCTCCGACTGACTGACGCTTCGGCTGTCCTTGTGGGGAACCGTCGGCCGTCCGGGCGGTGTCACCCGGCGCGTGGCCGGTCGGGCTTCTGTGACTTCATAGGAGCCCGGCCAAAGGTCCCATCACTGTCTCGTCCGTCTGCCCGACCGGCCCGTGCCCTCCCGCAGTTGCGAACCGGAAGGGCAGTACGAAACAGCATGGCAGACGCGATAGCGGTGGTCGGCGGGATCGACACCCACACCGACCTCCACCAGGCCGCGGTCGTCGACACCGTCGGCAGGCACCTGGCCACCGCGCCGTTCGAGACCACCCCCGAGGGATACGCACGCCTGCTGGACTGGCTGGCCTCGCACGGCGAGGTCCTCGCGGTCGGGGTCGAAGGGACCGGCGCTTACGGTGCCGAGATCGCCCGGTTCCTGACCGCGCACGGCGTCACCGTCGTCGAGGTCGACCGCCCGGACCGCAAGGCCAGGCGCCGGACTCTTGGTGGGCGGCTACCTGCAGATCCAGGACTGCCCCTTCGGGGAGGACAACCTCGACGTCGATGAGGGCTACGCCCGTGGAATGGGTCGGCCACCTCGACCCTGCCGTGGCCCGACGCCTGTTCGCCGCCCCGACCTGGGCGAACAGGCTGCCACTGGTGTCGGTGTGTTCGCCTTTCCCGGTCTCCTGCTGCTGCCGGCGAAGCCGGAGCGCGTCCTGGTCGCCCCGAACGAGGAACGCATCGCCTACGACACCGAGGACCCCTGGTCGACCGACGGCCCCGACGTCGTCCTGGACGGACTGCGCCGCCAACCCCGACACCCAGCGCCGCGCAGACGCCGCCCTGCGCCCGGCGCCGCCTCCGGACGAGCAGGACTGTACGACGCGACACCCCGACGTGCGCCGCCGGGTGGTCTGGCCGCCGGCCCCAACACCGGCTTGGACAGACGCTCCTACAGCTCGACCGCTCGGAAGGCGTGTTGGTAGAACAGCGCGAGTGCGGTGCGCGGGGCCGGTGCCCGGCCACGGGCGGTCATCTGGATTCCCGCGGTGCCGGCTGCGGCGGCCGCGCCGGAGAGTACTCCGTAGGTCTCGTTCCCGGTGGCCGTGCCGATCGCCGCGCCCGCTCCGGCGACGACGGCGAGGATGCACGCCGAGGACAGCTTGAGAAACCGACCCAGACGCCGCTGACGCAGCGCTGCGGCGATCCAACGCGGGAAGTCCTCGGCGGCACCGGGCTCGTGGCGCAGTAGCGCGGGAAGCCAGTCGCCGTGCAGCGCGGGCCACAGATGTTGGGAGGCGGCGTCGCGCAGCCGGGCCAGCCGCGTCGCGGACGCGGGCCACTGGTCCAGCAGCGGGGCGTCGACCGCCTCGTATGCTGCGCGTTCCGCGGTAAGCGCGGCAAGGTACGGCTCGAAGCCGCGCGGCCCCGCGAAGGCACCTTCGCCGGCCTGCAGGTCGCGGATCAGCGGGGCTTCCGCCCGTGCCTTCGCCGCCTCTTGTTGCGCGACCGCCGTCGGGTCCCAGTTGCGCGGGTGCGGCAGCAGCGCGGTGCCGTTGCGGTCCATCCGCCCGCCCACCGGCGCGGCCACACGCTCGACAAAGCCGGCGACGTCACGCTGCGCCTGTGCCGGGGCGGGGGCGTTGGCGGCGGTCCTGAGCCAGGTCTGCAGGCCGCTCATCGATCCGGCCACCACACTGTTCAGCGATGTCGCGACCGGGTGGAGCAGCCGGTGGTTCACCTGCTCCAAGGCCCCGTCGTCCGCGGCGTGGATCCACGCGCGGACCTGCCCGCCGCCGGGGTGGTCGCGGCGGAACTGCGCGTGAACCGCCTCGACTTGGCCGCGCGGCCCCGCCTCCAAGGACGTCCAGTCCACGGGGTGCAGCACCGGCCCGCCCCCGCCGGGCAGGCCTACACTCAACTCGCCGAAGATTCGCCCGGTGGCCCAGCCCATCTCCTGCGCCGCATGCCGCTCACAGGCCAACGACTCGGCGGTGCAGTACACCTTCTCGAACATCCACAGTGGCGCCGCGCCGTTCCACAACAGTGCCGCCGCGAGCGCGCTGTTGCGCGGCTCCACCGGATCAGCCGCGAGCATCCGGTTGAACTCCCACCCCGGCAGGTAGATCCCGCTGACCCCCACGCGCCCACTCCCCCCACGCCCCACCGCCGCGCACGCCCGGCAGACTGCACCAGCGAACCACAGCGGACACCGGCAGATGTCGCTGCGTTCGACCGATGTAAGTCCGAAAGGTCCGTGCGCCGTTCGCGTGGCAGGAACGGCCGGTTCTCATGAACAAGGTCATGCCCCCAGCCTGATAGTCACATTGGCACCCGCCTGCCGAACGACTTCAGGTTCCGCGAGTGCGCTGTCCCCAGTCGGCGTCGACAGAGTCTTCCCACCGTGTCCAGCGGTTGGTTTCCTAACCCGTCACCCCCTCCCGGACTGCCTTGGGCTGCTGCGGCGGAGGCCCTCTTTCCGACGTCGCGAGCGCCACCACCACCGAAGGCGCCACCACGCCACAACGATGACGGCTGGCACCGCGGTCACCGCTAGCCACGCCGAGAGCAGCAGGACCTGCTCCTGCTGCTCCTGGTCCGTCGTCCCCGCACCGACCAACGCTTCCGCACCCATCCCTACGATTCCGCCCAGCAATGAGATCGAGAGGGCGACCACAAGCACGAGGAAACCTCTCCGGGCTGGCCCCACTGCGTTCATTCGATCGTCGAGGCTAAGCGACGCGTCGTGGGCGAGGTCGTCTAGCGCATCGGCGCCGCGGAGGCCGTCGAGCTCGGCCAGCCTCTTCGCCGCACGGATCCGGCCGGACGCGCTGAGGCTGGTGTCGTGGGCGAGGTCGTCCAGCGCGTCAACGCCGCGCGGGTCGCCGAGCCGGGCCAGCCGTTCCGCCGCCCAGATGCGGTCGTACGTCCAGCGGCCGGGCTCTTGGGCGATTGCGTAAATGCTGTCACGGGTGCCTTGCTCGGCGAGCCGTTGTGCGGCCCAGGCCCGGTCGAACGCGCTGAGGGTGGTGTCGTGGGCAAGCTCGTACAGGGCATCCATGCCACGGCGGTCACCGAACCAGGCCAGCCGCTCCGCAGCCCAGATCCGGTCGTCAGGGGCGAGAGCTCGGTCGTGGGCGAGGTGGTGCAGGCTCTCTGCGCTTTCCCGGTTTTCGGCGGTGCCCGGGGCGGGGGGCTGGCTAGCGTGGGGTGGCGAGCTGTCCGTGACCGGGGGAGGGGACCGCCGATGCCCAGACCTGATGCCGATGTCGTGCTGCCCGTGCCGACCCGGCAGACGCCGAGCCGTGACGACCACGCCTGGGCGTTCCGGGACGTCTCGGGGACGCGGACGCATGTGCGGATGCGGGCGTGGCCCACCGAGGACGGCGGGCACCTGGTGGTCGCGACCGAGCTGCAGATGGGCGGCGGCCTCATCAACGCCGCCGAGGCCCTGGTGCGCGGTGTGGTCGCCGAGTTCGGCGAGCCGGTGGCGGTGGTGCGGCACTTCCCGGCCTGGACGATGTCCGCGTTCGAGACGGACGTCTTCGACCTCCTGGTCCTCGACGAGCGCGGCATCGCGCAGGACCACCGCGTCACCCGCCGGCTCCTGGACCTGCTCGGCGCGCAGCTGCTCGGCTTCCCCGGAGACACCCCACCGAAGCCGGTCGACGTGGCGGCGGACGTGCCGCCGCAGAGCGTGCACCTGGCGCGCATCGTCGCGGCCGGGCTGCGCCTGGAGCAGGACCGTGTCACCGAACGCGAGCCGAACGGGTACCCGCTCGCGCACGGCCCGGTCGCCGCGGTCGACGTCGACGCCGTCGCGCAGCTGCGCCTCGCGCTCTCGGCGGTCCAGCACCTGGCGCACTTCGTCGACGGCATCGACCTCGGCGACGACGGCACCCGCGCCGGCGGCCGCCGCCGCAAGATGAAGGACCGCGCCGTCGAAGCGCTGCACCGGCAGGTCTCCGAGCTGGACGCGGTGTGCCGCGAACTCGACTTCGAACGACGCGACCGGACCTGACCGCACCGCCGCACCGCGCACCGGCCACCGGTGCGGTGCGCGCACCGCCGCACCCCTGAGAACTGACACCCCCGCTTCCGGCAGCGGTGCGGCGGCGCCGGTGCGCGCACCACGCTCCGGACAACCTCGGTTCCGCACGGCACCGCACGGCACCGCACGGCACCGCACGGCACCGCACGGCACCGCACGGCACCGCACGGCACCGCACCGCACGCGCGGTGCGGGTCCGGTGCGAGTCAGCGAAGCCACCCGGTTCGTCCCTATAACCCCCTTGACCGTCCGGGTTTGTCACCCCCTTGTCCGCGGCGCTGTCCAGGCAATTCGCCGCGCGCACCGGGAGCGCACCGCACCGGGCTTCCTCCCCGGCGGAGCGATGCGCGGTGCGGACCGACCCGTCCGCGTCCGCAGGTGCGGTGCGCGCACCGCATGTCGATTCCCGGTGCGCCGCGCGCACCTGCGCACCGCACCCCGAAACCCGGGCGAACCGGGAGGACAAGGGGCCTAATCGGACGTGCACGGACCCCTTGGCCACGTTGGTCTAGGGGGTCTGGGCCGGGTGTGTTTCCGCTGGTCGCAGGGTTGGTCCAGACCGCGGACAAGGGGGGTCGGTTCACGCTGTGCGGTTCGTGGGTCGGCATGGGGCCGGCCTTGGATCGTGGTGGAGGCGCAGCGTGGACGAGAAGCACGGCGGAGCAATCGAGCGGGACGACACCGGCGGGCAGGCCCGGCCGGGTGGGGGAGGGGAGAGCGGCCTGCAGGGCGGTCCGGAACGCCCTCTTCGGACGCCCGGTGGGGATGGCCCGGGGCGGGCGGACAAGGGGTCCTGGGCCTCGTCTGCTGCCTCGTCCATGGCCTCGTCCGCGGCCGCGGGGCGGGCGGAGCTTGAAAGCCCAGGTCAGCCCTCCCAGGGCGGGGGCGGGCGGGGATTCGACTTCCCTTCTCTGCCTCGCCCTTCTGGTGGGGCGTGGCAGCCTTCAGGGATTCACCGCGGCGAGGTCCTGGTCGCGCTGGCGGTGTTCCAGCGGGCGACCGGCGAACAGCTGTGGAGGATGCTCCGTCCACACCACCGCCATGACCGGATCACCCGGAACGCGTTGAACGACCTGCGGCGGCGGGGGATGGTGCGGGCGGAGTCGAAGCTGCCGTCCGGTCACCAGCTGTGGGTGCTGACCGCACGCGGCCATGCCGAAGCCAAGAGCATGCTGCCGGCGGGGGTGAGGATGTCGGCGCTGCGCCCGGCCCGCCCACCTATGGGAGTGCGGTGCGGGCGCGGGGTGCGGGTGGGTTCGACGAGCACGCCGCCGCGGTGACCTCCACCGCCGCGCACCTGATCGGCGCGGGGTTCGCCACGGTGCTGTCGTGTGAGACCGAGGTCGCGCACAAGCTGTCCTACTTCACCCAGTACACCGACCTGGTGGTCCGCGGCCCGGACACCGCGGGGGTGCCGGTGCTCCTGGTCGAGGTCGACCGCGGCACCGAGTCGGTCGCCGAGCTGGTGGTGAAGGTCCGCCGGTACGTGGAGTGGTTCGAGCTGCTGGCCCCGAAGGCGGACGCGAAGGAAGCGGACCGGGCCCGCCGCTCCGGCGGGGCGGAGGTGAACTCGTTCCGGCTGTGGTCGCGGGTGTATCCGGCGACGGGCCGCGAGGGCTATCCGCCGCTCGCGTTCGTGTTCACCGGGACCACGCCCGCGCAGCGGGCGAGCCGGATCGAGCGCCTGAAGGACGGCGCCTGGCCGTTCATCGCCGGGCGCTACTACAACCGCACGAATGACGACATCACCGCACTCGACTACCACCAGGCCGTGCCCGTCGTCGTGACCGAGCTCGAGCACCTGGACGCCCACGGCGCCGGCGCCCGGGTGTGGAAGCGCCTGGGGCGCGGCGACTGGCAGACCCTCACCGACGCCTTGGACAACCCCAAAGGCGACCGGCTCCACCAGGCCGAGCTCGCCGAGGCACGCCGCCGCGCGCAGGAGCACGCCGCCGCCGCACGGGAGGCGCGCCGCCCGGTGTGCACCCGGTGCGATGCCGCGTTCACCGACGCGCGGTGGGAGCAGGTCGAGGCCGCGCCGCGCGGGAAACGGGGCAACGAGCTGTGCGGGCCGTGCCTGGACACCCAGCGCATCCACGACGCCGGGAAAGACCGCATGCGCGGACACGACGCCGCACTCGCCAAGGCCGTCCAGGCCCGGCTGGCTACGCAGGACGACGGCCGCACGGGGCGCCGGTGAACGCCCGCCCGGGAGCCCGGCGGACCGGGCGCAACCGGGGGTGCGGGGCGGGGGATTGGCTAGGGTCCCGTGGGAGCACGGGTGATCTTCACGCGGCGATGCCGATCGGGGGCACGGGGATGCGAACGCGGACAACGACGACGGTCTTGGCGGCGGTAACAGCAGCGGTGTTCATCGTGGCGGGCTGCTCCGACGACACGAAACCCAAAGCTGGGCCCGGCAGTGTGTCGGCCCCGTCGTCGGCAGCGGCTGTGCCGTCGTCTCCGGTGCCGTCGTCGCCTTCGGCGGAGGACCAGGCGCGCGAGCAGGCCCTGGCCGCGTACGCGAAGTACGCCGCGGCGATGGACCGGGTGCAGCACGCCGGCCGCGCTCCGGCGATGGGCGGGGACGAGCACACGTACATGACCGACAAGGCGCGCACGGAGTACCAGGTGATCGGTCTGGACATGGAGGCGGAGAAGACCCGGGTCACCGGCGAGGTGGTTCGCACCCCTGCGGTGACCGCGCTCGATCTGGCGGGCACGCCGCCGCGGGCCACGATCACCGCGTGTCTGGACGTGTCCGCGATCCGGCTCGTGGACGCCGCGGGCAAACCGGTGACCACCAAGACGCAGGCCCCGCGCTACGTGCAGACCGCAGCCCTGGTCCGGGACGGCGACGGCGGGAGCTGGCGCGTCGACAGCGTGACCTCCGACCGGCAGCGCGCATGCTGAGCCGCCCGCGCCGTCCGCGCCGCAGTGGGACGGCGACGGCCGCTCTCGGGGCGCTGATCGCAGCTGTGGTGCTCGGCGGCCTGGCCGCCGCGCCCGCGCACGCCGAGGGGGACTGCAAGGAGGGCCGTCTGGTCTGCATCGGCGTCGACACCCCCGGCAGTTCCGGCACGGACACCCCGGCCGGGAACACCTCCGGCGGCACCGGGGCGGCGCCCGGCTGTACCTGGGGGGCGATGACCGTGCAGTGCTCGCTCCCGGGCCGCGGGTTCTTCTACCAGGGCTGCTACTACACCGCCGCGACCCCGGCCGCCGAGGACTGGCAGAGGGCCGGAAGGTCGCAGGGCGACACCTCCGGCGGCTTCTACAACCCCACCTTCTGCCTGACCGGGGAGGAGGGCGTGATGGGCAACCTGCAGTGGCTGCCGATCCCGAGCGCGGCGACGATGACGCCGGAGGAACTGGCCCGGCACGCCCTGTCCCAGGTCCGGCTGTTGCCGCCGCCGATGCACCTGACGCCTGGCCCCGGCCGGACCGGTTTGGTGTCGCTGCCGGTGTGGCTGTGGGTCGACGCGAACCCCAACACCTGGGGGCCGATCAGCCACACCGCCACCGACGGCCCGCTGTCGGTCACGTTGACCGCGACGGTGGAGCGGATCGTGTGGGACATGGGCGACGGCGGCACGGTCACCTGCACCACCCCCGGCGTGCCGTACAGCCCGGCGTACAACGACCAGCCCAGCCCCGAATGCGGGCACGCCTACCAGCACACCTCCAAGGGGCAGCCCGGCGAGGCGTTCACCGTCACCGCGACGACGCACTGGGCGGTCACGTGGACGGCGACCACCGGCGCGTCCGGGGCCATCCCGGGCGTCTCGCGCACCGGCACCGTCGGGGACATCCGCGTCGGCGAGCTCCAGGTCGTCAACACCTAGACCGAACCCCGCCCGCCACCCGTCGCCGGGCACGTCGGGTGGCGGCCGGGGTGGCGGATCCGGGAGCCCTCGGGCGCGAGGCCGGCGGGGCGCGATGCTGGGGGTGTGGGTGTGCAGAGCGAGAACCCCCTGACCGTCGACCAGGTGTTCGCCGCGTTGGTCGCGGTGCGAGCCGCGCCGGTCGTCGACCCGGAGCTGCGCCCGGACGGCCCCATCGCCGAGGATGTCCCGGAACTGCTCGGGGCGTTGCTGGCGAAGGTCGAACTGGAGGCCGCCGCGCTGGTGCCGCCCGGCGACACCGAGGTGGTGCCGCAGATGCCGGGCCTGGTCCGCGGCTGGTCCGAACAGGTCGGCGGCATGGACGCGGCGACCGTGGTGCTGGCCCACCGGCTCCAGCGCACCGCCCGCGACCTGGACGCCGCCGTCGGCGGGACGCTCCTGCCGTCCGACCCGGGCCACGACCTTGGGAACAACGACGACCAGGACCACGAGGACCAGGAGCACGGCGAGGACGACCAGGACGACGAGGACGTGCCGCCGGTCCCGGCGCTGAACGGCGCGGTGAACGCGGCCTTGGCCGCGCTGGCGTTCCTCGAGGCGGACGCGCACGACGACGACCCCGAGCAGCTGCGCGCCGCGTTGGACGGCTGCGAGGGCATGCTCGCCATGGCACTGCTCCAACTGCACGCGAGGCGCATGCAGCTCAACTACCGCGGCGCCTGACGGTCAAGCCTGGGTTTCCCGGCCCGTGCCCACGGGACAACATCCCCGCGGTCACGACGACGGACGGGGGCACGCACGTGGCATCACACGCCGACAGCGCGGACGAGTACCAGGACCGGCTCTACCACGGCTTCTACGACAAAGGCCCGGACGGTGAGAGCCTGCCTCGCGTCCTGGTCGAGGAACCCGCCGGCGGGCCGACCCAACGGGAGCGGAACCTGGTGGTGCTGTACGAGCTGTTCGCACCCGACGCGGAAAACATCGGCGGCTTCAACTGGGGCTACCGCGGCGGCGCCGGACCGCAAAGGGTCGCCGCCGTCGTCCTGACCGACGCCCTGGAACTGACGCCGCCGCCGGACGACGGCCTGGACTTCTGGACCGAGGACGCGGTGCTGCGCAAGCTGCGCCGGGACTTCGTCGCCGACGCGTTCAGCGAGGCCTGCGCCGAATGGCGACTGCGCTGCACCCTGGTGATGCGGTGGGCCCGCTCCTGGTACCTCCAGCACGCCCCCACACACTTGCCCCCGCGGCTGCACCACATCCCCACACCGCGCCGCTGACCGCCCGCCCCGGCGCCATAGACCACCGGGGAGTTCGCCGTGCGTGCGAGAGCCCTGGTCTCGGGTGGGAGCGGGAGACCAGGGCTCTCGTTGCGGGAAGAGCCGCGCGGGGAGCGCGCGACGCGATGCGCCGGCGCGCGCGTGCACCGTCGGCCTCTCTTCCCGCTCCCCGGGGAAGGGTCTTGCGCCGCGCCACGGACATGCGGCGCGGAATTCCTCGTCCCGGGGGCTGGAGCTGCGGGCGGTCCCGGGCGCGGTGGGGGGTTTCCGCGCCGCGGGGCCGCCAGTACCGAAGGCCACGTGCCGGGTGGGGGTGGGCACGCGGACAAAGACCTCACAGGCGCCCGGTGCGCCGTGCGGCCCCTCCGGGACGAATCACCGTAGACCTCCCCTGAGCCGAATGGAACAGGCCAGAACCGTAAATTCGGCCAAGATCAAGCGTGTTGGCGTTGATCCTGATGAGGACCGGCGGTACTGACCAGCCCTGCTCTCGTTCCCCACATGGTTGACAGAGCAACGAGAGAGCGGGTGTTCCGTCCCGCAGGAGGCTGCGGCCCGGCGGCGGCGTTGTCCCCGCAGCGCCGACCTGCACGAAACGGCTTCGACCCACTACCGCTTGGTTCGAGCTTCGTCGACGCTTACAGACAGTCCCCCTGGAAGGAAGCGTAGGCCGACCGCGGTGAGGGTAACGCGGCCCCCGAGCGGGTGATCGGCGAGGTCTTCGACGGCTTGGCGGAGTGCGGCGAGGTCACCGTCCATCCACCACCATGAGCTCCTGTCCGGGCCCCTGCCGAGCCAGATGCCGTCCCCGTCGTCGTCCTCAGCGAGAGCGAGTTCCGGCTCATTGTGGGTCAGCGCGTTCAGGAACAGCCTCCGGATCCTGTCGCCGTACTCGCCGGGCAGCTTCGGATGCGCGGCGAGCAGTGCGAGGTGTGCGGCGGTGACGTGCGCCAACGGCCCGGAATGGTGAACGAACCGCATGGCGTCCTGGAGACCCAGGCCGGTGGCGTCGCGAAGCGCGATGAGGCGGTGGAGGGTGGCGAGCTCGGCGTCCTCGAACATCGCGAGGACGGCGTCGAGGCCGTGTCCTTCGGCGAGGAGAGCCTCGGCGCGCTCAGCAACGAGGGGCACGGCGGGAAGCTTAGCGACAGAACAGGGACGACAGGCGTCGCTACCCCGGCCTCGGCGGCTTCGGAGGGCTCGTCACAGTCCAAGCAAGGCTGTCAGGCGAACCTGCCAACGCCGTGTTCCAACCCGGATCGGCGGGCGTGGCGGGGAACGCCAGATAGCAACTCTGGTCAATCCTTGAGCAGGGGGTGGGGAGTTTCAAAGGTCCTGATCAGATCCCACCGACCTGGATGTCCGCGCAGTCGGGAAAGCCCGTGTGCGGCACGTCGGTTCCGCAATCCAGATCATGGGCGTCCGTACCGGCCCCGGCACTGGCACGGACTACGGCGGGTCTCGTGCGCAAGCCGGTTGCTGTCCCAGGCGTTGGGGTGCGGGGCTCCTCTCGGGGGATGGGAGCCCCGCACGTTCTCGGGGGTGGCGGGTTCAGCTGCCGGCCCGGGCGCGGTGGCGTCCCGGTCGGCCTTGGGGGCTGCCGTCGGGGCGGCGGGCGGTGTCGCGGCCCGGACGGCGCAGGACGGCGGCCAGGGAGTCAAGGAACCCGGCCCCGGTTCTGCGCTGCCTGCTCCTGCGGCCGCGGCCAGGGGTCCGCCCGCCGCTGGGGGTGGTCATGCGCAGCACGCACGACCCGCGGCCCGGGTTTCCGGCGTCGGGCAGCACCGGTGCCGGGTCGGCCAGGTCACCGCACGCGGTCAGGCGACCCACCACCTGCTCCAGCGCGGCGACCGGGCCGAACACCAGCACCACCTCATCCGCCGTGCCGACGTCGACCGGGTCCACGCACGGGACAACGAGCGGACCCCCGGACGAGGTACGCCACGCCGCCGGGTCCGAACACCGGTCACCTGTCGTGGTGGGTGCCTCCGAGTCCGAGGCGGCGGCGCCCCGCGGCGGTCCACGCCTCGGCGAGAGCGGGCTGCTGGTCCCCGCCGTCCTCGGCGTTGCGCGGTTCGGTGTCGGCGGCGCGTGCGGCCGCCAGGAGCCGGGGGACCTGCCCAGGCGTTGCCGGTGTCGTGGGGGCGGGTCCGGTGCCGAGACGGCGGCGCGTGGCCAACTTCGTGCTCCTGGTGCTCGAGGAAAGGCGGCGTGCGTGCAGGTCACACAGTGACGGCCGTACATACCGGTGCGCGAACTCGCCGCGCGACTCTCGCGGGTGACATCCCGCCGGAACGGACTCCCCACTCGCACCCCCGCGCTACGGCACCAGACCGCCGTCGGCGTCTCGGGGCAGGTCGGTGTAGTCCTGGCCGGGGATCGGCCGGACCTGGGCGCCGGGCACGATGTGGACCTCGTCGACCGGCTCCGGCTCCCAGCCGCCGCGGTTCCAGTCGGTCATCGCCTTCCATCCGGGCATCGAGGCCTGCAAGGCCCACGCGCCGGAACTACTGCGCACCCACCGCAGGGCCCGGACCCGGACGGTCCCGGCGCCGTCCGGGAGGTCGACCCACGCCCACGGCCCGTCCTCCCCGGGCGGCGGCGGCCCGTCGACCCGCGCGACGGCGCGCGAGGCCGGCTCCGGGGGAGCGGCAGCCGCCGTGGCCCTGTCGGCCATCTCCCCGGCGGTCCCGTCGTCGGTCTGGCCCTTGGTAGTGGGTGCAGCGAGAGACCGGGCGGCGCGTTCCCCGAACGACCCCCAGGTGCCGGCCGACAGATCCTTGCGCCCCATGCACCGATCGTAGAACCGACAAGGCGACCTTGTCGCACATGTGTTCGACAACGCGGGTCGCCCCGTGCGATGCAGTACGACCGCCGCATACCTGTGTCCGCTGGGACACTTGCCGTCCTAGGAAGCTTGGAGACACGGTTGATCATCTTTGACACCAACGCGGTGGACCTGCTCCGCCCTGACAGCCTGCGAGCGGACATCATCCGCAAGCTGCGCGAGTCCGGACACCATCGGGTGGCTGTGCCCTGGATGGTCTTGGAGGAGCTGGTTGCGCACCAAGCGAAGCCCTACATCCTCAAGCACCAGTCAGTCACGCGAGGGCTGGATGCGTTGCGTGGTGTCACTCCGTGGGAGGTGGACATCAGCCTGGAGAGGCTCGACCTGGAGCGAATCCAGGGCCACTGGCGAAGTCAGTACCTCAAGATCTTCGAGGTGATCGAAACCACTGGCGACGCCGCCAAACAGGCGCTCATCCGTGAGGCGTTGGCACTTCCGCCCGCGAAGCAGGGTGAGAAGCGTGCCGAAGGCGGCCGCGATGCGGCCATCTGGTTTTCCATCCTCGACTTCCTTGTGGCGAACCCAGATGAACAAATTTGCTTCGTCACGAACAACCACAAGGACTTCGGTGACGGCACGTTCTACCCATTCCCGATGGACGAGGACGTCCGCGGCATGGAGGGCCGCCTCACCAGGCTGAAGGACTTCAACGAGGTAGTCGCGACGTACACCAACGAGGTGTCCGGCGAAGCAGCCGAAGCTGCTGCTGAAGAGCTGCTGAGGTCGGCGGCCGTTCGTGGACGAGTCGCGCAGACGGCCGTGGAGGCTCTGGATTCACCCCTCGGCTACGTCGGCTTGGAGATGCCCGACACCGAGACCGGCTGGCGTTCGTGGCTTGCCGCACCCGAGGTCGCCCTGCTGTCCGTGAACGATGTCACGGGCCACGAGATCGAAGGGGATGTCTGGTACACGGCCAACGTGCAATGGCTGTTGTACGGCAGCGCCTTGGGAAATGACGATGGGACTGCGCTCGGCGTCGCGTGCGTATGGCCGATGAAAGTTCTCTTCTCGACCAAAGAGGCGGACGAATCACCGACCGTCCTGTCCGATGGCGACCCGACTTTGCCCGATGCCGCAGATGACCAGTGCATGAAGCTCTTGCGGCGCTTCAAGGAGAACGCGGCGCACGCGGCACGGCGAGCAACGAGGGGCGTCGCACACGGCACCCAGAACGTCTCCACCTGGGCCTCCTCCATCGCTCATCCCACCGCGGCGGCGCAGATCCTGGCCTCGATGCCGAGAGTCGACACCTCCATCCTGGAGGCGCAGCGAAGAATTGCCGAACAAATCGCCGCATCAATGCCCAAGCTAGATTTTTCGGGCATCAATGTAGCGGCGCAGGTACTGACATCAATCCCCAAGTCCGACGCCTCGTTCTTGGTCGCACAGCGTGGCATCGCCGAACAGATTGCCGCATCGATGCCCAAGCTCGACACCTCGTTCCTGGCCGCGCAGCGTGGCATCGCCGACCAGCTCGCCGGCGTCCAAGGGTTCTCGACGACCTACCTTGCTGCGATGCGAGCGGCACAAGCCGCTTCAGCAGGCCAGTCGCCGAGCGACGACACCGAACAGACTGTCTCAGACGACAAGGAAGAGGACACCGAGTGACTCAGTAGGGCGGACGGCCGAAGGATTCCCCCAACACCCCGGGTGCGCAACGATGGCCGCAGCGGCTGTCCTGCCAGCGACGGCCGAGGCAGGCCCGTACGGCTCGGGGAGGCTGACCTGATGAACCCACCGACCGGCTTACACCAGTCCCACAAGGGACCGCCCGCGCCGATCCCGGCACCGCCGAACCCGAACCCGCCACCGGACGCGAACCCGAACCCCGACGGCGCGACCCCGCCCGGCCCGGCCCGGGCCGACGCCGCCCCGGAAGCTGACGCATGACCGCGCACACCCCACCGCCCGAACCGCCGGAGCCGTCCGCGGCCTCGCTGGCGGCGCTGTTGACCGAGGCGGACGTGATGCCGTCCGGTTGGGCGGACGTGTTCGCCGCCGTGCCGCGCGGTGCGTTCGTCCCGGATCTGGTGTGGGCGCACGACCCGGCCGCCAACAGCTACACCCCCCTCGACTGCACGAGCGCGCCGGACGCGTGGGTGGCCGCGGTGTACGCGAACACCGCGTTGGTGACGCAGTGGGACGACGGCGACCACACCGGCACCGCCCCGGGACGGTTGGCGTCCTCGTCGGCGTCGATGCCGTCGGTGGTCGCGGACATGATCTACGACCTGAAGGTCAGCGACGGCGACCGCGTCCTGGACGTCGGCACCGGCACCGGCTACACCGCCGCACTCCTGGCCGCCCGCCTCGGCACGGGCCAGGTCGTCACCGTCGAAGTCGACCCCGAACTCGCCGACCAGGCCCGCGCCAACCTCGCCGCCGCCGGAATCCCGGTCACGGTCGTGACCGGCGACGGCACGAAGGGCTGGCCCGGCGGCGCACCGTACGACCTCGTGCACGTCACCGCCGGCACCCGATCCATCGCCCCGGCCTGGCTCGCGCAGACCCGCCCCGGCGGCCGGATCGTCGCACCCTGGGGCACCGACTACAGCCCCCACGACGCCCTGGTGGCCCTCACCGTCCACGACCCCCACCACGCCAGCGGGCCGTTCACCGTCGCCGCGTCGTTCATGAAGCTGCGTGGCCAGCGCCCGAACCGACCGGGCCACGCCGCCTACACCCCGCCCGGCTGGACGGAGAACGCCCGCGTCTCGGTGCCCACGGTTACGCTGGGGCAGGTGACCGGCGGGGCGTACGACGCCGGGGAGTTCGCCGTCGGCCTGGCCGTGCCCGGCTGCACCAAGGCCGTCGCCCCGGCCGCCGACGCGACCACGGTCTGGCTCTACAGCCTGCCCGCGGCCGCCGACGACGCCCTGTCCGTCGCGGCCGCCACGTACCCCCACGACGCCGACCAGGCCCCGGCCGTCTGGCAGGCCGGCCCGCGCTCCCTGTGGGACGAAGTCGAAGCCGCGCACGCCTGGTGGGACGGTCTGGGCAAGCCGGAGGTGTACGACTTCGGCCTGACCGTCACCGTCGCGAACGACGGCACCGTCCACCACACCCCTTGGCACGACAACCCCGACCGGCCCATCCCGGCCGCGAACACCGCCGCCACCCTCGACCATGACGGCCAGGCGTGACGAATCCGAGCAATCGTCACGCCTAACCGTCATCCCCGGCACCGGCCTTCCGGCGCCGGTACGTCTACGCGCGGCACGCCGGTGAGCAATGCCGCGCGTCGCTGCGCTGCTCCATCCCGGGCCACACCAACCGCCCGCGCACGCAGGGCCTATGAGTTCTTGTCGTTCTGGTTCCGGCGGGCGTCGGTGAGGTGGTGAGTGAGCGTCATCATCAGCGGATGGTCGCTGCTGAAGGTCTCGGCTGCGTCGGCGTACGCCGTCTCCCACTGCTTGAGCGCAGCGGACGGGTGTCCGTTACTGGCGTAGGCGCACCCGAGGTTGTGGCGGAACAGGACGGTCAGGGGGTGCGACGGGCCGTGGGCCGTGAGTGCCGAGGTGAGGATCTCTTCGTGGAGGGCTGTGGCCCGGTCGGGGTCGATCTCCAACAGGCAGCGCGCGAGGGTGTTGCCTGCGGCCAGGGTGTCGGGATGGTGTTCGCTGAGTTGCCCTAGCTCCTGGTGGGCGTGCTCGAGCAGAGGCAGAGCGCGTTCGTTCTCTCCGCTCTCGGCAAGCGCTGCGCCCAGATTGTGGAGCGCCTCGAACGTCATCCGGTGAGTCGGTCCGTGGACCCGGGTCCGGGCGGCGAGGTTGACCTCGAATAGGCGGATGGCCTCATCGTGCTCGCCCACCGCGCTGAGCGTGCGCGCCAGGTTGTTGCGGCTGTTCAACGTCGCGGGGTCGTCCTCGGGAAGGGAATCCTTCCGTACCCGCAGTACCTCTTGGAACATCGGGAGCGCTTCGTAAAAGCGGTGAGCCGCCAGCAGGGCAGAGGCGAGGTTGTTGAGCGAGTTCAAGACCGCAGGAGCGGCGTCGTCGTTGCGCTGGTACTGCGCGGTCAGCGTGTGCTGGTGCAGGGCGATGCCGACGGCGACGTTGCCTGCGGTGACGTGCGCCGCAGCGAGGCTGTTTTCAAACGTGAGCGTATACGGGCTATCCGGGAGGGCCCTGTGCATGATGTCGACGGCGCGTGTCAGTCGCTCGACAGCGAGCTTGCCGGCTCCCTGGTCATGTAGATAGTTCCCCACACGGCCCAGCAGAGCGGCGGTGTACTCGGTATCTGTAGCCGGGTCGGCTCGCTCAATCAACGCCTCCGCATGGGGCAGGAGTTTACGCCACAGAGGCCACAACTGCGGGTCATGCGAGTCCCGCGGGATCGCAGCCTCAACGCACATCGTGGCGAGTTCACGGGCGGACTCGATGTCCCCCGGTTGGCGGTGCGGATCACCCAGGTCCGGAGTGCGCGCGACCGCCTGCACCAGCGGGTGCACCGAAAGGCTTTCAAGGTCTTGCGCGATCATGCTGTGAGCGGCAAGCTGCCCGATCGCAGTAATCAGTGCGGGGTCCGGAGAACCACGGTCAAGCAACGCCCGCGGGATGCCCTCGGGCGCGAACCACGACAAAATCCTGAGCACCACCGTCGCGTCCGGGTTCTCGGCGAGACGGTTCAGCGTGATACGCCAGACTCGGGCGATGGTCCGCTCGGCGTCCCCATCAGCGGACGCCGCGAACATCTCAGCCGGCCACTGCGCCAACAGTTCCAGGTACTGAAGAGGGTCGGTGCCGGTCGCTGCGCAGTATGACGCAGCCTGCTTTACCGCGAGGGGCAGGCGCCCCAACGCCGCACACACCTCATCCGCTCCCTGGCTATCACGGCGTCCATGCTGGTTCAGGATCGCTGTGAACAACTCCGCTGCATCCAGTTCAGCAGGGGCGTCCAGACGCTGTGTGGACGAGGTTCCATGCCAGCCGAGCGCACGGCGGCTGGTGATCAGGACGCTGCCACCGCCCGTTCGCCCCACAAGTGCACGGACAACAGCGACGTCTTCGACATTGTCGAGGACGAGCAACCAGTCGTCATGGGTGCCCAGCCACTGGATCGCACGCTCCCGCAAGATGCCCGTAGGCAACATGGCGAGCTCGGGCTGCAGCGCCGCAGCAAGCCCTGCCAATCCCGTATTCAGCGAGGCCTCCGAGGCGGCTGGGATCCACCAGCGCACGCGCACGCGGCACAGCGCCCGGGTCGAGGCCCAGTGGGCGGCAAGCGCGGACTTGCCGATCCCCCCCAACCCGTAAACGGCGTGCACCACACGCTCTCCGGAAACGCGCATTGCGCGGTCGATCTCCCCAAGCCCGTCATCCCGGCCGACAAAGTAGCCGGGACGCAAGTTGCTGAGCTGCGCAGGGACATCCACTTCCGCGACTGGCCTAAAGGCCTCCGGAGGCAAGGTGAGCATCAGTTCAGCGTTGATCTCCTGATGAACGGCGTAGTCGCCCGTCGAGATGTGTTGGCCGTCCCCGCCCAGAGCAACCGAGCGGTCCCGCGCCGAGATCCCGTTGCCGCGCCTTGCCGAAGACGCAGCTGGCTTGGAACGCCGCCAAAACCCCAACTCGTCCACCACCTTGCGTCGCGATGTCAGGCATGCGTCGCCGACCAGGCACCGCTGGCCCTTGAGAACTCTTGATCCTGCCCGAAGCGTCGTGGCCAGGGGCATGATGGCCGAATGACAGGATGGAAGCGTGCGGCGTGGTGGGCAATCGCGTTCAGCTGCCCGGTAGTTGCCGTCGGGTTGGTGGTATGGACGGTAGCCGGTGATTTGGAGGCAGCGAGCCAGGCCGCCGGAGTGCTGGGAACGATCCTGGCCCTGGCCGTGTTCGCGCATACGGTGCACCGCCTTCTGCGTTCCTCGCCTGCCCCGGCAGTACCGCAGATCACCGCCGAAAGCGGATCGATCGCTGCGGGCGGCAGCGTTAGACGTTCCACGGTGCGGTCGGCACCGCAGGCCACGCCAATGTCGCAGACGGTTCAAGCACCAGGCGGAATCCACGCCGGAGATGGGTCGATCGCTGCTGGCAGTGACGTTGATGACTCGGATGTCGATCGCTCGCCATGACAGGCGCCCACCACCCGTTGGATGCCGCCACAGGACGCACGCGAGTGGGGGCGTATCCGAGGTATTCCGTAACCGTCGTGCATAGGCCGGAAGGAAAAAGCACAGTATGACGAATAGGCGGCAAGGAGCGGTCCGCACCCAATCCGGGGGACCCAAGTACCCGTGCAGCGCTGCCCCAAGCACGAGTTTGGCGTAGCGTGACCACTATGTCCAACTCATCGTTTGTTCCTCTCGTGCAGGCCTGGATCAACGATGTCACGAGCGGGCAACCCTCGGGAGAGGGGCCCGCCTTCGATGCGCTTCGCGACGAGGTAGGACGCCAGGCACCTCCGAGCCGTCGCCCGGACTTGTACCAGGATGACCAGACGCTGCCCTCGGCCAAGGTCCTGCTGAAGGTCGTCGGCTTGGCCGACGTTAGTCGTCTCATCGCGTCCGGGGCGAACGTTGCAGTGGACGACCTCGCACATGACCTGACCGCGATGTGCGCGGCCCCCACACCGGTACGAGAGACGTGGCTGCTCCTGGACGCGGACCTACCGGCTGGGACTTCGGTGCCAATCGGCCCATACACGCTGCGCACCGCGACACGCACCGACCTGAGCGCACTACATCCGCTGCCCTCGCTTCTGCCCCTGCTCCCAAACGTCCGCCTCCATCCGGATGTGCTGCAGCGCTCGGCATTCCTGACCATCCCGCGACCAACCGCACCGCTGACGTCCGGTGGATTGCAGCTGACTCTCGACACACGGCCGGCGCTACGGCACATTGAGGTGCTCACCACGCTGATGATGTGGCGCCACGAACCACTGCACCTGGACGCCGTCTTCCACATCGAAGCTGGCCGTCACGTCGGTGCCTCAGTCCCCTTCGAAGACTTCCCCCTCGACGCGATCTTCGACAATGAGGGAGAGGTCGTCGCCGAGGTCCACCAGCGCGGTCGTTACAAGGTCAAGCAGACCGAGCTGACCGCCTTCGCGGCCTTCTGCGCACGAACGTGGAACATCGTCGACACTGTCGCTTCAGCCACGCCACCAACCCCGGACCCCTTCCGGAAAGCCTCTCGTCGGTTCGGTGCGGCTGCACGGCATCTAATCCAGGCATCCTCCAGGACCTACGGGGACGACTACATCGACGACCACGAACTCGACGAACTCCTTCTCCAGTACGTCATCGGTCTGGAAGCCATCCTCAAGGGCAGCAAGGAACGAGCGCGACAGCCGACCGTTGTGATCAAACAAAACGCGGCCACGCTCCGGCTTGATGACCACGCCCGCGCGGCTGCGTACAACACCATGAGCCAGAGCTACAACCTGCGTAGCGCCTACGCCCACGGCGATGAGGTCAAGAACCTCAACGAAGCGGCGGTGGCCGAGGCCAGGGGCTTGCTGATCGATACCTTATTGCGCTGGCTGGTGACCTCTGAGGCACTCGGCGCCGACGCGGCGGACGAGCTTCAAAGGACCCTCATCAACGACGACGCCCGCGCAGCAGTGGTGACGCGCCCCCTGCGAACCTTCTTCGCGTCCACGCCACCCGCAGTGCGGCCAGCTGACGCTTGACTGCGGAACAGCGGCAGCAGATCCGACGGGGGATCAGGCGATCGACAAGCGCCTGATCCCCACGACCATTCTTTGCTTATCGCCAGTCAAGCCCAATCTCGGCGAGCTGTTCGAGCTGGTCGGAAGTGAGCTTCGCCCGGCGGCTTTTGGTGTTGCTGATCCACACGCCGAGCTTGACCTCGACCGGCTCGCCGTCGCCGCCCTCAGGCCCGGCTTCCAGGGTTTCTACGTGCCCCCGTGGCACGGTCACCGATCCGGTGCGTGCGACGTATTGCCGGAGCGCCGCCAGGCCCTTCTCGAAGGCGCTGGAAGGGCCCTGAGTGCCCTTCTGGGCGGCTTTCGGGGCCTTCCCGGCTGGGGGCCGCGATGGGCTTCACGCCCAGCTCAGAGAGCCGTTCACGCTGTCCCGTGGACAGGCCGCGCCACGTCATCGGCTGGCGTTGGCGGTCCAGCCACTGCCCGATGTCGTGGCCGTGGATGGTCACGCCGGGCACCAGCTCGTCCAATGTCGCGCCCGCCGCGAGGGATTCGCGGACCCCCGCGTAGTGGCGCTGCCAGTCCAGCGGCCACGACGGGTTCCAGTCCGGGTCGATCGCCGCCAAGGCCTCGGCGCGTTCGGGGTGGCCGGCCAGGAACCCGGGCCTGCGCTGGTTGGACAGCCACTGCCCGACGGGCCTGTCCAGCGCCGTGGCGGACCTGGGGGCTGCCAGGGTGCCGTGGTCGGCGAAGTACGCCCGCGCAGCCGCCAGGCCCTCGTCGAAGGCCGCGTCGGCGTAGTCCCACACTGTCCTGTCTCGTTGAAGTTGCGTGATCTGTAGGGCTTTTGACCTGTGGTGCTGCAGGTGCAGCGAGACGGGTGTTTCGGGCTTGGCTGGCGTCAGTTCCTATGTCGTGTTCCCGTTTTTGCGGGTTGGTGGGGCGGTTTCTGGCTGATCTTGCAGATGGAATGAGATTCCGGCAGGTGTACCGAGACGGCGTCTTGGGACGCCGGGGCAGCGGGCGGGCCGCGGGGTACGCCGCCCGGGCGCGGCAGCCGTTGCTGCCGCGCCGCTTCCGGGTGCGTCGTCTACCGCCGGCGTCGGCGAGTTGGTGGTTGGTGAGCTTGGCGCGGCGGCTTTTGGTGTTGGTGATCCGCACGCCGAGCGTTACTCCCGCTGCCTGACCGCGTGCACCGGGCTGCGGCGTGGCACCTGGGGCGCTTCGCGGGAGGTCAGGCGTCGGTGGTGCTGTTACGGCTGGGCGTGTGGTGGCGGCGCCAGTAGGTGGGCCGCCACCAGTACAGGGTGGTCAGGTCGTCGGGCATCGGGGTGTCGCCGGTGGCGGTCTCGAAGGCGTCGCGCATCGGGTCCAGGGGCCGCCATCCCGGGTCGAGGGGTTCGTCGGGGTTCGGCGGCCGGACATGCTTGAGCATGTCCTCTCTGCAGGCTCCGTAGCGCTGGTAGTTCGCCTGGCACTCGATGAGGCTCAGTCCGTGGTTCGGCCCCCACGGCGCGGTCGGATACCGCAGCTGCAACGGCTCCTCTTCCCAGAAGCAGACGCTGCAGATCTCGTACATGTGGAACTCGCCGAACATCTGGTGGCCGCAGCACGGGCACGGGAGCCACCCGCCTTCAGGCGGCCCGGGCGGCGCCACGTCGGTCTTGTCGGGCTCGGGATAGCCGAAAACGAACCCGGGGTTATTGGGGTCCGAGCCCTGACGAGAGTTCCTGTTGTCTTGTTCTTGCCTGTTGACCACGTTTGTCGATCTTACGTTCACCACCATTAGCCGGGTGGTGCAGGCCTTCCCTGGTCTTTCGACGACCTTGCGGTGCAGCCCTGACCAGGTGACGCAACACCCGCAGGTACGCCGCCTGGCCGCAACAGCCGCTGCTGCTGCGCCCCCGTCCGGGTGTCTCGTCTACCGCCAGTCGAGTCCGGCCGCGGCGAGCTGTTCGAGTTGGTGGTCGGTGAGTTTGGCGCGGCGGCTCTTGGTGTTGGAGAGCCATACGCCGAGCTTCACCTCCACCGGCTCGCCGCCCTCGCCGGCGTCCCCCGGCGCAGTCTCCAGGGTTTCTACGTGCCCCCGTGGCACGGTCACCGATCCGGTCCGGGCCTGGTACTGCCGAAGCGCAGCCAGACCCTTCCCGAAGGCGCTGGAAGGGCCCCCAGCGGCCTTCCGAGCAGCTTTCGGGGCCTTCCCGGCCTTGGGGACCGCGAGGGGTTTCACGCCCAGCTCAGAGAGCCGTTCACGCTGTCCGGCGGACAGGCCGCGCCACACCACCGGCTGCCGCTGGCGTTCCAGCCACCGCCCGATGTCGTGCCCGTGGATCGTCACCCCTGGCACCAGCTCGTCCAACACCGCGCCCGCGGCGAGGGATTCGCGTACCCCGGCGTAGTGGCGCTGCCAGTCCAGCGGCCACGACGGGTTCCAGTCCGGGTCGATCGCCGCCAACGCGGCGGCGCGCTCGGGGTGGCCGTCCAGGAACCCAGGACGGCGCTGGTTGGACAGCCACTGCCCGACGGGCAGGTCCAGCGCGGTGGCGGTGCGTGGGGCGGCGAGGGTGCCGTGGTCGGCGTAGTACACGCGGGCGGCGGCGAGGCCGTCCTGGAACGCGGCGTCGGCGTGGTCCCAGACCATGCCGAGTCCGTCCAGGCGCTGGACGCGCAGGCCGGTGAGGGTGCCCGCGGCGTAGGCCTTGCGCTGGCGGCTGATCCAGTGCCCGAGCGGGTACCCCCGCCCGGATGGCCGGATGTCCGAACTGCCGATACCCGCAGGCACGTTGACGGCGTCGGCACCGCGCGTCTCCGAACGGTCCTCACCTTCCGGCGAGGTGGCTTCCCTTCCCGGCTCCACGTGGTCGAACGGCACCCGCAGGTGTCCTTCCCGCAGCCGAAACTTTCGTGACGCTGCGTAACCACGGGACCAGTCGACGCGTTCGGTGTCGAAGATGTTGAAGCTGACCCACTCCGCGACCATGTTCGGGTCCCGAGTAGTGGAAAATCGGAGCAGCGTACGGGTTTCCGGGGCGCCTTCTGAAGGATCTGGGCCGATTCCCTGGGCGGGTTCCTCGCGGCGCATGGGGCTGTCCTGCGGGATCGCCAGCAGCTCCACAGCCTCCTCATCGTGGGCACGCAATGCCTGGAGGACTTTCACCAGCGGCCGGTACGAACTGGAGACGAACATGTCTTCCGGTACCTCGCTGGGCCCCAGGAACACGGGCACGATCAGGGACGCCAGTTTCCCCTGCTTCGGCTTTTGCCGCAGCGCCCGCCCGATGGCCTGGACGATGTCGTGCGGCGCCCCCTTGGGGTCCAGGAGCGCGACGGAGTCGACGGCGCGGATGTCGATGCCCTCACCCAGCACCTTGCAGTTGCTCAAGCTCGCGAACCCCGCCCGACGGCCGAACTCACCCAGGATCTTCGCCCGGTGCTCCGAGGCGTGCTCGCCCTGGAGCCAACTCGCCCAGATCCGGGACGGGTACGTCTCCGGGTCCGCCTCGTTCAGCCGCCGCGCCACCGCCGGCAGACCCTTGCTGTAAGCCTCCGCCTCCATCGTCCGGTGGTGGAAGGTGATCATCGTCTGGAGGTTGTGCTCAGCCGCAGTGCGCAGCATGGCGGCCTGGAGCGCCCCGAGCCGCTGACCGCGCACCTCTTCCTCCGAGCGTTCCTCACCGCGCAACCGCTGCGGGGTGACGACCGGGTCCGCCAGCTCCACAACGATGATCTGGTACTTGGCCAGCAGGCCACGGGCGATGGCATCCGCGAGGGTGAGCTTGTAGACCACCGGCCCGAAGATCTGCTCGTCGTCCATGGACGCCGCCATCTCCTCGCGGAGCGCGGCACGCAGGCCCTCGCGAACCTCGCGCAGCGGCCGTTCCTCCCAGATCCGCGGGGTGGCGGTCATGTACAGCCGACGCACCGCAGGGATCGCCGCCTGGTCGTGGACAGCCGCCCACGCCTTACCAAGTGATCCACTGGTGCGGTGCGCCTCGTCGACGACCACGAGGTCCATGGGGTCCAACTTCTGCCCGTACTCGCCCCTGTGAGCGTCCGTCAGCGCCCCCAGCGAGGCGTACGTCGCGTAGATCGTGACCGGTCCGGAGCCGTGCCACAGCGACAGCTGCACCGGGATCGTGGTGCAGCGGACGTCCATCGCGTCCAGTTCGGGGTCGTCCTGGAGGGAGCAGACGGCCACCGACGGCCCGGTGTGGCCTGCCTGTTGCCAGGCGCGGATGGTCTGGGTGAGTAGGTCGAGGGTGGGGACGAGGACCAGGACGCGGCCGTGGGGGACCAGCCGCTTGGCGGCCGTGGCGGCGATGACGGTCTTCCCGGTGCCGCACGCCGCGTGGACTTGGGCGCGCAGGCCGCCCGCGGGGATGCGTTTTCCGGGTGGGATGTCGAGTCCCCGGATGATCGCGTCGATGGCTTCTTTCTGGTGGTCCCGCAGATTTAACGCCATTTCCGCATTTCTCCTTATCCGGGTTTCTCTTTCCGGGAATTCTCGGCGTATTTCCGAGTTCACTTATTGGGTTTTCCCTGGGGTTCCCGTGCTCCGTTGCGGGGGCGGTGTGTGCCGCTCTGTGGGGGTCGGGGATGGGGTGTGTCTGCTTCGCTGATTCTACACAGTGCATCATGTGGATGCATCCGTGTTGGTGGTGTCGGTTGGACGCTTGTCCGGGTGTGCGTGTCCTGCTTCCTCGCTGGAGGGTGGTGGTGTAGTCTGGTGGGGTTCTGATGGGGCGTTAGGGGGTGTGTGACCGTGTGTCAGTTGGTGACGGGATGTCAGGGACGGAGCGCAGCGGAGTCCCGTGCACTGCGGGGGCCGGCCCCTTCGCCCCGTGGGGATGACGGCCTGTCAGTTCCCTTGGCACTGCTGGGGAATCGCTGTGCCTACACAGTCGCGGGGATGATGCACCGCCCCTGTCGCTGCCGGGGTTGAATTCCCGCTTGCGGGAATTCGTGCAATTCCCCGAAGGGGAATTGCTTTCGTTTGTGAATTCCGCTTGCGGAATTCGATTATCCGCGCAGCGGATAATCTGCCCGGAGCGAAGCGGAGGGCTTCGCCCTGCCTGCCGCGTCAGCGGCAGGGTACCCGCTCCGCGGGATCGGA
>NZ_JBSFVE010000032.1:0-70088 GCF_053592165.1 Streptodolium elevatio
CGCCCCCCCCGCCTGCGGACGGGGGGGGGCGCGGCCTCTCGCCCGGCTGTCCGGGCGTGCAATTCCGGCGCGACTGGTCGGTGCGGATCGGCTCGGGTCGGGCTGGTACAGGAGTGTTCTGAGGTTTTCCGAGTCTTCCGAAGTGCCTGGAGTTTCAGGAGTTGTTCCGTGGGGTCCCGGCGTGGTACGCCGCGGCCCGGTTGCCGGGCCGGGCCGCGCGAGGCGGGGCGGGGCCCCGGCCGGTGCGCCGCAAGACGGGGCGCGACCGGCGTAGCGTCAGCGCGGCCCGCCGCGCAGGAACAAGGTGTCGAGCTCGTCCTGGGTGAAGGGCCTGCCCGGCAGCGGTGACGGCCGGTCCGCGCGCAGGCCGTCCAGGACTACCTCCAGGTAGCGGGCGGCGACCGTGAGCCGCTGCGCCTTGGGCAGCCCGGGCGGCGGCAGGAGGCAGGACAGCAGGAGCGAGATGTCGGCGTCCGACACGTCGTCGCGCAGGTACCCCTCGTCCTTCGCCCGGTCGACCAGCAGACAGACCGCCTCGTTCAGCGCCGTACGGCCGTTGCGCATCTCCTCGGTCACCGGGACCCGCCCGCTGAGCGCCGGGAAGAGCCGCCCCGCCCCGGAGGCGACCGCGCGCCGCAGGTAGCGGTTGAGGGCGGCCCACGCGTCCGGCTCCTCGGCCAGTGCGGCCACGGCCTCGCCGGTCAGCCGCGCGGTCTCGGTGATCATGATGCGCTGGACCAGCGACTCCTTGCCGGAGAACCGCCGGTAGATGGTGCCGACGCCGACGCCCGCACGGCGGGCTATCTCCTCCATCGGCGCGTCGTAGCCCAACTCGCCGAACACCTCGCGCGCGGCGCGCAGCACCTGTTCGAGGTTGCGGCGCGCGTCGGTGCGCAACTGTGTGGTGGATTCCGGATCGGCGGTGCCCGGCGGCGCGGCGATCGCGGTGCGCCCGCGCTGCGGCCGTCGGGCCGAGGGGATCACGGCGGCGTGAGCTCCCGCCGACCTCCCCGCGGTGTCCCGATCCCGTGCCAGATCGTTGGTATATGTACGCGAAGCGCCCATTTGCTTCCCCCGAAGGCAAGTGTTCGTGTCCCAGCCCGGACCGCTCAGTCATTGCCAGTTCGCCGAGCGTACCCGACCTCATCTCGGCCCAGAAGCGGAATCCGACGTAACGGTTGTGGAGGAACCGTGTGGTGTTGACGCTGAGTCAGCGATGCCATGCTCTCGGGGTCCCCGCGCGACACTGCGTCGACATGCACCCGTCGGGCCTTGGGGCCGCGCGGGCGCCGTGTGACCGGGGTCACGCACCGGGTACGCAGCGGCACTCCGGCCACCGCGGACAATGCGGGCACCGCGCCGGAGAGTCCCCCGAACGGGGGGTCGGGCGCGGCGTCGCGATTCCCCTGTGGCCGAGTTTCGCCCACACTGGTGATGTCACTTGAGGTAAACCTCACGGCACATAGTGTGAATAACTCATCCATCAGGAAGCAGGCGGTTGAACATCACTCGGTGGGGCGCCCGACTGTCCGGTGACCGGCGGCGATCCGTGCCCGCGGCACGGATGCAGGACCGCATCGACACCTTCTCGCTGCGGGAGGTGCTGGCGCACGCGCCCGCGCTCATCGCGGTCACCCGGGGGCCCGCACACGAACTCGCGTACGTCAACGAGGCCTACCGGGAGGTCTTCGGGCCCCGCCGGATCGGCCTCCCCGCGCGCGACATCCTCCCCGAACTCGCCGACCACGGGCTGCTGGCGCTCATGGACCAGGTCTACCGGACGGGACGCGGGCGCACCGTCCGGGCCCGGCGCGTGGACCACCACGCCGCCGCCTACCCCGGCATGCCGGAGAGCGAGCGGCGGCACGGCTACTACACGTTCGTCTGCACCCCGGTGCGCGCGGAGGGCACCCAGAGCGGCGGCCGGTCGGTACGCGGCGTCCTGGTCTTCGCCGTCGACGTGACCGACCAGGTGCAGGCCACCGACCGGCTGCGGGAGAGCGAGCGGCGGCACCGGCAGGCGGCGGTCACGCTGCAGCGCAGCCTGCTGCCGCAGCGCCTGGAGAACCCGGACGACCTGCGCGTCGCGGTGCGCTACCTGCCCGGCGGCGCGGACGCGGCGGTCGGCGGGGACTGGTACGACGTCATCACCCTCGGCGCCGGGCGTACCGCGCTCGTGATCGGCGACGTCATGGGCCGCGGCGTGCGCGCGGCCGCGGTCATGGGGCAACTGCGGACCGCGGTACGGGCGTACGCGCGCCTCGACCTGCCCCCGCACGAGGTGCTGCAACTCCTCGACGGCCTCGCGATGGAGATCGACGCGACGCAGATCGCGACCTGCGTCTACGCCGTGCACGACCCCAGCGAAGGGGTGCTCACCTATTCCACCGCGGGCCACCTGCCGCCACTCGTACGCGACCCCGAAGGACGCGTGCACCGGCTGGACGACGCGCTGGGGCCGCCGCTGGGCACCGGGGGGAGTTGGCCGCACACCTCGGGCAGCGTCCCGCTGGAGCCGGGTTCGACGGTGGTCTTCTACACGGACGGCCTCGTCGAACGCCGGGGCGAGGACATCGACCGGGGGATCGACGACCTCGCGGGCGCGCTGGACGTGGCGACCGGTTCGCCGGAGGCGGTGCGCGACCGCCTGGTGGAGCACATGCGCCTGCCGGTCGAGCACGACGACGACGTGGCCGTGCTGGTGCTGCAACTGCCCAAGCACGAGGGACGCGAGGCGACCCTGTTCCGCACGGCGTCGCTCGACCTCCTGGGCGGGCACGAAGTCGCGGCCCGGGCCCGGGCGTTCACGTCGGGGGTGCTGGCCAGTTGGCAGGTCGGCGAGGAGCTGCGGGAGTCCGGGGTGCTCGCGGTCAGCGAGTTCGTCGCCAACGCGCTGACCCACGGGGCGGCGCCGATGCGGCTGCGGCTGCGCCGCACCGACCGGCGGCTGATCGTCGAGGTGTCGGACGCGGACGACCACGTGCCGCGCCGGCGGCGGGCGGCGGCCGACGACGAGAACGGGCGCGGTGTCGCGATCGTGGCGACCATCGCCAGCTCCTGGGGGTCGCGGCTGACCGCCACCGGCAAGACGGTGTGGTGCGAGTTCCTGCTGTGAGGCGGCGGGAGGCCTGCGCCTCCCGCCGCTTCGGGGATCAGACCGCGGCCGGGACGGGGGCCGCGGCGCGGGCCGGCACCTCGGCCGGTTCGGCCGGGGACTCCGCCGGGCGCCGCACCGGCGCCTGATCCGGGGCCTGCACCGTGGGCGGCGAGGCCGCTTCGGGCCCGGTCTTCACCGGGATCTCGACCGGCACCGACGACGCGACCAGCACGCCGTTCTGCACCGGGCTGAGCTTGCCGCCCATCCGGACGCCGAGGACCGTGACGAGCAGCGAGCAGACCATCAGCGAAGCCACGTACGGCCCGTAGGCCCCCGAGCCGACCATCAGCCCCGCGAACGCCGGGCCGGCCGCCATCGCCAGCTGCTTCACCAGCGACTGCGCCGCGTTGTACTGCCCGAGCAGGTGCGCCGGCGCGAGGTCGGCGACCATCGGGCCGAGGGTCGGCGCGAGCAGGCTCTCGCCGACACCGAGCAGCGCGTACGTCGTGATGATGGTGACCGCCGCGAGCACCGCGTTGCTGTGTACCAGGCCGGACACCGCCGTGACCATCCAGGCGACCAGCCACACCAGGCCGGTCGCCGCGATCACCGTGCTGCGGCGGCGCCGCGAGGTGATCTTCAGGACGGTGAGCTGGCCCAGCACGATGACCGCGGTGTTGGCGGCCAGCGCCACGCCGAGCATGCTCGGCGAGATGTGGCTGACCTCGGTCGCGAACGCGGCCAGGCCGGATTCGAACTGCCCGTAGCACGTGAAGAAGATCAGCGCGCTGACCACGCACAGGCGGACCATCGCCTTGTTGCGCAGCAGGTGCCGCCAGCCCGCGCCGGACCCGGCGGCCGCGTGCGCGCCCTCGAACTTCGGGGCCGCGGGCACCCGAGCGGTGCCGACCACGGCACCGAGCACCAGGAACATCGCGGTCTCCATCGCGAACAGCACGGTGAAGCTCGCCGGGCGCGACGGATCGACGATGAGGCCGCCGATCAGACCGCCGATGCCCAGGCCCAGGTTGTTGAAGGTGAACTGCAGCGCGAACGCGCGGGCGCGCGTCATCGCGGTGGTGCAGCGCACGATCATCGTCGCGAGCGCGGGCTGGATCGCCGCGATGCCGGCCCCGAGCAGGGCGGCGCCGAGCATGACCGTCGTCGCGTCGGTCGCGAGCCCGAGCGTCAGGGAGCCGGCGCCGGCCACGACGGCCCCGGCGACCGCGACCGGGCGCGGTCCGCGCCGGTCGATCGCCGGGCCGACGAACGGCAGGACGACGAGGGCGGCGACCGCGAGGACGCTGAACATGAGCCCGGCCTGACCGGCGGTCATGTCGCGCACCCGCGTCACGTAGACGAAGAGGAAAGGAACGGTGAACCCGCTGCCGAACGCACTGAGCGCGTTCCCCAGCTGGATCCGACGGAGCGCCGTGTTGGTCGCCACCACACACCTCCTGACTGTCGTGTGCGCGGGTACGGCCGTTCCGGACCCGCTCGGGGGAGTCCCGCAGACGCGCGTCCGGGCGCAACCCGACGAAAACCGTCGCACCGGCCGGAATGGCGGGGCGACGGCTCTTGGGGGTGTTCGGAACTTGAGTCTGAAGACTTCAGAACTAAACTATACGCACCTGAAGTGTTTCTGTCTAACGACTTAAGCCGGTGCGGGTATGCTGCACGCCATGGAGTCGGACACAGAGTCGGGCCAGGACCGGCCGACGACCGCGGAGCCGCCGGAGCCCTCCGAGCAGCCCGAGCGCCCCGAGACGCCCGAACCGTCCGAGCAGCCGGAAACGTCCGAGCCGGTGCTGCCGGAGTCCGACCTGGAAGCCCACCTTGCGGTCTTCCAGCGCGAGTTCCCCGAGGTCGACCCGCAGGTCGAGATCATCGTCGCGGCGCTGTTCCGGCTGCACCGGCGCATGTCGGTCGCGTACAGCCGCCAGCTGACCGCCCTCGGCATCACCAACGCCGAGTGGGAGGTCCTGCGCGCGCTCGTGCTCGTGGGGGCGCCCTACCGGCTCAGCCCCGGCGAGCTGGCCCGGAGCCTCGGGCTCACGCCGGCCGCCATGACGCACCGCATCGACCGCATGGTCACCGACGAGCTGGTGACCCGGACGCGGGACGAGAACAACCGGGTGCGCGTCATCATCGAGCTGACCGACGCCGGCCGGGACATGTGGGTGCGGGTCGTCCGCGAGGCGGCGGGTTTCGAGGCCGCGCTGCTGCAGGACCTCGGCACCAGGCAGCGCGACGCGCTCGCGGAGGGGCTGCGGCGCATGCTCGCCCGCATCGAGGAGACCCAGCCGGACGGAACGGGCCGTACGGACGGCTGAGGCGCGCGACGCGCGGACACCGCGGGGAAGTTGGTGGGTCGAGCCGACCGGCGGGTGACCGTACGGCCACGCGGCGGCCGACTCGGCCACGGTACGTAGAGCGTTCCCCGTCGGAGAACCGACGATTCCGGTTGAGCGGCCCGGTTCACCCGAAGGTGTGCTTTCATCGCAGATTCGGCGCGTCACAAGGCTTTTCCGGGTGGCCCGCCCTCTGCCGGCGGGCGCTTCCCGGAGTCCCGGTGCACCGCCTGACGCAGCGTCAGGCGCAGCCATATCCACAGCGCGAAGCCCGCGAGGAACAGCACGAACAGGAGCATCGCGCCGAACACGATCCAGAACGTCGACGCGGGCGGCAGCGCCTCCGGCGGCGTGTCCGGCCACGCGGCGGCCACATCGCCCGGCTCCGCGGTCAGTTCGCGGATCGCCGTACCGGAGCGGGAGAACCGGACGTTGTCCGGCCACTCCTGATGCGACACGAGGCCCGCGAGCCCCGTGGACAGCCACGTGGTCGCGGTCGCCCCGACCAGCAGCACCAGCACCCCGATCAGCGCGCCGTCGGGTATGCCCCGCTGCGGCGCCCGCCGCGGCCCCTCCTGCGCCATACGCCTCCCCTGTACGAGCCGGTGCGGCCGGTACGACCCGTGCGACCGGTCCGACCGCCGGCAGGCCTCCGTACGTGCTCGCCCCGCCTACGGGCCGCAGTACCCCCCGGCCCTCAGGCCGCGGGGTCGCCCGCCAGCGCGGCTTCCGCCCGCACCCGTTCCTCGACCGCGTCCTCGGTCATCGCCCGGTCCGTGTAGACCATCGGCCGCTCGGTGTCGGTGATCAGGTGCTTGACCACCTGCACGTTGCCGTTGACGTCCCACACCGCGATGCCCGGCGTCAGCGTCGGGATGATCTCCACGGCCCAGCGCGGCAACCCGAGCACCTTGCCGGTTGCGCGCGCCTCCTCGGCCTTCTGCATGTAGATCGTGCGCGTCGACGCCATCTTCAGGATCGCCGCGGCCTCCTTCGCCGCCGCGCCGTCCACCACGTCGGACAAGTGGTGCACCACCGCGACGAACGAAAGCCCCAGCCGCCGCCCGAACTTCAGCAGCCGCTGGAACAGCTGCGCGACGAACGGGCTGTTGATGATGTGCCACGCCTCCTCCACCAGGAAGATGCGCTTGACCCGGTCCGGCCGGATCCACGTGTGCTCCAGCCACACTCCCACGATCGCCATCAGGATCGGCATCGCGATCGAGTTCCGGTCGATGTGCGACAGGTCGAAGATGATGAGCGGCGCGTCGAGGTCGATGCCGGTCGTGGTCGGCCCCTCGAACATGTTCTTCAGGTCGCCGTCCACCAGCCGGTCGAGCACCAGCGCGACGTCCAGGCCCCAGATCCGCACGTCGGCGAGATCCAGGCTCAGCAGGTCCGCCGACTCCTTGGTCGGGTTGCGCAGCGCGTCGACGACGTCGGGGAGTATCGGCTGGCGGTCCTTGACGGTGCGCACGACGTGCACGTGTGCGGCCTTCAGCGCGTATCCGGCCCGCTCCTCCAGCGGGCGGCCCATCGCCACCTCGATGATCGTGCGCAGCAGCGCCAGCTGGCCGGTGGAGGTGATGGCGGGGTCGAGCGGATTGAGGCGTACGCCGTTGCTGCCCAGGTCCGTCGGGTCCAGCCGCACCGGCTGGATGCCCAGTGCCTCCGCGATGTGGTTCCATTCGCCGACGCCGTCCTCGCCCTGGGCGTCCAGGACCACCACCTGGCGGTCGCGGAAGCGCAGCTGGCGCAGCACGTACGTCTTCTCCAGCGCCGACTTGCCGTTGCCCGACTCGCCGAGCACGAGCCAGTGCGGGGCGGGCAGTTGCTGGCCGTACAGCTGGAACGGGTCGTAGACGTAGCCCTTGCCGGAGTACACCTCGCGGCCGATGATCACCCCGGAGTCGCCGAGCCCCGGCGCCGCCGTCGGCAGGTACACCGCCTGCGCCTGGCCCGTCGACGTGCGCACGGGAAGCCGCTGCGTCTCGGGCCTGCCGAACAGGAAGCTCGAGAACCCCTCGGTCAGTAGCGACATGATGCCGGTCAAGGCGTCACCTCCTGATGCCGGTCGCGAACGGGAGCGTGTTCACGAACGCCCGGTGCTGCTCGCGGTCGCACCACTCCAGTTTGAGGAAGCACTTGCCCGCCGACGCACGGATCGTCCGCTTGTCACGGGCCAGTTGCTCGGGATCGCGCGAGGACACCGTGATGTAGCCGACCAGGTTCACCCCGGCCGCGCCACCCGCGAGGTCCTCGCCGCGCTGGTCCACCCGGCCGGTGTGGGCCAGGTCGCGCGGGTCGACCGTACGGTTCATCTTGGCCGCACGCGCCGCGTCGGCGTCGTCGTTGGTCTTCTCGGTCAGCATGCGCTCGATCGCGATGTCGGTCGGCTCCAGGTCCATCGTGACCGCGACCGTCCGGATCACGTCCGGCGTGTGCACCAGCAGCGGAGCCAGGAAGTTCACGCCGACCGGGGTCAGCGGCCACTCCTTGACCCACGCGGTCGCGTGGCACCACGGCCGCGAGGTGTCCGACTCGCGGGTCTTGGCCTGGAGGTAGTTGGGGTGCGTCGCGTCCAGTTCGGCGGGCCAGGCATACCGCGCGCGCATGCCGTCGAACTGGTCGATCTGGTGCTCCGGGTCGTACATCGAATGGATCAGCGACGCGAGCCGGGCCTCGTTCATCGGCTGCCGCACCCGGATGTCCGCCTCGGCCAGCCGCGCACACACGTCCGTCAGTTCGCGGGCCATGACGATGCCGAGGCCCTTGTCACCCTTGCCCATCACCGACGACTCGGCCGCCAGGTCGCGGTTGTAGTGCATGCAGGCGATCAGGTACGCGCGGTGCTGCTCGCTCGACGTCGACACCATCGACTGGAGCTGGTCGTACGAATCCTTCACCCACCGCGGGGCGTTGTGGTCGCCGCGCCGGGCCACGTCCTTCGCGTGCGCGTCGGGGTCGGCGGGCATCGTCCGCGCCAGGATCTGAAGCCGCGTCACGAAGCCGTCCCCGTTGGCGACATGCTTCAGCAGCGTGCCGAACCGCTCGACCAGCGCCTCCTGGTCCTCCGAGTCGCGCAGGCCCACGCCGGGGCCCTCGATCTCGATGGCGGCGGTGACCGTACGCCGCTCCAGGTGCATCAGCACCGCGAGCTCATCCGGCCCGAACGGCACGCTCGTCCACGTCAGCCGGCCGATGCCGGGCGGCGAACCGACCGCCACCCCGGCGCCGTCCAGGCGCGTGCCGGCCTCCATCACCGCCGAGCGGTAGCGGGCCCCGCGCTTGAGCGTGCGCTTGTAGTTCCGATTGATCTCGAACCACTTGTAGAACGTGCGCTGCTTGTACGGCATGTAGACCGCCGCGAAGGCGATCAGCGGAAAACCGGCGAGGCCGACGATCCGCACCACCAGTACCGGTACGAGCAGGCCCCACAGCAACCCGAGGCCGCCGCCCGCGATGATCAGGAAGATCTCGCCCGGCTCGCGATTCTTGCCGATGACGGCCGTCGGCTTGGCCTTGCCGATGAGGAACGTGCGGCGTCGGTGGATGGGCTGTGTGGTCATGGTCAAGCCTCGTTCCCGGTCCTGGCATGCGGCGTGTTGCCCGGGCTTGCCGGGGGTGGTGCCGCGGAGGCGGCCCCCGTACCGCCGCCACCGCGCTGGCCGTGCGCCGCGATGCCCGAGGACACCGCGGCTCCCGCCGCGGCCGGAGCCGGTTGGCCCCCGCCGCCTTGACCGCGCCCCGCGTGCGCGCGGATCCCCTGCTTCATGAAGTTCGCGGGTCCGCTCACCATCCCCGCCGCGCCCGAACCGGTCAACGCACGGCGGCTGCTGTGCAACTGCGCCATGTCGTCACCCAGGTTCGGCACGAAACGGTAGATCAACACACTCGCGAAGATCGACAACACCATGATGGCCAGCCCGCTCAACACCGCCGAAAACGCGTCCTGCCGACCACCGTTCGGTCCGCCGTTCGACGATACGGCGGTGGCCAGGCCCAACACGATCACGACGACCGGTTTCGCGAGCAGCACGGCCACCATGATTCCCGCCCAACGCCGGACATGGTGCCACATCGCCTTGTCGACCAAGCCGGAATACACGGCAGTTCCCAGCATCGCGCCCACGTACAGCATCGCCGCACGGATCAGCAGCTCGATCCACAGCACCGCCGCGGCGGCCATCGACAACATCGACACGAAGATCAGCATCACCGGACCGCCGCCCAAACCGGCGTTCGGATCAAGGGCCTTCGCGAACCCGCCGAGGAACCGGTCGGTGTCCTGCTGCGTACCGGACGCGATCGCGGCCGTCAGCCCGTCGGTCAACGACACCGCCAGATACAGCGTCAGCGGCGTGAACGCCGACGCGGTCACCGCCAGCCACAGGTACCCGACCGCCTCGGTGATCGCCGTCGTGATCGACGCCCCGCGCACGGCGCGCTTGGCGACGGCGAGCATCCACAGCAGCAGGGTCAGGAACGTCGACGCCGCGAAGACCACCGCGTACTGCCGCAGGAACCCCGCATTCGTGAAGTCCACCTGCGTCGTGTCGTTCACGGCATGGGCCAGCTGATTGAGGATCCACGTCGCGGCGTCCGCACACCCCTTCGCGATCGCCCCGAGCGGATCCGCGACAAACCCCGCCGTCTGCACCGGATTCCCCGGCACCCCCACGGACGCACCCGCGTCCCCACTCTGGCAGTACGTCTTCGCCGGTCCCGTCAACATGTCGCAGTACGCCTGCGCCTGCCCCCCTTGCGGCGGCCCAGACGACGTCACCGGCGCGGCGGGCACACCAGCCCCCGGAACCGCCGGCGCCGCCGGAGCCCCAGGCGACGGCACAGCCGCCCCCAGCGCCGCCGTCCCCCCACCCACCACCCCCGCAGCCGCCACCCCCACAAGCACCAAACCACGACGCAGGAAGGGAAAAGGAGACCGCACGGACAACAGGGGAGCGGAGCTTGAACCCTGGGACTCGGTGGGGAGTTGACGGCGCGGACTAACGTGCATAGCGAAGTTCCTCGAAGTCCCTGACCGCTTGCGCGATCTCCTCCGCACCCGACGCGCCTTGCAGGCCGCTGACCGGGGTCGGCCCCTCCTTCTGGCTGAAGTCGACGAGCTTCCAGTCGCCGTCCGCCCAGGACAGCCGCATCGTCGTCGTGGTCCACGCTTCGGTGACCGGCTTGGTGGAGCCCGCTCCGGCGAGTCCGATCAGCCCGGCCCCCCATACCTCGACGGTCGCGGAATCGGGCGTGTAAGCCGCCACCTTGGTGCCGACGGGCAGGGCACGGCAGACGAAGGTGAGGCCCTTCGGGGCGTTGCCCTCCGCGTCCAGGCCGAACAGGGTGTTCTGCGCCGCGAAGGCGCCGTCCGCGCGGGTCAGCAGTCCGTCCTTCGCGGTGGGCGCGGCAAGGGCGGAGATCACGGCCCGCCGGGAGGCGGGCTTGAACATCGCGGAAGAGCCGTATGCGGTGGAGTAGTTGGCCGCGGCGGACTGCGCGCCCTCGCGAGTGTGCGCGTACCCGACCGGCACGCCTGACAGGGCTCCGGACGGCGGAGCGCCTGTGGTGGTGGTAGCGCTCTGCGAGCTGCCGGCGTTCTCGGTCCCGGAGGGCGTGTCGCCGCCGCCGCGCCGGCTCGCGTACGCGAGCGTCAGCACGACCACCATGATCACGACGACGACGCCGATCCCGGACAACACGGGATTGCGCCGCCGCGCGGGGACGCCGACGGCGTCAGGGCGCGGCGGCAGCAGGGTCCGAGTCCGCGGCAACTCGTCACTCATGCGCGGACCCCTCCCCGCGCGGCGGAATCCGCAGGTAATTCACTCCGGTCTGACGAGAAATATCCGGTCTTCCCGATTTCCACCGAAAGGGAATGCGATCTTCGGGCATACGTCGCACTTTGGGAGTTATGCGGGCAGGCGTACGCCACGTGAGCCACCTCGAGTCGGCAAATTCGGGAGGGCCCGGTCCTAGATCGCCATCCCGTAGATGATCGTGAAGAGGGTGCCCAGTGATCCGATGATGAACACGCCGGTGAGTCCGGCGATGATCAGTCCCTTGCCCTGCTCGGCACTGAACGTGTCGCGCAAGGCCGTTGCCCCTATCCGCTGCTTCGCCGCGCCCCAGATGGCGATGGCGAGGCAGAGGAGGATCGCCACGGCCATCACGACCTGGACCATGGTGCGCGCTTCGGCGCCGAGCTTTCCGAAAGGCCCCCAGTCCGGGGCAATCCCACCGATGATCGTATTGATGTCGCCGTTGCCTGCACCTAGATACATGCCGCTCACCGCCCCCGATTGGGCTTCTCGAATTGCCCCCGCCGGGTGGAGCGGGGGCTCTTTGTCACTCGATTATTCTGTCCTGACGACACCGTTCGGGCCACCACCCCCGAGAGACGGCTCGCTCACTGTGTGTATCACGGGTGATTGCGCAGAGCAATCATGGCGCGCACAATGACGGGAGCACGACGCGTGCGCGGTCCCTGCCCGTCGCCGCACCCCCGCAGGTTCCCGCCGGAGTAGCGGCTGGTCCCATGTTGTCCCGGATGGTGTCCCGTTTCCATGAGGTCCTTCCCCGCGCGACCCCCGACCGCGCATGCGTAAGGCACGGATTGCCGTCGGGATCGCCGTCGCGGTCCCGTTCGGCTTCGTCGGCCTGCTCGCCGCCGCGGTAGGCGGGATGTCCGGAACTCCCGCCCCCGCAGGCGGTTCCGGGCAGGTGGCGCTCGCGCCCGGGACGGTGCCCGCCGCGTACCAGGGTGCCATTGAACAGTGGGGCCGGCTCTGCCCGGAGATCTCCCCGGCGCTGCTCGCCGCGCAGCTCTACCAGGAGAGCGGGTTCGACCCGAAGGTGGTCAGCCCGGTCGGTGCGCAGGGCATCGCGCAGTTCATGCCCGGGACTTGGCCCCAGTGGTCGACGGACGGCGACGGCGACGGCCGCCGTGACCCCTTCGACGCCGACGACGCGATCCCCTCGGCCGCGAAGTACGACTGCGCGCTGTCGAAGTCGATCGCCTCCGTGCCGGGGGACCGGACGAACAACATGCTCGCCGCGTACAACGCCGGCGCGTACCGCGTCATCCAGTACAAGGGGATCCCGCCGTACAAGGAGACGCGCAACTACGTCAAGAACATCCGCTCCCTGGAGCAGAGCTTCGGCGCGGTGAAGGCCCCGTTGCCGCCGTCGGTTCTCGCGGTCGGGGCCATCGAGTTCGCGCAGTCGAAGCTCGGTACGCCCTACCTCTGGGGCGGTGAGGGCACGGCCGCCCACCGGGGCCGGTTCGACTGCTCGGGCCTCACCCAGGCGGCGTACCAGAAGGTCGGCATCAAGCTCCCGCGCGTCGCGAACGACCAGTGGAACGCGGGCCGGCACCCAGCCAGGGCCGAACTGCTGCCCGGGGACCTGGTGTTCTTCGCGTACGACCTCAAGGATCCGCGCAGCATCCACCACGTGGGGATCTACGTCGGCGGCGGCACGATGATCCACGCGCCCTACACGGGCGAGGTCATCCGCTTCGGCAAGATCGACAAGCCCGACTACATCGGTGCCACACGGGTGACCCCCGAGGGGGCGGAGGCCCTGCCGGTACGCGGCGGCCCGGTCGTCGCCAACGTCGCCGGAACGGCGGGGGCAGGTGCACCCCGTACGTCCTTCTCCGACACGACCCCCGCGCCGCCCACCCCCACCCCCGCACCGGCAACCCCCTCGCCGACAGCCCCCGCACCGAGCCAACCACCGGCGCAGGCGCCCCCGCGTCCCGGTGCGCCGACGACCAGCCGCCCGGCCCCCGGCAAGCAGCCGCCGCCCTCCAGGCCCACCACGTCCCCACCGCCCACCCGTGCCCCCGCCGCGGCCCCTGTGCGCCCGTAGCGGCTCCCGGCGACGCCCATCCCCCACAACAGGCCGCCACCCGCCCGAAAACGCCGCAGGCCCCGGACCGTGGGGTCCGGGGCCTGCGGCGTGGTGCCTCTACCGCGTCACTGCGATGTCAGTTCGACCGATCGCGAGGATCAGTGGATCAGACGTTGACGCCGTGGGCGCGGAGGTAGGTGATCGGGTTGATGTCCGAGCCGTAGTTCGGGCCGGTGCGCACCTCGAAGTGCAGGTGCGGGCCGGTCGAGTTGCCGGTCGAGCCGACGAGGCCGACCTGCTGGCCGGTCGAGACCTTCTGGCCGACCGAGACGGAGATCTTCGACATGTGGCCGTACTGCGTGTAGCGGCCGTCGGCGTGCTTGATGACGACCTCGTTGCCGTACGCGCCGCCCCAGCCCGCGGAGACCACGGTGCCGGAGGTGACGGCGCTGACCTTGGTGCCGGCCGACGCGCGGAAGTCCTCACCGGTGTGGCCGTTCGACCACATGGAGCCCGAGCGGCCGTACGAGCCGCTCGCCGCACCCGGAACGGGGCGGACGTAGCCGGACGACGACGCCTCGGTCGACGACGAGTTGCCGGTCGACGGCTTGGCGGCGCTCGAGTTCGTGTTGGAGCTCGTGCTCGGCTTGGTGGTCTCGCTCTTGGCGGGGGCCTTGTCCTCGGTCAGCTTCGCGCCCGAGGGCTTCGTGGACGAGGAGGACGCCGACGGGGCCGGAGCCGGCTTCGCCGGGGTGTCCTCGGTCAGCTTCGCCGGGGCCGGGGCCGCGGTGGACTGGCCGCCCAGGGCCAGCTTCTGGCCCGGGAAGATCAGGTTCGGGTTGCCGCCGACGACGCCGCGGTTGAGGTCGTACAGCTTCTGCCAGCCGCCGGTGACGTCGTGCGCCCGGGCGATCTTGAACAGGGTGTCGCCGACGACGACCGTGTAGTCGGCCTTGGCGGTGCTCGCGGACGGCGCGGGGGTCGCCGGCTTGGTCGGGGCCTGCTGCGTCTTCGCCTCGGGCTGCGCGGCCGGCTTGGGGGCGGCGGCCTTGGCGTCCTCGGTGAGCTTCGCACCCGAGGGCTGCTGCGCGGCGGGCTTCGGCGCGGTCTGCGTCGAGGTCTTGCCCTGGGTCTGCGAGGACCCGTTGGACGAGCCGGTGTCGATCGAGGGGGCGCCGCTGTTCTTGGTCAGGCCCGCCTTGACGGAGCAGACCGGCCAGGCGCCGGGGCCCTGGCCCGCGAGCACCTTCTCGGCGATCGCGATCTGCTGGTCCTTGGTGGCCAGGTCGGCGCGCGCGGCGTACTGCGTGCCGCCGAACTCGCGCCAGGTGGAGTTGGTGAACTGCAGCCCACCGTAGAAGCCGTTGCCGGTGTTGATGGACCAGTTGCCGGTGCTCTCGCACTGGGCGACCTTGTCCCAGGTGCTCACCGACGCGGCGGAGGCGGTGGTCGCCCCGATGATCGGGGCGGCGATCGCGGCACCGGTGACACCGGCGGCGACGGCGATGCGCGAGGTCGTGGACAGACGGGTACGGCGATGACGCCCGGTTCCGGACAGCATGAAGCGTTTCCTCTCCTACGCCTGCGAGGTGAGCTGTCGGATTCGGGCTGGAGTTGCCCGGCCGCCCGCGGCGACCCCGGTCGAAGGGTCACTGGTACGGCTTCACCCCTAGCCGTCCTGGTTTGTCACCAGTCCGGCGCGTTACACCTGGTTCCCCCGCTTCTGCCGTGGCTGCTTCTCAGCTGTCCCGTCCCGACCGGCGGCAGAACTAGGCGTTCCGGTGAGAGGGGTCGGTGTGGGGACCGACGCGGAGCACGTTAGGCAGACAGATCCTGAGATCACAAGCGACTCATCGTAAGAACAGGTTTACGTCCGTTTTGTGGTGGGCAAGACGTCACTCCTTGTCACTTTTGGACGGCCGAAGGTGTCCGAATTCCTACCTTCGGTACCGCTCCACTGACCGTTTGTGAAAAACCACCACGCTTCGCGCACGGACGGTGATCGAACGTCAAATCGGTGTGACCTGGCCGACATTCCGAAGGCAAGATCCGAAATGTCCGACATGGGGCTTTGTTCGGCAGGTCATCGGCGCGCATCTCCTTCGATCGGATGACCTGACGGGCACTCTGCCATCATTCGTCCGGATTATCCGGTCGGCCGAGCTCCCTCTCAGGGCCCCAATCAGGGGAATCCCCGCGGTTCGGGAACCGCGCAGACCTCCCAAGCGTGATCTTGAAGGACGAATTCTCGGGAGGTCCTGCCGTGTCCGTGTACGCCTTGCCCGCCGCGGCCGAGCCCGCGGTGCCCCTCGCCGCCGGAGACAACATCGACGTCGATGTCCTCCAGGGCGTCAACGGCCTCGCCGAGGACACCACATGGGCGCACGGCTTCATGGAGTTCATGGGGGAGTACGGCCTCCTCGCGATCCTCGCCGGACTCCTCGGCATCGCGTGGTTCCGGGCCCGCCGGCGTCCCGACCACGACGTCGCCGTCGCCGGGCTCATCTGGGCGCCGATCGCCGCCCTGCTCGCCGAGGTGGCCAACATGCCGCTGCGCGAATGGGTCGACCGGCCCCGCCCCTTCCTGACCCACCCCGACGTCACGGTCCTCGTGCAGGGCAAGGACGACCCGTCCTTCGCCTCCGACCACGCCCTGCTGACGATGTCCCTGGCGATCGCCCTGCTGCTGGTCGACCGGAGGCTCGGCGCTATTGCCGTCCTCGTCGCCGTCCTTCAGGGGTTCGCCCGCCTCTATGTAGGGGTCCACTACCCCACGGACATCCTGGGTGGCTTCGCGCTCGGCGCTCTCGTCGCGCTCGCGCTGTCGCCGCTGGCCCTGCGTGCCCTGCTGCCGGTCGTACGCCGGGTCGAGACCACACCGCTGCGCCCGCTGGTCGTCGCGGAGCCGACCGGCTGACCCACCGCTCGCACCGTCCCGCCGCACACCGCACACCGCGCGCCTGCACGCCGCCCGCAGCCCATCGCGCCCGACGTGGCGTACCCCGCCCTCGACGAGCCACCGCCCGCAAGGGTCAAGATTCCCGAAACCGGGCCCAACCGCGCGCCCTCGGTGCCAGACTCACCCGCGTCCGGTCATCGGATCATCATCCGAGGCGTCACCCCTCCGCGCCGTTTCCCCGGACAGTCGCTCCTGCGCGGCCACCGTCCCGTGGCGCGCGCACTCCACGACGAGGGGTCCACAGCCGTGTCCGCACCGACATCCGCACGCCGCCGTACGCACCGGGCAACCGCCAAGCCCACCCCCGCCGCCGGCCGCGCCGGCACCCGCACCACCACCACCCGTAGCCGTACCCGTACCCGCGCCGCCACCCGCATCTCCGCCGCCGCAATCGTCCCGGCCGCCGCGCTGGCCGCCCTCCTCGCGGGCGCGGCCCCCGCGCAGGCCGCCACAACCCCGGCGCCGACCACACCGCCCCCTGCCGCCATCGCCGCAGCCGCAGAGCCGACGGGCCGGGCCGACGGCCAGGAGCAGGCGGAGCGTGTGGAAGCCGCGCTCCGCGAGGTCGTCGACCTCCAACTCCTCCAGCCCACCTGCGGCGAACGCGGCGCGCTCACCGTCGCCGCCCTCCAGGCGCTGCGCACGATCGGCGTCGAGGTCAAGTCCACCGGACTGCCCAAGATCGACCTCGGGCCGCTCGGCTGGATCGGCATCGGCTCGCAATACCCCGGACGCGCCGTCGCCCTCGAACTCCACCTGCTCCCCGCCGGACCCATACCGGTGAATCTGACGGTCGGCGAGAAGGCGTGCCCGTCGCGCCCCGGAACGCCCGGGCCGCGCACCCCGGAACCGCCTTCGACGGCGACCGCGACGCCCGTCGCGCCCACCTCCGCACCGCCCGCGACCCGTCCTGCCGCGTCCGTGCCCAGCACGAGCCCGCAGCCTTCCGCGCAGCCCGAACTCGCCCGTACCGGCGGCGGATCGCCGACGTGGCCGTTCCTCGTCTCGGGTGCGGGACTGCTCGCCGCGGGCGGTACGACCGCCGTCGTCGCCGCGCGCCGCCGCCGAGCCGGCTGACCCGCCACCCGCGAAGCTGCGCCGTACGCACGCAGTTGGGTACGGTCTGGTGGAGGCGCTCCGGCCCCGGCCGCGCGGCGCCTCCACGGCGGGAACCGCACGCCGTGTCACGGAGGGACTTGAAGCGGCATGGACGAGGCGGGCACGGGGGACAGGGTCGACCCCGGGGCCGAACCAGGCGCCGATCCGGGAGCAGACGCCGCACGCCTGGGCGAACGCCTGAGCCTGCGCGAGCAGGTGGCCCGCGCGATCCGCGCGGCGCTGATCGCCGGCGACATGCGCCCCGGCGTCGTCTACTCGGCGCCCGGCCTCGCCACCCGCTTTGGTGTCTCGGCGACGCCGGTACGCGAGGCCCTGCTCGACCTCGCCAAGGACGGCCTCGTGGAACCCGTGCGCAACAAGGGGTTCCGGGTCCGGGCGCTGTCCGCGCAGGACGCCGAGGAGATCCACCGCCTGCGCCGCCTCCTCGAGGTGCCGACGGTCGCCGAGATCGCCCGCGCCGGTTGTCCCGACGCGCTGCCGACCCTCCGCGCGCTCGCCGACGACATAGTCGCCGCCGCGAAGCGCGGGGACGCGCTCGAGTACGTCGCCGCCGACCAGCGGTTCCACACCTGCCTGTTGCAGCTGTCCGGCAACATGCGTCTGGTCCGCATCGTGGTCGAACTGCGGTCCCAGGCGCGCCTTTACCGCCTGCGCACGCTGCTGGAGCGGGGCGAGGTCGGCCAGGCCGCGGACGAACACCACGAGTTGCTGGACCTGATCGAGGCCCGCGACCCGGACGCCGTCACGCAGTTGATGGAGCGTCACCTCATCTGGACCCGCCGCATGGAGCCCGAGGAACTGGCCGGGCTGCCCGAGTCGCACGCGGCCGTCGGCCCCGGCGCCTCCTGACCGGCAGCCCAACGTCCAAATGCCGCACGCCTGACCACTCCAGCGCCCGATCCGGCCCCAGCGCCGACCACCCCGACGCCCGACCGCCCCACGGCGTCGACGCGCGCATTCGGAGATCCGCCGACATCGGTCCGTCCGGAGGAATTTCCCGTCACGCACCCGTGTCCCCGCGCCCCGCCGCTCGTTGCGTCCCTTGAGCGGTGCCGCGCCTCTCGTGCGCGCACCCGCGCCGACGTCGGGTGCAAGCGTCCGCTTTGGGAGTCGTGGGATGAAGTTCCGGATCGTGCTGACCGGTGCGTGTGTGGGCGCCGTGGGGCTGACCGGGTGCGGCGGGGACACGGGCGACAACGTCCGGCCCGCCGGCGCCGCCGGCTCGGCCGAGGCGGTCGCCGCGGTGCGCGCCGCCGCCGCGACGACCGTCAACGCGGGCAGTTCGCGTACGCGGACCACCATGACCATGCAGTCCGGCGACCGCACCGTGGTGCTGACCGGCGAGGGGTTGTTCGACTACCGCCGCCGCATCGGCACGGTGAGCCTCCAGGTCCCCAAGGACTCCGGGATCACCGGCCCGCTGCAGGAGATCCTCACGCCCGAGGCGCTCTACATGAAGAACGCCGCCCCCGGCGTACCGCCCGACAAGTGGGTGCGGATCGATGTGGCGGGTCTGGCCGACGGCAACCTGCTGAGCGGCGGCAGCGCCGACCCGACGACGTCGTTCGAGATACTGCGCGGCGTCAACGACGACGTGGTGCTGGTCGGCACCGAGAAGTTCGGCAACGACCAAGTGCGGCACTACAAGGGGACGCTCGACCTCAAGAAGGCGCACGACGAGACCCCGCCGAATCTCCGTGCGCCGCTTGCCGCCGCGCTCAAGAGCTTCGCGAGCCCGACGATCCCCTTCGAGGTGTACCTCGACGACCAGGGCCGGCTGCGCAAGGTCCAGGAGGAGTTCAACCTCGCCTCCGAGGGCGGCAAAGGCAAGGACAAGAGCCAGACCGCGAAGGTGATCTCGGCCGCGGAACTGTTCGACTTCGGCGTCTCCGTCGACGTGCAGCCACCCCGGCCCGAGGACTTGTACGTCGCCCCCGCCACGCCCGCCGCCCCCGTCGTCCCCCCGACACGCAAGCCCTGACGTCGCGTCAGCTCGGTCTTGTCGCTGCCTTGCCGTCGTCCGCCCGCGCCGTCATTCGCCGCACTCCGCCGCGAACACCCTTGCCGCGCACGGTTCCTGTCCGGCATGCCGCCGTGCCCACGCGACGCCCGGACCACAGGCCTGGACCACCCGCGCGCGCCGGTGGCGCGCCGCCCGGCGAGCCAGCGCGCCCCCGGGCGTGGGCGGTGCGCAAATGGCCCATGCGTGTCATGCGCTCCCGCCCGGCGGTGCCTAGGCTGGGTGCGCCCGGACGGGCGGACGTTCCCGCCCGCCGGAGCGAACGAGGAGGTGGTGTGGGTGACACCGTTCTCTGATGTGCGCGTGCACGACCTCGTGGTGTTCGACGAGATCGAACTCTACGGAGAACTGATCATCGCGGCGTCGCAGAGCGAAGGCCCGCTGACCCAGGCGGAGATCGACGCGGTCCTGGGCATCGGCAGCACGGCACACCCGACCACCCGCGCGGTGCCGTGGGCACTGCCCGTGGAGGAGCGCCCGTCCGGCGGGGAGACCCGCGGCGGTCGTACGCGCGGCTGACGGTCGGCCCCGGCACCGACCGCACCGCACGGCGCCACGCCCGGGCCAAGGCCCTCGCCCGAGAGCAGCGCGGGACTACCCAAGGACTACCCCGGCACTACCCGCGGGACTACGACCGGACCAGGCGCGCGATCGCCTGCGACGCTTCCTTGACCTTGGCGTCCGCCTCGGGCCCGCCCTGTTCGACGGCGTGCGCGACACAATGGGCGAGGTGCTCCTCGAGCATGCTGAGTGCGAACGCCTGCAGGGCCTTGGTGGCCGCGGAGACCTGGGTGAGCACGTCGATGCAGTACTCGTCCTCGGAGACCATGCGCTGGAGACCGCGCACCTGGCCCTCGACGCGGCGCAGGCGCTTGAGGTGCTCGTCCTTGCGCGGGCTGTAGCCGTGTCCGGCGTGCTTGTGGCCCTTGCCGTGGTCCGCCCCCTCCTGAGGGCTGGGACCGGTGCCGGGGCCCGTGGCGTGGGTTTCGACCGTGGTGTCCATGCGCCAAATTTACCCCCGGGGGGTATTTTCGGCAAGCATGCCGTGCCAATACCGCACTATTCGCCCTGACCATCGGACTGCGGCCACGCGTGCCTCAAGCGCGCGATACCCATCCCACACCCTGCACCCGCCGGGCGCGCGGCCGATGTGACATGGACTACATGATCTCCCCGAGGGGAACCACGTGACCCGGACGGTCGTATCCGGCCTACTCTTCTCATGCGACGGGCGTGTTCCGCCCCGGAGGGGCTTCTTCCGGTTTTCCCGGTCCTCCGATGCGGAGCGGGCTCGTCGCGGTGCGCGTGCGGCTTGTTACGCCCGGGTACCGGCATGCCGAGCGCGACTCACCCGGATTGTCTACCGGTAGTGGCAAGCGCCTAGCATCGTCGGGACCGCATTCCTCATTCCGGAGATCTCTGTGCGATTGCGTCTGACCCCCAGGGAGACGAGCTTCTACGACATGTTCGCCACAGCGGCGAACAACCTGGTCACCGCATCCAAGCTCCTCACCGAGTTGCTCGGCGCCGAGATCTCCGCTCGTCCGGAGATTGCCGAGCGGATGCGTGCGGCCGAACACGCGGGCGACGACGCGACCCACGCGATCCTGCGCCAGCTGAACTCGTCGTTCATCACGCCGTTCGACCGCGAGGACATCTACACCCTCGCGTCCCAGATCGACGACGTCATGGACTACATGGACGAAGCCGTCGACCTCGTCGTCCTCTACCAGCTCGACGAGCTGCCGCCGCAGATCGCGGACCAGATCGAGGTGCTCGTACGCGCCGCCGAGCTGACCGCCGAGGCGATGCCGCGGCTGCGGACCATGAAGGACCTGACCGAGTACTGGATCGAGATCAACCGACTCGAGAACCAGGCCGACCAGATCCACCGCAAGCTGCTCGCGCACCTGTTCAGCGGCAAGTACGACGCGCTGACGGTGCTCAAGCTCAAGGGCATCGTGGATGCCCTCGAAGAGGCGGCGGACGGATTCGAGCACGTCGCGAACACGATCGAGACCATCACGGTCAAGGAGTCCTGACCGGTGGACCTCGTTCTGCTGGCGACCATTGCGATCGTCGTGATCGCTCTGGCGTTCGACTACACCAACGGGTTCCACGACGCGGCCAACGCCATCGCCACCTCGGTGTCGACCCGGGCGCTCACGCCCCGGGCGGCCCTGGCGATGGCGGCCGTGATGAACCTGGCCGGCGCGTTCGCCGGCGAGCAAGTGGCGAAAACCGTCGGCAAAGGCATCATCGACGCCCCCGACGGCAACCAAGGCCTGGTGATCGTGGCCGCCGCACTCGTCGGCGCGATCACCTGGAACATGGTCACCTGGTACTTCGGCCTGCCGTCGTCGTCCACGCACGCGCTCATCGGCGGCCTGGTCGGCGCCGCGCTCGCGGCGTCGCAGACCGTCAAGTGGGACGGCGTCGTCGACAAGGTCGTCATCCCGATGATCGTGTCGCCGCTCATCGGCTTCACCCTCGCGTACCTGCTCATGGTGGCGATCCTGTGGATCTTCCGCCGCCGCAACCCGCACAAGGTGACGCGCGGGTTCCGCGTCGCGCAGACCATCTCCGCGGCCGCCATGGCGTTCGGCCACGGGCTCCAGGACGCGCAGAAGACCATGGGCCTGATCGTCATGGCCCTCGTCGTCGGCGGCTACCAGACCGACTACGACGTGCCGTTCTGGGTCACGGTCTCGGCCGCGCTCGCGATCAGCGCGGGTACGTACGCCGGCGGCTGGCGCATCATGCGCACCCTCGGCCGCCGCATCATCGAACTCGACCCGCCGCGTGGTTTCGCAGCGGAGGCGACGGCCGCGAGCGTGCTCTACAGCACGGCGTTCGTGTTCCACGCGCCGGTCTCGACGACGCACACGATCACCTCGTCGATCCTCGGCGTCGGCGCCACCAAGCGCCTGTCCGCGGTGCGCTGGGGTGTCGCGGGCAACATCGTGACGGCGTGGGTGCTCACCATCCCCGCCGCGGCTTTGGTCTCGGCGGGTGCGTACGCGCTGCTCGATGTGATCTTCCTGTAGGCCCGCCGCGGCACCCCGCGAAGCCGCCGGGCCGCGCAAAGCCGCGAAGCATCGCAAAACCACCACGCACCACACAGGGGCGGTCCCCGTACGGGAACCGCCCCTCGCGCATGTCATACCCGGTACTCGCTCGCCTCGTGGGCCTTCTCGATACCGGGCTCGGCCGAAACGGCCGCGCCCGCACATTGCCGGCGACAGCGTCACCAGGTGCGTGATCAGCCGAAACGGCCGGCAATATAGTCGGCCGTCGCCTCGACCTCGGGCGACGAGAAGATCTTCTCCGTGTCGCCGATCTCCACCAGGCGGCCGGGCTGGCCCGGGCCGGCGAGGTTGAAGAACGCCGTACGGTCGCTCACGCGCGCGGCCTGCTGCATGTTGTGCGTGACGATGACGATCGTGTACCGCTCCTTCAGGAGCGCGATCAGGTCCTCGATCGCCAGCGTCGAGATCGGGTCGAGCGCCGAGCAGGGCTCGTCCATGAGGAGCACCTGCGGCTCCACCGCGATCGCGCGCGCGATGCACAGGCGCTGCTGCTGGCCGCCGGACAGGCCCGAACCGGGCTTGCCCAGCCGGTCCTTGACCTCGTTCCACAGGTTCGCGCCGCGCAGCGAGCGCTCCACGACCACGTCGAGGTCGGCCTTCTTCTTGGTGCCGTTGAGCCGGAGGCCCGCCGCGACGTTGTCGTAGATGGACATGGTCGGGAAGGGGTTCGGCCGCTGGAAGACCATGCCGACCGTGCGGCGCACCGCGACCGGGTCGACGTCCGGGCCGTACAGGTTCTGTCCGTCCAACTGCACGGAGCCCTCGACCCGCGCGCCGGGGATCAGCTCGTGCATGCGGTTGAGCGTGCGGATGAACGTCGACTTGCCGCAGCCGGAGGGGCCGATGAACGCCGTGACCGTCCGGGGCTCGATGGTCATCGAGATGTCCTCGACGGCCTTGTTGGTGCCGTAGTAGGCGCTGAGTCCGGAGATTTCGATGCGCTTGGTCATGCCTGCCTCGTCACGGGCGCCGGTGCCCGGGGTCGGAACTGCTGCTGTCTTCCGGGCGGGGACTGCCTGGGAAGGTATCGGGGATTTCGCCACGGTCATCGTCCTGCCTTCGGGGCCTTCCAGCGGGCGATCAGACGCGCCACCAGGTTCAGCACCATGACGATGATGATGAGCGTGAGCGCGCCGGCCCACGCGCGGGCGGGCGAGAACTGGTTGCCGGCGTGGTTCTGCTCGAACACGTAGAGCGGGATCGAGCTCTGCCAGCCGTCGAACGGGTTCGTGTTGATCGACTGCGCCGTGCCCACCAGGAGCAGCAGCGGGGCCGTCTCACCGATGACGCGGGCGATCGCCAGCATGATGCCGGTGATGATGCCGCCGAGCGCGGTGGGCAGGACGACCTTGAGGATCGTGCGCCACTTCGGGATTCCCAGCGCGAGGCTGGCCTCGCGCAGTTCGTTCGGCACCAGTTTGAGCATCTCCTCGGCGGCGCGGACGACCGTCGGGAGCATCAGGATCATGAGGGCCAGCGAGCCCGCGAAGCCGGAGGCCTTGAAGCCCAGGACCATGATCCAGAAGGAGTAGATGAACAGGCCCGCGACGATCGACGGGATGCCCGTCATGACGTCGACGAAGAAGGTGATCGCCCGGGCGAGCCGGCCGGTCCCGTACTCGACCAGGTAGATCGCCGTCATGAGGCCGATCGGTACGGCGATCAGGGTGGCCAGGCCGACCTGTTCGAGGGTGCCGATGATCGCGTGGTAGATGCCGCCGGTGTCGTCGCGCGGGCCGACGCCGCGCATCGAGTGCGACAGGAAATATGGCGAGAGCTCCTGGAAGCCCTCCTGGATCGTGTACCCGAGGATCGAGATCAGCGGGACGATCGCGACCACGAACGCGCCGTAGACGAGGCTCGTGGCGAGCCGGTCCTTGGCGCAGCGGCGGTCCTCCATGCGCCAGGACGCGACGGTCACGCCGACGATGAAGAACAGCCCGGCGTACCCGCCGCCGAGGGCCCAGTTGCCCTGCACGGCCTTGGTGAGCAGGCCGACCGCGACCGCCGCGGCGCCGACGGCCCACGGGATCCAGTTCGGCATGCTGCGCCGCGTCAGGTTGAGCGGGCCCGATTCCGCGGGGGGCGCGGTGACGTCCGTCTTGGTGATGGTCATGCGTTGGCCCCCGAGAACTCCTTGTGCCGGTTGATGACGACCCGCGCCGCACCGTTGACCAGCAGCGTCAGGAGGAACAGCACGAGGCCGGACGCGATGAGCGCGCCGCGGCCGAGTTCGTTGGACTCGCCGAACTGGTTGGCGATGTTCGCGGCGATGGTGTTGCCGCCCGGGTCCAGGATCTTGTAGACGAGTTCCTGGCTGCTGGACAGCACCATGGCGACCGCGATGGTCTCGCCGAGCGCCCGGCCGAGGCCCAGCATCGACGCCGAGATGATGCCCGGCTTGCCGAACGGGAGGACCGCGGTGCGGATCATCTCCCAGCGCGTCGCGCCGAGCGCGAGCGCCGCCTCCTCGTGCGCGCGCGGCACCTGGAGGAAGACCTCGCGGGTGACCGCGGCGATGATCGGGAGGATCATGATCGCCAGGATGATGCCGCAGGTGAACAGCGTGCGGGCGGTGGCCCCGGCGCCGTCCTTGTCGAAGATCGGGATGAAGCCCAGGTAGTCGCTCAGCCAGGTGTGCAGGCCGAGCAGCTTCGGCGACAGGAACACCAGTCCCCAGAGGCCGAAGACCACACTGGGCACCGCGGCGAGCAGGTCGACGATGTAGCCGAGCGTCTGCGCGACCCGCCGCGGGGCGTAGTGCGTGATGAAGAGAGCCACCCCCACCGCGACCGGCACCGCCAGCAGCATCGCGATCGCGGCGCTGATGACGGTGCCCGTCACCAGCCCGGCGACGCCGAACGCGGGCTTGCTGCCGTCCGTGACCCACGAGGAGTCGGTGAGGAAGTTGCCTTGGTTGTCGCCCAGCGCGTCCAGCGCCTCGGTGACCAGGAAGACCGCGATCGCGGCCATGATCACCAGGAGCAGGATCCCGGCGCCGCGGGACGAGCCGCTGAACACCCGGTCGCCCAGGCGTACCCGGGTCTTGGCGGACTTCACGTCGGTGCCGTGCGCGTCCTTGTCGGACGGGCCCCGGCGCCGACCGGAACCGCGCACGTCGGTGTCGCGCGGCTCCGGCGTAGTGGAGGTGGACATCTCTTCTCCGTGACTGTCGATCAGGGCGGTGCCGGATCAGGACAGGCTTGCGACCGCGGTGCGGACCTTGGTGGCGATCTCTGCCGGGAGCGGCGCGTAGCCGTTGTCGGCGAGGATCGCCTGGCCCTCTTCGCTCGCGGTGTAGGTCAGGAAGGACTTGACGAGCGGGAGCTTGTCCGCCGCGTTGCCCTTCTCGCAGACGATCTCGTACGTCACCAGGATGATCGGGTACGCGCCCTCGGCCTTGGTGGCGTAGTCGAGCTTGAGCTTCAGGTCGTTGCCCTGGCCCTCGACCTTCGCGGCCGAGACGGCCTTGCCCGCCGCCTCGGGGGTCAGCTTCACCGGGGCGGAGGCGCCGGTGTTGATGGCCGCGATGCCGAGGCCGTTGTTCTCGGCGAACGAGACCTCCATGTAGCCGATGGCGCCGCTGGCGCCCTTGACGACGGTCGCGACACCCTCGGAGCCCTTGGCGGACTGGCCGTCCTGCGTGGGCCAGTCCTGCGACGGCTCGGCCGTCCAGTCGGCGGGCGCGGCGGCCTTGAGGTACTTGGTGAAGTTCTCGGTGGTGCCCGACTTGTCGGAGCGGTGCACCGTCTGGATCGCCGAGGACGGCAGCTGCGCGCTCGGGTTGAGCGCCTTGATCTCCGCCGCGTCCCACTTGGTGATCTTGCCGGAGAAGATGCCGGCGATGGTCTTGGCGTCGAGGACCAGGTCCTTCACGCCGGGCAGGTTGTACGCGACGGCGATCGGGCCGGTGACCATCGGCAGGTTGATCGCCGGGGTGCCGCCGCACGCGGCCGCGCCCTTGGCGACCTCCTCCTCCTTGAGCGCCGAGTCGGAGCCCGCGAAGGCGATCTGCTTGTCGAAGAACGACTGGCGGCCGGCGCCCGAACCGCTCGACTGGTAGTCGACCGTGGTGCCCGAGCACTTCTGCTGGTACCGCTTGACCCACTCGTCGATGGCGTTCTTCTGCGCGCTCGAGCCGGCGCCGGCGAGCGTGCCCGAGCCGCAGGTGAGGTTCGCGGCGGGCGCGGAGGACGACCCGGCGCCCGTCGTGCCGTTCGCGCTCGGCTTGTCCGCCGTGTCGTTGTCGTCAGAGCCGCAGGCGGTGAGCGTGAGCGCGCCGGCGACGGCTATCGCGGCGAACGCGGTGCCGCGCCGGGCGAGTCGGGGCCGAGTGGTCACGGCTGTTCCTTCCGGTTGCTTCAAAGAGCCTCTGCGATGACCACGTCGGTCACCGTCGATGCCGACGTTAGGTCGCACGTGTGAAGCGAACGGCGGGGGAAAGTGAACCCGGCATGAACACAGGCGGGCCATCAGACGATCAGCCCGCGGGCGCGTTTCATCCCCAACTGATCTGATGGTAGTCCTCTGACCTGCGGGTTTATCGGAAATGTCAGAAGGCGTTAACGGGGAGTTCAAAGTTGTCGGGCCCACCGTTCCGCCCGCTGTGTCCGTTTCTTGACCGCCGGGCGGTCATTCCGACACTCACCGCTCCGTCGGATACGGGGCGTGACGATCCGCCGCGACCACGACACCGGCCGCGGTGTGCAAGGCCAGGAATTCGCCGGGCAGGAGCAGCTCGTTGGGGTCCCTCCCGGGCTGCCCCGCCCGCCCCACCGAGCGCAGCAGCGACGGCAGCACCGGGCGGTGCGTGCAGATGATCACCGGGGCGCTCTGCGCGACGAGCACCTTGAGGAGTTCGCCGGCCGCGTCCGGCCGGTCCGCGTGGCCCTCCTCGGACAGCGCCGGCACCACCTCGACCGCGACGCCCGCGCGGCGGCAGTACGGGTCCACCGACTCCAGGCAGCGCAGCGACGGCGAACTCAGCACGGCGGCCGGCCCGTACGCCGCCAGGATGTCGCCGAGTGCGGCGGCCTGCAGGCGGCCGGCGGCGGTCAGCGGCCGGTCGGCGTCGCCGTCGCGGTGGCTCGTACGGGCCACCGCGCCGCAGTGCCGCAGCACGATCACCGGCGCGGTCGCGTGCGGCCGGGAGGTCAGCGACACCAGCAGTTGGACGTCGCGGCCGTACGACATCAGCGTGCCCGCGTCGTCCGGCGACAGCCACGCGATGCGGTCCACCTCCCGATTGGCGGTGAACCGCCCGCCGCGTGCCTCGGCGGCCCAGTAGCGCACCAGCTTCAGGCGCTCCCCGACCGCATAGGACTGCACTCCCAGCTCGCGGCCGAGCGCGCACGCGAAGCCGGTCTCCTCGCCGACTTCGCGCACCGCCGCGGCCGCGCCGTGTTCGCCGGACTCGACCTTGCCCTTGGGAAGGGACCAGTCGTCGTACTTGGGGCGGTGGACCAGCGCGACTTCGATGTCGGCACCGGCACCGGCACGCCCGCTGCGTTCCGCGGGTCGCCACAGCACGGCCCCGGCGGCGTGCACCGGGGTGCGCAGCCGCTCGGGCGAGGGTGGGTCGGCCGACCGCCCCAGTCCGCTCAGGAGCCCCACAGCTCCACCTCGTCGAGCCGATCGCGCAAGGGCGGCCACACCGAGGCGAAGGTGAAGCGCGCCTCGGCGACGGCGAAACGCTGCACCGTGTACAACTCGCCCAGGACGAACGCCGCCGCCCCGCCGAGACGCGGTGACAACGCAAGTTCGCGGACCACCTCTGCCGCGAGTGCGGCGTCCTGGTGCGTTCCGAGCGACTCGGTGACCGCCTTCATGCGCTTGGCCAGGCTCTTCGCCGAGGCGCCGAACTCGGGTGCGCACAGGTCGGCGGCGTACCTGGCCCGTTTGCCCAGGATGCGCACGCGGTGCCACGCCTCGTCGTCCTCGCCCGACAACGGGACGGGGGTGTTGTACGCGACGGCGGCGTGCGCGAGAGGCAGTGCCTCCGCGCCGGTCGCCAGGGTGCGGAACGCCTTGGCCGCGAGCCGTGGCACGGTCTTGGCGGCGGGCCGGGCCGCCTGGCGGGTGAACTCCAGGCCGAGTCCCGGCTCGGAGAGCTGCTCGCCGAGCGTGCCGAAGTCCGGCGAGTCGATGGCGCGCAGTGCCGTGGTGTGGCCGGACGCGAGTCCGCCGCGCAGGCGGCGCTCGACCGCGGCGCGGGCACGAGGCGTACCGGAACGCGCTGGCAGCGTCTCGAAGGCCGCGAGCAGGCGTTCCAGCAGAACTTCGTTGTCGCGTTCGCCGGCCAGTGAGTCGGCGGCCCAGCGCAGTTCGAGCGACAGCGCCTGCGCGGGCCCCGGTTCGACCAGCGACTTGCAGGTACGCAGCGCGCTGCGCATGCGGCGCGCGGCGACCCGCATGCGGTGTGCCGCATCCTCGCCGCCTTCGCGTACGCGCGGCGCCTGGGCCAGGAACTCGGCCGCCTCCGCGCGCAGGTGGTCGAGGAGTACGTCGCCCGCGGTGCGTGGCGGGAAGGACACGGGGGCGAAGGGCGGTTCCACGGCTGCGGGCCCCGCGACTGCGGGCTCGGTAACCGCAGGCTCCGCAATCGCGGGCTCTGTGTCCGCGCGCGGTGGGGCGTCCGGATCGGACCTGGGCCGGGGGAGCCGGGCGGCAACCTCGGGAGTCGGAGCGCTCGGCGCGGCCGAATCATCCGGCGTCTTCGGTGTGTCCAATGCCGCCGGGGTACCCGGGCTCGGCAGCGCGGCGGGTGCCTCCGCCGCATCCGGGCTCACGCTCAGTGCTTCGGCCGCTTTCTTGGCCGTGCGCCGACGCTTCTCGGTGCTGCCCGCCCCGTCGGCCTTCCCGGGCTTGGCGCCTTTGGGGCCCTTGGGGCCTTTGGGGCCCTTGGAGTCCTTGCCGCCCGTGGCGGCCTTGTCGGTCTTGCCGTTCCCGTCGGTTCCGCCGGACCTGCCGGTCCGGTCGCTCTTCCGGGGGCTCCGGGTGTCTCCGGTGCCTGCGCCCCCGGTCGTCTCCGCGCTGTCGGTGCCGTCCTTGACCTGCCGTTCACTCCGGCCCACGCCGTCGCCTCCTCAGTTCTATGAGGTGGTCCTGCACGTCGCGCAGCACGGTGCCGTCGGGGGCCGTGGCGTGCCGCGTCCACGTCCCATCGGGGCCCAGATGCCATGAAGCGGTCTCGTCGGACATGCCGAGGTCGATGAATTCGGCGATCTGGTCCCGGTGTCGGCCGCTCAGACGTACCGCGGCCTCCACTCGGCGGTCAAGGTTTCGGTGCATGAGATCCGCGCTGCCGATCCACACTTCCGGCTCGCCGCCGTTCGCGAAGACCCATACGCGCGAGTGTTCGAGGAAGCGGCCGAGGACGCTGCGCACCCGGATGTTCTCCGAGAGACCGCGTACGCCCGGGCGCAGCGCGCAGATGCCGCGGATCCACAGGTCGACCGGTACGCCTGCTTGCGACGCGCGGTACAGCGCGTCCACAACCGTCTCGTCGACGATCGAATTGGACTTGAGGCGGATGTACGCCGGCAGACCCTGCTCGTGGTGGGCCACCTCGCGCTGGATGCGCTCGACGAGCCCGTTGCGCAGCGAGTGGGGGGCCACCAGCAGGCGGCGGAAGGTCTGCGCGCGCGAGTAGCCGGACAGCCTGTTGAACAGGTTCGACATGTCCTCGCCGACCTGGGGGTCGACGGTCAGCAGGCCCATGTCCTCGTACAGCCGCGCGGTCTTCGGGTTGTAGTTGCCGGTGCCGATGTGGCAGTAGCGACGCAGCGTGTCGCCTTCCTGGCGGACCACGAGCGACAGCTTGCAGTGCGTCTTGAGGCCGACGACGCCGTGCACGACGTGGCAGCCGGCCTGCTCGAGCTTGCGCGCCCACTCGATGTTGTTGCTCTCGTCGAACCGGGCCTTCAGCTCGACCAGGACCAGGACCTGCTTGCCCGACTCGGCGGCGTCGATGAGCGCGTCGACTATCGGGGAGTCGCCCGACGTGCGGTACAGCGTCTGCTTGATGGCCAGCACGTGCGGGTCGGCGGCGGCCTGCTCCAGGAACGCCTGCACCGAGGTGGCGAACGAGTCGTACGGGTGGTGCACCAGCACGTCGCGCCTGCGCATCGCGGCGAACACGTCGGCGGAGTGCGCGGTCTCCACCTCGGCGAGGTCGCGGTGGGTCCCGGCGATGAACTTGCGGTACGTCAGCTCCGGGCGGTCCAGGTCGGCGATCGCGTGCAACCCGGTCAGGTCGAGCGGGCCGGGCAGCGGATAGACCTCCTTCTCGCCCACGCCGAGCTCGCGTACCAGCAGGTCGAGGACGTGCGGGTCGATCGTCTCGGCGACCTCCAGGCGTACCGGCGGCCCGAACCGGCGGCGCATCAGCTCGCGTTCGAGGGCCTGGAGGAGGTTCTCGGCGTCGTCCTCCTCGACCTCCAGGTCCTCGTTGCGGGTGACCCGGAAGGTGTGGCGGCCCAGGATCTCCATGCCGGGGAAGAGGTCGCCGAGATGTGCCGCGATGACGTCCTCCAGCGGCACGAAGCGCGCGGGGGAGACCTCGACGAACCGGGGCAGCAGCGGGGGCACCTTGACGCGCGCGAAGTGCTGGTTGCCGGAGCGCGGATTGCGGACGACGACCGCGAGGTTGAGCGACAGCCCCGAGATGTACGGGAACGGATGCGCGGGGTCGACGGCCAGCGGCGTCAGCACCGGGAAGATGCGCTCGCGGAAGAGCGTGTAGAGGGACTGGTGCTCGCCCTCGGTCAGGTCGTCCCAGCGCAGCAGCTCGATCTCGGCGTCCGCGAGCGCGGGCAGGACGTCGTGGTGGAAGCACGTGGCGTGCCGGGCCATCAGGCCGCGGCTGCGCGACCAGATGCTCTCCAGCACCTCGCGCGGCTGCAGGCCGCTCGCGGCGCGTACCGCCATGCCGGTCGCGATGCGGCGCTTGAGACCCGCGACGCGCACCATGAAGAACTCGTCCAGGTTGGAGGCGAAGATCGCCAGGAACCGGGCGCGCTCCAGCAGCGGTGTCGTGGGGTCCTCAGCCAGCTCGAGCACACGTTCGTTGAACGCCAGCCAGCTGCCCTCGCGGTCGAGGAAGCGGTCGGCGGGCAGGTCGGTCTCGTCGGCGCGCGCGCCGACGACGGCGACCGCCGGACCCACGAGGTTCGCCGAGCCGTCGCCGTCTTCGGGTACGGGGGCCACCGCGAGGTGGCGGGTGCGGGCGGATGCGGGCAGATCGGCGGTCATCTGATCATCCTCCCGGGGATCGGTGTCTCCACGGTAAATACGAAACGACGCCCCGGAAACCGGAGTGCCGCCGCAAAGCGCCCGGGTTCAGTCCTGGTGCCGGTACATCACATCCACGGTATGCACACGGAAGCCCAGACGGGTGTAGACGGCGACCGCCGCCTCGTTGTCCGCGTCGACGTACAGGAGGACCTCGGCGAGCGGCGCGCCGTCGGCTTCGGTCTGGGCCAGATGGGTGAGGCCGACTGCGGTGAGTGCCTTGCCGAGTCCACTGCCCTGCGCGGACGGGTCCACACCCACCACGTACACCTCGCCGAGCGGGCCCTCGGCGGCGGTGGCCGGGTGCACCTTCGTCCAGTGGAACCCGACCAGCCGGCCGTCGGCGTCCTCGGCCAGGAAGAACCCCGTCGGGTCGAACCACGGCTCCGCGATGCGGAGGCGCAGGTCGTCGTGCGTCCAGGAGCCCTGCTCGGGGTGATGCGCGAACGCCTTCGCGTTGAGCGCGAGCCAGGCGTCGTCGTCCTGGCCGGGGACGAACGTGCGTACCGTCACCCCGGGCGGCGGCTGCGTCTCCGGCACCGGCAGGTCGACCGCGCGGCGCATCTGCCACAGCTCGCGGAACGCGCTGAAGCCGAGCTCCGCCGCCAAGCGCTCCGCGGCGGCCTGCTTCCCGTGCGCCCACACCCGCAGCCGCCCGCTCCCCTCGCGCCGCCGGGCCTCGTCCAGCAGCGCTTGCACGAGCAGCCTGCCGTACCCCTTGCCCCGCGCGCCCGGTGCCACGAACAACTCGCCGGAAGGCCCGTCGTGCGGGTCCGACACGTCCAAGTGCGCGTACCCGGCGACCTCGTCCCGCACCCGCAACAGCAACTCGCGCGCACCGGGCGCCCCGTGCCGCAGCTCGAGCCGCGTCTGCTCGGACAGCGGCGCGGCCCCGTCCACCCGCGCGGCCTCCTCCGCAAGCCCCAGGACCACCGCGACATCCGCCGCGTCCATCCGGTTCGTGCCCGCTACATAACCCTCACCGTCGACCATGCCCCAACCGTACGGCGCCTGTCGTGAAGCGGGGCGGACCTGTGCCGACGCGCGAAGACGCACCGTGCGGGTCTTCTTGGTGGCAAAGCCGACGATTCGGGCGAGAACTGCTGGTTGGGGCGTCCGACTTGGGCGGCAGGGGGGTTGCTGCCGATAGCGTGTCGAGACTGACCGGCGTTCCCCCCCATGAACAGGATTCGACGATGTCGTACGCGCCTCCCCCAGGCCCGCACGGCGGTATCCCCCACCAACAGCAGTGGGGCGCCGCGCAGCCGCCACCCCCACAGCCGTACCGGGGACCCGCGCGCCCGAGGAAGCTCCTGGTCGGGTTGGTGGGAGTTCTGATCACCGTCGCGGCGCTGTCGTCGATGGCTTTCACCGCTCTGTGGTGGGACAACTCGATCAAGGAGACCGGCTTCACCGATACGAACCCGTACAAGGACCTGCCGGCACCGCGCGGTCTCGGCGCGCCCGTGCCCGGACCCGCGGACATCCCCACGGGCCCGACCGGTGGTGGCGCGTGACGAACCCGCCTCCTTCGTTCCAGGTCCCGGACAACAACGAGCCGGACGACGGTCGGCAGCCCTATGTGCCGCCGCAGGGCGGCCAGGCGTGGCAGCCGCCTCCGAGCGGGCCAGGGACACCGGGAGCGCCTGGACAGGCCGGTGCCCCGCCGCCTGCGTACGCTCCGCAAGGGCCGCCGCCCGGGCAGCAGGCCCCCTGGGCGCCGCCGCAGGCCGCCGACCAGTGGGCGCCCCCGCAGGCCGCTCCGTGGGCGCCTCCGCCCACGGGTCAGCCGTCATACGGCCCGCCGCCGGGCTCGGCTCCTTCGGGGGCGCAGCAGCCACCGCAGCAATACATGCCGCCGCAACAGCCGCAGTGGTCGGGTGGTGGCGGCTACGTCGAGCCGCAGCCGCCGGGCCCGCCGCCGGGTTCGTCCGGCCCGGGGAACTACCCGCCGGGCAACTACGCTCCCGGCAACTTCCAGCCCGGGAGTATGCCGCCGCCCGCGGGGCCGCCGACCGGCCACGGGTCCGGTCCGGGCACCAGCGGGTTCCGGCCCGCGGCGGGCCCGGTTCCGCCCGCCGCGTACGGTCCGCCGGCGCGGCCCCAGGACATCCAGCTCGGCCCACCGCTCATGCGACCCCGCAAGCACAAGCGTTCGTGGCTGCTGCCCCTCGGCGTGGCCGCGGCGCTCGTCGCGGCCGCGGCCCTGCCGGGTGCGGTCGGTGAGGCGAAGAGCGACGCCGGGGAGAGCAAGGCCGGAACCCCGTTGGCCAAGGCGGAGGTCCTGTGGTCGATCCGAGAGGGCCGGGACGTCCCGGAGTCGGTGCCGGTCACAAAATTCGGCGAGGGGAGGCTGGCGCGCACAGGCGTCTGGTACACCGCCGCCAACATCGTCGTCGCGGAGGAGAAGCGCGTCGCCGCCTACGACAAGAACACCGGTCGCCTGGCCTGGGAATACTCGTCGTCGGCCGGTGAGTTCGTCTGCGACGTCGACCTGCAGAGCGGGGACAAGCAGGCGTACGTCGCCTTCGGCGGCAAGCAGGACTGCACCACGCTCGAAGCGATCGAGCTCGACCAGGGCAAGAAAGTCTGGTCGGCCGACGTCGCCGACTCGGGCGACACGGACACACCAGGCCTCGAAGACTATGTGCTTCCGACCGAAGGCATCTCGGTGTCGGACGGGACCGTGGTCTTCGACGGCAAGGGGTACCGCGCGACCGACGGCCGGAACCTGTGGTCGCTGGAGTCGTCCTTGGGGGAGGGGTGCACCTCCGACGCTGTCACCGGCGGCACCAAGCTGATCGCGAAGGTGTCGTGCGGGTACGACAGCGGCACCATCCTGGCCGAGCTGAATGTGGCCACCGGCAAGCCGAAGTGGCAGTTCGAGGTTCCCGGCGGCGCCGGTTTCAGCCTGGGCGGGATCGACGTCGTCTCCACCGACCCCGTGGTCGTCGTACGCTCGCACGGCGCGCTCAGCACACAGCCGCCCGAGGTCACGGTGCTCGATGACCAAGGCAAGGAAGCGTTCAAGATCACCGACGGCTTCACCGTGGCGGGTCCGCGGGGCAGCAGCACCAGCCTGGTCGGGAACGTACCGGTCCTGGCCAGCGACAAGGTCATCTACGTGCCCGGCAGTGACATGTCTGCCTCACTCAACCAGGGCAGCGGGTCCGCGAACCTGGTGACGGCCGTCGACCGCAAGACCGGTCAGAAGCTCTGGACGACGAGCGTGGCCGAAGGCAAGAGCACACTCGGCTTGAAGCAGCAGGGCAAGCTGTATCCGGTGCGCGTCGAGGAGTCCGGGGACCTGCTGGTGATGGTGCAGGACGGCGGCATGATCACCGGCAGGCCCATGAGCCTGGTCCGGTTGTCCGCGGCGGACGGCACCTTGACGAACCTGAAGGAGTTTCCGGGCCGCGCCACGCTTGCCGTCCTCGCCCTCATGCGGGACGTTCTCTTCCACGAGGAAAACGGGCGCGTGTACGTGGCCGGACACGCGTACCCGGTGGACAAGGAGCTTATGGAGAACGTCCCGAACGCGTTCAACCAGTCGGTGACTTACAACTTGCGGCCCTACCACGTCATCGCGATGGAGTAGCGGCGGCGAAGAGCGATACGAAGGGGTGTGCCGCCAGTGGCGGCACACCCCTTCGTGCTGCTCTACGTCGCGCAGGGTCGTCAGGGACGGTGAACGAAGGGCCCGCTGCGGAAGTTGATGCCGTTCCACTTGCCGATGCGGGAGATCTCCCAGAGCGCCAGGACGGTGATGGTGGTCGCGCCCAGGATGCCGATGGCCGCCTTGACGTTGTCCGGTACGGCGTCGTTGTTGCCCATCGCACCGGCGAGCGGCACGAAGTCGCTGCCGAGGTCCACTGTCAGGTCGTTCAGGACCAGCGTCCAGGCGAGCCACGTGGCGAGCAGCGCCGGCAGCAGCGGGTGGCCGTCGATGGCGGCGAAGAGGTGCCGTGTGACCTGCCACAGCGCACCGAGCGCGTACAGGACGCTCCAGAACAACGCGAAGACCGCGGCCCACGACAGCGCGAGCTGAAGCGTTGTGCCGTCCTCATTGAGCATGTACGTCTTGCCGCGCAGCCCCGCGCCCGCGTGCAATCCCAGGTAGGCCCCGATGCCGAGAGCCGCGGGAATGGCGAAGACGACGATGACGCGGATGGGGTGGCGAAGCTGGCTGAGCGTCGTGCCGCGCGCGTGGGGCGCCGCGGAGATCACCAGAAGGAACCCGACGACGACTATGCCGAGGGCGCAGAGGAGCGGGGCGATCATGATGCGCTCGATCACCGCGCCGGCGAGTTCCTGGGCCACGGTGACACCGGTGTTCAGGTTCTCGCCGATCTGGTTGGCCTGCTGAAGCGCTTTGTCGGCGTCGCCCAGCGGGTTCGTCGGCACTCCCGTGGGGATGTTCGTCGGGATGGAGGGGGGCTTGGTGACCTGCGGCATCGGCACGTTGGCGAGCGCTTCCGCTGAGGGCGCCGCCCCGGAACCGCCCTGCGGCATACCCAGGTTCGTGGGAAAGTTCGTCGGAAAGTTTGTCGGGAAGCTCGGCATGCTCGGGATGCCGGTGGGAATGCCCGCGGGGTCGCCGGTCGTCGGCGTCGTGCCGGGCCCCTTGGACTTCCGGTCGTAGAAGATCCGTACGAATACGGCGAAGACCACGGCCATGCCCAGCCACGCTCGGATGCGGATGACCCGTTCCATCACCGGGTCGGGACGCCCCGTGTGGTACTTGGGCTTCAGCAGCTTCGCCGCGAGGAACATCGGCAGTGCGATCGAGGCGATGTTGCCCAGCCAGCGGCGTTCTGTCTCTACCGGGGTTTCGCCGCGGGCGTTGCGGGGCGGCTCCGGGGGTGGCTGCTGGGCGTATGCGGGCGGCATGCCCTGTGCGTGAGACGGCGTGTACGCCATCGGTGAAGCCCCTCCCCGAATACCAACAAGTGGAACAGGGAGGGAGAGTAGCAATCCTCACGGTCTGCCGTGCGGGACCGGCAGGGTGGATGACAGTGATCTGACGAGGTGTCAGGTCGAGCAAATAGTTGGCGCCGAGCCGGGAGGCCGGGTCAGCAGCCGCAGCTGCGGCGGACCACCAGGCGGGCCGGGAAGCTGCGTACGCGCTCCTCGCCGGGGGCCGCCGGCTCGCGCTCCAGGGCGAGGTCCACGGCCGCCTCGGCCATCGCCGCGCGGTCGGCGGCCACCGTGGTCAGCGGTACGTCCGCGAAGGCCGCCTCGGCGATGTCGTCGAAGCCGACCACGACGAGGTCGTCCGGTACGCGGAGCCCCAGCTCGCGGGCCGCCCGCAGCACGCCTATGGCCTGGTCGTCGGTCGAGCAGAACAGCGCGCCCGGGCGGTCCTGCTCGGCCAGCATCTCGCGGGCCACGCCGTACGCCCCGAAGCGGTTGAACGGCGCGCCCCGCACCAGCCCGTCCGTCGGCAGCCCCGACTCCTGCATCGCGCGCCGCCAGCCCGTCACGTGGTCCGTCACCGGGTCGCCGAGGTCGGGCGTGGACGGCGGGCCGCCGAGGCAGTGGATGCGGGTGAGGCCGTGCGCCTCGATGAGGTGCCGGGTGGCCAGGTAGGCGCCCTCGACGTCGTCCAGGACCACCGCGTCGCCGCTGAGCGCGTTGGGCTGCCGGTGCATCAGGACCACGCGTACGTCGCGCGCCGCGATCTCCTGCGCCGCGCGCTCCGACGGGCCCTGGCTGACCAGCACCAGACCGGACACCTGCATGCCCAGGAACGCCCGCACGTAGTGCAGCTCGCGGTCGTCCTCGTAGTCGGAGTTGCCGATCAGCACCAGGCGGCCCTTGTCGAAGGCGGCCTTCTCGACGGTGTGCGCGAGCTCGGCGAAGAACGGCTGCCGAGCGTCGGGCAGCACGAGGCCGATCAGGTTCGTACGCCGGCTCGCCATCGCCTGCGCGACGCTGTCGGGCCGGTATCCGAGCTGTTCTATCGCGGCGAGGACGCGCTCACGGGTCGCCGGAGCGACCGGTCGCGGTCCGTTGTTGACCACGTAGCTGACCACGGCGGTCGACGTCCCCGCGAGGCGGGCAACGTCGTCGCGGGTCACCTTGGGCACGCCACCATTGTAGGGACGACGCCCGTCACTCATATCCGCAGTGTCCCCGCTCGTAGTGGAATGCGTGACCGGATCCGCTCGAATCCGGTCGGAACGGCCTTCAGGATGCCTGCTCCGGGACCACGTCTGCCACCGAAACGGCCCCTGCCGACGCACTTTGGCTGCGCGCCTCCGCCTCGGCGCCCCGGTCGGGCACCACGAAGCGGTAGCCGACGTTGCGCACCGTGCCGATCAGCGACTCGTGCTCGGGCCCGAGTTTGGCGCGCAGGCGGCGTACGTGGACGTCGACGGTGCGGGTGCCGCCGAAGTAGTCGTACCCCCACACCTCCTGCAGCAGTTGGGCGCGCGTGAAGACGCGGCCCGGGTGCTGGGCGAGGTACTTCAGGAGCTCGAACTCCTTGAAAGTGAGGTCGAGCACCCGGCCGCGCAGCTTCGCGCTGTACGTCGCCTCGTCGATGGTCAGGTCGCCGTTGCGGATCTCGGTCGGCTCGTCCTCCGCGCCCTGGGCGGCCTGCAGGCGCCCTATGGCGAGCCTGAGGCGCGCCTCGACCTCGGCGGGACCCGCGGTGTCCAGCAGCACGTCGTCCACGCCCCAGTCGGCGGTCAGCGCGGCCAGGCCACCTTCGGTGGTGACCAGGATCAGCGGACAGCCGACCCCGGTCGTGCGCAGGACCCGGCACAGGCTGCGCACCTGTGGGAGGTCCCGGCGGCCGTCGACCAGGATGACGTCCGCGGGTGGCGCGTCGACGAGCGCGGACGCCTCCGCCGGGGCCACGCGGACCTGGTGCAGCAGAAGGCCGAGCGCGGGAAGCACTTCGGCCGACGGCTGGAGCGCGTTCGTGAGCAGCAGCAGGGCACTCAACTGGGCTCCCCTCGCCCGGTGCGGACGATCGGGTCCGCACCTGTTCGGTGGCGGGTGTGCGGGCGCGGCAAGGACGTTGTGGGTCCTGGCGTGCGCCGCATTCTCACCTCCACGAAAACACGAAAGGACCCGGGGCGTCGTCGCCCGGATCCTCTTCACGAGTCGTCGGGGGTGGTGTCAGCCGGTCCGGAGACATCAGGTCGTCACCTTCCAGCCCGGCCGGAAATCAACCCGGCCGTTTCCACCCCAGTGGACTCGCGAGTCAGGATAGCCGACATGGCACCGCTTTCCGATGGAGACGGCGATCGTCCCGTATCGCGGACGAATACCGCCACGCATGCGCACTCGGTTCGTCACGATGTGCTGATCAGCGCCGATGGCGTACGCATCAGCGCCGTCCACCATCCGGACAGCGCCCGGGATCTGGCCTTCGTGGTGGCGCACGGATTCACCGGATCGTGGCGCAGGCCGCGTGTCGCGGCGGTGATGGACGTGCTGCGGGCGTACGGCGGCGTCATCGGCTTCGACTTCCGCGGCCACGGGGCCTCCGGCGGTCACGCGACCATGGGGGACCGCGAGGTTCTCGACTTGGACGCGGCGGTCGCCTGGGCCCGCCAAATGGGCTATCGGAGGGTGACCACGGTCGGCTTCTCGATGGGCGGCTCGGTCGTGGTGCGGCACGCCGCGCTGCACGGGGGAGTGGACGCGGTCGTCGCGGTGAGCGCCCCCTCGCGCTGGTACTACCGGGGTACGCCGCCAATGCGCCGGATTCATTTGGCCATCAATCACCCGGTCGGACGACTCGTCACCCGAACGGTCCTCAAGACGCGCGTCTCGCCGCGACGCTGGAATCCGATCCCGCAGGCTCCCAAAGACCTGGTCGGGCGCCTGTCGCCGGTGCCGCTCCTGATCGTGCACGGCGACCGCGACGCGTACTTTCCGGTGGACCACGCCGAACAGCTGTACGCCGCGGCGCGTGAACCGAGGGAATTGTGGATCGAGCCCGGACTCGGCCATGCGGAGAACGCCGTGGGCCCCGAACTGGTCAAACGCATCGGCGCGTGGGTGAACGGGCGGATCCCCGGATAGGCGGCGGCGTGCGGACGAGGCGTGCGCGGGCGCGATGATGGGGCACTCTGGTGTCCGCCGCGGCCTACGCGGCGCGGGAGAGTTGTGAACGGAAGTGGGCGCGATGGCGGTCGGCACGATGCGGTACTGGGCCGCGGCCAAGGAGGCCGCGGGCACAGCCGAGGAGGTGTACGACGCGGACACGCTCGCCGACGCGCTGCGCGCGGCACGCGAGCGCCACGCGGGTTCGCCGCGCTTCGTCCCGGTGGTCGGGAACTGCTCGTTCGTCGTGGACGGCAACCCGGTCGGCAAGCGCGACCACGGCTCGGTGCTCCTGACCGAGGGCGGAACCGTCGAGGTCCTGCCGCCCTTCGCCGGCGGATGAGCGGGACGCCCCAGGGGCAGCACGGGCAGCACGCACGGCAGGAATTCGACGGCTGGGCGGACGGGGCGCATCCCGGGCAGTACGCGGACGGCCACGCGGCGGTCGACGGCTACGTGGCGGCGGACGGCTACGCGGAGGGCTACGTCGGCAGCGCTGTCGAGGGCGGATATGCGGCCGACGCTTACCCCGACGGCTATTCGGGCGGTGGATCCGGCGACGGCTACGCGGCGGCGGGCTATGACTACGAGGGACATCCGCAGCAGGTGCCGACGCTGCCGGACGCCCGCCCCGGCTCGCAGCGATACGACACGCAGCAATACGACACGCAGCAGTACGACAGCGGCGGTTTCCCGCAGCAATATGCCCAGGCCTATGAGCAGCAGCAGTACGAGGCGGCAGCGGAGCCGTATGCGGGGGAGCCGTACGCCGGCGAGGCGTTCGCCGCGGAGTTGTACGTGCCCTACGCGCCCGGTGGCGGGGAGGAGTCGGCGTACGGCCACCCCGCGCCCGTCGCCTATGCGCCGTACGAGGAGCAGGCCGGGGGCGACCGGCGGCTCGAAGGGTTCGACACGTTCGACGGGGCCGCCGAGTTCGACAGGGACGCCGAGTTCGACGGCGCGGACGGATACGACGGCGGCGTCATGGTCGAAGTCGGTGCCGAGTTCGACGCGCGTGCGGGCTTCGGTGATTCGGATGTTCTGGACGCCCCTGCGCCGTTCGACGCTCGGGACGAGCGGGGTGAGACGAGCGGGCGGGGCAGGCGGGGCAAGCGGGACGACTACGCGGAGGTACCCGCCCCCGGGCGGCAGGCGGCCGAGCGCGCGGCCCGCCGCGTGCCTATCTGGCATCCCCCTGGACTGCTCCCCGCGCTACTCACCTCGGGCTTGGCGGGCGCTCTCGTCGTCGGCGCGCTCGTCGGCGGACCCGCCATTGTCGTAAGTGTCGCCGTCCTGCAAGTCGTCACGGCCGCAGGGTGGTTCCGACTGCACGGCATGTGGCCGGCGCGTCAGGGGATCGCGCTCGCAATCCTCGCCGGCTTCGCGGCGGACGTGGCTGTGTTGAAGGCCGGCGACGACGCGCTCGGCATACTGCCGGGCATTCTGGCCGCCGTGCTCGGCGTCGTACTGCTCCAGCAACTCGCGCGCCGGGACGGCCGCCCGGAGTTGCTCCCCGCTCTCACGGTCACTGCGTCTGCCGCGCTTCTGACGGTCCTGGACGTGCTGTTCGTGCTGGCCGCCCGGGTGGAGAGCCCGGACGTACGGGACGGCGCGCTCGTCGTGGTCGGCGCCGCCGCCGTCGCCGTAGCCGTGCTTCCCGCCGCGATGCCGCTCCCCGGCCCGCTGGGCGCCGCCCTCGGCCTCGCCGCCGCGGCGGTCGCCGGCTTGGTCGCCGGGTCGGTCCTGAACGTCGGGGGCACCGCCGTGGCCCTGGGGGTGGGAGCGGGTGTGATGGGCCTGCTGGGTCGCCGTACCGCGGGGTACGACCACCCGTCGAAGTTCGTGCACTTCACCGCGGGAGTCGCCCTGCCGCTTGCGCTGGCCGCGCCCGCCGTCTACCTCCTAGGCCGGGCGGCGTTGGGCTGACGCGCGGCGCTGGGCTGATGCGGTGCCGGGCTGAGGCGCGGTGCCGGCTGCGGCTCTGGTCCGTGGAGCTTGTGGCGCGAAGCCGGGCTGATGCGCGGCACTCGCAAGGCTCCCCGCAGCACTCCGCCTTGATCAGATCGGCGGCCGCTCTGCGGGGCTTCCCTCTGGTGGTGCGGCAAAGATCACGGCAGGATTCGTCGCATGCCGTGGAAACGCCGCCGGGGCGGGGCGGGGGGAAGCGATGAACCGGCGCATTCCCCCGCGCGTGAAGGGGATGTGACCGGCAAAAGCGATGTCGTCGCCCGGCCGGCGGACGTGTCTTCCGCCGGTGACGGGGTGTCGGCCGCCGCGCGCGGGCTCGCGCCGATAGTGGCCCCTTCCGTCCCGGAGCGAACCCCTGACACGACGTCAGCTCCCCTGCCCACGGCGGACGAAGCGGTCATCCGCGCGCTCTACCTGGAACACGCCGGACCGCTGCTCGGTTACACGCTTCGGCTCACCGACGGCGACCGCCTGTGGGCCGAAGACGTCGTGCAGGAGACGTTGCTGCGTGCCTGGCGGCATCCGGAGGCGCTGGATCCCGCGCGCGGACCCATCCGCGGATGGCTGTGCACGGTCGCCCGCAACCTCGTCATAGACGGCAGCCGGGCACGACGCGCGCGGCCGCCGGAAACCGGCGACGCTCCGCTGCTGTCGGTTGCCGACGAGCGCGCCGAGGACGAGTTCGACAGGGCCTTGCTGTCGTGGGAAGTGGCCGAAGCACTGGGGGCGCTCACTCCGGAGCACAGGGCGGTGTTACTGGAGACGTACTACCGAGGCAGGTCGGTCGCCGAGGCCGCCAAAGTGCTCGGGGTGCCGGAAGGCACCGTCAAATCGCGGACGTACTACGCACTGCGCGCACTGCGCGTCGCCTTGGAGGAACGGGGGTTGGTGCCGTGAGGGGTGTCGACGAGCCCGGTATGCCCGAGGAGCGCGGCGGGCCCGACGAGCGCGGCGTGCCCGACGTACCTCGCCCGGCAACGGCCAGGCCCGACCGGCGCAGGCCCGCGCCCGCCTTGTCGGACGCGGACGCCGAACCGCCCGCGTTCCCCGCCCCGTTGCCGCCTGAGGCTCCGGCTGAGGCTCCGGACGAGGGGGCGTCCGAAGGTGCCGGCGCCGCCGGTCGCGCCGAGGCCGACGCCGACCGTACGTCCGGCGCCGTCCCCGAACGCCCTGCCGTGCCGCCGCGTCCGACCACCCCGCCGGTCCCACCCCGCCCCGCCCATGCGCCGCCGGTGCCCGCAGCCGCGGACGACGGAGAGCCAGGCACGCGCGAACCGGCCGAGGCGGCGCCGGCGACCGAGGCGACCGAAGCGACCGAGAAGCCCGGCGAGGCCGAGCGCCCCGACAACCCGTGGCTACGCCCCAAGCCACCCGCGGCGCCCGCGGCTGCCCCCGTGCTCGCCAAGGCCTCCGCCGTCTCGGCAGACGAACTCGCGTCCCACAGTGCGGACTCCGGCAGCTCGCACTCCGGCAGCTCGCGCTCTGGACGTACCGACGCCGACAGCACGGATGCCGACAGCACGGATGCCGACAGCGCGGACACCGACGACCCCGCGAAGCAGATCTGCGCCGCCCTGCGCCTCGACCTCGGCGCGTACGTCCTCGGCGCGCTCAGCGACAGCGAGGCGCAGTGGGTCCGCGCGCATGTCGCCGTCTGTCCCGAGTGCCGCGCCGCGTACGAGGAACTCGCCGTACTGCCGGGCTTCCTGGCCCGCCTCACCCCGGCCGAGGCGGAGGCGAGCGGGGCCGCCGACGAGCTGCCGCCCGCGCGCGTCTTCACCACGGCCGCGGAACGCGTGCACCGGGAGAAGCGCACGCGCCACGTCCTGCTCGCCGCCGCGGCCGCGCTGGCGATCCTGACCGGCACGCTCGGCTGGGCGCTCGGGGCCGAGGACGGCGGCTCGCCGACCGCCGCCGGAACGGCCAGTGCCATACCGCCCTCGCCCGTCCCGACGACACCGCCCGGGCCTTCCCGGCCGCCGGCCGACCAGCGCACGGTCAAGGCCTCCGATGCGGCGTCGGGGGCCGCGATGACGCTGGACTACCGCCCGGCGACGTACGGCACCGGCATCGACCTCATGTTGTCCGGCGTCCCCGCGGGAACCCGGTGCCAGCTCGACGTCTACGGCACCCGCGGGCGCCAGGAGACCGCGTCGTCGTGGGTGGTGCCGGAGGGCGGCTACGGCGGCCCGGGAGGCACGCTGACCGTGCCCGGCGCGACGAGCATCCCGCCCGACGAGATCGTGAGCTTCCGGATCACGGTCGTCGGCAAGGACGAGACTTTGTTGAGCGTCAGACCGCAGGAAACCATGACAAAGACCCCCGTGGCCCGACGTCGCATCTCACCATCCGGGCATTTGCGTCTCGATATATGACACGGGCATGACATTGCCGGTCATACGTCCCTACGATCGGGAACGTGAAGCGACAGGCAGACCTCACCAAGCGGCGCGCAGTGGACCTGTGCCGCACCGCAACCTGCCTGTGTTGCCTGCGCTGACGCGCACCCGGGCACACAGGTCGGCGACCGGCGGACTCGACGAGTTTCCGCGTACGACCGCGACCATGTGACCGGCGGCCCGCAAAGCCCGCCCGCGACTCGCGAGCCATGCATCCGCATGCCCGACCGAGGACACGGCGGCGCACCCGCGGAGCCGCGGCCAGCCCCGGAGAGCACCGGAGCGGCCGACCGCGCCACCGGACCAGGACCCCCGACCCGTGCGGGTGGCGGGCCCCGGAGCCGGACGGTGAAGGCCGCCGCCGCGCGTCGACGAAGCGCATCCCCCGACTTTTTCTGCCCGTGCAGTGCCCAGTCTCGTGGCCTGCCGCCTCCGTGCGGCGTGCCCACACACCGGAGGTAGACACCCCATGAGCCGTTCCGACGTCCTGGTAGACGCCGCCTGGGTCGAGGCCAACCTCGACAACCCGAAGGTCGTCCTGGTCGAGGTCGACGAGGACACCGCCGCGTACGAGAAGAACCACATCCGCGGCGCGGTCCGCATCGACTGGCGCAAGGACCTCCAGGACCCGGTCAAGCGCGACTTCGTGGACCAGGAGGCGTTCGGCGCGCTCCTGTCCGCCAAGGGCATCGCCAACGACGACACCGTGGTCCTCTACGGCGGCAACAACAACTGGTTCGCGTCCTACGCCTACTGGTACTTCAAGCTCTACGGCCACGGCGACGTCAAGCTCCTCGACGGCGGCCGCAAGAAGTGGGAGCTCGACTCCCGCGAGCTGGTCGTCGAGGTCGTCGAGCGCCCGGCGACCACCTACGTCGCCCAGGAGCAGGACAAGTCGATCCGCGCCTGGCGCGACGACGTCCTCGCGGCGATCGGCACCACCAACCTGGTCGACGTGCGCTCGCCCGACGAGTTCTCCGGCAAGCTGCTCGCCCCCGCGCACCTGCCGCAGGAGCAGTCGCAGAAGGCCGGCCACGTCCCGACCGCGAAGAACATCCCGTGGTCGAAGGCCGCCAACGACGACGGCACCTTCAAGTCCGACGAGGAGCTCAAGGCCCTCTACGAGGGCGAGGGTGTCGACCTGTCCAAGGACACCATCGCGTACTGCCGCATCGGCGAGCGCTCGGCGCACACCTGGTTCGTGCTGCACGAGCTGCTCGACCAGGCCAACGTCCGCAACTACGACGGTTCCTGGACCGAGTACGGCGCGCTCGTCGGCGTGCCGATCGAGCTCGGTTCCGGCAAGTAAGCGCTCAGCGCATATAAGGCAAGGAGTTACGACATGTGCGGCGCTAAGGCCGGCGGGCCGGATCTGGCAGGAGTAGACGTGGCGAACGAGACGATCATCCAGGGTTCCGTGACCAAGGGCGGACAGCCGATAAACGGCTACGTGCGTCTCCTGGACGCGGGCGGCGACTTCACCGCGGAGGTCCCCACCTCCGCGAGCGGCCAGTTCCGGTTCTTCGCGGCCCCGGGCACCTGGACCGTGCGTGCGCTGGTCCCCGGCGCGACCGTGGACCGTGCGGTCGTCGCCGAGAAGGGCGGCGTCGCCGAGGTCGAGATCGCGGTCTGACGCTCCGACCACGCTCCGAGGTTCGGACGCTTCGACGTCCCGGACGCTCCGGCGCTCGGCGGTCGACGCCCGTCGCAAGGCGGCGCGGACGACGGTGGCACGGGTCTCCTTCGGACGTACACCCACGGTGCCTGTCCCATCCGGGCGTTCGCGCAAGGGCGGTGCCCCTCCCCCGAAAGGGCGAGGGGCACCGCCCTTGCGCATACCCGTCCGTGTGAGCACGCCGGGTCTCGGGCAAGATCGCCGTTGTGACTAACCCATCGTCCGCAGAAACGATTCATGATCGCGCACGCAACCGACCGACGGACGGTCGCGTCCGCGAGGGGGAGGGGAGGCGCTGATGGCTTGGCTGCTCGTCATCGTCGCGGGGGTTCTGGAGACCGGGTTCGCGCTGCTGCTCAAAGCCAGCGACGGGTTCACCAAGCTGTGGCCCACGATCGGGTTCGCGCTGTGCGCCATCAGCAGCTTCGGCCTGTTGACGCTGTCGCTCAAGACACTCGACGTCGGGCCGGCGTACGCCGTGTGGACCGGCATCGGCGCCGCGGGCACCGCGATCATGGGCATCTTCCTGTACGGCGAATCCTCGTCGGTCCTCAAGCTCGTCTCGATCGCGCTGATCCTGGCGGGCGTCGTGGGCCTCAACCTGTCGGGCATCAGCCACTGACGGCAGGCCGCCGGCCGTCGCGGCGGGACGGGGCTTTTCGCCGCCCCGGACGTACGGTGGAAGGGTGCGTCGGCGCCGCAGGCTCTACTTCGCGCTCATGGGCACCTGCCTGACATTGTTCGTGCTCGCATGGGCGGTGATCCGTTTTGTCTCGGTGCCGGCAGCCGTGGCGATGAGCGTCGTGGCCATGGTGATCCCGCCGTTCGCGGCGATCGTCGCCAATCGCCGCGACCCGGGGGAGAAGTGGTTCGACGAGTAGGTCCGCGTGGACGTCGGTACGCGCGGACGTCGGTACACACGTGCACGCCAGTACGCGCGCACGCCAGCACGTGTGGACGTCAGTACACGAGCGCCTGCGCGTCGTCGGCCATCGCCTCCTGCACGAACACCTGCGCGCCCGCGATCCGCACGCCCGGGATCACGTCGTCGCCGGTGATCTCCCGCCGCGCCGCGCACTGAGTGCACACAGTCACGCGGCCGCCCGCGAGGACCGCCTCCAGCAGGTCGGTCAGCGGCGCGGCCTCCGGGAGGGTGAACTCCGCGGCACGGCCGGGCAGCGCGAACCACGCCGACTCGCCGGTCAGCCACAGGGACACCTCGACGCCGCCGGCCACCGCCACGGCCGCGACGGTGAACGCCTGCGAGCACCGCTCGGGCGCGTCCAGGCCTGCCGTCACCTTCACCACAAGACTCCGCTTCATCCGGCTCACGGTAGTGCGCCCGGCGGCCGGCGCCCGTCCCACGGCCGTGTCGTACGCCACCCTGGGCGGTTCCGGCACCCCCCGCGCCCGTACACTGATCGCGGATTCAGCCTGGTTCGCGGCACGACGCGCGGCACTCGCCCAAGGAGCAGCAAGGTGCACACGTTCTTCATCGTGATGCTGGTCGTCGTCGGCATCATGGTCGCCTGGTTCGCGGCGCTCACCGTCTCCAAGCTCTACAAGGGCCAGAGCTGATCCACCCGGTAGGCTCGGGCGCCGACACTGTTCCCGTACCAGGCCGGATGACATGATCGAAATTCCGGACGACATGCACCCCGACGTCGTCCCGCTCGCCTTTCTGCTCGGCACCTGGGAAGGCGCCGGCGTCGGCGACTACCCGACGATCGAGGCGTTCCGCTACGGCCAGCAGGTGACCTTCACGCAGGACGGCAGGCCGTTCCTGGCCTACACGTCGCGGACGTGGCTGCTGGACGACGACGGCAACCGGGTGCGCCCGCTCGCCACCGAGACCGGGTACTGGAAGTCGAAGCTCGACGGCAGCGTCGAGGTGACCCTCGCTCATCCGACCGGCATCGTCGAGATCTGGTTGGGCGAGACCGACAACGGCCGCGTCGAGATCCGCACGGATGTCGTGGCGCGCACGGTCGACGCCAAGGAGTACACCGCGGGCCACCGGCTCTACGGCCTGGTCAAGGGCGAGCTGATGTACGCGTACGACATGGCTGCGATGGGGCAACCCCTCCAGGCCCACGTGTCCGCGCAACTCAAGCGCGTCGACACGGAGATCGCCGCCGAGTAGGACGAACAGACCGGGTACGCCCGGCAGTCCGACCGAGCCGGGCCGTACCGGGGCCTGCCGACCGCATGTGCGCGGCCGGCAGGCTCGCGCCGCCGACCACTGATCGCGGCCCACGGCGCTCACCGCGCTACCCGACCGTCTTCGGCGTCTCCGCGTTCGGATAGCGCCGCAGGTAGACGTCCATCGTGTCGGCGCGCAGGTTCTCCCAGAGGAACTGCGACTGCTCGGGGGCGAGCACCACCGCGTCCTGTCCGGCGATGTTCGTCAGCTCCGAGACCGGCGCGGTCATGAACCTGACGTCGTCGCCGCGCAGTTTGCGCATTCCCCACACCAGGTCGCGCAGGTCGCTGTTGGACATCCGGTCGTCGACGCTGATCGAGCCGGTCAGCGCGTCGAGCAGGTCCGGCAGGTCGAGCGGGTCGTCCAGCAGGCCGCCGGACAACAGCTTCTGCATGACCGCCCGCATGAACTCCTGCTGCCGCTCGACCCGGTCGAGGTCGCCGCGCGGCAGGCCCTTGCGCTCGCGTACGTACGCCAGCGCCTCGGCACCGTTCATGTGGTGCTTGCCGACCGTCCAGGCGCGGCCGTCCTCGCCCGGCGGGATCTCCTCGTCCACCACGATGTCCACGCCGCCGAGTGCGTCGGTGAGTTTCTTGAAGCCCTCCCAGTCGATGGCCGCGAAGTGGTCGACGCGCACATCCGTCAGCCGCTGCACGGTGTCGATGAGCAGCGGCGGGCCGCCCCACGAGAAGGCCGCGTTGATCTTGGCGTCGCCGCGCCCCGGGACCGTCACCCACGAGTCGCGGGGGATCGAGACGATGTACGCCTGGGTCCGGTCCGCCGACAGGTGCAGCAGCATCGTCGCGTCGCTGCGCTGCGCACCCTCCTGCCACAGTGGGGCCTTGGCGTCGCGCCCGGTGGTCGGCATGTCGGAGCGCGAGTCGAGTCCGACGAGGACGAAGTTCAGGCCCTTGCCGCGCGGCGGTTGCTCGGCGATCGGGACGTTCGGGAAGGCGTTTTCGATGCGGTCCACCTTGCCGGCGTAGTGGTCGATGAACCACCACACGCCGACCGCCGCCACCAGGACCAGCGACAGCATCATCACGAGCATCGAGATCAGGACGGCCCGGGTACGTCGGCGCCGCCGGAACTTGCGCCGGTCGGGCGGCACGGCCGGGACGTCGCTCCCGTCGTCCCCGTCCCCGTCCCCGTCCCCGTTGCCTCCGCCGGAGCCCGCTCCCGAGCCCGCGTCGCCGTCCACCCCGTCGTCGTCGACGCCGCCACCGCGGCGGGCGGCCGTACGCTCGTCGATGCTGCCGTCGTCCAGGATGCGCAGCCCGAGGCCGTGCACGTTGCTGATGCCGTCGGCTATCTGTTGTCGCTCGCGTTCGGCACGTGCCCGGGCGCGACGTTCGGCCCGCGTCGACCCCTCCTGCGACGCGCCCTCCGACTCGCTCCCCGAACCGCGCTCCGACCCGCGCCAAGCTTCGCCCTGCGCCGCGCCCGGCGACTCGGCGTGCGGCTGCGCACGTCCGTCGCCGGACGTGCCGTCCGATGGTGCCCCCACCCGGGACTGTTCGTCGTCCACGTGGGGCATTGTGTCCCGGCGAGGACACTGCCACGTGGGAATCCGCCAAGTCGTGAGGCGACCTAGAATTGGCCGGTGACCACCGACTGGAAGCGCGAGCTACGGGACAAGGGCTACCGGCTGACGCCACAGCGCCAGCTCGTGCTGGAGGCGGTGACGACCCTCGGGCACGCGACGCCGGACGAGATCCTGACGGAGATCCACAAGACCGCCAGCGGCATCAACATCTCGACCGTGTACCGCACGCTCGAACTCCTCGAGCACCTTGAGCTGGTGAAGCACACGCATCTCGGGCACGGCGCCCCGACGTACCACCCCGCCGGGCACAGCAATCACCTGCACCTGGTGTGCCGGGACTGCGGGGGCGTCACCGAGGTCGAGCCGGGCCTCGCCGCGCCGCTCGCGGCCACCGTGGAGTCGCGCCACGGCTTCGACATCGACCTCCAGCACTTCGCGATTTTCGGCCGCTGCGGGGACTGCGTGCGGGTCCGTGCCGCCGAGAGCGCCGCGGAGGACGGCCCCGAGGCCCGTCGTGGTGAGGAGCCAGGCCCGACGGACGGCGACCGGACGGGCGCCGGGGCGGGCAGCAGGGCCGGCGACGGCGTCGGCAACGGGACCACCTCCCCGTCGACTTCCGCGCGAGGTACCTAAGCTGGACGGCATGACCGTCACCAGCCCTCTGCTGTCCCTGCCCGGTGCCGTCGCCGCCGAGGCGCCGGACGAAGGCGTCGCCGCGCACTACGGCGACCCTCTGCGCGAACAACGCAGGCTTGCGGAGGGCCGGGGGTTCGTCGACCTGTCGAACCGCGGCGTCGTCCGCGTCTCCGGCCCGGACCGCCTGTCGTGGCTGCACTCGCTGACCACGCAGCACCTCACCGACCTCAAGCCGGGCGACGCGACCGTCACCCTCGTCCTGAGCCCGAACGGCCACATCGAGCACGCGATGTACGTCGTCGACGACGGCGAGGCTCTCTGGGCGCACGTCGAGCCCGGCACCGCCCCCGCGCTCGTCACCTTCCTCGACCGCATGCGCTTCCTGCTGCGCGTCGAGGTCGAGGACCTGACCGAGACGTACGCGGTGGTCTTCGAGCCGCGCACCGAACCGGACGGCGACACGTCCGCGGGCGAGGGCGTCGTCGTGCGCGCGACGGAGGAGGGCCGCGAGCTGTTCCTGCCGCGTGAGCGCCTCGCCGAGTACGGTGCCGCGCACGCCGATCCGGCGGGTATGTGGGCGTACGAGGCGCTGCGCGTCGCGGCGTACCGCCCGCGGGTGGGCAACGAGACCGACCACCGCACGATCGTCCACGAGCTGGGCTGGATCGGCACTGCTGTGCACCTCAACAAGGGCTGCTACCGCGGCCAGGAGACGGTCGCGCGCGTGCACAACCTCGGACGGCCCCCGCGCCGCCTGGTGTTCCTGCACCTGGACGGCACCGAGGAGAAGCTCCCGGCCCACGGCGCCCCGGTGGAACTCGACGGTCGGCAGATCGGTTTCGTGACCAGCTCCGCCCGGCACCACGAGCTCGGCACGATCGCGCTGGCCCTGGTGAAGCGGAACACGGCGGTGGACGCGGTGCTGACCGCCGATGGCGTGCCCGCCTCCCAGGAGGTCGTCGTCTCGGCCTGACCGGGTTCCGGCGCGACCGGGGGGTATCCCCATGTCGGTTGCGCCGCCGCGGGCGGACAATGGCGGTACGAGGCCATTTCGAGGGGGTACGACATGTCCAACCGCGGCCCGTACATCGCCGCCGGAATCGTCGTGGCGATCATCGCCCTGTGGGTCATTCCGGGCTGGCTGGCGTGGGTCGTCTTCGCGGCGATCCTCGGGATCCCGGTCGTCGCGTACCTCACGCTCGACCGCTCGCAGCGCCGCCGCATCCGCAACATCAACCGCCGCAGGCTGCCCTGACGGCCCCCTGACGGCCCCTGACCGCGGCCGCCGGGGGCGTTTGCCGGGCCGGACGTCCGGGGCGTCACAATGGCCGCATGCGAGCAGTCGTCCAGCGTGTGTCGGAAGCGTCCGTGACCGTGGGCGGGGAGACCGTCGGGTCGATCCTCGGCCCCGGCCTGTGCGTGCTCGTCGGCGTCACGCACGACGACACCGCCGAGCACGCCAAACGCCTGGCCGCGAAGCTGTGGAGCCTGCGGATCCTGGACGGCGAGAAGTCGTGCTCCGACCTGTCCGCCCCGCTCCTGGTGATCAGCCAGTTCACGCTGTACGGCGACGCCCGCAAGGGACGGCGCCCCACCTGGAACGCGGCGGCGCCCGGCGAGGTCGCCGAGCCCATGGTGAACGCGGTCGTCGCCGAACTCCGGGCGCTGGGCGCACACGTGGAGACCGGCGTCTTCGGTGCGGACATGCGCGTCGCACTCGTCAACGACGGGCCGATCACACTCGTCATCGACATCTAGCTCGTCATCGACATCTAGCTCAACAGCGGGCACGCGGGCCGTTCTTATCCCGAGCGTCGGGCGATCGAGGGCGGTTCCCCCGGACGCGGTGCGGGTGCGACCCGTCCGGGGCGATTCGTCCCTGTACGGCACGCACCATCCCGGCTGCCGTGGCACGATGCGTGCCATGGCAGATCCGCTGAAGCCGTCCGCGCGGGACGAGGCAGCCCGAAAGGCCGTTTCGCCCGCCCCCTCCGCGGCTCCGGCCACGGCCCTCGCGCCCGAACACGCCACCGCCCCGGACCCGGCGCCGAACCCCGCTTCGGATCCCGGAGCGTCGGCGGCACACTCCGGCGACGCCCCTGCCGCCGTCCCGGACCCGGCGCCCGACCCGGTACGCGCCCTCGGTCTCGACGCCGTGCGCGGTCGGCGCCGCGAGGCCCAGCGGGAGGAGAGCGACCTGTCGTACCTGCGTCGCCTGCTGCAAGGCCGGATCGACATCGTGCGCGCCGAATTGCTGCGGCGGCAGGACCCGGCGGCGGCCCCGGCAGGTGGCCCCGGTCCGGCGCCGGTGATGGAGAAGTTGTCGGAGATCCTGTCCAGGCACACCGGCCCCGCCCGCGGGGCACGTCACGTCACGGTCCATCCGCCGCGCACCGAGCGGTACCGGGTCCGGATCGAGCGCATGCTCGCCGACGTCGAACTGTCGGATCTCGCGGCACGCAGCGATGCCGAACTCCGCACCGCGCTGGAGGACCTGTCGGGCTACGAGCAGGAGGTCTCCGCGCGGCGCCTGGAACTCCAGCGCGAGATGGACCATTGCGGCGCGGAGATCGCCCGCAGGTACCGTGAAGGGGAGGCCAGGGTCGACGACCTGCTCTCCGGGCGCTGATGGGCGGTGCGGAGCGGGTGGCGGCGACCCCGGCCGGAATCCCGGGCGGCCGCCTTGCGTGCGCGCCTTCACCAGTCGTATGCCGAGGAACACGCCTATGTCCGTCCAGCCGCAGGACCCTTCGTTGCCCGCGATACCCGGGGCAGTGTCCGGGGCGTCCTCCGGGGCAATACCGGGCTCAGCGCCGGCGACGCCGGAAGCCCCGCCGGTCCTGGCCGAGGTCGTCCGCTCGGGCTTCGTCGAGGGGCGGCACCGGGGCGCTCTGGTCGCCCTGGACGCGGACGGCTCGGTCGCCTTCGCCCTGGGGGATGTCACGCGCCCGGTGTTCCCGCGCTCGTCGACCAAGCCCGCGCAGGCCGCCGCCGCGCTGCGGGCGGGGCTGGACCTCGACGGCGAGCTGCTGGCGCTGGCCGCCGCGAGCCATTCGGGTGAACCCTTCCACCTGGACGGGGTACGCAAGATCCTGGCCGGGGCGGGCCTCGACCCGTCCGCGCTGCACACGCCGCCGCAACCGCCGCTGGGCGAACGGGCGTACGAGGACTACCTGCGCTCCGGCGGCCGTCCCGACCCGCTGGTGATGAACTGCTCCGGCAAGCACGCCGCGTGGCTGGCCGCATGCGTCGCCAACGGCTGGGACACCGAGACATACCTCGACCCCGTGCACCCGCTGCAACAGCTCGTGCTGCGGACGATCGAGGAACTGGCCGACGAGCGCATCGCGCACCTGGGCGTCGACGGCTGCGGTGCGCCGGTGCCGGCGGTGAGCCTGACCGGACTCGCACGGCTGTTCCGCTCGATGGTGGTCGCGTGCACCGGGACGCCTCAGCAGCGCGTCGCGTCGGCGATGCGGGCGCACCCCGAGTACGTCGCGGGCACCGGCCGAGTGGACACGCTGCTCATGCGCGGCGTTCCGGGGCTGGTCGCGAAGATGGGTGCGGAAGCTGTGCAGGGCATCGCGCTCGCGGACGGGCGCGCGCTGGCGTTCAAGGTCGAGGACGGCTCGGTGCGTACGCTCGGGCCGATCGTGGCCCGGGCGCTGCGTCGCATGGGTGTCGACGCCGCCGTGCTCGACGAGATCGCCGAGGTCGAACTGACCGGTGGCGGTCGGCCGGTGGGGGCTGTCCGCGCGGCGTTCTGAGGGCGCGCAAGGGCGGCGTGGGTACGGCAGGGCCCGCGCACGTCGGCCCGTTCTTGAGACCGTCGGTCAGACCGCTCCTCAGACCCGCGTATGTTCCTGAGGCCGGGCCCGCGCCTCCGCCGCCTCGCGCGCGTCGTACGCCGCCCGCGCCGCCGCGATCTCGTTCTGGTGCCCCTCGGTCCACGTCACCAGCGCCTGGATGGTGTCGTGCAGCGTCGCGCCCAGCGGTGTCAGCGCGTACTCGACGCGCGGCGGCACGACCGGGTACACCGTGCGCTCGACGAGCCCGTCGCGCTCCAACTGCCGCAGCGTCACCGTCAGCATGCGCTGGCTGATGCCGTCGATCTTGCGGCGCAGCTCCGTGAAGCGCAGCGTGTGCCGGTCCAGCAGCGCGATGACGAGCAGCGACCACTTGTCGGCGACGCGGTCGAGGATCTGGCGTACCTCGCAGTCCTCCCGTGTGTCCCACTGAAGGGCGTCGTAGTCGCGGTCGGTTCCTTCGCAGTGACCGGGTGACTTGTAAGTGCCTTCTTCCATGTCAGCCCATGGTTCCCGAAGATTCCTTCAGGCACAAGAGGTAACCGACTCGGGCTCGCCCGGGACCGGGCGCCGTGTGCCCGTCCCCTGCCGTCCGCGCACCCGAGGAGCCATGCCATGTCCGCGCTCTCCACCGCACCGCCCTCTCCGGACCACGCCACCGCCACGTCGGCCGCAAAACCCGACGTCGGCCTGAGTCCACGGGCCTGGGGCATCCTCCTCGTCCTGTCCGGCGCGATCTTCCTGGAGGGCATCGACGTCGCGATGATGGGCGTCGCCCTGCCCGCGATCCAGTCCGACCTCGGCATGTCCACCGCGTCCCTGCAGTGGGTGGTCAGTGCGTACGTCCTCGGCTACGGCGGCTTCATGCTGCTCGGCGGACGCGCCGCCGACCTGCTCGGCCGCCGCCGCATGTTCCTCTTCTGGCTGACCGTCTTCCTGCTCTTCTCCGGCCTCGGCGGTTTCGCGGACAGCGGCTGGATGCTGATCCTGTCGCGCTTCGTCACCGGCCTTGCCGCCGCCTTCATGACCCCCGCCGGGCTCTCGATCATCACCACCTCCTTCGCCGAGGGCCCGCAGCGCAACAAGGCGCTGCTCGTGTACGCCGGCATCGCCGCGGCCGGCTTCTCCCTCGGCCTGGTGGTCGGCGGACTCCTGACCGCGATCCACTGGCGCTGGGTCTTCTTTGCGCCGGTCATCCTCGCCGCGCTGATCCTGGTCACCGCCGCCCGCCTCCTCCCGCGCGAGGAACGCCCGGCCCGCACAAGCGGGTTCGACGTCACCGGTGCCGTCACCATCACCGGTGCCATGCTGCTGCTCGTCACCACCGTGGTCCGCGCCCCCGACGTCGACGTCAAGTGGACCGTCCTGACCGGCGTCGCCGGACTCCTCGCCCTCTCCGTCTTCGTCGCCGTCGAGCGCCGCTCCTCGTCGCCGCTGGTCCGCCTCGGCATCCTGCGCTCGGCACCGCTCATCCGCGCCAACATCGGCGCCATCGCGTTCTCCGGCTCGTTCGTCGGATTCCAGTTCATGCTGGTGCAGTACCTCCAGCACCTGCGCGGCTGGAGCGCCCTGGAGACCGGTCTCGCGATGATCGCGATCGGCATCGACGCCATCGTGGCGCCGGTCCTGACGCCGCGCCTGGTGGCGCGGTTCGGCAACGCGAAGGTGATCGCCACCGGGTTCACCGCGGCCCTCGGCGCCTACGCGTTCTTCCTGACGGTGGGCACGGACACCGCGTACGCCGTCATGCTCCCCGCGATGCTGCTGCTCGGCATGGCCTTCGCCCTCGCGTACGGCCCGCTCACCATCGCCGCGACCGACGGCATCGACGAGGCCGAACAGGGCCTCGCGGGCGGCCTGTTCAACACGTCCTTCCAGTTCGGCTCGGCGCTCGGCCTGGCCGTCGCCACGGCCGTCAACGTCGCCGTCACCCAGTCCGAGTCCCCCTCCGACCTCCTCGCCGGCTACAAGGCCGCCTTCGTCGTCTCCGTCGTCGCGGCCTTCCTCGCCCTGCTCACCACCTTCGGCGGCCTCCGCAGCGCCCGCCGCTGACCCGCACACGACCGACGCAAGCACCGCTCTCGACCGCGCCCGGACCCCCGGGCGCGGTCGACACATGAGCGAGGTTCCTCCACGGGTGTCACACGCGCGGGCCGGCCGGTGTCTTCATGTCAGATCGGCAGACGCCGACGAAAGACCCGGTCCGAAGAGACAGTCCCGAGGAGGACACCATGGTGCTGCGAGTCCCGAAGGCGGAGCTTCCCACCGAGCTTCGCGAGAACATGGTCGGCCAGCTGGGCCAGGTCGCGGAACCCGTCGAAGTGGTGTGGCACAACCCGGCCGTGGCCATGTCCAACCTGGAGTTCTCGGCCAAGTTGGCGGCGTGGGACGCGGCCGACGAGAGCCTCAAGTCGTACGCCCACATGGCGGTCGCCGCCCAGGTCGGCTGCGCCTGGTGTCTCGACGTCGGCTACTTCCAGGCGCTGAACCAGAACCTGGACCCGGCGAAGGCGAGCCAGGTGCCGCGCTGGCGCGAGTCGGCGGACTTCACGGTCCTGGAGCGGGAAGTGCTGGAGTACGCCGAGGCCATGACCAACACGCCGCCGACCGTCACCGACGAACTGCACGCGAGCCTGCTCGACCGGCTCGGCGCGGCGGCGATGGTGGAACTCACCGCGTACATCGCCTTCGTCAACATGGCGACCAGGAACAACACGGCGCACGGGATCAGGTCGCAGGGCTTCTCCGACGCCTGCGGGATACCCCTGGCAACCCGAGCCGAGACGCCCGGCGTAGCGTCGACCGCATGACCGACGACCCGTTTGTCGCCCACCGCAGCCTGCTCTTCACGGTCGCCTACGAGATGCTCGGCTCGGCCGCCGACGCCGAGGACGTCCTCCAGGAGTCGTGGCTGCGGTGGGCCGACGCGGACCGCGACGAGGTACGCGACCCCCGCGCGTACCTCGTCCGGATCGTCACCCGCCAGTCGCTCAACCGCCTGCGGACGCTGTCCCGCAGCCGCGAGGACTACGTCGGCGAGTGGCTGCCCGAGCCGCTGCTGACCAGCCCGGACGTCGCGGAGGACGTCGAGCTCGCGGAGAGCGTCTCGATCGCGATGCTCACCGTGCTGGAGACGCTCGGGCCCACCGAGCGGGCGGTGTTCGTGCTGCGCGAGGTCTTCGACCTGCCGTACGACGAGATCGCCGAGTCCGTCGGCAAGTCCTCTGCCGCGGTACGCCAGATCGCCCGCCGCGCCCGCGGTCACGTGGCGGCCCGGCAGCCCCGCGTCCAGGTGAGCCGCACCGAGCAGCGCAAGGTCGTGGACCGCTTCCTCCACGCACTGCAGACCGGCCGGCTGCAGGAACTCATGGAGGTCATGGCGCCTGACGTGGTCATGATCACCGACGGCGGCGGCGTCGTGAACGCGGCCCTCACCCCGATCCGCGGCCTCGAAACCGTCGCGACGATCCTCGCGCGCGCCAACCGGCTGGCCCTGATCGAGACGACGGCCCTGTGGCTCAACGGCGCCCCCGCCGGCCGCATCGACATCGACGGCGAACCGTCCGCGGTGAGCCTCGTGGTCGAAGACGGCCTCGTCACCCACATCTACGTGGTCCGCAACCCCCACAAACTGACCCGCCTAGCCGCCACAGCCCACCTCACCAGGTAACCCTGTCGCCCAACGACCCCCCGCCCGGCGGTTGTGTGACGGGGGCGTGAAGTAACTTTCGCAAGCGCTTTGCTTGCAATAGTTAGCATGAGGCGGCATGGTTGAGGGCATGGCCAGTCTCAACGTGGGGTCTCTCGGCGAGTACATCCGGGAGCAGCGCCGCAACGCGCAGTACTCGTTGCGGCAGTTGGCGGATGCCGCCGGCGTGTCGAACCCGTACTTGAGTCAGATCGAGCGCGGGCTGCGCCGGCCGAGTGCCGAGATCCTGCAGCAGATCGCCAAGGCGTTGCGGATTTCCGCGGAGACGCTGTACGTCCAGGCCGGGATCCTCGAGGAACGCCCCGAGGGGGCTCGCGAGGTGCAGACCGCGATCCTCTCCGACACGACGATCAACGAGCGGCAGAAGCGCGTGCTGCTGGAGATCTACGAGGCGTTCCGCAAGGAGAACGCCGGCGCCGAGGCCGCCGCCGAGGCGGTGGCCGCCGCGGACGTGCCGGTGCCTTCCGCGAACGGCCGGGCGCCCAAGGGGTCTTCCATATCCGACCCGGACTCGGAGCCCCGAGCCGCCGCCGCATCCGCCGCACGATCTGCCGCATCATCCGACGCCGCGTCCGACGCACCGTCCACGACGGTCCGGGCGCTTCACGACACCCTCGATTCCGGGGAGTGAGGAAAAATCATGGCGAACGCCACGGACATCAGGAAGAGCCTCACCGACGCCACGCCGTTCTACGCGTTCGTGGGTGCCGGTGACCTCGCGGTGGAGAAGATCCGCGAGGTGCCGGAGAAGTTCTCCGGCATCACGTTCGAGCCGCCGAAGTTCGAGGTGCCCAAGTTCGAGGTGCCGACCGACCCGAAGGTGATCCGCACCCGCGTCTCGACGACCGCCGCGGACGTGCAGGAGAAGGTCAGCGCGACGATCAAGGACGCCGGCACCCTGCCGGGCAAGGCCCAGGACTTCGCGAAGTCGCAGTACGGCAAGGCCAGGACCGAGGTCGAGACCCAGGTCGGCAAGGCCGGCGAATACGCGGACAAGCTGAAGGAGTTCTACGAGGACCTGGCCGCGCGCGGCCACAAGGTCGTCGACAAGATCGCCAAGAAGGAGTCCGAGGTCGAGACCGAGGTCAGGGCCGAGGCCCGGGGTGCCAAGGCCGCGGTCGCGGGCAAGGTCGAGGAGAAGGCCGCGGCCGCCAAGGCCGAGGCGAAGCCGGAGCCCAAGCCGGTCGCCGCCAAGCCGAAGCCGGCCCCGGCCAAGCCGCGCCCCGCGGCGAAGAAGACCGTCTCGCCCGCCGAGTAGTCCCGCGGGTCGTGCACGGACCCCGGGTGCCCGCCGAGAGCGGGTGCCCGGGGTCCGTCGCGTCACGGGCCCGTTGCGCACGGACCCGGGCGCCCGACGCCGGGGTGCGGACGACCTGGATGTCATGAGTCCCGCTCGGCGATCGCGCATGCGAGACTGCTAGTGCCGTGGCCGGTGAACCGTTTCCGTCACGGCGGCAGTCCGGAGGGGCGCGACTGGGCGCACAGGAGGAGGAGCGATGCCGGATCAGACGCTGGCCGCCGGTGCGTTGCTGGCCACCTTCGGCAGCGTGACGTACCTGGTGGCGATGGCGCTGATGGTCTTCAAGGCGTTCTGCCTGGTGGACGCGCTGACGCGGCGCGAGGACGCGTACCGCGCGGCGAACAAGCTGAAGAAGGTCTTCTGGGTGGCCGTGCTGGCCATCGCGGTGGTCTGGGACTTCTTCTTCGCCCGCCTCGACGGCATCCTGTCGATCGCCGGACTGATCGCCGCGATCGTCTACATGGTCGACGTACGCCCCGCGCTCAAGGAGGTCGGCGGCCGCCGCGGCGGGCAGCAGGGACCGTACGGCCCCTGGTGACGGCGGCGCCGCGACGCGGGTGCGGTAGCGCCCGACGAACCGACGGCCCCGACGCATCCGAATACCACGCCGAAGGCCGGGACACCTCAGGGTGTCCCGGCCTTCGCGCGTCGGTGCGGGTGCCGGTGCGGCAGCCCGGTCGCCCGGCAAGTCCGGCCAGGTGCAGGCCAGCCCCGGTCAGGTCCCGCCGGACGATGTCGCCGACTGCGGCGACGAGTTCTCCGGTTCCGTCGTGCTGGGCTGCGTCGCGGGCGGCGTGGTCGCCGGTGTCCCGGTCGGGGTCGGGTTCGGGGAACCGGTGTTGCCCGGGGTGCCCGTGGTCGGCTTGTCGGTGGGCGTACCCGTGCCGGGGTTCGTGGGTGTCCCGGTGCCCGGTGTGGTGGGCGGGGGCGTCGTGACCGGCGGCGGGGTGGTGCCCGGAGGCGTGGTCCCCGGAGGGGTCGTGCCCGGCGGCGGCGTCGTGCCCGGCGGTGTGGTGCCGGGCGGCGGAGGAGTACCAGGCGGCGGCGTCGGCTTCGGCGGCTTGGGTACGTTCGGGACCGCGGGGGCCTGGACGACGCCGGCGCCGCCGTCGGGGCGTACGACGCCGAGTATCGGCATCGAGCCCGCCGGGGCGACGGTGACCGTCCGGCCCGGCCGCGGGGCGTGCACCATCATGCCGTTGCCCAGGTACATCGCGATGTGGCTGGCGTCGCTGTAGTAGACGATGAGGTCGCCCGGCCGCATGTCGCCGGTGGGGACGCGCGGCAGGCGCGCCCACTGCTCCTGCGAGGTGCGCGGGATCCTGACGCCCGCGAACTGCCACGCCTTCGACGTGAGGCCGGAGCAGTCGTAGCCCTCGGGGCCGACGCCGCCCCAGATGTACGGCAGTCCGATCTTGCTGAGCGCGAAGGTGATCGCCTGCTGCGCGGCCGTGGTGGTGAGCTGGTCCGGGCGCGTCAGTATGCCGTACTGGTGCAGCTGCACCTGGCCGGCCTCGGCGACCTGTGCCTCCAACTCCTCCAGCTGGACGAGCTGTTCGGGCGTCAGGGTGGACAGCAGCGTCTCGGCCTCGAAGACCTTGGCCTTGATGTCGTCCTGGGCCCTTTGCGACTCGTTCTCCAGCCGGCGGTTCTCCGCGAGTTGCGCGTCCTCCGCCTTCTGCATGTTCTTGAGCTGCTGCTCGGCCTGCTTCTGGCGGGCGATGGTCTCCGCCTGCGTCTGGCTGATGCGCGCGAACGTCGGTGCCTGCGCGAGGAATTCCTCGGGGTTCGCGGTCAGGATGAGGTTCAGCAGCGGGTCGACGCCCCGTGTCGTGTACTGCAGGCGCGCGATGCGGCCGATCTCGTCCTTCTGCGACGCGATCTGCTGCTGCGTCCACGCGATGCCCGCGCGTACGTCGTTGACCTTGACCTGCTGGGTGGCACGCCGCTCGTTGGTGGCGTTGTAGCGCTCGGTGGCCTGCTCGGCCTGCCGGTACAGGTCCTGGAGTTGCGTCTGCACGGCCGCCAGGCTGAACGGGGCCTGGGGCGGTGCGGGATCGGGTGCGGCGCCGGCCTGGCCGACGAACAGCGCGGTGCACAGGAGCGCCGCTCCGCATGAGGTCGCAGCGCGGGCCCAGCGTGCGGTCCCGCCCCCCAAAATCGCCATGCGCTGACCCTTCCGATCAGTCGGCTGCGCTTCCCCCACGTCGCCTTCGCGGCTTCGTGAATGCGGTGGGAACCGGCTCTCAAGAGGACGGAGGTGGCTCTTGAGAACCGGTTCCAGCGTCGGATCCTCGCACGTTCCGGCGGCGAAGGGCAGAGGAGATTTGCCGATCGTCAGGGGACGTAATTGGGTGAAGTCCATGAAATCCGGATGAACTGTCGCAGCGTTCGATGGCATTCGGGCCCCAAAAGGGCGCCGCCGCCGCATTGGGTGGCACATTGATGTGACGAACAGTCAGATCTGGCCGTCCCGTTCGGCACGTGTCACCGACAGGCTCGGCACGTGTCACCAGGGGCCACAGCATCCCACGAGACCGTCACCTCGCCGCCCCTGACGCGCGAACGCGGCGTACGCACCGGCCAGTCCGCGGCGAGCGTGCCCACCGCCGCCGCCCACCGCTGCCGAGCGCCGAGCGGCGCCAGCGGGGCGTGCAGATCCCACGCCCGGTCGAACGCCGTCAGGAACGCGTGTACGCGCTCGCCCGGCACGTTGCGGTGGATGAGCGCCTTCGGCAGCCGCTCCGCGAGATCGGACGGACGGTCGAGTGTCGCGAGCCGCGCCGCGAGAGTCAGCGTGCGCGGCCGCGCGTCCGCACCGACCGCCACCCACGTGGCCAGCCGCCCCGGTTCGTCGCACGTGCCCTCGACCAGCAGCCCGTCGGGCGCCAGGCGCCCGCACATGACCGACCACGCGCCGGCGACCTCGTCCTCGCCGTACTGCCGCAGCACATTGAACGCCCGGATCAGCACCGGCCGCCGGCCGTCGGGCAGCGGCACCTCGAACCCGCCCCGCATGAACGAGAGTCCGCCGCCCGCGTAGGGCAGCGCCGCCTCGACGCGCGCCGGGTCGATCTCGATGCCCAGCATCTCGACGTCGCCGCGAACCGTGCGCAGCCGGCGCCAGAACTCCACGGTGGTGACGGGCGAGGCGCCGTACCCGAGGTCGACGACCAGCGGATCCGCCGACGCGCTCAGCAGGCGCCCGTGCTCCGCGGCGATCCAGCGGTCGACCCGCCTCAGCCGGTTCGGATTGGTGGTGCCGCGGGTGATCACGCCCGTCGGACGACCGGGCCTGGCACCGCTCCCGCGTGGCCCGACCGCCCCCGGAGCCCCGTGCCTGACCATGCCCCCGAGTGTAGGGCGGCGCCCCTTTCGGATGGCCGGGGCGATCACGTGCGCCCCTCCGTGGCAATCTGAACGCGGGGAGTGACCGGGCGATCTCACATCCCGGTCGGGAATCCCCCGCGCCGACGGATCGGTTATCACTTGACCGGGGGTGTTGTCGTCCCAATTAAACGACAGCGTCCGGGGAGGGCTGAGCAAACCCAGCACGCGCCCGCCACGAAGGGTGGTCGGGTGCCGAACGTCGTGCCTGCCGTACGCGTGCTCGCGCGTACGGCAGTACTACGGCAGAGGCAGGCCATGTCGGCCTGGTAGGAGGTCATCGCGTGAGTCATCACGTGCCGCGAGCGGGCGGATCCGGGGCGCGCAACACCCTGGCCGGCCGTCGGGGGGCGCCGCGCAGGATCGCGACTCTCAGCGTCCACACGTCGCCCTTGCACCAGCCCGGCACAGGCGACGCCGGGGGCATGAACGTCTACATCGTCGAGATGTCCAAGCGCCTCGCCGCGCTGGGCGTCGAGGTGGAGATATTCACCCGCGCCACCGGACGCGACCTGCCGCCCGTCGTCGAGATGGCACCCGGCGTCCTCGTCCGGCACGTGACCGCCGGCCCCTTCGAGGGGCTGTCGAAGGAAGACCTGCCCGCTCAACTGTGCGCCTTCACCTCCGGCGTGCTGCGGACCGAGGCTATGCGCGAGCCGGGCTACTACGACCTCGTGCACTCGCACTACTGGCTGTCCGGGCAGGTGGGCTGGCTGGCCAAGGAGCGCTGGGGGGTACCTCTCGTGCACTCCATGCACACGATGGCGAAAGTCAAGAACGCCTCGCTGGCCGCGACCGACTGCCCCGAGCCCTCGGCGCGCGTGATCGGCGAGAGCCAGGTCGTCGAGGCGGCCGACCGCCTCGTCGCGAACACCGCCGAGGAGGCGGACCAGCTCATCGGCCTGTACGCCGCACCGCGCGACCAGGTGGCCGTCGTCAACCCCGGCGTCGACCTGGACGTCTTCCGGCCGGGTGCCGCCGCCGAGGCGCGCCGCCGCCTGGGGCTGCCCGAGGACGCCGCGGTGATCCTGTTCGCCGGGCGCATCCAGCCGCTCAAGGCCCCCGACGTCCTGCTGCACGCCACCGCGCACCTGCTGCGCGCGCAGCCCTCGCTGCGCGAGAACCTGGTCGTCGCGGTGGTCGGCGGCCCCAGCGGCACGGGCCTCGCCGAGCCCGAGCACCTGCAGAAGCTGGCCGCCTCCCTCGGCGTGCAGGACGTCGTCCGCTTCCGGCGTCCGGTGCCGCAGGACGTGCTCGCCGAGTGGTACCGGGCGGCGACCGTCGCGGTGGTGCCGTCGTACAACGAGTCCTTCGGCCTCGTCGCGATCGAGGCGCAGGCGTGCGGCACTCCCGTCGTGGCGGCCGCGGTGGGCGGCCTGCCGACCGCGGTACGCGACGGCGTCTCGGGCATCCTCGTCGACGGCCACGAGCCTGCCGACTACGCGGAGGCCATCGGCCGCCTGGTCCGCTCACCGCGCCTGCGCGAGCGGTATTCGGACGGCGCGGTGCGCCACGCGGCCCACTTCGGCTGGGCCGCCGCCGCGGCGTCGATGGCCGACGTCTACCGCCAGACCGTCGCCGACGCCGCCGTGGTGCGGTCCCTCGCCGCCCGGTAGCGGCATGGGCGCTAGCGTGGGACCGTCCTGGAAACCGCCGGACGAAATGCCTGAACGCCGATCCCCGAGGTGCACAGTGGAACAGACCCGGGCGGAGGCCGCCGAGACCATCCGGCGGACCCTGGACGACGCCGAGGTCACGTGGGAGCGGCCGGACGAGGACACGTTCGTCGTCACGCTCCCCGGCACGCGCAAGCTCAAGACCACGTGCGCGCTGAAGGTGGGACGGCACACGCTGACCGTCACGGCGTTCGTCGTACGCCGCCCGGACGAGAACCACGAGGCCTTCTACCGCTGGCTGCTGACCCGCAACGTGCGGCTGTACGGCGTGGCCTTCTCGCTGGACAAGCTCGGCGACGTCTACCTGACCGGCCGCCTGCCGGTCCACGCCGTCACCGAGGACGAGGTGGACCGGCTGCTCGGGGTGGTCCTGGAGACCGCCGACGAGAGCTTCAACACGCTGCTCGAACTGGGCTTCGCGACATCGATCCGCCGCGAGTGGGAGTGGCGTACCGAGCGCGGCGAGTCGACACGCAACCTGGACGCCTTCACGCACCTGATAGAACGCGCCAAGCGGGACGAGAAGCCCGCCGAATAGCCGCCGGACACCCGACGGACCTCGGCCGCACATCCACCGGGCGGCGGCCCGCACCCGGACAGCCCGGGCACGGTGCCGGGCCCTTTCCGAAGGGGCCCGGCGCCTCCATTACGCTCGGGCGCATGGCCGACACCGCATACAAGCTCGTGCTCCTCCGCCACGGTGAGAGCGACTGGAACCGCAAGGGACTCTTCACCGGGTGGGTCGACGTCGACCTGACCGAAACCGGCGAGGCGGAGGCCGCGCGCGGCGGCCGGCTGCTGACCGACGCCGGCGTGCTGCCCGACGTCCTGCACACCTCGCTCCAGCGCCGGGCGATCCGCACCGCTCAGCTCGCGCTCGACTCCGCCGAGCGGCACTGGATCCCGGTCCGCCGCTCGTGGCGCCTCAACGAGCGCCACTACGGCGCGCTCCAGGGCAAGGACAAGGCCGCGACGCTGGCCGAGTTCGGCGAGGAGCAGTTCATGCTGTGGCGCCGGTCGTACGACACGCCGCCCCCGCCGCTCGCCGACAACGACGAGTTCTCGCAGGTGAACGACCCGCGCTACGCCGGGCTCCCGGACGAGATCCGGCCGCGCACCGAGTGCCTCAAGGACGTCGTCGAGCGCATGCTGCCGTATTGGTACGACGCGATCGTGCCCGACCTGGAGGCCGGCCGCACCACGCTGGTCGCCGCGCACGGCAACTCGCTGCGCGCGCTGGTCAAGCACCTCGACGGCATCTCCGACGACGACATCGCCGGCCTCAACATCCCGACCGGCATCCCGCTGCTCTACGAGCTGGACGCGAACCTGCGCCCGCTGACCCCGGGCGGCCGCTACCTCGACCCCGAGGCCGCGGCGGCCGCGATCGAGGCGGTCAAGAACCAGGGCCGCAAGTAGCGGGTCGGCACGACCAGGGGCGCCCGTCACGGAAGGGGTGGGCGCCCCTGGCCATGCCCCCGTTCAGCCGTTGCAGCTGCCTCCGCAGTTGCAGGCCGAACCGGATTTGCACCCGCAGCCGCATGTCGACGGACAGCTGCAGCCGGGTGTCGGTGCGGACCCGGGCCTGCGGGTCCCGGCGGCGCGTACCGGGGTGACCTCTATGTACGTGCGCGGGCCCGGCGGTGCGGGCGTCGGCCAGGGGGTCGATGCGGATGCCGACGTGGACGTCGACGGGGTCATCGATGCGGTCAGGGAGTCGGCAGGGGTACCGGTCATGGCGCTGGTGAGCCGATCGGGCATGAACGACCTCCGTTCACCTGGGTGGACCAATGCGTTGCCTGTTGCTTTGCCGCGACGTTCCGCGCACCGTCCGTATCCGAGTCAACCCACAACGCATCCGCCCGTCAACGGGCAGAACCCGGCAAACGCCACTTCCGGCGACATCCGTCCGAACTGAACCCGATACGGCCGAGCGATGAACAGTCGATGAAGTCATCCGGTCTCTGCCGCCCGGAGAGGGTTCACCCGTTCGGGGCAGCTTTACCCTGGGTTCTGTGGACGTGAACGTGGCCGCGGCAACAGTCGCCGCCCTCTCAGGGTTGGCCGTCGGTGTGGCCGGAACGCTGGCCTTCCGCTGGAGCGAGCGCGCCCTCGGCAACCCCGGAGGTCAGACGGCCCCCGCGGGCCCGGTGCTGCCGCCCGGCGTGGCCATCGTCCTGTCCGTGCTGCGCTCGTCCGCCGTCGTGCTGGACGAGCGGGACGCGGTGGTCAAGGCCAGCTCGGCCGCGTACACCTTCGGCCTGGTCCGCGGCGACCAACTGGTTCCCGAGGAACTCCTGCGCATGGCCCGCGAGACGCGGCGCGACGGCGAGATAAGGCAGCGCGACCTGCTGCTGGCCCGGCGCGACGGCCAGGAGCTGGAGGTCTCGGCGCGGGTCGCGCCGCTCGGCTCGCGCCTGGTGCTGCTGCTGGTCGAGGACCGCACCGAGGCCCGGCGCGTCGACGCCGTGCGCCGAGACTTCGTCGCCAACGTCAGCCATGAACTCAAGACCCCGGTCGGCGCGCTGTCGCTGCTCGCCGAAGCGGTCCTGGACGCGAGCGACGACCCCGAGGCGGTACGCCGCTTCTCCGGTCGCATGCAGGTCGAGTCCGCGCGCCTGACCAGCCTGGTGCAGGAGCTCATCGACCTGTCGCGCGTGCAGAACGACCACCCGCTGCAGGACATCGCCCCCGTACCGGTCGACGAACTGGTCGCGGAGGCGGTCGACCGCTGCCGGCAGGTCGCGCAGAACAAGCAGATCACCCTCGCGGTCGGCGGCGATCCCGGCCTGGTCATCCCGGGCGACCACAACCAGCTGGTGATGGCGCTCGGCAACCTGGTGGAGAACGCCGTCAACTACAGCCCCGAGCGCACCCGCGTCGACATCGACGTCCGGGTGACCGGCCGCAAGGCCGTCATCGCCGTCTCGGACCAGGGCATCGGCATCCCGCATCGCGACCTGGACCGCATCTTCGAGCGCTTCTACCGCGTGGACCCCGCACGGTCGCGGGCCACCGGCGGGACCGGACTCGGGCTGTCCATCGTGAAACACATCGTGGCCGGACACGGGGGCGAGGTCACGGTACGCAGCCTGGAGGGCGTGGGAACCACGTTTACCCTGGTGCTGCCCCTTCTGCCCGCCGACGAACGGGGCAAGTTCCCCGACGCGGCGTCCACAATGACGAGGCCCGGCGCATCGCCCGCGTCCGGCGGACCGAGCGACCTGGCCCCGTCGTACAACTCCCGGGAGGGTTCGGGATGACCCGAGTGCTCGTCGTCGAGGACGAGGAGTCCTTCAGCGACCCGCTGGCGTTCCTGCTGCGCAAGGAAGGGTTCGAAGTCGCGGTCGCAGTCACCGGCCCCGATGCGCTGGAACAGTTCGACCAGGGGGGCGCCGACCTCGTGCTGCTCGACCTGATGCTGCCTGGCCTGCCCGGCACCGAGGTGTGCCGACGCCTGCGTGCCAAGTCCAACGTGCCCGTCATCATGGTCACCGCCAAGGACAGCGAGGTCGACAAGGTCGTCGGCCTGGAGATCGGCGCGGACGACTACGTCACCAAGCCCTTCTCGTCGCGTGAACTCGTCGCCCGAATCCGTGCGGTGCTCCGCCGCCAGGGGGAGCCGACCGAGGTCGAGCCGACCGCCCTGGAGGCCGGGCCGGTGCGCATGGACGTCGACCGGCACCGGGTGACCGTCGACGGTGTCAAGGTCGAACTGCCGCTCAAGGAGTTCGACTTGCTGGAGCTGCTGCTGCGCAACGCGGGCCGCGTGCTCACCCGCATGCAGCTGATCGACCGTGTGTGGGGGGCCGGCTACGTCGGCGACACCAAGACGCTCGACGTCCACGTCAAGCGGCTGCGCGCCAAGATCGAGCCGGACCCGGGAGCCCCGCGCTACCTGGTGACGGTACGCGGGCTGGGGTACAAGTTCGAGCCCTGACAGGCCCGTTCGCAAGCTCGTGCACGGACCCGTAGGCCCGCTGGGGCGGCGTACACCGCACCGTGCAAAGGCCGAGGGCCCGCCCGATTTCCGGGCGGGCCCTCGGCCTTTTGCGTGCCTGTCGGCGTCAGCTGCTCGCGGGCTCGTTCGAAGCCGGGGGCCGCGACGAGGAGTTGGTGGCCTGCGCGGTCGCCGTGCCGGTGGCGGTCGGACCGCCCGCCTGGCCGGTGGCCGGGGCGCCGGAGGCCGGGGGAGACACGGGCGGGCCGGAGGGCGGCGTGCTCGTCGGCGGCGCGGTGACGGTCGGTACGGTGACCGGGGTGCTCGGGGGCGTGCTCGGCGGCGACGACGGCTTCAGGGGCGCGTAGTAGCCCTCGGCCGGGTGCACCGCGACGCCCAGCTTGGTCTGGCCGACCGTGCCGAAGCTGAACGCGACGTCGACGTACTTGCCGGTGATGTCCTCGCGGATGCCCGAGAAGGTCACCGACGGGCCGCCCTTCTCGCCGGTCAGGTACACCGCGCCGCGGGCCGGGATGGTGATGGACGCGGCGCCGTCCTTGTCCTTCATCGCGCCCGGCGCGGTCGAGCCGGCCAGCGTGACCTGCTTGAGCGTCTCGGGCTGGTCGCTCTCGTTGATGAGCGCGCCGCCGAGCGCCACGAGGCCCGAGTCCTTGTCTCCGGGGACCAGCGACAGGTTCTGCACCTTGATGGTGCCGACCTGGGTGTACGCGCTGTCCGGCTTCAGTTGCGTGGTAGCGGCGTCCGTACCACTGGAGCACGCGGCCGCCAGAGGGGCCAGCGCGAGGGCGAGGGTTGCGGCGACGGCACCCCGTCGAATGCTGCGGCTCACGGCGGGCGTTTCTCCTTGGGTCCTTGACAGGCTCGCTGATCCCGGTCTCCGGGACCGGCGACAGCCTATCCAGGCCCGCTCGGCGACTTGTACGCGGCTCTGAAGGGTCATCAGGAAGAGCTACTGCTTGGTGTCCAAAAACAGATGGGTCGGGCCAGTGTGTCCACCCACACCGATAGTCGATTCCGTGTTCGACTGGAGGCAGAGACAAGTTGACTGTTTTGTCCGGTTTATGGATCACCCCGGAGGCTGCCGCCGGGTGGGACAAGCATGTCCGTGTGGCCGTTGTCAAGCCCTGACTAAGGCCCTGACCTGCGGAAACGCCATTCAGGCGGGGCGTGACCCGTGTTACCCTAGAAAGCCACGGAAGGGGTACCTGTCACATGACGTTCAAGGTTGGCGACACGGTGGTCTACCCCCATCACGGGGCCGCGCTCATCGAGGCGATCGAGACTCGCACCATCAAGGGCGAGGACAAGATCTACCTGGTGCTGAAGGTAGCCCAGGGCGACCTCACGGTACGAGTCCCCGCTGACAACGCGGAGTTCGTCGGTGTGCGCGACGTGGTGGGCCAGGACGGCCTCGATCGCGTCTTCGAGGTGCTGCGGGCTCCGCACACCGAGGAGCCGACGAACTGGTCGCGACGCTACAAGGCGAACCTGGAGAAGCTCGCTTCCGGTGACGTTATCAAGGTTGCCGAGGTCGTGCGCGACCTTTGGCGCCGTGAGCGTGACCGCGGCCTGTCGGCCGGTGAGAAGCGGATGCTCGCGAAGGCGCGGCAGATCCTGGTGAGCGAGCTGGCACTCGCGGAGAACACCAACGAAGACAAGGCCGAGGCGATCCTCGACGAGGTTCTGGCCTCCTGACCGCGTAGCGCCGGGCGGAACGGGGCGTGTGGGCGGCTCACCAGTGACTTGTGCGGAGACTCGCGCAATCGGGTGAACCGCGGCCCCGTCTGTACCGGCCTGGCGACCGTTTGATCTGTCGGTTGTCCGCCGACGGGTTCTACGCGGCCGTTTTCCGGGCTCACGCGGCCCGGTCCGTCGGTGGCGCGCCGGGCCGGGCCCGGCGCCCCCCGGGGGTTTGTGAGGGGGGGACAGGGGGGGGGGGGGGCCGGGGTAAAACCCGGCGGCGCCGGAGCCG
>NZ_JBSFVE010000033.1:0-62003 GCF_053592165.1 Streptodolium elevatio
TCCGGCGGTGCGGGCGCGGCCCCGCCGCCCCCTTCCGGGGTGCGCTTGCGGGTGGGTTTGTCGGTCGCCACGTCGCTCGTCACGCGGTCATCGTAGGGAGCGATGATCAGACCATCGGCCACACGGCACCGACATGCCCCGATTCACCCGAAAACATGACCGCCCCTCCGCCAAGGCCGCCGGGCCCTTCCAGAGGCGAAGTCCGATGACACGTGTACGTTTTCGGAGAATTACATCCGGTATGCGGTCTTCCAGTACGTCCATCGGAGACGTTTCGCGGATGTGTCGGCAGGGCCGTTCAGGTTTCCGCCACATGAGCGAAATCGCACAACGTGAGGACTCCGACACCGCTTGGCAATGCGGAAGTAACACGGCATCAGGTTGCGTAACGCGGGCGTAACTTCCGTGTGCGCGGGCGGAAACGGGGCGTCTCCACCCTGGCGTGAGCCTCGCGGTCGGCGGGGCGCCTGCCGACGGGAAGACGAGGGGCCGATGAACGCCGCCGCACTGCCGACGCAACTGGCCGCACCCGCCGAGATCGACACCGGGGACACCGCGTTCCTGCTGGTCGCCACGGCGCTCGTGCTGCTCATGACGCCCGGGCTCGCGCTGTTCTACGGCGGCATGGTCCGGGCGAAGAGCGTGCTCAACATGATCATGATGAGCTTCTCGGCCATCGCCGTGGTCACCGTGGTGTGGTTCGCGTTCGGCTACTCGTTCGCGTTCGGCGACGACCTCGGCGGCGGACTGCTGGGCGACCTCGGGCAGGTGTTCCTGCACGACGTCAAGCCGGGCTCGGTCACCGGCACGGTCCCCACGCTGGTGTTCGCGGCCTTCCAGCTCACCTTCGCGATCATCACGGTCGCGCTGATCAGCGGCGCGATCGCGGACCGCGCGAAGTTCCGCGGCTGGCTGGTCTTCTGCGCCGCCTGGGTGGCGCTCGTGTACGTTCCGCTCGCGCACTGGGTGTGGGGCCCCGACGGCTGGATCCGCGAGCAGCTCGGCGCGCTGGACTTCGCGGGCGGCCTCGTCGTCGAGATCAACTCCGGTGCGGCCGGTCTCGCGGTGGCTCTGGTGGTCGGCCCGCGCCTCGGCTTCCGGCGCGACCCGATGCGCCCGCACAACCTGCCGCTGGTGATGCTCGGGGCGGGCCTGCTGTGGTTCGGCTGGTTCGGCTTCAACGCGGGGTCGGCGCTCGGCGCCAACGGGATCGCCGCGCAGTCGCTGGTCAACACGCAGGCCGCGGCGTGCTCCGCGCTGCTGGGCTGGCTGCTGGTGGAGAAGAAGCGCGACGGGCACGCGACGACGTTCGGAGCGGCGTCCGGCGCGGTCTCGGGCCTGGTGGCGATCACCCCGTCGTGCGGTGTCGTGGACATGCCGGGCGCCCTGGCGATCGGCCTGGTGGCCGGCGTGCTCTGCTCGTATGCGGTGGGCTGGAAGCACAAGTTCGGCTACGACGACTCGCTCGACGTGGTCGGCGTGCACTTCGTGGGCGGCGTGGTCGGCACGGTCCTGATCGGCGTGTTCGCGTGGGACGGTGTGACCGGCGGTCCGCGCGGCCTGATGCACGGCGGCGGCCTGGAACTGCTGGGCAAGCAGGTGGTCGCGGTGGTGGTGGCCGCGGTGTTCTCGTTCGTGGCGACGTACGCGATCGCGACGGTCGTGGAGCGCACCGTCGGTTTCCGGGCGTCGGCGGACGACGAACAGGCCGGACTCGACCTGGCCGTGCACGCGGAGACGGCCTACGATCTCGGTTCGGTCGGCGCCGCGTCGCACCTGTCGAAGCCGGGATCGCCCAAGCCGCTTCAGGTGCGGGTCGAGGCCGACGACGAATGAGGGACCGCGGCACCGGTCCGGGCGCCGGCCCGGCCCCGGACACGGACCCACCGACGCGCCGCCGGACGACGGCTGACAGGACTGGCGAACACCCATGCGACTGATCACCGCGGTCATCAAGCCGCACCGGCTCGACGACGTGAAGTCCGCGCTCCAGACGTTCGGTGTGCACGGGTTGACCGTCACCGAGGCCAGCGGCTTCGGACGGCAGCGCGGGCACACCGAGGTCTACCGGGGCGCCGAGTACCGCGTCGACCTGGTGCCGAAGATCCGCCTGGAGGTCGTCGTCGAGGACGACGACGCGGCGCCCGTCATGCAGATCATCACGAAGGCCGCGCACACCGGGAAGATCGGCGACGGCAAGGTGTGGAGCGTGCCGGTCGACACGATCATCCGGGTGCGCACCGGCGAGCGGGGGCCGGACGCGCTCTGAGGCGCTGTCCCGCGGCCGGCGCCGACCGCGGCTCGCGGCCGCTGCCGACCGCGCTTCGCGACCGGCGCGGACTGTGGTCCGCTGCCTCCGCGTTGGTCGGATCGGGTGCTCTCCACCTTGATCGAGTGTCCAGTTCACGCGTGGCGTGGTCGGGTGGGCGTACGCAAACCCCGCCATGGGGGAAGGTGGGTCCCGACAACACGGTGCGGCGAGCGGCAAGGGGCTGCGAGGCATGGCGGACGAACGCCTGGTGGTGACGGCCGGAAGGCCCTGGAGTCGCGGTGCGGCACTGCGCGATCCCGCGGAGGCGCACCGCGCCGCCACTCCGCTGGAGCTCTTCTTCGACCTGTGCTTCGTGGTCGCGGTCGCGCAGTTGACGGTCCGTCTGGAGCACGCGTACGCCACCCACCACGTCGGCAGCGGGGTCATCAGCTTCCTCATGCTGATGTTCGCGATCTGGTGGGCCTGGATGAACTTCACGTGGTTCGCCACCGCGCACGACAGCGACGACGTGCCGTACCGGCTGCTGACGCTGCTTCAGATGGCCGGTGTGCTGATCCTCGCGTCGGGCGTCGAGGCGGCGTTCGACGAGGAGACGTACCGCATCGTCGTCGTGGGCTACATGGTCATGCGCATCGGGCTCGTCGCGCAGTGGCTGCGGGTGGCCCGGAGCCAGCCGTCGATAAGGGTGCGTGCGCACCGGTACGCGTTGGGCATCGGCCTCGTGCAGGTGGGGTGGCTCGCGCTGGTGGTCCCGGACTCGATCACCGCGTTCAAGATCGCGTTCATCCCGCTGATCCTGTGCGAAGTGCTCGTGCCGATCTGGGCGGAGCGCGCCGGCGCGGGCGTGCTGTGGCACGCCGAGCACATCGCCGAGCGCTACGGCCTGTTCGCGCTCATCATTCTCGGCGAGTCCATCCTCGCCGCGACCGTCGCGGTCAAGGACGCCACGGACGGGGGCGTCAGCGCCGCGATCATCACCGTCGCCGCGGGCGGGCTGGTCATCGCCTTCGCGTGCTGGTGGCTCTACTTCGACACGCTCGGCGGCGACGGGCCGGAGGACCAGGTGCGCGCGTTCACCTGGGGATACGGCCACTACGTCGTCTTCGGCGCGCTCGCCGCGGTCGGCGGCGGCCTCGCGACGGCCGCCGCGGCGGTGGCGGACCACGGGGACCACCCGATCCCGGAGCGTACGGCGTCCCTGGCCGTCGCGATCCCGCTCGCGCTGTTCCTGATCGCGGTGGCGGCGATCGCCCTGCGTGCGAAGGACAACTGCGGGCCGCGGCGCCTGCGGGACTGGACGATCGCGGCGGCGGTGATCGTGGTGGCGGGCCTGTTCCTGCCGCCGGCGGGGGCGACCGCCGCGGCCGGAGTGGTGGCCGGCGTGCTCGTCACGGTCGAGACCGTGGCCGCCCACCGCCGCTTCCGCGCGGCCGGCTCGGTGGGCGACCAAGTCGGCGCGGTGCGCTGAGCGCGGCGGCCTACAACTGCTCGGCGAGGTCGCTGTCCTCCGCGACCTCCTTGAGGCACCGCACCAGCAACTGCACGCCCTCACGCTCGCTGTCGGCCCGCCAGAAGGCCGTCACCGGCACGTCCGGCGTGCCGGTCAGCGGCACCTGGACGACCCCGCGCACCGGACGCTGACGCGCCCAACTTCGCGGCGAGATGCCGATGCCCTGGCGGTCGACGACCCGGGCGATGACGTCGTCCACGCTGCCGTACGCCTCGACGATCTCCGCCGCGCCCGCGCGCCGCAGCGCGTCGGTGACGCGCGCGTACAGGCGCGGGTGCGGGCCGCGGGGCCACACCACGACCGGCTCGTCGCCGACCAGGTCGGCCAGCTCGATGTCCTCCGCGGCGGCCTTCGGGTGGTCGGCCGGCAGCAGCGCGACGAAGGCGAACGTGCCGACCCGGGCCGACTCGAACCCGGTCCCCAGGTCCGGCATCCAGCCGATCCCGGCGTCGAGCACGCCCTCGCGCACATCGGCCACCTGACGGGCCGTCGGCTCGCTGGTCCACTGCACGCGCAGCTCGGGATGGCGTACGTGCAGCGCCGAGATGGCCGTCGACACCAGCGACGGACCGAGCCCCGAGGTATACCCCACACGCACCTGGCCGGCCTCGCGCGTGGCACGGCGGCGTACGTCCGCGCACGCGTCGTCGAGCAGCCGCAGCGCCTCGTCGACCTGGCGGCGGAACGCCTCGCCGACCGGCGTGAGGGTCACCGGGAGCGAGCTGCGGTCCACCAACCGGGCACCCAACTGCTGCTCAAGGCGGCGTACCGCCTTGGACACCATCGGCTGCGACAGGTACAGGCGCGCGGCGGCCCGGCCGAAGTGCCGCTCCTCGGCCACCGCGAGGAAGCTCCTCAGATCGCGCATTTCCATACCGCAAGGATATGCCCCTGCGGAATAACGTTAGCCGGGACTGGGGGCTTGGCCGCGGCGCGGCGAGCGGGTTTCCTGGAAGCGTCGAAAGCACATGCGACATTCCGCAGCACCCGGACGGACCAGGAGCCGAAGCCATGACGCTCGAGATTCCCCGCATCATCTCGGTGGACGACCACGTCGTCGAACCCCCGAACCTGTGGCAGGACCGGCTTCCGGCGAAGTTCAAGGACCGTGGCCCGCGCGTGGTGCGCGAGAAGGCGAAGTTCAACTTCGTCGGCGGCGTCTTCTCGTACGAGAAGGGCGCCGAGGACGGCGAGTGGTGCGACTGGTGGCTGTACGACGACCTGGTCTACCCGTTCCCCAAGCTCTCGGCGGCGGTCGGCTTCGACACGCTCGACGTGACGCCGGTCACCTTCGACGACATCCGTCCGGGCGCGTGGATCCAGTCCGAGCGCCTGAAGGACATGGCCGCGAACCACACCGACGCGTCCATATGCTTCCCCAACATCCTCCCGCGCTTCTGCGGCCAGGCGTTCTACGAGCGCCAGGACAAGGAGCTCGCGCTGCTGTGCGTGCAGGCGTACAACGACTGGATCATCGACGAGTGGTGTGCCGGTGACGGCAAGGGCATCCTCCTGCCGATGACGCTCATCCCGCTGTGGGACCCGGAGCTCGCCGCGAAGGAGGTGCGCCGCTGCGCCGCCAAGGGCTCGTTCGCGGTGGCGTTCTCGGAGAACCCGGTGCCGCTGGGCCTGCCGTCGGTGCACGACAAGGACCGCTTCTGGGACCCGTTCTTCCGCGCCTGCGAGGAGACGGACACGATCGTGTGCATGCACATCGGCTCGTCGTCCAAGATGCCCTCGACCTCGCCGGACGCGCCGTTCATCGTGTCGTCGACGCTGACCTTCCAGAACGCGATGGGCTCGCTGGTCGACTACATCTTCTCGGGCGTGCTGGACCGCTTCCCGAAGATGAAGATCGCGTACGCCGAGGGCCAGGTCGGCTGGATGCCGTACGTCCTGGAGCGTGCCGACAAGCTGTGGCACGAGCGCGACGACAACGACTTCGGCTCGTCGCTCGCGAACAAGCCGTCCTCGTACATCAAGGACCGCATCTACGGCTGCATCTTCGACGACGAGATCGGCCTCAAGAACCGCGACATCATCGGCATCGACCAGATCTGCTTCGAGGTCGACTACCCGCACGCGGACTCGACCTTCCCGCACACCCACAAGGTCGCGCTCGAGATCGCGACCCAGGCGGGCCTGACCCAGGAGGAGTGCTACAAGCTCTTCCGCGGCAACGCGATCAAGGCGTTCGGCCTGGAGCGGTTCGGCATCACGCAGTAGTAGCGGTAGTAGCGGTAGTAGCGGGGGGAGACGAGGAAGCCGTCGTCGGCGGGGCAGTGGCCGTGGCAGTTGTGGGGGCAGCAGTCGCGGCGGTGGTCGACGACGGAGCAGTCGAGGGGGCCGGGGCCTCGGGCACACGCCCGGGGTCCCGGCCGTCGGCGTACCCGGGCCGCACGGACGGGTCCGCCGTCGCGGCGCGCTTGCGGCGCACCCTGTCGGGCCGGGCGCCGAGCAGGCCGCTCACTCCCGCTATACCCGCCATGACCAGCGCTCCCCCGGCCCAGTCCCACCCGGTCGGGCGCTCGCCCAGCACGGCCGCGGCGGCGGCGATGCCGACGACCGGCACGAGCAGGCTGTAGGGCGCGACCGAGGAGGCCGGGAAGCGGCCCAGCAGGTTGTTCCACAGGCCGTAGCCGACGAACGTCGAGACGACCACGATGTAGCCGAGCGCCAGTACGCCCGACAGCCCCATGCCGGTGATCGCGTCGCGGTCGGCGGCCCAGCCCTCGAAGCCGAGGGACAGCGCGAACAGGGGCAGCGGCGCGACCAGCCCGGACCACACGACGAGCCCGAACCCGGCCTGGCTGCCCGCCTTGCGGGTGACCACGTTGCCCAGCCCCCACGACGCGCCGGCCGCGAGCAGCAGCAGGAACGACCCGGCCCCCGCGCTGTGGCCGCGCCCGACCGCGATGACCGCGAGTCCGGCCGCCGCGATGCCGAGTGCGACGAGGCGGCCGCGGGCCGGGCGTTCGCCGAGGAAGGCCATCGCGAACAGCACCGTGAACATCGCCTGGCACTGCAGCACGATCGAGGACAGCCCGGCGGGCATGCCCATGTGCATCGCGGTGAACAGGAAGCCGAACTGGCCGACACACACCAGCATTCCGACGCCCACGATGATGCGGACGGGGACCTGCGGCCGGGGTACGAGGAACACCGCGGGGACGGCCACCAGCGTGAACCGCAGCGCGGCGAAGAGCAGCGGCGGGAACGCGTCGAGGCCGTAGTCGATGGCCACGAAGTTCAGTCCCCAGATGACGGCGACGAGCGTGGCCTGCAAGGTGTGCGTCCGCTGCATAGGCATGCAGGTCAGTCTGAGCGGATTCATCATCCAAGACCAGCTACTTTTTCCGGACCCGATTCGGTAGTTTTCCTACATGGACATCAAACGCCTGCGCATCCTCCAGACGCTCGCGCGGTACGGCACGGTCGCCGCGGCCGCCGAGAGCCTGCACCTGACGCCGTCCGCGGTGTCGCAGCAGTTGGCGGTGCTGGCGAAGGAGGCGGGCGTACCGCTGGTGGAGCGCAACGGGCGCGGCGTGCGCCTGACCGGCGCGGCCCAGGTGCTGCTGACGCACGCCGACGCGATCGGCGTACAGCTCGAACGCGCCCGGGCGGACCTCGCGGCGCACGCGCGCGGCGGGGTCGGGCAGGCGCAGGTCGCGGCGTTCCCGACGGCACTCGCCTATCTGCTGGCCCCCGCGGTCGCCCGGGTGCGCACGACGCACCCCGGCTGGCGCTTCGCGATCACCGAGCACGAGACCGAGGACTCGATCCCCAAGGTCATCTCCGGCGAGCTGGACCTCGCGGTGGTCATGAACTCACCGCAGGTCCCGACCGCCGACCATCCCACGGTCGTGCTGCACCCACTGCTGAGCGAGCCGGTGCACATGGCGCTGCCCGTCGGCCATCCGCTCACCGACGAGGAGGTGCTCGACCTCGCCGAGCACCTGGTCGACGAGGAGTGGGTGCTCACCGCCGAAGGCACCGCGTGCCACGCGCTGGCGACGCAGTCGTGCGGGCAGGCGGGCTTCCAGCCGCGCGTGGGGCACTACGTCACCGACTTCGGCGCGGTGTACGCGGTGGTCGCGGCGGGCCTCGGCGTCGCGATGATGCCGCAGATGTCGGTCGCGTCGGCGCCGCCGGGCGTGGTGCTGCGCCCGCTGCGGGCGCCGGCGCCGCGGCGGCACCTGTTCGCGGCCGTACGCCGCGGCAGCGGGACGACCCCGCTCCTGCACGCGCTGCGTGAAGTGGGGCGCGAACTGGCCGGTTCCGATCACTGTGGCACCCCACATGACGCCGCCTTGTAGACCACCGCACGGTGTGCCCCGTTATCGTGGCGGCTATTGATTGAGCGTCAGCTAAGGACGCCCCGGAGGCCGGGGCGCACCCCTCACGCCAGGAGGACTGTATGGGCATCTGCGACGGTCGCGTTGTGGTGATCACGGGCGCCGGCAACGGCATCGGGCGCTCGCACGCGCTGGCATTCGCCGCCGAGGGAGCCAAGGTCGTCGTCAACGACCTCGGCGGATCGCGCGACGGTACGGGCGCCTCGGCCGGACCGGCGCAGGCGGTCGTCGACGAAATCGTGGCGGCGGGCGGCGAGGCGGTGGCGCACGCCGAGGACATCTCGACCTGGGACGGCGCGGAGTCGCTGATCAAGCTGGCGATCGACACGTTCGGCCGCATCGACGTGCTGGTCAACAACGCGGGCATCCTGCGCGACCGCATGCTCACCAACATGTCCGAAGCGGAGTGGGACGCGGTCATCAAGGTGCACCTCAAGGGCACCTTCGGCCCGGCGCACCACGCGGCGGCGCACTGGCGCACACTCGCCAAGGCGGGCGAGACCGTCGACGCGCGCATCATCAACACGTCGTCCCCGTCGGGCATCTTCGGCAACGTCGGCCAGACGAACTACGGTGCGGCCAAGGCCGGCATCGCGGCGTTCACCGTCATCGCGTCGCAGGAGCTGGGCCGGTACGGCGTCACCGTGAACGCCATCGCGCCCACCGCCCTCACCCGCATGACCGAGGACCTGGCGAACGTCGTCGGCGACAGCCCGGAGACGGCGGAGAAGCTGGCGCCGGAGAACATCTCGCCGCTGGTGGTGTGGCTCGGTTCCACCGCCTCGGCGGGTGTCACCGGCCGCGTCTTCTCGGTTGCGGGCGGCACGATCAGCGTCGCCGAGGGCTGGGCCAACGGCCCGACCGTCGACAAGGGCAGCCGCTGGACCCCGTCGGAGCTGTCGGACGTGATCCCCGACCTGGTCGCCAAGGCCGCCCCCAACGCGGGCATGGACGGAACGCGCCCCGTCCAGGGCTGACGCACCGTCACCAGTCGGCCCCCGGAGCGGATTGCGCCCCGGGGGCCGGCGCCTGCCCGGGCCCGCGCCGGCACGTCGGGGCGTGGCCGCGGTCCCGCCCGATCCCGGCCGATCCCCACCCGCCCCGGCCCCGTCCGGGGTGACCCGTCTCTGGCAGACTACGCGTCTCTGACGTGCAAACTCGGGCCGCAACGGGGGAATCGGGCATGTGGAGTCGCGGGACCGTGCTGGGCGGCCGGTACGCCCTGGCCGAACGGCTGGGCGCCGGCGGCATGGGCGAGGTCTGGCAGGCCGACGACCGCGTGCTCGAACGCCGCGTCGCGGCCAAGATCCTGCTGCCCACGCTGATGGCCGACGAGCGCTTCGCGGCGCGGTTCCGGCGTGAGGCCAAAGTCCTTGCGGCGCTGAGCCATCCGGGCATCGTGCACATCCACGACTACGGCGAGAGCGAGGCGGGGACGGATCCGCGCCTGGCGTACATCGTCATGGAACTCGTGGACGGGCGACCGCTCGACGCCGTCCTCACGGCCGAAGGGCCGCTGCCGCCAGAGCGCGTGCTCGACATCGCGGCCCTCTCGCTGGACGCCCTGCACGCCGCGCACCGGCGCGGCATCGTGCACCGGGACATCAAGCCCTCGAACCTCATGTTGCGCGCCGACGGCCAAGTGACAGTCACGGACTTCGGCATAGCCCACGCCACGGACGGGACCCGGCTCACCGCTTCCCACGCGGTTCTCGGAACGGCCCGCTACATCGCCCCCGAACAGGCCGAAGGCGGCCCGGCGGTCGCGGCCTCGGACCTGTATTCGCTGGGCGCGGTCTGCTACGAACTCCTCACCGGCCGCCCGCTGTTCACCGGCGCCAAGGTGCTGGAGATCATCCTCAAGCACATCAGGGAGCCCGCCCCCGAGCTGCCCGAGGAACTCCCTGAGCCGGTACGCGCCTTCGTGGCCCGGGCACTGCGCAAGGACCCCGCCGAGCGGTACGCGGACGCGGCGGCGATGGCGGCCGCGGCGCGTACGGCGGCGGGGGCCATGGCTGCCGATGCCGTGGCTGCGAGTGCCGTCAAAACGGACGCCACGGCCGTTGTTGCTCCAGCTGCCGCCTCGGCCGCCGTGGTTGCCGACCCGGCCCCGACCGATGCGACGGACCCGGTCGACGGCGTGGCCGTCACTGCGGGGACGACCGCCCCGACCGTCCCCGGCGCCGCGTTCGCCACGTCACGGGAGCAAACACCCGCGGTCACACCGGAGTCCGTGAAGTCGGCGGAGCCGGCAGAGCCGACGGCTGCAAAACCCGCGGACGCAAAACCGGCCGCCGCCGCGGTCGCATCGCCCGCAATCGCGTCGCCCGCGGTCCCGTCGCCCGCAGTCGCGTCGCCTGCGGTCGCGTCGCCTGCGACCGCCACGCCGACACCTCAAGGCACCCCGACCTCGTGGTGGAAACGGAACCGAATATCCGCGGCCCTGCTCGCCCTCGCCCTCCTCGTGGCCGCCGTCGCCACCGTGCTGTTCATCTCCTCGGGCCCCGGCGAGGCAGGCGCCGACGACTCGGCGGGCCGGCAGCCCGGGGACGGGAAGGTCGCGGCGGACGCACCGGCGGGCGACAGCCCCGCACCCGGCAGCCCCGAGACGTCCCCTGGTGCCGCCTCGCCGTCACCGAGCCCCGGCAGCGGCACGCCGCCCCCGGGCGCGTCCGGCACACCTCAGGGTGCGGCGAACCCGCCGCCGGGCGGCGTCGCCCCGAACGCCTCCGCGGCACCGCCCAACGGCGGCCAAGGCAACCCCACCGGCGGTGCCACGAAGGGCGGTTCCGGCGGTGCGTCCGGCGGCAGCGGCGCCCCGAACAGTCCCAAACCGCCGACCTCGGCGCCCCCGGCCAAGCCCGGCACGCCGCCCGGCTGCGGAGGCGCGGGCTGGGGGCAGATCACCAGCGTGCGCGACGGCCTCGCACTCGGCCTCGACAAGAACGAGCCCACGGCGGGGGGTTTCGTGGTCATGGGCGGCACCACGCAGTACGGGTGGGTGTACTCCGTACCCTCGTCGTGGTCCAACTTCACGACCTGCAATCTCGACGGCCACCCGCTCGAAGTCGTGGCGAGCTACCCCAGCTCGGGCGAGGTGCGCCTGGTCGACGGATTCTCGGTGACCACGAACTGGAAGGTGGTCAAGGCCTCCACCGCCGGTGCGCACCTGATCCAGGACTACATGGGTGAGACGTGTCTCACCAACAACGGCGGCGGCCAGCGGGTGACGATGAAGGCATGCACGCCCGGCAACAAGTCACAGGAGTGGCGGATCCCCTAGATGCCCGCAGCGCAGCAGACGCCCGCAGCACAGCCTGTCCCCCGAACCGTCCGGCCAGACGAGCTGCCCGCCGAGCCGGACCTCCTACACCCGGTCGTCACCCCGGCGGGACCCCCGCGCGGGGCGGACGTGCTCACGATCGTCGACCTCGACGCGGGTGCGCGCGACCCGGACGCCGTCGCCCGGGCCCTCGCCGGCTCGACCCGCCTGACCATCGGCATCGCCCGCGAACCCTGGGACGACGCCCTGCAACCCGTCGTCGAGGCGCTGACCCTGACCCTGTGCCTCCCGGCTGTCGCCGCGCCGGGCCGCGCGCACGTCCCGGTGCCCGACCCGGCCGCCGCCGCTGCCGAGATCGCCGCCGCAGCGGACCGCACGCCGCGCGCGGCACTCGCCCTCGGGAACGTCCTGCGCATCAACGCCCGTCTGCTCGACGCCGCCGGGAGCCCGTGGACGCGCGGTGTGGAGGACGCCGTGGCGACCGAGTCACTCGCGTACTCGGCGCTGCTCGCGGGCCCCGAGTTCGCGGCCTGGCGTACCGAGCATCCGCCGCGTCCCGAGCCCCCCGTACCGCCCGACGCGGTCCTGCTCGACCGCGAAGGCGACCTCCTGCGCATCACCCTCAACCGCCCCGACCGCCGCAACGCGCTGGGGCACGGCCTGCGGGACGCCCTGATCGACGGCCTCGACGTGCTCGCCGCCGACCCGGCGCTGCGCGCGGAACTCCGGGGATCGGGACCGTCGTTCAGCAGCGGCGGCGATCTGGACGAGTTCGGCACCGCGGCCGACCCGGCGACCGCGCACGTGGTACGCCTCGCCCGCAGCGCAGGTCTGCGCGTGCACCGCGACCGCGAGCGCATCACCCCCTACCTGCACGGCGCGTGCGTGGGCGCGGGCATCGAGGTCCCGGCCTTCGCGGCCACGGTCGTCGCGGCCGCGGACGCGTGGTGCCGGCTCCCGGAGTTGTCCCTCGGGCTCATCCCCGGCGCGGGCGGAACGGCGAGCGTCACCGCCCGAATCGGCCGCTGGCGTACGGCCTGGATGACCCTCACCGGTGCCCGGCTCACCGCCCGCCACGCGCTGGCCTGGGGCCTGGTCGACCGCCTCGAAGAACCCTCCTGAAGGTTCCGGGGTTCCGGGATTTCGGGGCTCAGGGAAGGTTCTTCCGAGGCCCCGCCGCCCGGTCAGCTCGTTTCGTGGTCGGTGGCGGTCCGTGCCCGGCGCGGGGCGGGTGGCGGTAGTGCCCGCGTCGGCTGGGTGAACCGCAGGATGTTGCCGGAGGGGTCGAGGAACGCGCAGTCGCGGACGCCGTCGGGCTGGTCGATGGGTTCTTGCATCACTTCGGCGCCGGTGGCCTCGATGTGCCGGAAGGTGGCGTCGCAGTCCCCGGTCGTGAAGATGAGGCGGCTCAGGAGGCCCTTGGCCAGCAGCTCCCCGATCGCGTGCCGGTCGTCCGACGGGACACCGGGGTCGGTGTCGGGCGCGGCGAGGAGGATCCGTACGTCCGGCTGTGACGGCGGGCGGACGTGTATCCGCCGGCCGCCGTCGGGCCCGACGTCCTCGCACACTTCGAAGCCGAGCACGTCCCGGTAGAAGCCGAGCGCGGCGTCGACGTCGTGCACCGCGAGGGCGCAGGACGCGAGCGTGAGATCCGTCCCGGTCACTGCTGCTCCCGGCGGTCGGCGGGGAGGAGGACGACGTCGAGGTCGCGGAGCCGGCCGGGGTCGGTGTCGACGGCGATGCGGGTGATCTTCCCTTCGGCGACGGTGAAGGTGATGACGGCGTTTGCTCGGCCTCGGTGCCACCAGACGGCTGCCGGGGCGCCGTCGACCAGGGCGAGCCGGGCGGCCTGGGCCCGTCCGGCGAAGAACGCGGCCACCGCGTGGGCGCCGCGGATCTCGAGGGCCACGGCGTCCGGGTCGAGCAGTTCGAGCAGGGCGGCGAAGTCCCCGTCCCGGGCCGCGGCGAGGAAGGCGGCGACGATCGCCCGTTTGGGGGACCGCGCGGCATCGGTCGCGTCGGCCGTGCCCTGGACCCGGCGCCGGGCGCGGCTGGCGAGTTGCCGGGTCGCCGCCGGGGAGCGGTCGATGATGGCGCCGATCTCGGCGAACGACACGGCGAAGACGTCGTGTAGGACGAACGCGAGCCGCTCGGCGGGCGTCAGCGTGTCCAGCACCACCATGAGCGCCACCCCGACCGCATCGGCCGTCACCGCCTCGTCCTCGGGGGTGGCCGGTCCGTCCGGGTGGGGGCTCGGGTGCGGCGCCTCGGGCTCGGGCGGCAGTGCCCCTGCCGCGTCCTCACGCCGCACCCGGCGTGCTTCGAGCATGTTCAGGCAGACCCGGGCCACGATGGTGGTCAGCCACGCCCCCGGGTTCTCCACCTGGTCGGTGTCGGCGCGGCCGACCCGCAGCCAGGCCTCCTGCACCGCGTCCTCGGCCTCCGCGCGGGAGCCCAGCATGCGGTACGCCACCGCCTGGAGGCGGTCCTGGTGCTCGGCGAACCGTGCGCTCAGCCAGTCTGGCTCGACCATCCGTCACATTCCTCCGTTCGTGCCTGTCATAGGTAATGACCGGCGAACCCGCCCCGATGTGACGGGCGGGCCCCGGCCCGCCGTCCGCCGGGACGGCGCGCGGAACCCCAGGCACCGCGCGGAACCCCCCCCAAGGCACCGCGCGGCCCCCAAGCACAAGGAGTCACGGCATGAAGGCGCACGTCAGCTCGATCCTGCTCGGCGTCCAGGACATGGATCGGGCCAAGCAGTTCTACACCGAGGGGCTCGGCTGGAAGATCAAGGACAACTACGGCGTCTCGGTGTTCTTCGAGTCGGACGGTGCCTCGCCGGTCGGCTTCTACGGGCGTGAGGGCCTGGCGGACCAGGTGGGCACGGGCGCGGAGGGAACCGGCTTCAGCGGGCTGGTGCTCACGTACGTGGTCCGCAGTGAGAAGCGGGTCGACGAGATCATGGCGGAGGCCGAAGCCGCCGGGGCCACGGTCCTCAAGCCGGCCGGCGCCCTGCCCTGGGGCGGGTACGGCGGCACCTTCGCCGACCCGGACGGGTACATCTGGAGCCTCGGCTTCAGCGCCCAGGGAACGGACCAGCTCTACGCGGAGTAGTCCCGCACGCGGTGGCTGTCGGCCTGCCGGGCTGTGACCCGCGGACGCCCGGGACGGCACGGCGGGCCGCTGCCGTCCCGGGCGTCCGCAACGGAGACAATCAGGCGGAGCGGTCGGCCGGATCCGGGGCGGGCCGGCAGCACAACGGGGCAGAACAGTGGGAGAGAGACCGTGAAGTTCCAGACGTACGTCGAACCGCCCGAGCCCATGCGCGGGCTGGAAGTGCCGCCCGACGTGGTGGAGGCGCTCGGCGGCGGCGCACGGCCGCCGGTGACGATCACGGTCAACGGGCACACCTGGAAGAGCCGCGTCGCCATCCTGCGCGGCCGCCATCTGCTCGGCCTCAGCAACGCCAACCGGCAGGCGGCGGGTGTCGAGATCGGCGAGCCGGTGGAGGTCGAGGTCGAACTGGACACCGAGCCGCGCACCGTCGTCGAGCCCGAGGACTTCGCCCGGGCGCTGGACGACGACCCTGTCGCCCGCGCGGCGTACGACAACCTCTCGCACAGCCGCAAGCGCGAGCACGTGCTCGCCATCGAGAGCGCGAAGAAGCCCGAGACGCGCCGACGGCGCATCGACAAGGCCATCGCCGCCCTGCGGGGCTGAACCCCGGTGCCGCTCAGCTCGGCCGGGGCTCCGAGGCGGCCGACCGGCCCGACGGGTCGAGGCCGAGCGTGGGGAGGAGTTCGGCCTCTTCGAAGGCGAAGTGCCGGTCGAGGTCGGCGGCCAGGGTGTCCAGTTCGGCGCGCAGGGTGGGGACTTCCTCGCCGCGGGCGATGCGGTGGGCGAGGGACTCGATGGTGCGGAGGGCGGCCACGACGCCGCGGTGCTCTTCGCGCAACTGGTCGAGTGTCGGCTTGAGTTCGGGGTACGCGGCCTCGATCGCGGCGAAGGCGGTCCCCTCGCCGTCGTGGTGGGTGCCGAGCGCGGCGCAGAACCCGAGGCAGTGGGCCGCCAGGCCGGCCGGCCGTGCGCCTGCCGGCAGTGCGGCGTCGCCCCGCAGTGCCGCGATCACCGCGCGCAAGTCGGCGTGGGCGGCGAGGAGTTGACGCCCGGCAGCACGGGCGCGCTCCGGATCGCCCGCGAAGTCGAGGCGGAGCAGTGCCACGACGGGGATGACGCGCTCGGTGCCGGCCTGGTAGGCGGCGTACGCCGGCACCCGCTCCCCCTGCAACGCGTAGAGCCGGTCCCGTTCTTCGCCCTCCAGAAGTACCGCTGTGCCGGTGAACGCCTCGATGCCGGAGGCGTCTTCGTACGGCACCTCCACGGTCACGCGCGGCGACGCCAGGAGGTTGTGGTACCAGAACGGGTGGGTGTCCTGCCCGGCGTTGGAGGCGAAGACGAGGAGGCGGTGTCCCTCCCGGAGGTAGCCGAGCGGCGTGGTGTGGGAAAGGCCGCTGCGCCTCCCCTGTGTGGTCAGCAGGAGCAGGTCGGCGCCCTCGAACATGCCTCCGACGCGGCCGCGGTTGGTGCGGAACTCGCGGATGACGGCCTGGTTCCATTCGGCGGGGGTGGTCGGCTCGGTGTGCTGCCCGGTCATGGGGTGCCCTCCCGGTATCGTCGGCACGACGAAACAGACTTTGCTTTGCAAGCAAAGCACCTTTGATGGCAAAGCTATTTTGGAGGGCTCCCGGTGTCAAGCGACCGCACGGCCACGCGCTCGGACGATGCCGCCGGGCCCGCTGCCCCCGGGAACCTGGGCGTCGACGACGCGATCCGGACGCTTTTGCTGCTGATGCCGCGCATGGTCGGCCGGGCGAAACGCCTCGCGGTCCCGGAGGAGCTGCGCTCGTCCGCGCTGGCGCCACGGCACCTGTCGCTGCTCGCGTACCTGCTCTTTGACGGCCCGATGACGGTCAACGAGCTGGCGGGGCGCCTGGAAGTGGCCCCTGCGACGGTGAGCCTGATGGTCGGCGACCTCGACAAGAAGGGCATCCTCGAACGCACCTCCGATCCGGCCGACCGCCGCCGCACGATCGTGAGTATCACCGAAGCCCGGCGCCCGGCGATCGAGGACTGGCTCGGGCAGAGCGCGAGGGCCTGGCGTACCGCGCTGGCGCCGCTGACCGACGCCGAGCGGGCACTGTTCACGAGCACGCTCGCGGCGTACGAGCGGGCACTGTCGGACCCCGAAGACGCGACCTGACGACCCATCAGCAAAACTGGACGGGCCCGACCCCGCGTACGGAACGGAGGCCGCCATGGCCCGCGTGTACGAGATCGACTCCGTGGTCCCCGTCATCGACCCGACCGCGTTCGTCCACCCCGACGCGGTACTGGTCGGCGACGTCATCATCGGCCCGCGCGCGTACATCGGCCCGCTGGCCAGCCTGCGCGGGGACTTCGGCCGCATCACCGTCGGTCCCGGCGCCAACGTCCAGGACGGGTGTGTCGTGCACTGCTTCCCCGGCACCGACACCACCATCGAGGAGGACGGGCACGTCGGCCACGGCGCAATCCTGCACGGCTGCCATGTGGGCCGCGGCGTCCTCGTCGGGATGAACGCGGTGGTGATGGACGGAGTACGCCTGGGCGACTACGCGTTCGTCGCGGCCAACACCTTCGTCAAGGCGGGGACGGTCGTCCCCGAGAAGCACCTCGTCGCCGGCACTCCCGGCGTCGTGACGCGCGAGCTGAGCGAGACGGAACTCGCCTGGAAGGCCAACGGCACGCACGTCTACCAGGACCTGGCCGTACGCTCCCTCGCGAGCCTGCGCCCGGCCGAGGCCCGCACCGAAGTCGAGCCCGACCGCCGCCGGGTCAGCACCGACCCGTCGGTCGCCGTACCGCTGCACACCTACCGCGAGACGCACGCCAAGGACTGACTCCGCGTCACATACCGTCCGGCAGCGCGCTCTTGATGACGTCAAAGCGTGCGCCGAAGGGGTCGGCGAGCATCGCCATGCGCCCCACGCCCGGCAGATCGTCGGCGGCCACGATCACGGACGCGCCGTTGCCGACCGCGCGTTCGACGGCCGTGTCGCAGTCGGCGACCTCGAAGTACGGGTACCACTGCGGCGCGGCGTCGCTGCCCGGCACGCCCGGCGGCAGCGCGACGATGCCGCCGGACTCGCCGTCCCCGCCCGCCTGCGCGGCGGGCGTGATCACCGTGTAGTCGATGCCGGGCACCGGAGCGGTGCCGAACTGCCAGGCGAACACGGCCCCGTAGAACTCCGTCGCGGCCGCGGTATCGGCCGTCAGCAACTCGGTCCAGGCCAGCGACCCAGCCGAGTCGACGACCTCCAGCCCTTTGGTGTCGCCCGGCTGCCAGGCCGCGAAGCGCGCACCCGCGCGGTCGGCGTAGTGGGCCGTGCGGCCCGCGCCCGGCATGTCCGACGGCGGGTGGAGGACGGTGCCGCCGGCCTGCTCGACGGCCTTGGTCAGCGCCTCCACATCGGTGGTGTGGAAGTACAGCGTCCACGCCGCCGTGTCGTCGGCACCCCGGCACGGACCCGCCGCCGCGGCTATCCGGCCGCCGAGCCGGAACATGCCGTAGTTTCCGGCCGCCTCCCCCCGCGACTCGAACTCCCACTCGAACACCGTGGAGTAGAAGGCCGCCGACGCGTCGACGTCGGGGGACGCGAGGTCGACCCAGATCGGCGAGCCGGGGGTGTATTGCGTGGTGAGCATCAGAGTCCTCCAGAGAGACGGCCGTCCGCGTTATTCGAACAATTATTCGATCAAACGCCGGTGATCGCCAGCGGATCGCCGCTTTCCGGCCAGATCCGCGGCTGGCGGGGGTCGGACGTGAGACCGGTTACATCTGCCCCGAAAGACGTTTAAAACACCTTTGCCGGTGACCTAGGCTGCAACGGACACCATCCGAGCACCGCGCGAGTCCCGCCCGCCGGCGCGCGTCGGACCTCCGCCCGCGAGCCGGAAGGGCAGCGCCTTGATACTCCCCGCCACGATCTGCTTCGCCGCGCTCGCGATCCTCACCCTCATCGCCGCCGCGACCGGCTACCGCGGCCTGGTCTGCGACCGCGACCGCGGGTACCCCGTACCCGACCACGTCGCCCGCACTCCCCACCTCGCCCGGCGCGCGAACCAGAGCGTCGCCTTCTGGTGCACCGGCACGGCCGTACTGAGCGTCGCGCCGCTGTTCCCCCTCGTCCGCATGCTCACCGACGGCATCGAGGGCCAGCACCTCACGGTCAGCTCGGTCGCCGTCCTCGTGGCGTACGGCGCCCTCCTCGTCGCCATCGGCCGCCTCCCCTTCGCGCTCATCAAGCGCTACACCGCCGAGCCCGCGTAACCCTCTCCCGGCACCCGGCCGCAACTGCGGCACGCACAGTCGGTCGGTCCACCAACCCGGTGACGCACAGGGTTGGTCCGCGGGTGAAGGAGGCACTGGTCCCCGTACAACGCAGTGCCCGGGGCCCCGCCTATGCGAAGGCCCCGGTCGCGCCGCGGACGAGAGGTTCTCGCGCCCGAGGAGACAGCGGTGATCTGGACACTGGACGAGGAGTTCGCCACGCCCCAGGGGACGGTGCGATGGGCGGCCTTCGGCAGCGGCGACCCGGTGGTGCTCGTGCACGGCACCCCCTACTCCTCGCTCCTGTGGCGTGACATCGCTCCGGCACTCGCAAATACCCGCAGAGTCTTCGTCTTCGACCATCTCGGCTTCGGCCGGTCGGACCAGCGCGAGGGCCAAGACCTCGGCTTGGCGGCGCACGCGAGGAACTTCGCCGGCCTGCTCGACCACTGGAGCCTGTCCCGTCCCAGCGTCGTCGCCCACGACATCGGCGGCGCGGTGGCCCTGCGGACCCTGCTGCTGGAAGGCCGGGAGTACCGGGACCTGACTCTGTTCGACGCGGTGAGCGGCGGCGAATGGGAGCGCGGGCTGTTCCGGCTCATCCTCGAACACGCCGACGTCTTCCGCGAACTGCCGGACTACGCCCACGAAGCGCTCGTCGCCGCCCACATGCGGCATGCCACACACGCCGGGTTCCGGCCGGGAGTCCTCGAGGCGTTCCTCGCCCCGTGGCTGGGCGCCGACGGGCAGGCCGCGTTCTACCGCCAGTACCGCCAGATCAGACAGGCGGACACCGCCGCGTACGAAGACCTGCTCGGGGAGATCTCGATCCCAGTACGCATCATCTGGGGACGCGAGGACCGCATCCTTCCCCCGAATTACGCCGAATGGCTGCGCGAGCGCATCCCGCACGCCGAGTTGCACTGGATCGAGGGAGCGGGCCACCTCCTTCAGGAGGACGCAGCCGCGCAGTTGTCGGCCCACCTCACCGCCGGCTTCCCGCCTGACCTCAACGGCGGTTGAAGTTCGATGATCGTTCCGGAGCGGAACCTCGGGGACCGCCGCGATGCGAAGTGCCGAGAACCGGGTGGGCGATGCCGTCGTCAGTGGTCACGTGGATCGAGGAGCAGTCGCACGAGCTGACCGCGCGCGAGGGTTTCCGGTCCGGGGCGTTGGGGGGGTCGACGCCGGGAGGCTGGGCCGGGACGTCCACATCGCCACGGGCGCCGGGGACCCGCGCGAGCTGCGCACACGACCGTCGGCGACCCGCGTACGCTCCCCCGTCCGAATCCGCCGAGAGCACCGCAACCTGGGCGGATACCTGCGCCGGAGCCTGGGCGGGGGCTACCGGTCGGTCGGCCTGACCCTGGGCCGCGGCTCGGGCGGTCGGGAACCGCCCGCTCCGGACGGCCACCTGGCCGACGCCGTGCTGGACGAGGCTTCGCGCGACCGGGCCGGGTATCTGCCGGACCTGCGCGCGCGGCGCAGCCGGAACCCGTTCGCCGCCGGCTGGACGCCCCGGCCCGGACGGGTCCGACCGGTCCGAGGGAGCCAATCGTCGTCCGATGTGACATCGGTGTGCGGCGGCCTGTCCCGCGAAGTGCCGCCGCGGCAGGCGGTGTTCCGCGACGCGTTCACCCGCTCGGCCGCGGCCGGGACGCGTTCGGCCCCCGGCCTTCCCATGGGGTCACGGGTAGGCCGGGGGCCGAATCAGGAGCCGGAGATCCGGGCGCGGGGACTACTTGCGCTTGTTGATCTCTTCCTCGAGCTGCGGCATGACCTTGAACAGGTCGCCGACGACGCCGTAGTCGACCAGGTCGAAGATCGGGGCGTCCTCGTCCTTGTTGATCGCGACGATGGTCTTCGAGGTCTGCATGCCCGCGCGGTGCTGGATCGCGCCGGAGATGCCCACCGCGATGTAGAGCTGCGGCGAGACCTGCGTACCGGTCTGGCCGACCTGGTGGCTGTGCGGGTACCAGCCGGCGTCGACCGCGGCACGCGAGGCGCCGACCGCGGCACCGAGGGCGTCCGCGACGCGCTCGATGACGACGAAGTTCTCGGCGCCGTTCACGCCGCGGCCGCCGGAGACGACGATGTCGGCCTCGGTCAGCTCGGGGCGGTCCGACTTCTCGCGCGGCGCGCGCGAGACGATCTTGGTGCCGGTGGCGGCGGCCGAGAAGGTCACCGAGACGGACTCGACCGTCGGCGTGGCCGGGGCCTCCTCCGGGGTGGCGGCGTTCGGCTTGACCGTGATGATCGGCGTGCCCTTGGTGACGTGCGCGCGGACCTGGTACGTCGCGGCGAACACCGACTGCTCGGTCTCCGGGCCGTTCTCACCCGCGGTGACGTCGACCGCGTCGGTGATGATGCCGGACTCCAGACGCACCGCGACGCGCGCGCCGATCTCGCGGCCGTCGTTCGACGACGGCACGAGGATGGCGGCGGCACCGCTGCTCTGCGCGATCTGCGCGAGCGCTTCGGCCTTGGGGACGACGAGGTAGTCGTCGACCTCGGCGGCGTCCACGACGTACACCTTCTGGGCGCCGAAGCGGCCCAGGGTCTCGGTCGCGGCGTCGGCGCCCTTGCCCAGGAACACGGCCGACGGCTCGCCGATGCGGCGGGCCAGGGTCAGCAGTTCCAGGGTCGGCTTGCGTACGGCTCCGTCGACGTGGTCGACGAGAACGAGGATCTCACCCACTGAATCTCTCCTTGTCCGGTGTAGCCCGGAAGATCAGAAATAGGTCCGGTGCTGCCCGACTCAGATGAACTTCTTCGCGGCGAGGAACGCGGCGACCTGCACGCCGCCCTCACCCTCGTCCGTCACGACCTCGCCCTTGCTGCGCGGCGGACGCGCGGTGGCGGCGTCGACGGTCGACCACGCGGCGGACAGGCCCACCGCGTCGGAGTCGATGCCCAGGTCGTCGAGGTCCTTGGTCTCCAGCGGCTTCTTCTTGGCCGCCATGATGCCCTTGAAGGACGGGAAGCGGGCCTCGCCCGTGCGGTCGGTCACCGAGACGACGGCCGGCAGGCTCGCCTCGACCTGCTCGGTCGCGGCGTCGCCCTCGCGGCGGCCCTTGACCACGCCGCCCTCGACCTTGACCTCGTCCAGGAAGGTGACCTGCGGTACGCCGAGGCGCTCCGCCAGCATCGCCGGGACGACGCCCATGGTCGCGTCGGTGGAGGCCATTCCGCAGAGGACCAGGTCGTACCCGGCCTCCTCGATCGCCTTGGCGAGGATCAGCGAGGTGCCGAGGGCGTCGGTGCCCTGGATATCGTCGTCGTTGACGTGGATCGCCTTGTCGCCGCCCATCGCGAGGGCCTTGCGCAGGGCTTCCTTCGCGTCGTCCGGTCCGACGGTGAGGTACGTGATCTCCGCCTCGGCGCCCGACTCGACGATCTGCAGCGCCTGTTCGATCGCGTACTCGTCGAGTTCGGAGAGGAGGGAGTCCACCGACTCGCGGTCGGTGGTGCCATCGTCATTGAACCCGCGGTCCGCGGTGGCGTCGGGCACGTACTTCACGCAGACAACGATTTTCACAACAGTTCTCCTGTGGTCGTCCGGTCACCCAGGTGCCGGTCCGAGGGTGTCATGCCCGTCCGAAGACGCCGCTATGGCCCCACCCGCGACTGCTCGCGACGCTTGCCGCCGGGGTGTTCGATCACTCCGGCATCATTGCATCACCGCAGGTGTGCGCATGTACGCCCTCCTCGCGAGGCATGACGGCTCCGGCCCCTTCGGTCCTGCGATGTCTGTCCCCTGAGCCTTTCACGCGCGCGTGCGCGTGAAACGATCCGGCACTTTCATCATGTGACGGTCCGTCAACTTCCAGTCGAGAGTACGCGCCCCCGGAAGGGAACCTGACCACCACCCCGCCGGCTGGGCGATTGATGGCAATTCCTCCCGGCACCCTGACGGGCTCCCGACAGTCCGCCGACTTACTTGTTACTGGACAGTAACACTGTTCGATCGGCCTTGTCACCGCTCCTCGGACCCGAGGAGAGCAACGTCACCGGGGCTCCCAGCGCGCCTTCGACGACCTCCGGCCAGGCGGCGGGCGACACGGCACGAAATGTCGGATCCGCGGGCCGGGCGGTGCCGGAGAAGCCACGACGGTCGGCAGGGTCGGTCGGGTCGGGGAGGTGGCCGGGGACTGCGCGCAGCAGGCGGGCGGTGAGGGCGGATTGGCGGTCGAGATCACGCGTACGGCCCACCGGAAGGGCGTCGACCCGCACGCCGTCGACGCGGTACGCCCGGCAGATCCCCAGCGGCACCCGCCCCGCCGCGTCGACGTGCGTCAGGGCAAGCGCGTCGACGCCGCCGCAGACGTCCACGGCGTAGCGGTGCGCGACGGCGTCGAAGTGGCCGACGCGGAAGGCGCCCTGCCACCGGCCGGTGCCGTTGTGCGGGTCGGGGAGGGCGGCGGTGAGGGCGGCGTCCTCGGTGACGAGCGGGCCGGGGCCGTGGCGGGGTGTGTAGGTGCGTACGACGCCCAGCCGGGTCGCCGACCGCGCGCTGTCCCCCGTCGCCTCCGCGAGCAGCGCCTCGGCGTTGGCGAAGGTCGTCGTGGACCAGGTCGTGTAGGGGTGGAAGCCGTGCCACTCGTCGAGCAGCACGCCTTGGGCGCCCTCGAACACGACCGGCCCCGCACGGAGCAGCCCGTCGAGGTGGGATCCGTCGACCAGCCGCACGGCCCTGCCGAATGCGCGGAAGGCGGTCAGGCAGTCGTCGAGGGAGGGGATGTCTGTGGCGGGCCACAGGCTGCCGAGGTCGGCGGCGAGGGCGTCGCGTACGGCGGCGAGCTTGCGGCGCAGTTTGCCCGGCTCGCGCGTGTCGCCCGCGCGGGGGGCCGCCGCCGGGTGGGCGAGGGCGAACGCGGCGGTCTCGCCGACCCCCATGCCGCAGGATCCGTGACGGGCGTCCCCGCGGGCGGCCTCCCGCGCCCGGTTGGCCGCGGCGTGGAAGGGGGTGATGAGAAGGGCCTCGCGGTCGACGGTAAGCCGATCGAGCGGATCCGGTACGCCGATTGCCGCAAGGTGGTCGGCCTCGGCGGCGAGTGCGAGCGGGTCGAGGAGCATGAAGCGCGAGAGGAAGGTCTCGACCCCGGGGGTGAAGGAGCCGGCGCCGAACTGGGCGAAGGTGTGGTGCCGCCCGTCGTCGGCGACGACGTTGTGCGCGGCCTGCGCCCCGCCGTTGAACCGGACAACCGCGCGGACGGGGTGGCGCGTATGGGACGCCCGGACGCATAGGTGGTCGACGACCGTGCCCTTGCCGGCGTCGCCGAAGCCGAGGTCGACGACGATCACATGGTCGAGGTTGCGCACCGGGTCTCCTGTGACGATCGACTGAGGAGGCGGATGCCGAGAGCAGGGCGGCTCGTCGACACCGTGCCCCTCGGCGCCGCCGCACCGCCCCGTATCTCTACAGCCGGGTGGTCCCCTCGGTCCCGTCGTCCAGGCCCGGAAGCGTCTGCGTGACCGCGAGCGATCCGCCCCGGCCCTCGGCGTACGACGCCAGCGCCCTGGAGACCGACCCGACCTGCCCGTCGTCCGCACCCACGTCCTTCAGGTGCCCGAGGCCCTCGTCCAGGTCGATCGCGTCCTCGGCCAGCCCGATCGTGAGCGCGATCGTCTCGCAGACCGCGTCGAGGTCGTCCAGCTCGATGACGTTCTGGCGCAGCAACCCCCGCCAGGCACCGAGAACTTCGGTGTCGCCGACGTACGACGACCCGGCCGGCAGGATGTAGTACACCTCGAACTTGCGCTGCAATTCGGCCACCATCGCCTCGACCGAGATGTCCTCGCGCAGCTTGTCGCCGATCACCGACTCGACCTCGCCGCGCTTGACGCGGTTGTACGGCATCTCGTCGCCGATGACGAACAGATAGCCCTTCTTCCCCCGCTTGTCGAGGCAGTCCATCTCGGTGTGCCGCGCCATGAAGTACATGGCCAGCTCGTACGATTCGGTCTTCTGCCCGCCCCCGCCGCCTTCCAGCAGGATGTTCCCCAGCTGGTCGTCCATGCGGTTGTCGGACTCGAACTGCCCGACCTGCAAAGGCACTCGGTCGCACGTCGCGTCGCCGATCGCGCCGAACAGGATCTGCGGGTGGTCGACGTACCCCTTCCGCAGCAGCAGGCCGAACAGCTCCGGCAGCTTGGTCTGGAGCGTGACCGGCACGCTCCGCATCGACCCGGTGACGTCGAACAGCACCGAAATGGCCAGCGAAGTGGGGTGTTCGCCGCTGTCGCGGCTCTCGCGCACCCCTACGTCGTACGGGTTCAGGTCGTCGTGCGCCTTCCACGCCGAACGCGGCACGCTGCGGTGCGCGCGGTCGCTGTAGTCGAACGCGCTGCGCCCCGCGCTCGCGTTGTAGCTCTGTGCCGCGTCGTAGACGTTGGTGGACCAGCTTCCGCTTCCCATGGTGTCCCTCCCGGGGATGGGTGGTGAGGAGAAAGAGTTGTGGGGCCCGCCCGCGGGCGGGCTGCCGAGCCCGCGACAAAGCAGGCCGTGCGGCCGGCGGCCCGGACGGGCCGACCGCGGTGCCGGGCGTCAGTCCGTCACGTGCTCTTGCCGCCGCGCCGTCCCGGCATCGTGAACGGACGGAAGCGGCGCGGGCCGTACAACCGGCCCAGCAGCTCGTCGAGTTCGCGCAGCAGCTGCCACGCGTCGTGCGGCCGTCGCGCGGGCGCCGGCAGCGTGCAGCCGCGCGCGAAGCGCAGCAGTGGCTTGGGCGCCTCCGGGTTGAGGAGGTACGTCATGCACTGCGTCGCCATGAACACGTCCGTCGACTGGTCCGGCGGCTGCTTGCCGGGCACCTCGGGCGGATACATGTCGGCGTACCGGTCGAGCATCGCGGGCACGTGCTCGGTGGCGGCCCCGTAGCGCTCGTCGGGGCCGCGCTCCAGGAGCGTCGCGTAGCACCAGTCGACCAGTACGAGTCCGTGCTTCTGCGGGTGGATCAGGACGTGGTCGGGCACGACCGCGCCGTGCACGACGCCGGCCCGGTGCGCGTAGCCGAGCGCGACCAGCAGCCGCCGCCACATCCATGCCACGTCGCGCGCGTCGAGGCCGTCCGGGTACGCCTCCCGCACCTCGGTCAGCGACACGAACCCGCGCACCCGCTCGACCACGTTGGCGCGGCGCTCGCTTCCGGACCCCACGTCGCGGTGCCGGAACGCCTCGACCAACCCCGGTACGTAGGCGGCGTACTTGCGGTCGCCCTCCCGCGCGATGCGGGCCAGCGCGGTCGCCTCACGCTCCATCAGGTCGTTGTCGGAGACCGAGCGCGGCATCTTGAGCAGCGCGCGCACCTCCGCGCCGTCGGCGTCCGCGTACGTCACCTTGTAGAGCGTGGCGATGTCGCCGCGGGCCCGCTCGCCGCCGACGGAGTACGCGCGTTTCCTTGTGGTGATGACGACCTGACGGCCGGTCACCCCTGTGATGGTCTGCTGGTAGCGCAGCCACAGCTCGGAGAGCCGGGTGAACACCGCCTGGGCGGCGGCCTTGCGGCCTTCCGGCACCGTGTCGGGGTGCAGCAGCCGGGCGAGCACGCGGTACATGCGTCCGCCCGAGCGCAGGCACGCCTCGGGGGTGCCGTCGTAGGGCCCGAACAGGTCCTCGGGCGCGTCCGCCCCACCGACCAGGTCGAGCGCCTCTTCGAGGGTCGCGGGGATCGCCGGAGTGGTGGTGCCTGGCGTGCCTGTCACTGGTTGTCCTCCCGTGACGGACGCAGCAGCGCCGGGTGCAGCAGGCGCGCGCCGCCGGCTCGGTAGAGCCGGGCGCGTCGGCCGCCGCGGGCGCCGCCGCGGGCGGTGGTGGTGTCCGTGTCCTCGACGAGTCCGGGAACGGACAGCACCTTGCGGTGGAAGTTGCCGGCGTGCAGGGGTTCTCCCCACACCGCCTCGTACACCTCGCGCAGTTCGGTGATCGTGAACTCGGGTCCGACGAACGCCGTTGCGAGGGAGGTGTATTCGAGCTTTGCCCGGGCGCGCTCCAGGCCGTGGGCGAGGATGCGGGCGTGGTCGAAGGCGAGTTCGGCCGGGTCGAGCGCGTCGACCGGCAGCCAGGCGGCCGCGGCGGCGTCGCCGCCCGCGGTCGCGTCCGGCAGGTCGGGGGCGAAGGCGAGGTACGCGACGGACACGACGCGCATGCGCGGGTCGCGTCCGGGAGTCCCGTACGTGCCCAACTGCTCCAGGTGCAGGCGGGACAGGGCTCCGAGGGGGCCGGCCTCGCCGCCCCCGTGCGCGGCGAGGCCGGTCTCCTCGGCGAGTTCGCGTACCGCGGCCTCGTCGAGGTCTTCGTCCTCGGCGGCCCGGACGAATCCGCCCGGCAGCGCCCGGCACCCGGCGAACGGCATCGCGCCGCGCCGGATGGTGAGCACGTGCAGCGACTTGCCGCCGCCGTCCGCCCGCTGACGGATGGTCAGGGCGACGACGTCGACCGTCACGGCGATCGGTGCGAACGCCCTGGGGTCGTACGCGGCCAGCCATGCGCGCTCGCTGTCGCTGTCCGGCTGCCCGACCGTCGTCATGTCCCGTTTCCCGTCCGTTCAGTTGTTCTCTAAGTGAGAATTTCTGGTGTCGAGAACAACGTACACAACCGAACCGACGACTGCGACAGGGTTTTCCCTCACCCCGGAGCGCGCCCCCTCGGAGCCGCGCGCCCCTCCGCATCGTGCGCCCCCCGCACCGCGGCACCCCCGCATCACCGGCACCGTCCGCACCGCGCGCCCCCTGCGGTGCCGACGTCACCGCGCTCTGGTAGGCAGGACCCGCACGCGCATCGCCCGGGCACCCGCGCCGACACCCGGGACCCGCGCCCCGCCGTCCCCGAAGGAGTCGCCCCACCCATGTCCAGGTACGAGTCGCACTTCGCCGGGTTGCCCGTCGCCCACCTCCACGAGATCCCGCATCCGAAGGCGACCCGCTCGGACAACGCCAGGGCGCGCAAACCGCAGGCCCCGCTCCCGGCGGCCGCCGACGCCGCCTGGGCACTGCGGGTGCCGGGCTACCAGGCGCACGAGACGTACGAGGAGTACTTCACCCGCTTCCTCGAGACGGTGAAGACCGAGGACGTGCCCGCCATCGTCATCGGCACGTGGGGCGAACACGGTGAGAGCTCCGCCACCGCGGTCCGCCTCCTGTGCGAACAGGCCGCCCGGCTCCCGGCCCTGCGCCACCTCTACCTCGGCGACATCTCGTCCGAGGAGAACGAGATCTCCTGGATCCAGCAGAGCGACATCACGCCGATCCTGACCGCGTACCCGGCGCTGGAGACCCTCGTCGTGCAGGGCGGCGACGGACTCACCCTCGATCCGGCGGTCGGCCACCCGGCGCTGCGTACCGCCGAGTTCCAGTCCGGCGGCCTGCCCGCCGCGATCCCCCGCGCGTTCGGCACCGGGGCGTTCCCTTCCTTGACGAGCCTCGAACTGTGGCTCGGCGTCAGCGAGTACGGCGGGGACGCGACCGTCGCCGACCTCGCCGGCATCCTGCGCGGCGACGGCCTGCCGGCCCTCACCCGCCTGGGCCTGATGAACAGCGAGATCCAGGACGAGATCGCCGCGGCCGTCGGCTCCGCCCCCGTCGTGTCCCGGCTGACCACGCTCGACCTCTCGATGGGCACGCTCGGCGACGAGGGTGCCGAAGCGCTGATCACCGGCCAGCCGCTCACCCACCTGACGCACCTCAACCTGCGCCATCACTTCATCGGCGAGGCCATGCGCAGGCGGCTGCTCGCCGCGCTCCCGGGCGTCGACGTCAACCTCGACGACCCCGAGGAGGCCGAGGAGTGGGGCGACGGGGAGGCCTGGCGGTACACCGAGGTCGCCGAGTAGCGGCGGGCGGCCGGGCGCCACGGCAACCGCACACCTCCACCCCGCGCATCCACCGGCAGGAAGACCACGCATGGGCATCCATCGCTACCTCGACCACTTCGGCGGCCTCCCGGTCGCCGACCTGCGCCACTCCTACTCGTCCGAACCCTCCGCGGTTCCCGGCGAACAGCCCCCGGAGACCTACTGCCGGCAGCCGAACCCGCCGTACGGCATCGCTCCCGGCGAATACGCCCCGGACGCGGTCGCCTGGCGGCTGCGCAGGCGCGCCTGGGACTCCGAAGACCCCGAAATCACCGAGATCTACGAGTACTTCGCGGACACCGTCGACACGTCGAAGGTCACCGCCCTGATCATCGGCGGCTGGGACGAGGACATGTCCGAGGAGAACCCGATGGTCGAGCGGCTGGTCCGCGACGCCCACCGGTTCCCAGCGCTACGCCACCTGTACGTCGGCGACATCGTGCAGGAGGAGTCCGAGATCTCCTGGATCACCCTCGGCCCCGTCACACCGCTCCTGGAGGCGTTCCCGCTCCTGGCGGAACTGGGCGTTCGCGGCGTCGAGAACGCCCCGGTGGACTCCCCCGCGTTCTCGCCGGTGCGCCACGAGCACCTGCGCCGCCTGCGGATCGAGAGCGGCGGCCTGGCCGCCCGCATCGTGCGCGCCGTCTGCCTGAGCGAGCTCCCGGCCCTGGAAGAACTGGAACTGTGGCTCGGCATAGGCGAGTACGGCGGCGACGCGAGCGTGGACGACCTCGCCGAACTGCTGACCGGGGCACGCGTACCGGCGCTGCGCCGCCTCGGGCTGATGAACAGCGAGTTCCAGGACGAGATCGCCGAGGCGCTGGCTGGAGCCCCGCTCACCGCCCGCCTGGAAACGCTCGACCTGTCGATGGGCACCCTGGGCGACCGCGGCGCCGAGGCCCTGCTGAGCGGCCAACCACTGGGCCAACTCAAGGAACTGAGGATCCGTCACCACTTCCTGGGTGAGGCCATGGCGGACCGGCTTCGCACCGCACTGCGCGCCTCCGGCGTCAGCTCCGACATCTCACCCCCCGTCGACACCCGCAGTTGGGGCGACGGCCGCTACGTGGAGGTCTCCGAATGAGCTTCGAGGAACACGCCGCCGACTTCGCCGGGCTTCCGGTCGTGGACGTCACCGTCGACCACCGGCACAACATCGAGTTGCCCGCCGTCGCCGACCCCGGTGCGGTGGCGTGGCGGATCCGCGTCGTCGAGGGCTACGAGTTCGGCAACCCGGTCGCCGAATTCGGCAAGCTCCTCGAACACTTCCTCGGCACCGTGGACAGTTCCCGCGTCACGGCGCTCGTCGTGGGCGACTGGGCCGACCACTACTCGGAGGACCCCGAGTCCCACCCCGTACCGCTCGTGCGCGACGCCGCGGACCGCCTGCCCAACCTGCGCGCCCTCTTCGTCGGCGACATCGTCCGCGAGGAGTCGGACGCCGCCTACATCCGGCAGTACGACATGACCACGCTGCTGGACGCGTATCCGCTCCTGGAGGAACTGACCACGCGCGGCGGCGAGGGGCTGGTCCTGCCCACCCGCACGCACTCCAACCTGCGCAAGCTGCACGTGCAGGCCGGCGGTCTGGGGCGCGAGGTCGTACGCGCCATCGGCGCGAGCACCTTCCCCCGACTGACACACCTCGACATCTGGCTCGGCGTCGAGAACTACGGCGGGGACGCCTCCGTCGCCGACCTCGCCAGGATCCTGGACGGCACGGACCTGCCCGCGCTCCGCCACCTCGGCCTGGTGAACAGCGAGATCCAGGACGAGATCGCCGAGGCGCTCGGCGGTGCGCCGATCGTCGGCCGCCTCGAAGAACTCGACCTGTCGCACGGCACGTTGGGCGACGAGGGCGCCGAGGCACTGCTCGGCGGACAGCCGTTGACCCACCTGCGGCGGTTCACGGCACACCACCACTTCGTCGGCGAGCCGGTGCGTCAGCGGCTCCTCGCCGCCCTCCCCGGCGTCGAGGTGGACATGCCCCAGGCTCTCCGCCGCGGAGACTGGGGTAGCGGCCGCTACGTCGCCGTGTCCGAGTAGTCGGCGCAGGACCGCGTGGCAGGGGGTTCGGCGAGACCCGGTCGAGCCGCCCGGACTCGGCTCAGGGCTTGCGCGCCAGCACGCCGTAGCAGGACACCTGGACCGGGTCCGGCTGCTTCGTGCCGGGGTCGGGCTTCCACTGCGACACGACCTCGACGCCCGGTTCGGTGATCTCCCAGCCGTCCGGGACCAGCGCCTGGAACTCGGCCCGTGTCCTGGTCTTCCCGGGGATCCCGGACTGGTGGTACGCCTCCTCGATCGCCTTCCAGCCGACCGGGTCGTAATCGGGGGTGGCGTGCGAGAGGCCGAGGTAACTGCCGGACGCCAGTGGGCCGGTCAGCCGGGTCAGGATCTCGAACGGCTTGTCCTCGTCCGGGACGAAGTGCAGGACGGCCATCATCAGTACGGCGATCGGCCGGTCCAGGTCGAGCGTCGCGGTGAGCGTCGGGTGGCCGAGGATCGACTCGGGGTCGCGCCCGTCGGCGTCGATGTACGCGGTGGCACCGGTCGGGCTGCCGGACAGCAGAGCGCGCGCGTGGGCGAGCACGATCGGGTCGTTGTCGACGTACACGACCCGCGACTCGGGGGCGACCGCCTGCGCCGCGTCGTGAGTGTTGCGGCCCTCGATCGGGATACCGGTGCCGATGTCGAGGAACTGCGTGATCCCCAGGCCGGCCAGGTGGCGTACCAGTCGCAGCAGAAAAGCGCGGTTCTCCTGGGCGGTCACCCGGACGTGCGGAAACACGGCAAGCGCCTGCTCCGCGGCGGCCCGGTCGGGCGGGAAGTTCGTCTTTCCGCCGAGGTAGAAGTCGTACATGCGGGCCGTGTGCGCCCGGGAGACGTCGACTCCGGGCGGGGTCCAGCCCTCGATGAGCGCGTTCTGCTCAGGAGTGCGGTCGAATGCGGAACTTGCCACGGTCTCCCCCCGTTTCGAAAGCGGCGCACTCGGACCGACGCCACGCACGCGCCTTGCGGTGGACAACTCGTCGGCCATGCTACTGAAGACGCTCCCCCACGTCGGAACTCGTCGGTCCGGGCCCGCGCGTGGCGGCCTTTCGGATATCGGCGGGCCGTGAGTCGTCCGTCGGTGGCGTGCACCAGGATGGTCGGCGGGCACGCACGTGAGAGGACGGCGGCAGGTGGACGAGGGCGGGCAGGCGACCGGGGCGATCACTGTGGTCGGCAACCCCGGGCACCGGCGCATCGTCGGCTTTGCGGCCGCCGCCGCGGCCGCCGGGCTGCCGCGGCCGCGGGTCGTCGCATGGGCGGACGTCCTGCGCGGCGGTGAACTCGCCTTCGACCCGGGGCCGGTACGCGTCGACTCGCCCGGCGAGGACCCTGCCGTCCACGCGCTCCTGGGCGGCCCTGCCGACCCGCAGCGCGTGGAGGGCGGGTCGGTTCGGCATGCGGCCTTTCTGAGGGCGTTGGAGCGCGTACGGGCCGCCGTCGACGCGTCCCCGGGCGCCTGGCTCGCCAACGACCCCGGCGACATCGCCGTCATGTTCGACAAGGCGCGCGCGCACGCGCGGCTGGCCCACGCGGGTGTCCCCGTACCGCCCGGTCTCGGTCCGAACGGGCAGAGTGCTCCCGTGCGTTCGTACGCGGAGTTGCGGGAGCTAATGGGCGCCGCCGGGCGGCCGCGCGTCTTCGTCAAGCCGCTGCACGGCTCGTCGGCGTCGGGTGTCGTCGCGCTGGAGACCGGGGCGGGCGGGCGCGTGCAGGCCACCACCTCCGCCGAGCTCGTGCGCACTGCCGCGGGCGTCGAGCTGTTCAACTCGCTGCGGGTCCGCAAGTACCGCGACGAGGCCGAGATCGCCGACCTGGTCGACACCCTGTGCGCGGACGGCGTGCACGTGGAGGGGTGGCTGCCGAAGCTCACACTCGACGGCCTCGCGGTCGACCTTCGGGTGCTTGTGGTGGCGGGGCGGGCAACGCACGTCGTGGCGCGCGGCAGCCGTACCCCCATGACCAATCTCCATCTCGGGAACGCGCGCGCCGACGTCGACGCGGTACGCGCGGCGGTCGGCGAGGGCACCTGGCGGGAGGCAATGACGACGTGTGTCCGCGCGGCCGGGTGTTTTCCCCGTACGCTGCACGTCGGCGTCGATCTCCTCTTCGCGGTCGACCGGCGCCGCCACGCCGTCGGCGAGGTCAACGCGTTCGGCGACCTGCTGCCGGGCGTGCTGCATCGGGGACGGGACACGTGGGGGGAACAAGTCCGGGCCCTGGTGGATGGATGGCGCCCGCACGGACCGCAACGTCCGGCGGGACAGGCTGCACCAGACGAGGACCGACTTCCGTGCCCGACATGACGACCCCCTTCCCGCCGAACCACGGCAACGACGACGCGGAAGGCCCCGGCCAAGACTCCGGCCCCGCCTCCGGCCCCCTCCCCGGGCACGGCGTCGGACACGGTCCCGGGCCCGGCTCGCCGACCGCCTCCGCGCCGCGCCCCGGCCTCGCCGCGGACCCCGACATGAACGAGGTAGTCGGCCACCACGACCTGCTCATCGTCACGCTCGACACGCTGCGGTACGACGTCGCCGCCGAGCTCGCCTCGGCAGGCCGACTGCCCAACCTGGCGCGCGTGCTGCCGGACGGCCGCTGGGAGGCCCGGCATACGCCCGGCAGCTTCACGTACGCGGCGCACACCGCGTTCCTCGCGGGCTTCCTGCCCACGCCGCTGGGGCCCGGCCCGCACCCGCGCCTGTTCGCCGCCCGCTTCGGCGGCAGCGAGTCGACGGCACCGAACACGTGGGTGTTCGAGGAGTCCGACCTGCCCGCCGGCCTGGCCCGCGCCGGCTATCACACCGCGTGCATCGGCGGCGTCGGCTTCTTCAACAAGCAGGGCGCCCTCGGCTCGGTGCTGCCGGGCATGTTCGCGGAGAGCCACTGGGACCCGGAGCTCGGCGTCACATCCCCGATCTCGTTCGAGGCCCAGGTCGCCCGCGCGGAGCGCGTGGTCGGCGCGCTGGACACCGACCAGCGCCTGTTCCTGCTGGTCAACGTCGCCGCGCTGCACCAGCCGAACTGGTTCCACATGCCGGGGGCCACGGCCGCCGACGGCGACACCCGGGCCACGCACGCCGCGGCTCTCGAATACGTCGACCGCCATATCGGCCGCCTCTTCCGCGCGATGAGCAGCCGCCGGCCGTGCTTCACGATCGTCACGTCGGACCACGGGACGGCGTACGGCGAAGGCGGCTACACGGGGCACCGCCTCGGCCACGAGGTCGTGTGGACGGTGCCGTACGCGCAGTTCATGCTGAACCCCGGCGAATGGTGACGAAGGGGCGGCATCCGCAAGACGGACTCACGTTCCCGACGTCTCCCGCGCAAACAATCTGACCCTCGCGCGCAGCACACAGGCATCCGGATGCGTTTCAGGTTGCGCAGGCTCCACAAGGGGCCGACAACGGGAGAGGTCCGGATGCGATTTGAGGAGTTCGCCGCGGCGCGCATGTCGTCGCTGCTGCGGTACGCCTTCATGCTGTGCGGCGACCGTGAACTCGCCCGCGACATGACCCAGGAAGTGCTGATCCGGGCACTGGTCAAGTGGCGGCGGATCGAGCGCCTGGACCGGCCTGACGCGTACGTGCGCACCATGCTCACGAACGAGTTCCTGTCCCTGCGCCGCCGGAAGGCGGTCGCCACGGTGGCGCTCACGTACGACGCGCTCGACGGTCCCGCGGCGCCCGCCGTGCGGCCCGACGACGCCTACGCCGACCGCACCGACCTGTGGCAGCGCCTCGGCACGCTGCCGCGCCGGCAGCGTGCGGTCATCGTGCTGCGCTACTACGAAGACCTCTCCGATGCCGAGATAGCGGACGTTCTGGGCTGCGGAGCCTCGACCGTCCGTGCGTACGCGACCCGCGCGCTGGCCACGCTCCGGGTCGACATGACCAAGACACCCGCGCTCGCAACAGGAGACGGAGAGGGCCGATGACCACGCACGACATCGATCAACTGCGACAGACACTGGCCGAAAGGGCCGAGGAGGCACCGCCGGAACTGGGCATGCTGGCCACGGTCATGGCCGCGGCACCGGCACGCCGCAGGCGTACCGTCTTCCAGGCGGCAGGCGCTGCGATGGCGGTGTTGGCCGCGGCGGTCACGGTCCCGCTGCTCCTCGACGGAGGGGACGCGCCGAAACAGCACGGGTCGGCCGGACCGGCTCCGTCGACGCAACCGACGGTGCCGCCCGCGGCTCCGATCGCACTGCCCGCCTCGGTCACCCCCGGGAAGCCCTTCGCGGTCATCGAGGAGTCCGTCATCGGCACCACGCAATACCTGGAGATCCGCGGAACCTCCGTGGAGCTCGGGGGCGGCGCGGTCGCCGTGTACGCAGCGGGCTCGTTCGACCCCGAGCCGTACAAAGGCGGCGAGGCGGTGACCGTGAACGGGATGCCGGGCTACTTCAACAAGCGGTATCCCCTGCCCCCGGTCACGTCGCCGCTTTCGACGACACCACCCGAAACGTACTTCGCCACCAGGCTCGTCTGGCAAACTCCCGACGACCGATGGCTGGTCTACACGACGCTCGACGAGCAGAGCCGCGAGACGACGCTGCTGGGCGCCGAGGCACTGCGTCTGACCGACCCGCGGCTGGTCCGCGTCCCCATGGGGCTGCCCCAACCGGCCGACGGGGTACGTCTCGAGGCGGTACGCACCGGAAACAGTCTGGTGGCCCTCACGTTTGCCACCGGCGGACTCCCGACTCCGCCCCCCGAGGCGCAGGTCGGTGACACCGAAGACGGCACGCGGACCGGCTTCGTCCTGATCATGCAGCCGCGTCCCGGGATGGAGCACGCGATACCGCAAGGCGTAGCGCCGGTCCGGCTCGGCGAGGCCGACACGTGGTACACCGAGAACCCGGAGGAATCGATCGTCTCGTTCGACCCCAACCAGTCAGGCACGCTGATCGCCACCGACAAGTGCGTGGGCAGCATCAGGGTGAAGGACAAGCAGGAGATCCCCAAAGCGGAAATCGAAGCCTTCATCGCCGGCATCGACTTCGGGGACTGCACCGACCCCTCGACCTGGGTGGCTCTGCAACGCTGAGCCGACGGGGCCGTCCGCCGCCGGGCGGACGGCCCCGTGGCCGGCTCCCGGACGAATTTGCGCTTCGGCGCAGCACATCGGCACTCCCCTCGCATTCCCTTCTACGAGGCACCGTACGGTGCCAGGGCACAGGGGGGAGACGGCTGCATGGAGTTCGAGGAGTTCGCGACAGCGCGCACTCCGGCGTTGCTGCGTTACGCGTACATGTTGTGCGGAGACCGCGAACTCGCCCGGGACCTCACCCAAGAGGTGCTCATCCGGACGTTGGTGAAGTGGCGCCGGGTGTCGCGAGTGGAGCGCCCGGACGCCTACGTACGCGCGATGCTGACCAACGAGTACCTCACGATGCGCCGACGGAAGTCGCCCACAACGGTCACCGTTTCGTACGAAGGCATCGAAGAACTCTGCGCGCAGGCGTCCTCCGCCGAGGCGGCCTATACGGAGCGGGCAGCGATGATGCAGCGTCTGAGCACGCTTCCGGCACGCCAGCGCGCGGTCATCGTTCTCCGCTACTACGAGGACCTGTCGGACGCCCAGATAGCGCACGTCCTCGGCTGTCGGGCGTCGACCGTCCGCGCGTACGCCACCCGGGCCCTCGCCACGCTCCGGGTCGACATGGCGCCGCGGCCGGCACTCGTGGCACAGAACGGAGGCGGCGCATGAGCACGTTCGATGTCGACGACCTCCGCCGAATCCTCGCCGCGGAAGCGGACGAGAACGCTCCGGAGATGCTGGGCCTGGTCCCGTCGGTCCTCGCCGCGGCTCCGGAGCGGCGCCGCAACCGGATCCTCCGGATCACCGGGACATCCGTCGTCCTGGCCCTCCTCGTCGCGTGCATCCCCTTCATGAGGGACGGCGCCGACCGCACCAGTCCGGCCCCTTCCGCACCGACGGCGGGTGCGATACCACCGGAGTTGCAGCCTTCGCCGGGGGTGCCGGCCGCGCCCTACGCCGCCGGCACCCCGGTGACGCTCATCGCTTCGGTGGACCCCGGGTCCGGGTATGTCGCGATGCTCGACGGCCTCATCGGCACCACGCAGGTCCTGAGCATCCGGCCCGCGAAACTGACTCAGGGGGATAGCGGCGGAGTCCTGTTCGTCTATCAACCGGGCACCTTCGACCCTGCTCCCTACGCCACCGGGCAAATCGTCACGGTCCGCGGGCGGCCGGCGTTCTTCGCGAGCCGCGGCAAGCCGGGGGACCCGGGCTGGGAAGCCGCCCTCGTGTGGCAGGACCCAAGCGGTATCTGGTTCCTGTACGTCAAGCCGGGCAGCGTCCCCGAACCGCTCCGGAGGGTGGCCGAGGCCATCCGGATCACGCCGCGTGAAGCCACCATGCCCATGAACTTCGGTACGGTGCCGACCGGGCTCCGCATGCAGCTGGCTCGGCTGGGGGGCGGCCTCAGCGACGTGCTGTTCGACGTGACCACGCCTCAGTGGCGCCCGTCTCCCGATTACTCCGTGCTCAACAGCCTGGACGATCTGCGGACAGGCTTCACGGTCCTCGTCCAGCCGCGAGCGGGCCTCGAACACGCCGTACCGACCGCAATTCCGCCGACCCGTGTGGGTGAGGCGGACACGTGGCACAGCGAGGACACGTCCGGCAACCACGTGGTCACGGAACCAGGCCAGTCGAGCGTCGTGTTCACCACCGACAAATGCATCGGACACATCTTGGTCAGGGACACGCGCCAGATCCCGCGCGGGGTCGTGGACGCGTTCATCGCCGGCATCGACTTCCGGGACTGTAGCGACCCCACCACGTGGGTTCCGCTCCGGTACTGAGCCGACGGGGGTCGGGAGCGCGGACGTGTCCTGACCCTGCGCGGGGGCTGTCGGGCCTCCCGCGTAGGGTCGGGGCCGTCCGCGTCCGTACGTGTCACCCCGCCGCCGGAGGTCCCGTCCATGCCGCCCCTGGGGTCCCCCAGCACTGCCGATCCCACGCGCGTGCCGTCGGCGCCGGAGGCGCCCGCCGGGCTCGGGTCCCCGTACGCCGGCTACGTCTACTCGTACCCGCACAAGACCGCCTATCGGCCGCTCGCCCCCGAGCCGGCGCTGCGGGACGTCTGGCAGGGCCAGGATCTCTCCTCCCTCTTCCTCTACCTCCACATCCCCTTCTGCGAAATGCGCTGCGGGTTCTGCAACTTGTTCACCCGGACCGGCGCGCCCGAGGAGTTGGTGTCCCGCTACCTCGACGCGCTGGAGCGGCAGGCGCTCGCCGTACGCGAGGCCCTGCCCGGCGCCCGGTTCGCGGTCGGGGCGGTCGGCGGCGGGACCCCCACGTACCTCGAAGCCCCGGAACTTGAACGGCTGTTCTCCATTGCCACCGACGTGATGGGCGCCGATCTCGCCGCGATACCGCTGTCCGTCGAGACGTCCCCCGCCACGGCCACGCCTGACCGGCTCGCCGTACTCGCCGCGCACGGCACGACCCGTGTCAGCATCGGGGTGCAATCGTTCGACGACGCCGAGGCCCGCGCGGCGGGGCGCCCGCAGCGCCGCGCCGAGGTCGAGACCGCACTCGCGGCGATCCGCGACGCCGCGATCCCCGAGCTCAACATCGACCTGATCTACGGCATCGACGGCCAGACCCGGGCCAGTTGGATCGCGTCGATCGACGCCGCGCTCGCCTGGCGGCCCGAAGAGCTGTACCTGTACCCGCTGTACGTGCGCCCGCTCACCGGCCTCGGCCGACGCGCCGTGACACGCGCCGACTGGGACGCCGACCGCCTGGCGCTCTACCGCGTCGGTTGCGACCACCTGCGGGCCGCCGGGTACGAGCAGGTGTCCATGCGCATGTTCCGCCGCGCGGACGCCGTCCCGGCGATCCGAGCCGACGCCGACAAGGCCCCTGGCACCGACGCCGACACCGGCACCGACGCCGACGCCGCGTACTGCTGCCAGCGCGACGGCATGGTGGGGCTCGGCTGCGGCGCCCGCTCCTACACCTCGGACCTGCACTACTCGTTCGACTACGCGGTGGGCATCGGCAAAGTCCGGGCCATCATCGACGATTACGTGACGCTCGATCAGGCCGCCTTCGCGCGCGCCCGGGTGGGCTACCGCCTCGACGCGTCCGAGCAGCGCCGCCGGCACCTCCTGACCTCTCTCCTCCAGGCCGAAGGCCTCGACACCGCCGACTACCGTGCCCGGTTCGGCACCCAGCCCGGCGCCGGCCCGGGCGACGACTTCGCGGACGAACTCTCCCCGCTCGCCGACGCCGGCCTGCTGACCGCCACCGCCGATCGGCTGCGCCTGACCGAGGACGGCCTCGCCTGGTCGGACGCCATCGGCCCGCGCCTGTTCTCCGCTCGCACCGGCGCTCTGATGGACGGGTACCGCGCCCGGTGACCACCGTCCCGCTGCCGTTCCCCGTCCGGCCGTCCCGGCCCGGCGCGACGTCCGCGCGGCCGCTGACGATCCTCTACCGGGGCCCGCTGGCGTCCTGCGACTACGACTGCGGCTACTGCCCGTTCGCCAAGCGCCGCGACACGCCGGAGCAACTGCGGACCGACCGCGCGGCGCTCGAACGCTTCACCAACTGGGTCGCCCACGCCCCTGAGCGGGTGTCAGTTCTCTTCACCCCGTGGGGCGAAGGCCTGGTACGCACGTGGTACCGGCGCGCCCTCACCGAGCTGAGCCATCTGCCGCATGTGGAGCGCGTGGCGATCCAGACCAACCTGAGCGCGCACCCGCGGTGGACGGACGCGGCCGACCTGACGCGGCTGGCGCTGTGGGCGACGTACCACCCGGACCAGGTGCCGTACGCCCGCTTCCTCGCCCGCTGCCGTGAACTGCGCGCACGCGGGGTGCGGTTCAGTGTCGGCGTCGTCGGACAACCCGAACACCTGTCCGCCGCACGCAAGTTGCGTGCGGACCTGCCGCCCGGCGTCTATCTCTGGATCAACGCCGCGGAAGGCCGCACCTACACCGATGCCGAGGCGGCCGCATGGGCCGCGATCGACCCCCACTTCGGCTACAGCCGCAACGCGCACCCGTCCCTGGGGCGCGACTGCCGCACCGGCGACAGCGTCATCAGCGTCGACGGCGAAGGAACCGTCCGCCGCTGCCACTTCGTGCCTGAAGTGATCGGGAACCTCTACGACGGATCCTTCCGCCAGGCCCTGCGCCCACGCCCCTGCCCCAACGCGACATGCGACTGCCACATCGGCTACGTCCACATGCCGTCGCTCCCCCTGTACGGCGTCTTCGCCGGCGGCATCCTGGAACGCGTCCCCGCGACCACGTCAGCCTGACGCACGCAGGTCCACGGCATCCTTCTCGATCGCCTCGCGGACCGCGGCCAACGCCGGCCCCCGGACCCGCAGTTTGCTCGCCGCGTGCGCCTGCGAATCCAGCTTCGCGAGTTCGACGGCCTTGGCCCGTGCCGTCGCGGCCAACTCCTCGTCGGCCACGACCCGGTCCAGGAACCCCGCAGGAACGGCCTCCGCCGGCGAGTAGGCCTCGGCGTTCACCACAGCCCGGGTGAAGTGCGCGGGCGTGAGCCGCTGACGGCAGACCTCCACGGCGGTGTGCGGCATCGTGAGGCCGATGGCGACCTCGTTCGCGGTGATCGTGTACGGCCCGTCCACCCCGACGCGGTAGTCCCCGGACAACAGCAGGAACACCGCCATCGCGTACGCGTGCCCGTTGCAGGCGACGACCACGGGCCGGGGGAAGGCCAGCATGCGAGCGGCGAGTTCGAAGCCGGCCATGAGCATGCCGTACCCCTCCGCCCCGCCGCCCCTGAGCACCCGGAGGTCGAAGCCCGCCGAGAACACCCGCTCCCGTCCGGTGAGCACGACGACGGCGCCGTCCGCCTCCGCCCGGTCGAGGGCGGCGCCGATTTCCGCGAGCATGCCCGGGGACAGCGCGTTGACCTTGCCGTCGTCCAGCGTGACGGTCGCGACGGCGTCCTCAAGGCGGTACGTGACCAGCGCTCCCACGGCGGCATCTCCTCACGACGGCGGAACCCCGGCTGCCCGAGCGGCACTTCCTGCGGATCTCTGCCTCGTGACGGTACCTCGGCGGGGCGACCCTCCCCATGTGGCACCCCACAGTCCCGCCGCGGCCAACCCGCCAATCAGGTCTCCCAGGTGGGTCCTCCGCCCGCGTCAGGCCTGCTCGGTACGCAGCAACCGCAGGAACGCCTTGATGCCCGCGATGACTTCCTGGTTGTCGGTGAGGCGGTTCACGGTGTCCTCGAAGCGGCGCCCGATGGCGTCGAGTTGGCGCTCCAGCTTCTCGTCGCGGGCGCGGCCGGACGCCTCGTGCGCGGCCACCAGCTCGCGGACGGCCGCGTCGGCCTCGGCAAGTTCCTCGGCGCGCCGCTGCAACGCCTCCAGCTGGGATTCCGCGGCTTCGACCCGGGCGCGGAGCTCGACGACGTTCTCGTGCGGGTAGCGGACCTCGTTCATCATGCCGAACAGCCGCTGCCGCAGATGGGCGAAGTACGCCTGGGCGGGCCGGAATCCGGTGCTCAGCAGGTAGAACCCGGAGAAGTAGTAGCCGATGTCCTCGCCCGAGACGTACGTGATGACCGCGACCACCGCGGCGGACAGCAGATGCGCGCCGATCGCCGCCCACTTGAGCCGCCCGGCGATGCGTACCGCCTCGTCCTCGCGGGCGGCGGCCACCTCGGTGCCCTGCTCGCGCGCGAGGTGGATCTCCCGGATGACCGCCTTGGCCTGGAAGTACAGGCTCCACGGGACGGTGAGCAGCACGACCTGCCACAGCAGGAACAGCGCGCCGGCGCCGACCGCCAGCAACTCCGACAGCGACAAATCGGTGGTGAAGTACAGGATGGTCCCCACGACCGCCGTGCACACCGCCAGGAACGTCATGACCTTGGACACCGCGTGGCCTCCTCGTGAAAGGGGCAGGCCGTCCTCCCCCCGACTCGGACGGCGGTCCGAACCGCCGCGGTTCCGGCGGGGGCGCGCGAGTTGGCTACAAGCGGGGCCGGTGAACCTTTCCGGCCACAGCGCTAGGGTCGTCAGGCCCCTGACCGACGCCGTGAGCTGCTTCGCGCCGCTGCGGCGGCTCCGCTTGCGACCCCCGGGACAACTTCTCGTGACCACCGCACGGCCTGGATCACCGCCCGCCGACCGCCGCCTGGTCGTCATCGGCGACACCAACCTCGCGCGCCGCGTCTGCGCATCGCTGACCGCACGCGAGCACACCGTCCACCATCTCGGGGAGCCGAACGACAGCGAACTGCGCTCGGCCCTGCGCACGACGCCCGACGGCGTGGCCATCCTCCTCCACGACGACGTCGCCGCTCTGCGCTACGCCCTGGCCGTGGCGCACATATCCCCGCAGGCGCCGGTCACCGTCACGGTCTTCGACCGCACGGTCTCCGAGGAGCTCAAGCGCCTGCTCCCGCAGTGCGACGTCACCTCGCCGGCGGACCTCGCCGCGCCGTCCCTCGCCGGTCCCTGCATCGATCCGGCGAACCTGGCCGTCCATCACCGGCCGCAGGGCACGCGCGCCGTAACGGCGGTGGACGCACGGCCCCGGCTCGGGGCCTGCCAACCGCACGGGCGGCAACTGGGCCGCCGCCTGGGGCGTTTCGCGGGCCAGCTGCGTCCCCACGACGCCGGCACCCGGCTGCTGGTCATCGGCCTTACGGGCATCCTCGCCGTGCTACTCGCCGACTGGGCCTGGCTCGTGAGCCACGGCCACCACCCGGCCGAGGCACTCTTCCACGCCACTCGCGTCGTCGCGGCGGTGGGCCCGGCCACCGCCCCCGCACACTCCTACGGCTACCAACTGGCGGCCAGTGCGGCGATGTTGGCCACGCTCCTGTTCAGCGCGCTGTTCACCGCCGGTGTCATCGAGCGCATGCTCGGCCTGAAGCTCATCGGCCTGATCGGTCCGCGTACGCTACCGCGTTCCGGCCACGTCATCGTCGTCGGCATGGGTCAGGTGGGGCTGCGGCTGTGTGCCGAACTGCAGCGCCACGGCGTGCCCGTGGTGGGCGTCGAGCGCGACCCCCACGCCGCGACCGCGCGGCTTGCCCGGTCCCTCGGCATCCCGGTCATGACCGGGCACGGCGGCGACCGTACGGTCCTCGAACAACTCCGTCTCGGCAAGGCACGGTCGATCGCCGCGGTCGGCTCCGACGACCTGGACAACATCGCGGTCGCGATCGCGGCGCACGGCGTCGCGCCGGCCACCCCTGTGGTGATCAGGGCCGGCGACCACGAGGCCATCGCCGAGACCCGGTCGCTCCTGCCGCTGGGAACCGTCCGGGACGTCACCGGCCTTGCCGCCGGCTACGTGCTCGCCCGGCTCGTCGACGAGCCGGTCGGCGGCGTCATCGCCCACGAGCACGACATCTACCTGCAACGGCCGGACGAGACGTTCACACCGTGGCCGCTGACCACGCGGGACGACTGCCGCCACCACCAGGACGGTGTAACGGCGCGGGTTCCCGCACCCCGGTCCCACGGGGTCGGGACACCCCGCTGAGCCGAACCCTCAGGTCTCGCGGGCCGGGTGGTACTCGGTCTCGGTGAGGCCGAAGGTCCAGGCGACGCCGGCGCGGGCGGTGCGGGTGGTCGGGGGCACGCGGAGCCAGTACGTGCGTGTCGTGCCGTCGGGCTCGGGTGTGGAGTTCAGGACCTCGACCATGACGACCGGCTCGTCGTCCGGGAGTTCGATGCGCCACAGGACACCGGTCTCGTCGCGGTGCAGCGGGCGGGCGCCGACCTCGGCGAGGTAGCGGTCGTACCCGTAGATCTCCAGCATCACGCGGCGCAGCTCGGCGTTGTCCTCGCCGCGGATGCGGGCGGCGTCGAGCCCGCTGCCCTGCGGGCCGAGGCCGCTGACGAAATCGGCCGGGATGGGCATGCCGCGCCAGGCGTGCAGCGCGAAGCCGTCGGGGAACGCCAGTGCCGGGCCGTCGCCGCTGTGCAGGCGGGCGTTCTCGTCGCGGTGCAGCATGGTCGGGCGCTCGGCGACGAGGACGAAGTTCTCGTACGGCCACCACCATCCGGCCGAACGGGCGACGCGGCCGAAGGCGTCGAGCACCGGGGCGGACGGCGAGCCGTCCAGTGCCGGGAAGCAGCGGCGCAGGCCGTCGAACGCGGCGAGCCACGCGGCGTCGTGCTGGCCGCCCAGCGCGTCGAGGGTGGCGGCGCGGGTCTCCGCGGCGACCGGGCGGCCCGCGACGATGCCGGCGCCTCCGCGGGCGGCGGTGCCCCGGGTGGCCGACGTGCGCGGACCGGTCACGGCGGCCTCGACCGCCTCCTCCACCCCCGTACGCACCCGGGCGGCCAGGCCGGTGGTCGGTGCCCACAGCCGCTCGGACACCTCGTGCCAGGCCTGGGCCCAGGTCGTCTGGCCGAGCAGCGCGGCGGCGTCGGTACGCGCCCGCTCCCACGCGGCGGCGCGCAGCCGGTCGCGTACGCACCGGCCGGCCCGCGACCCGGCCGGGGCGCGCACCCGGAGCCCGGCGGCGGCGAGTTCCTGCGGCTTGAAGGAACCGGCGACGACGGTCGCGGCGACGGCCGCGGCGAGCGGGGAGTCGTACCAGAGGATCTTCGAGGGCTCGGCCAGCCCCGCGGCGCGGTAGGCGTCCCGGATACCGGCCTCCGCGGCGGCCCGGTCGGCCGCACCGGTCGCCGCGGCGACCGCGGCCCACTCGTCGGCGACCTCGGCGAGCAGGGCGCGGTGCGCGAGGGTCAGCTCGGGCGGGGCCTGCCGGTGCGAGGCGGCCGACGCGGCGCTGGTCGTGGCGGGGGTGGTCACGATTCTGGTCTCCTGGGAATCCGTGTGGGTATCCGTGAGTATCCGCGATGGCCGTCGGCCCGCGAACACGGCCCCATGCGGGGGAACTTGGCACGTTCGGCCGCGGCACACCGGGCCTTCGCGCGGCCGAGCGCGCGGAATCGCCGCACGGATCGGCGGTGGCGCCGGACGGTCGTCGCGCGTCAGTCGGCGACGATGCGGACCGCGCCCGGGACGTACTCGCGCTGGCGGATGACGCGGTACCAGCCCTTCGGCAGCGGGATCGCGGCGTGCTCCTCGTGGACCAGGCGGGTCGGCGCGTCCAGCTTGAGGTGGCCGATGACGGTCGGCTCCGGGTCGAGGAACAGCGTGCCCGCGCCGACGACCGCGTGTGCGTGGCCGGTCACCTCGCCGAGTGCCAGCACGAGGCGTCCGCGCCCGTCCCTCGGCTTGGCGGGCAGCGCGGTCACCCCGGTCGGAACCGTCCGCTCCTCGACGGGAAGCAGCAGGATGTCGCCCTGGCGGTACATGAAGCCCCCTACACAGTCGCCTCGCTCGGAGCGCCCCGCCCCGATACGTCAAACGCTACGTGGCCGCACCGACACGCCGCCCGCCCGGGCCGAGGAAGGCATGTTGGCGTCCGGTCACTTCCGGGTAGTCGGGTGACCATGACCGATCTCAAGGCGCTGTACCACCAGTGGCTCTTCGACGTCTGGGCCGGCGACTTCGACGCCGTGGGCCGGATCTTCACCCCGGACGTCGTCGGGCACTGGCCCACGCACGACTTCCACGGCCCCGAGGAGCTCGCCGACCAGGTACGCCAGTCGCACGCGCTGTTCACCGACATCGAGAACACCCTCGACGTCGGCCCGGTCGTGGACGGTGAGCTGCTCGCCGCGCGCTGGACCTTCCACGGCACCTACCAAGGCGGCATCCCCGGCGCGCAGGCCCCCGCCGGGACCAAGGTGGCGTTCCGCGGGCACGACATGCTGCGCGCCGAGGGCGACCGGTTCGCCGAGTACTGGGTCGTCTCGGACAGCCTCGGCCTGATGACGCGACTGGGCGCCCTCGGCGGCTAGGTCGTGTCTTCCTGCGGAGTGCTCCGCTGATCCACTACTCGACGAGATGGCAGGCCACCGAGACGGGTGCCTCCGTGTTCGCGGTGGCCGCGACCACGCGCAGACGCGGGTCACTGGCCTCGGCGAAGGCGATGTACACCTTGCCGCCCCGGACTTCGCACTCCGTCACGCCCCGCCAGAAGGGGTCGTCGGCGGTCTTCTCGCGGACCCGCTTGAGCAGGTCCACGACCTGGGCGGCCGTCGTCTGCTTGGCCGGGGTGAGCAGAATCTGGCGCGGTCCGGCCACACCCAGCTCCTCCGGGCGGCCGAAGATCGCCGACTCGGCGACCCGCGCGTCCTCGCCCGCGACCAGCCAGTGCCGTTCCAGGAGCGCCCCGAGATCGCGTGCCTCCCATCCACAGGAGGCCACGGCCACCGGGCAACGGGGGTGGAACGCGCAGCCCAGCGGCGGGAGGACCGCGTCCGGCACCTCGCCGCGCGGCAAGTTGCGCGGCACGCCCGCCTTTTCGGGGTCGGGGATCGCCCCCAGCAGCGCCTTGGTGTACGGGTGCCTCGGGTTCGCGAAGATCTCCGCGGTCGTGCCGATCTCGACGATCCGGCCCAGATACATGATGGCGATGCGGTCGCAGAAGAACTTGGCGCTGGCCAGGTCGTGGGTGACGTAGACGTACGTCAGGTCGAGATCGTTCTTGAGGTCGAGGAAGAGCTGCAGGATCTTGGCCCGCACGCTCATGTCGAGCATCGAGATCGGCTCGTCGGCGACGAGGAGTTCGGGCCCGGCGATGATGGCCCGGGCCATGACCGCCCGCTGCTTCTGACCGCCCGACAGGTCGGACGGGTACTTGTCCATGAACAGCTCGGCCGGGCTGAGCCCCACGCGCTCCAGGGTCTCGGCGACCTTGCGCCGCCGCTCTTCCCGGTCGGTGACGAGCCGGTGGACGAGCAGCGGGTGCCCGACCGCGGTCGCGATGTCCATCGTCGGATTGAGGGACGCGTGCGGGTCCTGGAAGATCATCTGCAACCGGCGGCGCATCGGCCGGAGTTGGGACTCCTTGAGGGTCGCGAGGTCGCGGCTCCGGTAGCGGATGCTGCCGCCGGTCGCCCGGTTGAGGCCGAGCAGGGTGCGCCCCAGGGTCGTCTTGCCGGATCCGGACTCGCCCACCAGGCCCAGGACTTCGCCCTTGCGGAGGGTGAAGGAGACACCGTCGACCGCCTTGACGGCCGCCACCCCGCGCTGGAACAGGCCGCCGCGCAGCGGGAAGTGCACCTTCAGGCCGGTGACTTCGACAAGGGTTTCACCCCGGTTGCTGTCCAGAGTTCCGCCCGGTTCGCCGCTCGGTGCGGCGGCGGGGGAATCGGCGGTGGGAGCCGCCTTTCGCATGTCAGGCTTCGTCGGCAAGGCTGATCTCCTCGGCCTCGAGCGGACGGCGTCCCTCCGCGGTGGTCATGTCGGGCACCGGGAGCCAGCAGGTCGTCCGGCTGCCGGAGGGCAGCGTGACCTCGGGGGGCGGCTCCTGGGGGCACACCCGCATCGCATTGGGGCAGCGCGGATGGAACCGGCAGCCCGTGGGCGGGTTCGCGAGGTCCGGCGGCGAGCCGGGGATGAAGTGCAGCCCCGTGGTGCCGAGCGAGATCGTGGAGCGCATCAGTTCCTGCGTGTACGGGTGCTGCGGGTTGGCGAACACCTCGCGGGCGTCGCCCTGTTCGACGATGTGGCCGGCGTACATCACCGCGACCCGGTCGCACGCCTCGGCGACGATGCCGAGGTTGTGGGTGATGAGGACGAGCGCGGTGTCGAAGTTGCGGCGCAGGTCGGCGAGGATCTGGATGATCTGCGCCTCGACGAGGACGTCGAGGGCCGTGGTCGGTTCGTCGGCCACCACGAAGGCCGGGCGCAGCACGAGCGCAAGCGCGATCATGATGCGCTGCCGCATGCCGCCGGAGAACTCGTGCGGGTAGGACTCGTAGCGGCTCGCCGGGATGCCCATGCCGCGCAGCGACTCCAGTGCCCTGTCGCGCAGTTGGGCCTTGGTGAGTTCGCGGTTGTGGGTGCGCAGCGCCTCCTCGAAGTGCTCGGAGACACGCATCAGCGGGTTGAGCCGGGTCATGGGCTCCTGGAAGATCAGCCCGAGTTCCGGGCCGCGCAGGCGCTGGAGCTCGCGCGGCGGCATGCCGACCAGGTTCCGGCCGCCGAACCGCACTTCGCCGTCGACGGCGGTGCCGGGCGGCAGCAGTCCGAGGACGCCGCGGCCGAGCGTCGACTTGCCGCAGCCGGATTCGCCGACCAGGCCCAGGGTTTCGCCGGGGCGTACGTCGAACGAGACGCCGTCCACGGCGGTGACGGGGCCGCGCTCGCTGCCATACCAGACGCGCAGGTCACGCGCGGACAGGACGGGCGCGGCGAGGTCTCCGGCCGGGCCGGGGCCCGGGTCGGACGGCGGCGCGGCGTCCCGGGACGCACCCTTTTCGGTGTCTGCGGAGGTCACTTGGTCTCCTCCCCTGTCTCGGCTCGATCGTCGGCCTCGGCTTGCGCTGCGGCTTCGGCCTGTTCCTCGGCCTTGGTCTGTCCTGTGGCTTCGGCTTGCTCTTTGGCCCCGGCTTGTTTCGGTACGCCCACGTCGGCGGCCGGGCCGTCGCCCTCCTCCGGGCCCGCGTTCGCGTCGCGCGGTCCGCCCGCGAGCGTGACCGTCGCGCGCGGCTTGGTGATCGGCGGGATCACGACAGGGCGGATCCGCCGCTTGCGCATCGACGGGTTCATGACGTCGTTCAGGCCCTCGCCGACCAGGGTGAAGCCGAGGATGGCCAACACGATGGCGATACCCGGGAATGTGGCGGTCCACCACATATCGGCGCCGAGGTCCGGGATCGCGCGCTGGAGGTCGTACCCCCACTCCGCGGCCTCGGTCGGCTGGATGCCGAAGCCCAGGAACCCGAGTCCGGCGAGGGTGGCGATGGCGTCGGCGGCGTTCAGCGTCGTGATGACCGGCACCGACTGGATGACGTTGGAGAACACGTACTTGCTGATGATGGTGCGCGGCTTTGCGCCCATCGCGCGGGCGGCCTCGACGTACGTCGCCTCGCGGGCCGACAGCGTCGACGCGCGCACGACGCGGAAGTACTGCGGTATGTACACCACCGTGATGGCGAGCGCCGCCGTGACGACGCCGCCGCCGGGGACGTCGGAGAACATGAACGCGGCCACGATGGCCAGCAGCAGGTACGGGAACGCGAAGAGCGTGTCCATGACCAGCACGAGGATGCGGTCGAGCCAGCCGCCGAAGTAGCCGGAGAGCAGGCCGAGCAGGACGCCGACGAAGAGCGAGAACGCGACGGCGTACACCATGACTTCGAGTGCCGTGCGGGCTCCCCAGACGACGCGCGAGAGCACGTCGAAGTTCTGCACGGTGGTGCCGAACGGGTGGTCGCCGCCCGGCGATTGCTGCTTGGGGAAGCGTTCGCCGCCGGATTCGTAGCTGTCGTGGCCGTACGGCGCGATCCACGGGGCGAAGACCGCGATCACCACGAACATGCCGGTGATGGCGAGCCCGGACCACAGCATGAACCGGGCGAGGCCCTGGGCTTCGCGGATGGGCGCGAGGACGCGGCGCACGCCGTGCGAGGACCGCCTGGGCGGTTCGACCTCGTCGGCGAGCGGCGCGACGAGTTCGGTGGGGAGATTGGCCATCAGTACCGCACCCTCGGGTCGATCAGCGCGTTGATGATGTCGATGAGCATGCTGATCACCACGACCACGAGGGCGATGAAGGTGACGATGCCCTGCACCGCGACGTAGTCGCGGCTGTTGAGGAACTCGATGAGCTGCTTGCCGAGTCCGGGCCAGTTGAAGGTCTTCTCGGTGAGCACCGATCCGCCGAGCAGCAGCGCGACTTGCAGGCCGATCACGGTGACGACCGGTACCAGCGCGTTGCGGAAGCCGTGCTTGGTGACGACGTCGCGTTCGCGGATGCCGCGGGCGCGCGCCGCCTCGACGTAGTCGCCGCGCAGCGTCTGGATGAGGTTGATGCGGACCATGCGGATGAACACGCCGACGATCAGCAAGCCGAGGGTGCAGGCCGGCAGGATCAGGTGCCACAGGACGTTGAAGACGACTTCCCAGTCGTTCACCCAGATCGCGTCGAGGATGAGGATGTGGGTGGTGGCCGGGATGTCGTTCGCGATGAGCGGGTCGGTCTGGCCGTCGAGCGGCAGCCAGCCCAGTTTGGTCGCGAAGAGCTGCTGGGCGAGCAGGCCGACCACGAACACCGGTGCGGCGTACGTGATGATGCCGAACAGCCTTGCGAAGACGTCGAATCCGCTGTCCCGGAAGCGTCCCGCGAGCAGGCCGACGGGGATGCCGATCACCAGCGCGAACAGCAGGGCGCCGGTGGCCAGGGTGACGGTGGCGCCGCCCTTGTCGAGGATGACGTCGCCGACGTCCTGGTTCGTGGAGATGGACTTGCCGAAGTCGAGCCGCACGACGTCGGCGAGGTACGTGCCGTACTGCTCGATGAGCGGCTTGTCGTAGCCGGCCGCGTGCCGCAGCTCCGCGATCTTCTCGTCGGACAGCTTCGCGCCGCCCGCAGATGCGCTGATGGGGTCGCCGGGGGCCACCCTGAGCATCACGAAGACCAGGGTGAGCAGGACGAAGATCATCGGGATGGCGAGCAGCACGCGCATCGCTATGTACCGGCTCAGCGACCCGGATTTCTGACTCATGTGTCGGACTTCCTCGTGGGCGCGGCGCGGGGGCGTCGTACGGATCGGTCTCCCGGCGGCGGGAGTTCCGTCCGGCCGACGCCCCCTCGTGCGGAGCTACAGCGCTGCCTGCTACTGCTTGCCGATCATCCAGAACCTGACGATGTACGACGGGTCGAGCGTCTCCTTGACGCCGGTGACACCGGTACGCGCGGCCGCGATCTGCTTGCCCTGCCACATCGGCAGCACCGGGACGTCCTCGGCGGTCTGCTTCTGGATGTCCGCGAACGTCGGCTCGGCGGCCTTGCGGTCGGTCTGCCCCTGGGACTTGGTGACCAGGTCGTTGACCGCGGGGTTGTCGTAGTTGTTCTTGAAGTAGCCGCCCTTGTAGAGGAACGGCGCGGTGTAGTTGTCCGGGTCCGGGAAGTCCGGGAACCAGCCGAGGCCGAAGGCGGCGAACTTACCCGCCTTGTAGTCGGTCTGGTACTGCTGCCACTCGGTGGACTGGAGGTCCACCTTGAACAGTCCGCTTGCCTCCAACTGCCGCTTGATCTCGACGTATTCGTCGGCGGTGACGGCGCCGTAGCGGGTCGGCGTGTACCAGAGCGTGATGTTCACCGGCTGGGTGATGCCGGCGGCGTCCAGGAACGCCTTGGCCTTGGCCTTGTCGGGGGCGCCGTACTTGTCCTTGAACGCGTCGGTGTGCGCCTGCACGCCGTTCGGGATCATCGAGTACGTCGGGGTGACGGTGTCGTTGTAGACGTTCTTGGCGATCGCCTCGCGGTCGACGACCTGGGCGATGGCCTGCCGGACCGCCTTCTGGTCGGCGGGCGCGGTGGTGACGTTGAACGTCATGTAGCGAAGTTCGGTGCCCTCGCCGTCGATGACCTGGTAGCCCCCGCCGGAGGCCTTGCCGCGCAGGTCGGCGACGTCGGTGGGGGTGAGCCCGCGGAAGGCGACGTCGACGTCGCCCTTCTGGACGGCCTGCTTCAGCGTCGACGCCTCGGCGTAGTAGCGCATGACGAACTTGCCGTTCGCCGCCTTCGCGTCGCCCTTGTACGAGGCGTTGACCGAGAAGGCGGCCTCCTCGTCGGGCTTGAAGTTGTCGAGCTTGTAGGGCCCGGAGCCGACCAGCACGTTGTCCTCGCGGAGCTTGTCCGCCGGGTACTTCTCGTCGGACGGCACGATCATGCCGACGCCGGTCGTGAGCTTGTGCGGGAGGGTCGCGTCCTCGGTCTTGAGGGTGAAGACGACCGTCTTCGGGTCGGGTGCGTCGGTCTTCTCCAGCGACTCCAGAAGGCTCGAAGGCCCTTCGGGGTCCGCGATCTTCATCATGCGGTCGAACGAGAACTTGACGTCCTCGGAGGTGAGCGGGGTCCCGTTGGAGAAGATCAGCCCGTCCTTGAGGGTGCAGGTGTAGACCTTCGGGTTCGTCCACTCGCACTTCTGCGCGGCGTCCGGTGTCGGGGTGGTGCTCCCCGCGGGCAGGCTCAGCAGCGTCTGGAAGGTGTTCCAGTAGATCGTCCACGACGGCAGGTCGTACGCGCCCGCCGGGTCGAGGGAGGTCACCTTGCTGTCGGTGGTGCCGAGGATCACCGTCGCGCCCGTGTTGGGGGATCCGCCGCTCGGACCGCCCGGCTGGCTGTTGTCCTTCTTCTTCTCACCGCAAGCCGCGAGTGAGCTCGCCGCTATGACGCTGACCGCGACCGCGGCTATTACCCGCTTCGTACGTGCCATGGATGAAGTCCCTCTGCCCAGGCGCCGCATGCTGGACATCCGGCGCTGCCTGGGCCGGAACCATAGTGGTCCAGGCCGCAGGAAAGAGGACGACGGTTGGTCTCATAAAGGTCACGGGAAGGACACGGTCTCCTGCTTCGCGCGTAGACGTGCCGCATCAACCGGCGGGTAGGCAAGACATATCGGAAGTTGACCATGGAAATGCAGGAAGATTTCCAGTGTCGACATGGCGCTGAAACTTTCCCCCGAATCGGCAAAGTCGTCCGCAGCACATGGCACCAAAAGGGACATCAGCGAGCATGAACCACTTTATGGGCGGCCGGTTTTCGCCCGTCCAAAGGGTTGAATTCCTGCCCACCGGACATCAAGCTCCGTTCAACGGATCTTGAGCGGACGGGTCCGAGACCCTTGAAGCCGGGTGCCGCCGAGGGTCTCGGTCGTGCGCGAAAGACGAGGTCAGAGGGGTGGGGTGCGGGCGGAACGAGCCTCAGCACGCCCGCGCGTCGGCAACCCGCGGGCGTGCTGAGGCCGTCGGGGTGAGTCCCCTGGTCGGGTCGGGTCCGGTCCCGGCGGCGCGATTTCGGCGGATCAGCCCACGCGCGGCACGCCGTCCAGGAGGGTCGCGATGCGGTCCGGCGGGCCGGGACGCGAGAAGTACCAGCCCTGCCCCGCGTCACACCCGATGGCCCGCAACCGCTCCGCCTGCGCGGCCGTCTCGATGCCCTCCGCGGTGACCGTCAGGCCCAGCGCGTGGGCGAGTTCGACCAGGGAGGCGACGATGCGCGCGTCGACCGGGTCGGCGTCGCCCGGCGTACGCAGCCCTTCGACGAACGAGCCGGCGATCTTGAGCTCGCACACCGGGAGCCTGCGCAGGTACGCCAGGTTGGAGTACCCCGTGCCGAAGTCGTCGATGGCGATGCGCACGCCCATCGCGGCGAGTTCGCGCAGGCGTTCCAGCGGGCCGCCGTCGGTCGCCATGATCTGCGACTCGGTCAGCTCGAACTGCAGGCGCTGCGGCTCGAGTCCGGTCTCGGCGAGGACGCGCTCGACCTGGCGTACCAACCCCGGCTCGTGGCACTGGCGTTCGGCCAGGTTCACGCTGATGAACGGGGCAGGGTCGGGGAGTTGGGCACCGAGGTCCGCCGAGCCCGTGCGGCCGTTCGTCCCGAGGTCACTCCAGCGGCGGGCCTCGCGGCACGCGCGCTCCAGGACGTACATGCCCAGCGGCACGATCAGGCCGGTCTCCTCGGCGAGGCCGATGAAGCGGTCCGGGCCGATCAGCCCCTGCCGGGGGTGCCGCCAGCGAACCAGCGCCTCGACGCCGAGCACCGAGCCGTCGGACAGCGACACGAGCGGCTGGTAGTCGACGTCGAACTCGCCGTGCTGCAAGGCCGCCGGCATTTCGGCGGACAGCGTGTAGCGGGCCACCTCGCGGTCATTGCGCTCGGTGTCGAACACCGTCCAACGGCCCCGGCCCTCGGACTTCGCCCAGTAGAGCGTGATGTCGGCGGCGCGCATCGTGTCGGCCGGGCCGGTGCCGGCCACCGGGCGCTCCACGATGCCGATCGACGCACTGACGGACAGGTCGTGGCCGCGGATGCGGAACGGCTCGCGCAGTGCCGCGAGGATGCCCTCGGCCAGCGCGACGACCTGGCCGGTACCCGCCGAGTGCTCGACCAGTACGACGAATTCGTCGCCGCCCATGCGGGCCATCAGGTGCCCGGCGCGGGCGACGTACGCGTCGAGCCGCCGCGCCACCGCGATCAGCAGCTGGTCGCCGACGTCGTGGCCCAGGCTGTCGTTGACGACCTTGAAGCCGTCCAGGTCCAGGTAGCACAGGCCGACGCGGTCGGCGGTGCCCGGCCCGGCGAACAGCGCCTCCAACCGCTCGAAGAACAGCGCCCGGTTCGGCATGCCGGTCAGCGGGTCGTGCTGCGCCTGGTGGCGCAACCGGGTGTAGAGGCGGTGCCGGTCGGTGACGTCCTGCATCATCGCCACCTGGTACTGCGGCGAGCCGGCCGCGTCGCGTACGAGTGACACGGTCAGGTGGGTCCACAGCGGCTCGCCGTCGGCGCGCAGGTACTGCTTCTCGGTGGAGAAGTGCTCGCGCTCGCCGCGGACCAGCTCGTCGTACCACTGCCGGATGTGCGGCGGGTCGTCCGCGAACATGAAGGCGCGCATCGGGCGCCCGGCCAGGTCGGCCCGGGCGGCCCCGAACATCTGCGCGAGGGCGGGGTTGACGTCCAGCACGACGCCGTCGATGCCGCCGATCGCGATGCCCAGCCCCGACTGCTCGAACACCGCGCGGAAGCGGGCCTCGCTGCTGTGCAGCGCCTGCTCGGTCAGCTCGCGCGCGTCCAGGACCGCGGAGTGCACGGCCTGTTGCTCGGCGAGGGTGCGTGCGCGCAGCGCCTCCGCATATCCGGCGGCCAGCGCGCCCTGGAGCTGGATGACCCGCAGCAGGTAGTCGTCGGGGTCGCGGCGCTCGGTGAAGGCGTGCTCGCGCAGCCGCGGCCACCAGTGCCCGACCAGCGCGAAGGTGCGCTCCAGCAGTCCGGCGCCGGTGAAGTGCGCGGCGACCAGTTCCTCGCCGACCGCACGCGCTTCGGTGGCGTGGAAGGGGTCGGTGTCCAGGGCGTCGCCCAGGCGCCGGGTGAGCTCGCGCAGTCGGCCGTACATCGCGTCGGCGGGCAGCGGCACGCAGCCGGTGGCCTCGACCGTCTTGGCCCACTGCCGGGCGAACTCGCCGGGTGCGTCGGCCTCGTCGGGGGCCTGGTCGCGGACGGTGCCGGGGGTGCCGAGGCCCGCCGCCACACCGGCGGCGCCCGGTGAGGCGTCGTCGGCGCGCGAACTCATGTAGGTGTCCCCGCTTCCGCGGACACGAGCGGGCTCGGGCAGGACGTGCGGCGGGCGGAGGGGGGCGGGGCGGCGGAGGTCGGGCTCGCGGAGGACGCGGTGGCACAAGCCACGAGGGCGGAGGGCACGATGGCGGAGGGCACGATGACAGGGGGCACGGTGGCGGGGGGCAGAGCACGGGCGGGCCCGGCGGTGGCGGGCCGGGCATGGTCGCGCGGCAGGTGCATGAGGGCGTCCCTTTGGCGGTACTCGGTCTGGTCGTCTTCCTCAGGCGCCCATGAAGGTCGCTCCACGATTCCCCCGCCTTTCGGTCGAACGGTCGATCCGCCGGCGCCGCGTGCCCCGCACCGCCGGATGCGATGATCATGGACTTGCCACCCGCTGATCCGCTAATCCGGTTGACCCACGCGCGATGAGTGACGTGTGATCACCGTCGACGGTATCCGCCGGGACGCCGAAACGTCTCGCACTCCGCTGCGGCGCGAGGAGCATCACTCCTGCGAGGGACACCAGATGGCGGTCGCCCACGACGATTTGGGGGTTGCGGCCTTGTTGCTCGAACTGGCGATCGGAGATGCGTACGGTGCGGGGTTCGAGTACGCACCACCGGAGTTCGTGCGCCGGGGGAACACTCTCACGGCGTACGCGCGGCATCCGACGCACACCGACATACGCCCGGGTATGTACACCGACGACGCGCAGATGAGCATCGCCGTGGCCGAGTGGCTCCTCGACGGGGAGCCCACGCGCGAGGACTTGGCCGAGCGGTTCGTCCGCGCTTACCACCGCGACGAGCGCGCCGGGTACGCCTCCGGGTTCCGCTCGGTGCTCGACCGCGTGTGGAGCGGCCGGGAGTTGCTCGACGCGCTGCGTCCCGGCAGCGACAAAAGCGGCGCCGCGATGCGGGCGGGGGCCATCGGGCTGCTGCCGTCGCTCGACGACGTCGAGCGCCTCACCACGCTCCAGGCGAAGATCACGCACGACTCGCCGGGCGGCATCGCGGCGGCTCTGGGTGCGGCGTACGCGGTGCACTATTGCCGGTACGGCCTCGGTCCGGTGGCGCGGCTGCCGCGCTGGCTCGCGGAGAACGCGCCGGAGCCGGAGGGGTACGGCCGCTGGACCGAGGCGTGGCGGGGGAAGGTGCGGTCGCCCGGCATGCACAGCGCGCGGGCGGCGGTGACGGCGCTGGCCGCGCACACGACGACGAGCGGGCTGCTGCGGGCGTGCGTCGCGTACACCGGCGATGTCGACACGGTGGCGACGATCGCGCTGGCGGCTGCGTCCGTGTCCGGGGAGTACCGGGACGACCTGCCGGAGGTGCTGGTGAACACGCTGGAGGACGGCGAGTTCGGGCGCGGCTACCTCGTAGCGCTCGACACCCGTTTGGACGAACGCTGGGGTCTGCGCGGCTGAGGCGCGTCCCCGGACAGACGAAGGCCCCGCCAGGACGGCCGGTGCAACGGCCGCCCCGACGGGGCCTGTTCCTGTCCTGCCCGGGTCGCGTGCCTACTGCCCGGGCACCCGCCCGCGGCTGGCGCCGCGGCGGTTCCGGGTCACGCCGCGGCGACCCGCTGCCGCGTCTCGGCCGGCTCCAGGGCCAGGTCGAGCACCTCGCGTACGTCCGACACCGCGTGGATGGTCAGCTGCTCGCGGACCGCCTCGGGGATGTCGTCGAGGTCGGGCTCGTTGCGCTTCGGCACCAGGATCGTGGTGATCCCGGCCCGGTGCGCCGCGAGCGCCTTCTGCTTGACCCCGCCGATGGGCAGCACGCGCCCGGTCAGCGACACCTCGCCGGTCATCGCGACGTCCGACCGCACCGGACGCCCGGTCAGGAGCGACACCAGCGCCGTGGTCATCGTGACGCCCGCACTCGGCCCGTCCTTCGGGACCGCGCCGGCGGGCACGTGGATGTGCACGCCGCGGTCCTTCAGGTCCCCGACCGGCAGCTCCAGCTCGACACCGCGCGCCCGCAGGTACGACAGCGCGATCTGCGCCGACTCCTTCATCACGTCGCCCAGTTGCCCGGTGAGCGTGACGCCGGACGCCCCGGTCTCCGGATCGGCCAACGACGCCTCGATGTAGAGGACGTCGCCGCCCGCACCGGTCACCGCGAGCCCGGTGGCGACCCCGGGCACCGCCGTACGCTGCTCCTCCTTCGCGAGCGATGCCTCCGGCGTGTGCCGCGGCCGGCCGATGAAGTCGACCAGGTCGGTCGGCCCGACCTCGACCGGCAGTTCGATACCGTCGTCCAGCGCCTGCTTCGCGGCGATCTTGCGCAGCACGCGGGCGATCGCCCGTTCGAGCGTACGCACGCCCGCCTCGCGGGTGTACTCGCCGGCCAGCAGCCGCAGCGCGTCCTCGGTGAACACGACCTCGGACGCGTCCAGTCCGGCCTTGTCGAGCTGACGCGGGATCAGGTGGTCACGTGCGATGGTGACCTTCTCGTCCTCCGTGTAGCCGTCGAGGCGGACCAGCTCCATCCGGTCGAGCAGCGGCTCGGGGATGGCCTCCAAAACGTTGGCCGTGGCGAGGAACACCACGTCCGACAAGTCGAGTTCGACCTCCAGGTAGTGGTCGCGGAACGTGTGGTTCTGCGCCGGGTCCAGCACCTCGAGCAGCGCCGCCGTCGGGTCGCCGCGGTAGTCCGAACCGACCTTGTCGATCTCGTCGAGCAGCACGACCGGGTTCATGCTCCCGGCCTCCTTGACGGCGCGCACGATGCGGCCGGGCAGCGCGCCGACGTACGTACGCCGGTGACCGCGGATCTCCGCCTCGTCCCGGACGCCGCCGAGTGCGACGCGCACGAAGCTGCGCCCCATGGCCCGGGCGACGGACTCGCCGAGCGAGGTCTTGCCGACGCCGGGCGGGCCGACGAGCGCCAGGACCGCGCCGCTGCGCCGTCCGCCGATGACGCCCAGGCCGCGCTCCTCGCGGCGCTTGCGTACCGCCAGGTACTCGACGATGCGCTCCTTCACGTCGTCGAGGCCGGCGTGGTCGGCGTCGAGCACGTCGCGGGCGCCGGCGATGTCGTACGCGTCCTCGGTCCGCTCGTTCCACGGGATCTCCAGGACCGTGTCCAGCCAGGTCCGGATCCAGCCGCTCTCCGGCGACGCGTCGGAGGCGTGCTCCAGCTTGTCGACCTCCTTGAGGGCGGCCTGCAACACCTTCTCCGGCAGGTCTGCGGCCTCGACCCGGGCGCGGTAGTCCTCCTCCTCGCTGCCGGGCGTGCCGTTCAGCTCGCCCAGCTCCTTGCGGATCGCGGCGAGCTGCTGCTTGAGCAGGAACTCGCGCTGCGTCTTCTCCATGCCCTCCTGGACGTCCTTGCGGATGGTCTCCGCGACGTCCAGCTCGGCCAGGTGGTCGCGGGTCCAGCCGACGACCTTCTCCAGCCGCTCGGTCAGGTCGGTGGTCTGCAGCAGCTCGATCTTCTGCGCCTGCGACAGGTACGGGGCGTAGCCCGCGTTGTCGGACAGCTCGCTCGGGTCCTCGATCTGCTGGACGAAGTCGACGACCTGCCAGGCGCCGCGCTTGCCGAGGATCGTGGTGACCAGCGCCCGGTACTCACGCGCCAGCTCCTCCGCCCGCTCGTCGGCCCGGCCCTCGTCGACGACGGTGGCCTCGACCCACAGCGCGGCCCCGGGCCCGGTCGTACCGGTCCCGATCCGCACCCGCGCGGTGCCACGCACCACGACCGCGGACTCACCGCTCGGCAGGCGACCGATCTGCTCGACCACCCCGAGGGTGCCGATCGCCGGGTAGTGCCCCTCGTCGCGCGGCACCAGCAGCACGCGCGCCTTGCCCTTGCCGGCCCTTATCCCCGGCAGTGCCCGCGCGGCGTCCACCGCGGCGCGGGTCTCGGTGTCGTCCAGCTCCAGCGGCACCGCCATGCCCGGCAGCACCACGATGTCGTCGAGGGGCAGCACCGGAAGGGTCAGGATGCCGGAGGTCGTGTCGCTCATGGTGGCTCCCCTGGGAGTCGGTTCCGTTCAGTACGTTGCGCTGACCTGACTCAAGAATGAAGAGCCCCCATTCATTCCCACCCCCTCCCCCGATCGCCCACAGCGAACAAGCCCCTCCCGACCGTGTGCGGCCTCGCGGCGGGAAAAATCCGCGCGGCCGTCCGTTCGGCGGCCTAGGGTCGCGGGATGCCTGTGCGCCAGTACTTCTACTTCGCGCTCAGCAGCAAACGCACGTCCGCAGCGGCCATGACCGCCCATCTCGGCATCGAACCCGACGAAGTACTGGTCCGCGGGAGCCGGACCACCCAGCCCGCCGCCATTCCGACAACGCACAAGTGGCAGATGGTCTGCCGAGAGCCGCGGTTCCGGATCGACGAGCAGATCTCCTGCGTACTCGACCGGCTCGCCCCGCACACGCCACGCATCGCGGAACTGGTTAGGCGGCTCGCCACGGAAGACGACTCGGCGAACTGCGCAGCCGTGTTGGAGGTGGTCCGCTACTTCAACGACGACGCGCCTGCCGACGACGCCCCACAAACCCGGGCGGCCGAACCGCCGAACCTCCTCGGCTGGCACCTCGACCGCACGGTCCTGGACTTCCTCACCGCGACCGGCGCGATCCTGGACGTCGACGAGTACGACACGACCCCGGGGGTCTGGCCGCCGCGATGATGTTGCTGCTGTCGTCGCACCTCAGGCGGTACCGTGCTCGATCCGAGCGCTTTGCCGCGTGATCCGCCGGAATGACGCTCTTCTCGTCATCGTGCGGGTATCGGGGGTGCGAGCGTGGCGTCTGAGGCCGGGAGCGGCGGTGACGGGCGTCCCTGGAAGGACAGACCCGCCGAGCCGCCGAGCGCGCCGGACACGAGGCCGTGGTTCTCCGGCTCCCCCGAGCGCGGAGTCGCCTTCGCCCAGGCCTCCGGCGGGACTTGGCTCACCGAACTGCGCGACGCCACATCTGTGGGTCGGGTGGAGAACGCCCTGCGGGTCTCCCTGCAAGCCGCGCTGAACCGCAGGGTCCACGTGGACCTGACGACCGTCCCGGCCGATCTGCTGAGCGCCAAGGAACTCGCCGTCTCACTGATCGCGCTCGCGCGCGGGCATCCGGAGGCGGAGTTGGCGGCGGTGGTCATGGAGAACTTCCGACGGCACGAGGCTCATGTCCACGCCGAGGTGGTGGGCCGCCGCGAAGGCACCGTGATCCGCTACAACTCCAACACCTTCGGCGAGGGCAACCGGGGGAACCTCATCTTCGACGTGTTGAACGGCGCCAACAGGCACATCAACCCGATCGGCACCGCCGCAGGATCGATCACCGTGCACGAGTGGGGCCACGTTCTGGACTACACCCACGACTACAGGTCCGGCATCCGGCGTGACGACGCCAACCCCGAGCCGCCGCGCCAACTGTGGGCGCGCGGCAAGGGATTGCGGGGGCGGAGCCTGGACGACGAGGTGGGCAAGGCTTCCGGCGTCGCCCACGTCCAGGCGCGCGTGGCGCGGTTCAAGGACCACCGCAATCCCCGCCTCCGGTTCAAGGACAAGCCCTTCGTGACGCACCAACTCGATTTCGAGCAGGACAACAAGCACTGGGGCGTCACGTACTGGAAGATCAAGGACCAGGTGAGCCGGTACGCGCTCAAGTCGCGGTGGGAGATGGTCGGGGAGGCGTACGCCGACGTGACGCTCAGCGACCGTCCGCGGGGCATAAACAGGGTGGTGCATCAACGGTTGATGCGCGCACTGGGCCACGGACGGGATCACCGTGTCGCCGGACTCGCCGACATGGTCTCCACCGTGCAGGCAGGGTTCTCCGAGAACGAGTTCTTCGGCGGTCCGGACATCCTGCCCCAAACACGGGACCGCTGGCGCACATTCGTCGCCGACCGACGTGCGGCCGATCGGGGGCGGTCAGGCCGAGGACAGTCCGGCCGGGACGCAGACTCGTCAGGGCGCGACGGCCCGGGCCGACCGCGGGGCCCGGACTCGTCGACAGCCCTGTCCTCGGCCGGTACGGGCGCCCCCCGCGTCTCCGAACCCCGCAAGCGCCCATCCGCACTACCCGAGCCAGGCGGCGGGATCCGCCACCGCATTTCACGGGGTCTCGGCCTCAAACGCGGCCTGGGGAAGGACTAGTAGTGCCTTGTTAGGTGCCGGCGCTGCGGCGGTGGCCTTCACCGGGGCGCGCATGGCCGCCAGTCGGCGGTGCGGGTGGCATATTCGGGCCAGGCTGGAAGTCGACAGCCGCGGGGCTCCGCTGCGGAGCCGCGGCAGCTGTCCCGGCGAACTGCCTCACCAAGTTCAGGTAGCTCGGCAGGCCGATCGTCGCCGGCGGCACGCGGTTCACCGCGGCCCGACAGGCCGGTGTCGCCTGGATCCGTACGCCGATGTCCGGTCGTACGCTGGCTCCGAGGGGCGAAGGACGGAGGGCGTGGTGGTCGGGACGACGGTGACTCAGGTCATGGACGAGCTTGCGGCGCTGGAGGATCCGAAGGCTCGCGCGGTCAACGAGAAGCACGGCGACGACCACGGGGTGAACCTCGGCAAGCTGCGGGCGGTCGCGAAGCGGCTCAAGACGCAGCAGGACCTCGCGCGCGAACTCTGGGCCACGGGCGACACCGCGGCGCGGCTCCTGGCCCTGCTGGTCTGCCGCCCGAAGGCGTTCGACCGCGCGGAACTGGACACCATGCTGCGCGACGCGCGTACCCCCAAGGTGCACGACTGGCTCGTGAACTATGTGGTGAAGAAGAGCACGCACGCCGAGGAGCTGCGGCTCGCCTGGCTCGCCGATCCGGACCCCGTGGTCGCGAGCGCCGGCTGGGCGCTCACCACCGAGCGGGTGGCGAAGAAGCCCGAGGGCCTCGACCTCGACGGCCTGCTGGACGTCATCGAGGCGGACATGAAGGACGCCCCGGACCGCCTTCAGTGGGCGATGAACCACTGCCTGGCGCAGATCGGCATCGACCACCCCGGGCACCGCCCCCGCGCTCTCGCCATCGGCGAACGCCTGGAGGTGCTGAAGGACTACCCAACGCCCCCGAACTGCACGTCCCCGTACGCCCCGACCTGGATCACCGAGATCGTCCGCCGCCGCGAGAGCGCCTAGTAGTGCTTTGTTAGCTCGGTCTGGGTTTGCGGTGGGCGGTGGGGCGTCTGCAGGTGGGGCAGGTGCCGTGCCAGGTGGCGAGGAGTTGT
>NZ_JBSFVE010000034.1:0-61505 GCF_053592165.1 Streptodolium elevatio
ACCCCACCCCGCGCCCCCCCGCCCCCGCCCCCGCGCTCCCCCCGCTGCTGTGGTACCGCCACCTGTTGGGGGCGCTGTCCCCGCGGCGGCCGCCTGCCCAGGGCAGTCGGCCGGCCGGGCAGACGGTCGGTCAGGCGGTCAGGCGGTCGGCCAGGGCTGCCAGTAGCGCGGCCACGCCGGGCGGGCCCGGTACGACCACGTCGGCCCGCTCGGCCAATTCGTGCACCTCGGTGGAGGCGCTGCACACCGTGAGGCCCGCGATTCCCTCACCGCGCATTCGCTCCACGGCGTCGAAGGCCGCGAGGTCGCCGAGGTCGTCGCCGGCGAACAGCACGCTCCCGGCCGAGCATTCGGCGGCGAAGGCGGTCAGCGCCCGTCCCTTGTCCATGCCCGGCGGACGCAACTCCAGGACGTAGCGCCCAGGTTCGACGGCCAGGCCATTCGCGTCCGCAAGCTCGGCGAGCGGTGCGCGGAGGGCGTCGAACGCGGCCTGCGGGTCCGGCGCGCGACGCGTGTGCACCGCCACCGCGCTGCCCTTGTCCTCCGACCAGGTGACGTCGGCCAGGCCCAAGGAGTCGAGGAAGACCGGTAGTTGACGGCGTACCGCGTCGACGCCCGCGGGTACGTCGGGCGCGGTGACCCGCCCGGTGGCCGCATCCCAGCGCTCCAGCCCGTAGTGGCCGAGCACGACGAGGCCGTCCAGGCCGGGTACGTCGGCGAAGCCCCCGTACTCGACGGCCACCGCGGCGGGCCGACCGGTGATCACGACGGCCGCCGCCAGGTGCGGGGCGAGCCGGGCGAGCGCGGCGACCGCGTCGGCGTCCGCGCGGGCGTCGCGCGGGTCGTCGACGATCGGGGCGAGGGTGCCGTCGAAGTCGAGGGCCACCACCCCCCGGGCCGGGTCGTCCAGAAGGGCCGAGAGTCCGGCCTTGCCTGCGGGCGTCGTCGGGTGCGGCAGCTCCATGGCCTCCAACCTACCCGGGGACGGCCGGACCTCCCGGATCCGGCACGTCCCGCCGCGCGCCGGGCTCGGCGGGGGCGAGGCGGGCGACGGCGCGGAGCGGCGTGTCCGTGGGGCGGGCTGCCCGTGGCGCAGGCCGTCAGCGGGGTGGCACGCCGGCCGGGGCCCGGGGTGTCTCGGTGCCCAACACCTTCCGGACCAGCGGCGCGTTCGGCGCGTCGACCACGATCACCACGAGGCGGGCCTGCGAGATGCCCTGGAACGTCGGCTTGATCCGGCGTACCTCGGGGAACGCCGCGGCGAGCCGCTTCGCCGCGGCCTCCTGCCCGGCCGGGTGGTACACGGTCGTCGCCGGAACACGCCCGTGCCAGGCGCCGGTTCCGGTGACCCGCCAGCCCGCGGCGGTCAGTTTCGCGGTCAGGGCGCGGGCCGCGGCGGGCGTACGCGCCTGGTCGAGCACCACCACATCGCCGAGCCCGCGTGGCGCGTCGGGTGCCGGCGGCGGCGCTCCGGCCGGGGCCGGGACCGCCGGGGCGGCGGCCGCCGCGGGAACGGCGTGCGGGGCGATCGGCTCCGCCGGCGCGGCGGCCGTACCGCCGCCGGTCGAATGGCCGAACCCCGCGACGAGCCCGCCGACCAGGGCGGCGACCGCCACCACGGCGACGGCCGACGAGCCGGCCGCACCGAGGCGGTCCAGCGGGTCCAGGACCGCGTCGGCGTCCGGTTCGTCGAGGTGGTCGGGCCGCCGCCACACGCCGGGGCCGCGGCCGAAGCCCTCGAAGGTGTCGCCGGTGTCGGTGAGATCACGGGGGTGTCGCGGGCGGCGGAAACGGCTGAGGGACATCGGCGTTCACTCCGGCGGTCCAGGGACGGGCGGGACAGCGACGGCATCGCGGGCAGGCAGGCGGACACAGATGTTCGGACGCGGGCCACCGCCCGGTCCGTCAGTAGGCCGCAGGCTCGCCGGCCGACGGCTCGGCGGCCGCCGAAATCGCAGGCTGGTGCGAACACGCGGTGGTAATAAGGGCTTTCGTTGGCCCCCTACCTGAACAAGGGGCGGGGTCAGAGGTGGGTTCCGGGAGGGCAGTCCGGGGGCGACCCGCGGAACGCCCCCGGCCTGGCCCGTCACGGAACTCCGTTCGGTCGGCTCCATGACGGACTCGGCCGCGACGGGCCGACGTACCTGCCCTCAGGGCCGGTGTCGCCGGACCGTCGTCGCGGACCTGGCCGTCTGGCGTGCGGCGCGCAGCCTACGCAGGCGCTGGACCAGCATCGGGTCGTGCTCCAGCGCCTCGGGGCGGTCCAGCAGGGCGTTCAGCGCCTGGTAGTACCGGGTCGGCGAGCAGCCGAAACGGTCGCGTACCGCCCGCTCCTTGGCCCCGGCGTGCCGCCACCACTGGCGCTCGAAGTCGAGGATCTCGACGTCGCGCGCCGTGAGGCCGCCCTCCCCGTCGGCGCCGGGTCCGTTCGCACCAGGGGTGTTCGTGCCGGTGCCGGTGACCTGCGCATGGTCGGACTCGGGGGCCTGCTGCGGGAGGACCGCGAGGTCGTCGAGTCCGGGTATCCGCGCGGTCGCCTCGTACCTGTCCGTGTCCCGGTCGCTCATCGCCTCGCCCGCTCCTCCGTCGCCGTGCGTCCTGCGCGGGCTCTCGGCCCGTGCCCGTCATTGTGCCCGCCGCCACCGACGTCACCCTGCACCGCCACCACGGCCCGGGCCGGAAAACCACCCGATTCACCCGACTGGGCCGCCGGGCACGGTACGCTCCGCCGGCGCGCCCGCCCCTGACCCGAACCGCACCCCCGCCGACCTCCCGTCGAGCCCCCTCCCCGGTGGGCGGAGCCGGACCATTCGGGCACTAAGCTCCGCCCATGTCGACTTTTGCCGTTCACATCCCCGACGCCGAGCTCGAACCGGACCCGCTCGACCCGTCGCAGATCGTCTCCGGTTCGCCCGAGGTCTCCGGCAAGGTGCTGTGGGAGTCCGAGGACGGGAAGATCATCCGCGGTCTGTGGCAGATCACGCCCGGCGTGGTGACCGACACCGAGGCCAACGAGATGTTCGTGGTGGTCAGCGGTCGCGCCACCATCGAGGTCGAGGGCGGCGAGACGGTCGAGGTCGGCCCCGGCGACGCGTGCGTCCTGGAAGAGGGCGCGAAGACCCGCTGGACCGTCCACGAGACGCTGCGCAAGGCGTACGTCATCCAGTACTGAAACGAGACCCGGCCGCGGACCCGGCGGGTCGGCGCCCGGGCCGTCGGCGAACACGGCCGTCAGCACAGCGGGAAAAGGCCGGGCAGGGCGCTTCGGGGGCGCGCCCTGCCCGGCCTTTTCGGTCCCGGGATCGGAGTCCTCGTCGGGCGGGCAGTCGGGCGGGCTACTTGATCGAACCCGCGGTCAGGCCCGACACCACGTGCTTCTCGATGAAGGCGAACAGCACCACCACCGGCACGATCGCGATCACCGACCCGGCGAACAGGTACTGCCACTGCACCTCGTAGACGCCGAGGAAGTTGTTGATGCCGACCGTCAGCGGCTGCTTCTCCGGGGTCGTGATGAGGGTCAGCGCGACCACGAACTCGCTCCACGCCGCGATGAAGGTGAAGATCACCGCGGTCACGATCCCCGGCATCGCCAGCGGCAGCGTGACGCGGCGCAGCGCGCCGAGCCGCGACGCGCCGTCGATCATCGCGGCCTCCTCCAGCTCGACCGGGATCGAGCTGAAGTACGCGGTCAGGATCCACACCGAGAACGCGAGGTTGAACGCGCCGTTCACCAGGACCAGCGCCCACATGGAGTCGAGCAGGTCGAAGATGAAGAACTCCCGGTACAGGCCGACCAGCAGCGATGTCGGCTGGAACATCTGGGTGACCAGTACGAGCAGGAGGAACAGCCCGCGGCCCCGGAAGCGGCGCCGCGCGGTGTAGTACGCCGCGGGCAGCGCGACGACGACGACCAGCAGGGTCGACAGCGCGCACACGATCAGCGAGACCTTGAGGTTGTCGCCGAGCGTCGAGTCCTTCCATACGTCGACGAAGTTCGACCACTGGAACTCCGAGGGCAGGTAGCTGTCCTCGGTCAGCTGGTCGGCGGGCCGCAGCGCGGTGACGAACATTTCCAGGTACGGCAGCACGAACAGGATGGCGACGACCCACGCGGTCGCGCCGATCGCGAGCTTGCGCCCGGTGCCGGTGGGGCGGCGGCGCGGCGCGGGCAGGGCCAGGGCGCCCGCACCGCCTCCCGTCGCGCCGCCGGTCGCGTCCGCGGCCGTGGCCCGGCTCCCGGCGTCGGCCACCTTGTCTGCCACCGTCTCGGCGGTCGGGTCGGCCATGTCAGTCCGTCTCCTTGTTCCACCGGCTCACCCGCAGGTAGACCAGCACGAGCACGATGATCAGCCCGAAGTTCACGACGGACATCGCCGCGCTCTCGCCGATGTCGGTGGACTTGAGCTTGTACATGAACGTCGTCGTGGTGTCCGTCTGGTAGCCCGGTCCGCCGCCGGTCATCGCCCAGATGATGGGGAACGAGTTGAAGACGTTGATGAGGTTGATGACGACGGCGACGAGGATCGCGGGGCGCAGCAGCGGCAGGGTCACGCTGAGGTAGGTGCGCCACTTGGACGCGCCGTCCATGCGGGCCGCCTCGTACACGTCGGCGGGGATCGTCTGCAGTCCGGCGAGCAGCGTGTACGTGGTGAACGGCAGCGACACGAACACCGCGACCGCGATCATCCAGGGGAACGCGGTCTCCGGTTTGCCGAGCCAGTCCTCGCCCTTGTCGATGACGTGCAGGTCGACCAGCAGCGTGTTGATGACGCCCCGGCTGTGGTGCAGCATCCAGCGGAACACCACGGCGGTCATGAACACCGACGCGGCCCAGGGGATGATGAGCGCCCAGCGGGCCGCCCGGCGGCCTGGGAACTGCTGGTTGAAGAGCTGCGCGAGGCCCAGCGAGAGCACCAGCGTGATGGCCACGACGAAGACGACCCACACCAGCGTGTTGCGCAGGACGTGCCCGAAGTCGGGTTCGTCGAACAGCTTCTGGTAGTTGTCGAAGCCGTTGGAGCCCTTCACGACGCCGGTTCTGCGGATGCGCAGGAACGAGCTGCGCACCATCTCGACGACCGGCCACAGCACGACGAGGGCGATCAGCAGGATGGCCGGGCCGAGCCACAGCAGCGGCTCGAAGCGCCGCCAGGGACTGCGGCCGCGCCGGCCCTTCGGCGAACCGCCTTTCGCGGTTCGCCCCTTGGGCGGCCCCCCGACGGGCGGTCCGCCCGGCGACGGACGGTCCGGTGTGTGGCTTCCCGACGTCGGGCTCCCCGACGTCGGACCCGTCGGTGTCGGGCTCTCCGGCGAGGGGGCCGGCGATGGTGACGCGCGCACGATTTCGCTCCTCCCTCTCGCGAGGGGTCGTTCGGGCGCCGGCGGGTGCCGCCCGGACGCGGGTGGACGTCCGGACGGCACCGGTCGGGCCTGGCGGGAGTCGGGGCGGCGGCGGCCGCCCCGGGCGGTGTCGCGGCGGGCCGGGCGGCTCCGTTCCCGGAGGCCGCCCGGCCGCGGTCGTCACTGCTGCATCTTGACCGCTTCCTCGGCCGCCTTCTGGAGCTGGTCGAGGACCTCCTTGGGCGACTTGCCGCCGACCGCGGCCCCCAGCTCGGTCTTGATCTTCGGCGAGATGACGTCCCACGCGGTGTCGTTGACCGGGTAGAACTTGGCGTTCGGCATCATCTCGATGAAGGGCTTGAGCTTCTCGTTCGCCGGGTCCGCGGCCATCTTGGTCATGACCGACTTGGTCACCGGGACGAACGAGTTGTCCTGCTGGAACTTCAGCTGGTTCTCGGTGTTGTACGCGACATCGAGGAACGCCTTGATCTGGTCCTTGTGGCCGTTCTGCTTGAACGCCATCACGTAGTCCGCGACGCCCAGCGTCTCGGTGAGCGGCCCGGACTTGCCGGGGATCGGCGCCGTGCCGAAGTTGATGTTCGGGTACTTGTTCTTGAGCTGCGGAAGCATCGTCGGGTGGCCGTTGACCATGCCGGCGCTGCCGCCGTAGAAGTCGGTCCAGATCTCGGCGCGCTTCTTGGTGCCGGGGTTGGGCTCGGTCAGGCCGGGCTTGACGAGGTTGTCGTTGATCCAGTTGAGCGTGTCGACGTTGGCCTGGCTGTTGATCGTGTACTTGTCGCCGGTCTTGTACGCGCCGCCGTTGCCGAGGAACCAGTTCATGAACTCGCCCTGCGGTTCCTCCGAGCCCATCGGCAGGCCGTACGGCGTGGCCACGCCCGCGGCCTTGAGCTTCTCGGCCGCGGCCTTCAGCTCGTCCCAGGTCTTGGGCGGCTCGGCAATACCGGCCTTGGCGAACAGGTCCTTGTTGTAGAACATCTGCCGCGCGCTCGACGTGAACGGAATGCCGAACTGCTCGCCGCCGACCGACGACGAGGGCAGGAAGGACTCGATGAGGTCGGCGCGGGTGGCGTCCGACATGACGTCCTTGACCGGGTAGAGAAGGTCGTCGGCGACCTTGTCGGCATAACCGCCGGTCTGCAGGATGTCCGGGAGCTGCTTGTTCTGGATCATCGTGGCGACCTTCTTGTCGATGTCATCCCAGCTGATGACTTCGAGGTCGACCTTGATCCCGGGGTATTTGGCGTTGAAGTTCTTGATCACGCCGTCCCAGTACGCCTTGGTGCTGCCGTCACCCGAGCCGTAGTCGGCGACGGCCAGCTTGAGCGTGGCGTCCTTCGGCGCGCCCGAGCCGCCCTGGGCGCCGTTGTCGGACGAGTCGTCCTTGTCGTCGTCGGAACCGCACGCGGTCAGCATCAACGACGCGGAGAGTCCAATTGCAGCCGCTGCCATCAGGTGACGCTTCACCCTGAAACCACCTTTTCACCGGAGATCACGACTGGTCGCCGTCGGCTCCGGCACAAGCGGAGCCGCCTGCTTGCCCTTGCTCATATGTGTTCGCAAACTGCCTGTCCCACAAACTTTCAAGCAGTGACGAGCATCTTGGGACTCCGCTGGTATGCAGTCAACACCCCCGACGGCAAAAGGTCTACACCAATTCCGCGCTTCCCGAGGAGACACGTTTCAGCACGGGGAAAAAGCGCACGACAATTGCCGACCTTCGCGAAGTAATCCGACAAACCCGCGAGTTGTCGATCGATAACGATTAAGTGATGCCGTCACCCGGAAGAGCCGGGAGGACGCCCCGAAACCGGGTCAGACGCGGACGACGCGTACGCCGGCCTCGGTGAAGCGGTCCACCACCGCGTCCGGCGCCGCGGCGTCGGTGACGAGGATGTCGATCGCGTCCACCGGGCAGATGCGGGCGAACGCCCGGCGGCCCAGCTTCGACGAGTCCGCCGCCACGATGACCCGCTCCGCGCCGGCCGCCATGAGCTGGTTGATGCTCGCCTCGCCCTCGTGGTGGGCGCTCGCGCCGTGCTCGACGTCGACCGCGTCCACCCCGAGCATCGCGACGTCCAAGGCCACCTCGCGCAGGATGCCGGTGGCCAGCGGCCCGATCAGCTCGTACGACTGGGGCCGGGCCACCCCGCCGGTCACCACGATCTTGACGTGCCTGCGCACCGCCAACTCCCCCGCGATGTTCAGCGCGTTCGTCACCACGGTCAGCGACGTCGCGTCGCCGTCGGCGTGCAGGTCGGCGCGCGTCACCAGGGCCCTGGCCACCTCGGTCATCGTCGTGCCGCCGTTGAGGCCGACCGTCTGGCCCGGCTGGACGAGCCCGGCCGCGGCCACCGCGATGCGCTGCTTCTCGGGCGCGCGCCGGGCGGTCTTGTAGCGCAGCGGGAGGTCGTAGGAGACCGAGTGCGCCACCGCCCCGCCGCGAGTGCGCGTGAGCATCTGCTGCTGCGCGAGTTGGTCGAGGTCGCGCCGGATGGTCGCGGCGGAGACGTCGAGCGCGTCGGCGGCCTCCTCGACCTCCAGGCGCCCCTCCTTGGCCAGCAGCTCCAGGAGCGCGCCCCACCGCTCGTACCGGCTCACCCAAGACCTCCCAGTGTCGGGACTCATCCTCCCGCGTGCGCCGCGCGGTGGGCACGGCGGGCCCGCCGACCTACGCCCTCCGTACAGCACACTGTATGGCGTTCTTGCAGTTTTATGCTTTCAACTGCTATTCAATGAGCACATTCGAGCACCACGGGGCTCGATCCGCCCCCGGGAGGCAGCGCCCATGACGCCGAGCCACGGCACGGACGGCCCCGCCGTCGGTGCGGGACACACGCTCACCGAGATCGCGTCCCAACCGGAGCTGTGGGCACGCGCGGCGGCACTCGCCACCGACAAGCAGGACCCCGTCGCGGGGCTCCCCCGTCCCGGCGAACGCGTCGCGGTCGTCGGCTGCGGCACCTCGTGGTTCGTCGCCCAGGCGTACGCCGCACTCCGCGAGCAGGCGGGCCACGGCTGGACGGACGCGTTCGCCGCCTCCGAGTTCCCGGCCGGGCGCGCGTACGACCGGGTGCTCGCCCTGACCCGCTCCGGCACCACCACCGAGGTGCTCGGCCTGCTCGCCGCCCTGCGCGGCACCGTCGCGTGCACCGCCGTCACCGGCACCCCCGGCAGCCCCGTGGTCGCCGCCGCCGACGAGACCGTGATGCTCGACTTCGCGGACGAGACCTCCGTCGTCCAGACCCGCTTCGCCACCACGACCCTCGCCATGCTGCGCGCGCACCTCGGCGAGGACCTCGACACCGTGATCCGCGACGCCGCCCTGGCCGCCGTCGACCCGCTGCCCGAACCGCTGGTCGCCGCCGAGCAGTTCACCTTCCTGGGCACCGGCTGGACGGTCGGGCTCGCCGCCGAGGCCGCGCTCAAGATGCGCGAGGCCGCCGGTGCGTGGACGGAGAGCTACCCGGCCATGGAGTATCGGCACGGGCCCATCAGCATCGCGGCCCCCGGTCGGGTGACGTGGGTGCTCGGCCCGGTCCCCGACGGCCTGACCGACGACGTCGCGGCCACCGGCGGACGACTGGTCGCCACAAGCGCCGACCCGATGGCCGAACTCGTGCGCGTACAGCGCCTCGCGGCGGCCGTCGCGTACGCCCGCGGCCTCGACCCGGACCACCCGCGCCACCTGACGCGGTCGGTCGTGCTTGAGCAGGAGTAGAACGTGAATCCGCAAGGCGAGCAGGTGCAACTGGCGCAGGACCCCGCGCCGCCGCACGGTCCGGTACCGGACGGCGGCGCCGGGCCGGCGCCCGCGTGTGTCGTCGCCCTCGACGTCGGCGGCACCGTCATCAAGGGCGGCCTGGTCGGCGCCGACGGCGCCTTCCTGCACACCGAACGCCGCCCGACCGGACGCGAGGGCGGCGCCGAAGCCGTCACCGGGCGCATCGTCGGATTCGCCGACGACCTGCGCGCGACGGCCGTACGGCTCGGCCTGGCCCCGCGGGCCGCGGGCGTCGTGGTCCCCGGCATCGTCGACGCGCGGTCCGGCGTCGCGGTTTGGTCGGCCAACCTGCGCTGGCGCGACCTGCCGTTGCGCGCACTGGTCGCCGAACGCCTGGGCCTGCCGGTGGCGTTCGACCACGACGTACGCGCGGGCGGCCTCGCGGAAGGCCGCATCGGCGCGGCGCGCGGCAGCGACAACTTCCTGTTCCTGCCGCTCGGCACGGGAGTCGCCGGGGCCTTCGTCGTCGACGGCAAGCCCTACGCGGGCGCCCAGGGCCGCGCCGGCGAGATCGGCCACATCGTGGTCCGCCCCGGCGGCGCGCCCTGCGGCTGCGGCGCGCGCGGCTGCCTGGAGGCGGAGATGTCCGGCCCGGCCGTGGCCCGCCGCTATGCCGAGGCGGTACCGGGCGCGCACGCCACCGCCGCCGAGGTGGTGGCCCGCGTCGGCGCGGGCGACCCGGTCGCGGCCCAGGTGTGGCACGAGGCCGTCGCGGTGCTCGCCGACGGCCTGCTCATCGCCCTGGCCCTGCTCGACACCCGCCTGATCGTGATCGGCGGCGGCCTGTCCCGGGCCGGCGAGACCCTGATCGCGCCGCTGCGCGCGGCGATGGTCGAACGCGCGACCGTGCAGCACGTCCCACGCATCGAGGCCGCCGCGCTCGGCGACGACGCGGGATGCCACGGTGCGGCGCTGCTGGCCTGGGACGCCGTCGGGGTGGCCCGGTGACGCGCGTGACCCGGCTGACCGGCGCCCGGGTCGTGCTTCCCGACGGCATCCTCGACCGGGGCGAGGTCGCCTTCGCCGACGGGGTGATCACCGCTGTCGGTACGCCGCCCGCCGCGGACGCCGAACGCCCCGGCCACGTCCCGGACGACGCGGTCGACCTCACCGGGCACTGGCTGGTCCCCGGCTTCGTCGACATGCACGTGCACGGCGGCAGCGGCGCGTCGTACATGTCGGGCGACCCCGAACAGGCCCTGCGCGTCGCGGCCTTCCACCGCGCGCACGGCACCACCACCACGATGGCGTCGCTGGTGACCGCGCCGCACGACGAACTGATGCGCGCGGTGTCGCAGTTGGCGGGGCTGGTGGAGGACGGTGTGCTGGCCGGCCTGCACCTGGAGGGCCCGTATCTCAGCCGGGCGCGCTGCGGGGCACACGACCCGGAGTTGCTGCGCGACCCCGACCGGGCCGAGGTCGACGCCCTGCTCAAGGCCGGGCGCGGCACCGTCCGCATGCTGACCCTCGCCCCCGAACTCGACGGCGGCGTGGACCTGGTGCGCCGACTCGTGGACGCGGGTGTGCTCGCGGCGGTCGGGCACACCGACGGCACGCACCGCGAGACGCTGGCCGCGCTCGCCGCCGGGGCGTCGGTCGCCACGCACCTGTTCAACGCGATGCGGAGCGTGCACCACCGCGAACCGGGCCCGGTCACCGCCCTGCTCCAGGACAGCGACGTCGTCGTGGAACTGATCAACGACGGCGTGCACCTGCATCCCGGTATCGTCAACCTGGCCTTCCAGGCGGCCGGTTCGTCGCGCGTCGCGTTCATCACCGACGCGATGAGCGCGGCGGGGATGCCGGACGGCACGTACCCGCTCGGCCCGATGACGACCCGCGTCGAGGGCGGGATAGCGCGCCTGGTGGACGGCGACTCGATCGCCGGGAGCACGCTGACCCTGGACCGCGCGCTGCGTACCGCGGTACGCGAGAACCGCCTGCCGATGACCGACGCCGTACGCGCGCTGTCCACGACCCCCGCGCGTGCCCTCGGACTTGCCGACCGCACCGGGTCCGTCGAGGTGGGCAAGCGGGCCGACCTCGTGGTGCTCGACGCCGACCTGCGCGTCACCGGCGTGCTGTGGGGCGGCAGTTGGGTGGGCGACGCTCCGGCGGGCGGGCCCGGACAGCCGGGTGCGTGACGGCGCGATGATCCTCACCGTCACGCCCAATCCGGCACTCGACGTCACCTACCACCTCGACGAAGTGGTCTGGAACGGCAGCAACCGGGTCGGCCGGGTCGCGGCGCGCGCCGGCGGCAAGGGCGTCAACGTGGCGCGGGTGCTGGCCGCGCTCGGCATATCCGCGACCGTGCTCGGCCCGCTCGGCGGGCGCACCGGCGACGCGGTCCGTGAGGGCCTGGCCTCGGCCGGGCTGCGGGACGCCGCCGTCGGCGTGGCCGGCGAGACCCGGCGCACCACGACCGTCGTGGACGCGGCCGGCGAGGCGACGGTGTTCAACGAGGCGGGCCCTCGGGTGACCGCGGACGAATGGGCGGGCGTCGTCCGCACCTACCGCGAACTCCTCCCCGGCGCACGGGCCGTCGCCCTGTGCGGGAGCCTCCCGCCCGGCCTGCCCGACGACACGTACGCCGCCCTGATAGCCCTGGCCCGTGACGCGGGCGTCCCGGTACTGCTCGACACCTCCGGTCCGGCCTTCCACGCGGGTGTCGCGGCGGGGCCCGACATCGTGAAGCCCAACGCCGACGAACTGCGGGAAGCCACCGACGAATCCGACCCGCCGCGCGCGGTGGCCGCACTGGCCGCCCGGCTGCGCGAGGCGGGCGGCGACGCCGTCGTGGCCTCCCTCGGCCCGCAGGGCCTGCTCGCCGCGACCGGAGGAGGCTGGTGGCGGGCCCGGCTGCCGTACGCCATCACCGGCAACCCGACGGGAGCCGGCGACGCCGGCGTGGCGGCACTGATCACCGGCCTCCTGGGCGGACGTCCGTGGCCCGACCGGCTCGCCGAGGCGGTCGCATGGTCCGCGTCGGCCGTGGCGTCGCCGGAAGCCGGCGACATCGACCGCACGACCTACGTCACGGCCCGCGCGCACGTCATCGTCGGGGCCGTCGAACCGCCCCCGGACCGGACGATCGGAGACACCGCGCATGCCACTCACCCCCACCGGTGACATCGTCGCGTCGGCCCGCCGGGACGGACGCGGCGCGGGCGCGTTCAACGCGATCACCCTGGAGCACGCCGAGGCCGTCGTCGCGGGCGCGGAGGCGGCCGGACTGCCGGTGATCCTCGCGGTCAGCGAGAACGCCGTGCGGTTCCACGGCGGGCGGCTGCGGCCCCTCGCGGCGGGCTGCGCCGCGCTGGCCGAGGAGGCCGCGGTCCCGGTCGGACTGCACCTGGACCACGTGGTGTCCGAGGCTCTGCTGCACGCGGTCGAGGGGACGGCGGTCAGCTCGGTGATGTTCGACGCGTCCAAGCTGCCGTACGCCGACAACCTCGCGGCCACCCGCGCGGCCGCCGACTGGGCCCGCGCCCGCGGCCTGTGGCTCGAAGCGGAACTCGGCGAAGTGGGCGGCAAAGCGGGTGAACCGGCGCTCGACGCGCACGCGCCCGGCGCACGCACCCGACCGGATGAAGCCGCCGCCTACATCGCCGCGACCGGCGTCGACGCCCTCGCCGTGGCGGTGGGCAGCAGCCACGCGATGACGACGCGCACCGCCCGGCTCGACCACGGGCTGATCGCGGAGCTGCGGGCGGCGGTCGGCGTACCACTGGTGCTGCACGGGTCGTCGGGGGTGCCGGACGATGAACTGCGGGCCGCGACGGCGCACGGCATGACGAAGGTCAACATAGGCACGGCCCTCAACATCGCCTACAGCGGCGCGATACGCGGCCACTTGGCGCGGCACGCCGGGCGGACCGACCCGCGCCCGTACCTGACCGAGGCGCGCGAGGCCATGGCCGAGGCGGTACGCCACCTGCTCACGGTCGTGGCGGCCGCACCCGCGGTTTGACGTCCCCGTCGCGCCCGCAAGCGCCCCCGAACTCCCGGGCTCCGCAGGTCCCTCGGGCTCCGCGGGCCCTCGGGCTCCGCGGGCTCCGCGGGCTCACAGCTCCAGGATCGCCCGCAGCGCGATCTCGACGCGCTCCATCGTGTCCGTGTCCACCCGTCCGAGCAGCTTGCCGTGGTCGAATCGCGCCTGCCGGAAGCCCGCGACGTCCGGCACCCCCACGACGCCCTGCACAGGCTCCGTGAGCGGCACGGTGACGAGCGACTCCGGGAAGGCCCCCGGTTCGTGCACCACGACGCACAGCGCCTGGCCGTACAGCGCGGTGACCTCGTCGGCCCCCACGACCAGCACGGTGCGTTCCCGGCCGACGGTGGGAATCCGCCAGACCTGCCCCCGCCTCATCGCAGATCCGTCTCGGCCGCGTGCAGCACGTCGTCCGGCGGAGGAGCGGGATGCCCCGCGTCGGCGACCTCGCGCATCGCGTCCATCAGGAGCGCCGAGCGCAGCGCTTTCACGACATAGGCGGAGATGTCCCCGCCGGACGCCTCGCCCACCGCGGCCACAAGATCGCCCGGAAGCGACAGTGTGACCTCCACGACCGCCATGCCGACCATCCCCTTCCCCGAGGCAGGGGACCAACGTAGCGGGTATCCCGAAGCCGCCGAGATGATCCGGAACGGGGATGATCGCCACGGAGACGGGTAGAAGTGGGCGCATGCTGGGACTGCCGGAATCCATTCACGCGTTTCTGTTCGACCTCGACGGCGTGCTGACGCAGACGGCGAAGGTGCACGCCGCCGCCTGGAAGGACATGTTCGATTCCTTCCTGCGCGAGGAGGCGGACCGCGACGGGAAGCCCTTCGTGCCGTTCGACGCCGGCGCGGACTACGACACGTACGTCGACGGCAGACCGCGCCTCGACGGCACGCGCGCGTTCCTGGAGTCCCGCGGGATCGACCTGCCCGAGGGCGACCCGGACGACGCCCCCGGCAGCCGCTCGGTGCAGGGCCTGAGCAACCTCAAGAACCTGACCGTGCTGCGGATGATCAAGGAGCAGGGCGTCGACGCGTACGAGGGCTCCCTCGCGTACGTCCGCAAGCTCGCCGAACTCGACGTGCCCCGCGCGGTCGTCTCCTCCAGCGCCAACTGCCGCGACGTCCTGCACGTGGCCGGGTACGACGGCCTGTTCGAGGTGATCGTGGACGGCATCGTGGCGCACGACGAGGGCCTGCCGGGCAAGCCCGCCCCCGACACCTTCGTGGCCGCAGCGCGCAAGCTCGGGTACCCGCCGGAGAGCGCCGCGGTGTTCGAAGACGCCCTCGCCGGCGTCGCCGCCGGGCACGCCGGAGGCTTCGGGTGCGTTGTCGGCGTGGACAGGGTCGGTCAGACGGAGGCCCTGCTGCGGCACGGCGCAGACCAGGTCGTCACCGATCTGGCGCAGCTGATGGACGAGTCGGCGGCGGCCGGGCCGGACCGAGCGCACGAGGAGCGAGACACGGCATGACGGCGCACGACGCGTACACCATCGAGCCCTGGGGGCTCACCGAGCAGTCCCTCGACCTCGACGTCCTGGCTCGGGCGGAGTCGGTCTTCGCGCTGTCCAACGGACACGTGGGCATGCGGGCGAACCTCGACGAGGGGGAGCCGCACGGGCTGCCGGGCACCTATCTCAACGGGGTGTTCGAGCTGCGCCCGCTGCCGTACGCCGAAACGGCCTACGGCCAGCCGGAGTCCGGGCAGAGCGTCATCAACATCACCAACGGCAAGATCATCCGACTGCTGGTCGACGACGAGCCGTTCGACCTGCGCTACGGCGACCTCAAGGAGCACCAGCGGCGCCTGGACTTCCGCGACGGGCTGCTCAAGCGCCGGGCGGTATGGACCTCCCCCGCCGGGCGTACCGTGCGCGTCACCTCGACCCGCCTGGTCTCGCTCACGCAGCGGGCCGTCGCGGCGATCGCCTACGAGGTCGAGCCGATGGACGGGCCCGCCCGCATCGTGGTGCAGTCCGAACTGGTCGCCAACGAGCAGCTGCCGTCCGCCAACGGCGACCCGCGCGCGGCCGCCGTCCTGGAGGCGCCGCTCGTCGCCGAGCAGCACTCGCACCAGGGCGGCAAGGCGGTGCTGGTGCACCAGACCCGATTCAGCGGCCTGCGCGTCGCCGCGACGATGGACCACATCGTCGAGTGCGAGGGGCCGCACCAGACCGAGACGGAGACCGAGGAGGACCAGGCGCGCTACAGCGTCACGACGGTCCTCAAGCAGGGTCAGAAGCTGCGGATCGTCAAGTTCCTGGCGTACGGCTGGTCCGCCGCCCGCTCGCTGCCGGCCGTCCGCGACCAGGTCGCCGCGGCCCTGACTGCGGCCCGCTACACCGGATGGGACGGCCTGGTCGCCGAGCAGAAGGACTACCTCTCGGACTTCTGGAAGCGGTCGGACATCGAGGTCGACGGCGACATCGAGTTGCAGCAGGCGGTGCGGTTCGCGCTGTTCCACGTGCTCCAGGCGGGTGCGCGCACGGAGGAGCGGGCGATCCCGGCCAAGGGGCTGACCGGCCCCGGGTACGACGGGCACTGCTTCTGGGACACCGAGACGTTCGTCCTGCCCGTGCTCACGTACTGTCTGCCGAACGCGGTGGCCCAGGCCCTGCGCTGGCGGCACTCGACGCTGCCGCTGGCCCGCGAGCGGGCCGCGCAACTCGGCCTGGCGGGCGCGGTGTTCCCATGGCGGACGATCCGCGGCGAGGAGTGCTCGGGCTACTGGCCCGCCGGCACGGCCGCGTTCCACATCGGCGCGGACATCGCCAGGGCGGTCGAGCGCTATGTGCGGGCCACCGGCGACACGGGCTTCGAGCGGGACTACGGCATGGAGATCCTGGTCGAGACGGCGCGCATGTGGCGCTCGCTGGGGCACCACGACGCCGAGGGCCAATTCCGCATCGACGGCGTGACCGGCCCCGACGAGTACAGCTCGATCGCGGACAACAACGTCTACACGAACCTCATGGCCCAGGCGAACCTGCGCGCGGCGGCCGACGCGGCGACACGGCACCTGCACCAGGCCGCGGCGCTCGGCGTGGACACCGAGGAGATGGCGCAGTGGCGGGACGCCGCCGCGTCGATGTACGTCCCGTACGACGAGAAGCTCGGCGTGCACCCGCAGGCCGACGGCTTCACGAACCACGAGATGTGGGACTTCGACAACACGCCTGCCGAGAAGTACCCGCTCCTGCTGCACTACCCGTACTACGACCTGTACCGGAAGCAGGTCGTGAAGCAGGCGGACCTGGTGCTCGCGATGCAGGTGCGCGGCGACGCGTTCACCGCCGAGGAGAAGGCCCGCAACTTCGCGTACTACGAGCGCCTGACGGTCCGGGACTCGTCGCTGTCGGCGTGCACGCAGGCGGTGATGGCGGCCGAGGTGGGCCACCTGGATCTCGCGTACGACTACCTCGCCGAAGCCGCCCTGATGGACCTGCACGACTTGGGCGGCAACACGCGCGACGGCCTGCACATGGCGTCGCTGGCCGGCGCCTGCATGGCGCTGGTCGCGGGCTTCGGCGGGCTGCGCGACCACGACGACCACCTGGTCTTCCGGCCACGCCTGCCGTCCGGGCTGACCCGGGTGGCGTTCTCCATGCGCCTGCGCGGCGAGCTGGTGCTGCACACCGAGATCACCCGCGCCGAGGTGACGTACTCGCTGCGCGAGGGGGATTCGCTGAAGCTGATGCACGACGAGGAGGAGGTCGTGGTCACGAAGGACAGGCCGGCCAGCCGCCCGATCCCGCGCCCGGTGCCGCTGGAGCGGCTCAGCCAGCCGCCCGGCCGCGAACCCGCGCGGCGGCACGCGCAGTCCGGGCCTTTCCTGGCCTCCGACGACACCCCCGCGGATCAGACAAGCGACTGAGTGAACTCCGGACGGTCCGCGCGACCGTCCGCACCACCCCCTCGGTGGTCGAGGGAAGCCCCCCAGAGTGGCCGCCGAGCACGGTGTGCCGCTGCCGCCGGGACCGGCGGCCACTACGCTGGCGGTCGATCTCCGGCGCGCGGTCCGCGCCGGAGGGTGCTGTCGAAGCTGGGATGGGTGGTCATGGAGGCGCTGCGCCCGGAGGATCCGCGCACGCTCGGTCCGTACCGGCTGCGCGGCAGGCTCGGCGAGGGCGGCATGGGCGAGGTCTTCCTCGGCGTGTCCCCGTCGGGGCTGCGGGCCGCGGTCAAGACCGTACGTCCGGAGTACGCGTTCGACCCCGGCTTCCGGGACCGGTTCCGGCGCGAGGTGGCGGCCGCCCGGCGCGTGGACAGCGCGTGGACGGCGCCGATCGCGGCGGCCGACGCGGACTCCGACCCGCCGTGGTTCGCCACCGAGTACCTGACGGGCATACCCCTGTCCGAGGCCATAGCGACGTACGGTCCGCTGCCCGAGCGCGCGGTACGGGTGCTCGGCGCGCAGCTCGTGGAGGCCCTGATGGCCATCCACCGGGCCGACCTGGTGCACCGCGACCTCAAGCCGTCCAACGTCATCCTGGGGCGCGACCGGCCCCGCGTGATCGACTTCGGCATCTCGCGCGCCCTCGACTTCGCGACCCACGGGCTGACGTCGCCCGGTGGCGCGATCGGCTCGCCCGGCTACATGTCCCCCGAGCAGGCGGCCGGCGAGGAGGTCGACCAGCGCACCGACATCTTCGCGCTCGGCGGCGTGCTGGTATACGCGGCGACCGGGCGCACCCCCTTCGGGTCCACCCCGCAGAACGCGATGCAACTGCTGTTCCAGATCATCCACGGCGAGCCCAAGCTCGACGAGGTCCCGGAGAGCCTGCGCGGCCTGGTCGCCGAATGCCTCGCGAAGGACCCCGCGGCCCGCCCCACGCTCGACGACATCCTGCTGCGCACGGTCGGCGGCTTGGACGACGCGGAGGCCGCCGTGGCGGGCGCCTGGCTGCCGCCCGCCCTGGCCGCTGAGCTGATGCGCCGTCACAACGCGGACCCCACCGACTCGCTGCCGTCCGCACCGGCGCCCCCCACGGCGTTCGGCACGGACAACGCCGAACTGCCGCCGACCCGCGCGCACAACGGCGCCGAGGGCGTCACCGACGTCCTCCACGCGCCCCCGCCGGCCCCGGCGCCGAACGCGCCGACCGCTCAGATGCCGCCGCCCCGGCCGCCCGCGGCGACGATGGCCGCGACCAACGTCTTCGAGATCGCGCACGACACCGGCCCCCGCACCGGCCCCGCCCCCGCGACGACGCCGGCCGCCGCGCCGAGCGGGCGCACGCGCGGGCTCAGCCGCCGCTCGTTCCTGATCGGCGGCGCGGCCGCCGGGGTGGCCGCGGTCGGCGGGACGACCGGCTGGCTGCTGACCCACTCGGACGACTCCGCACGGGTCGCGTGGAACACCCCGGTCGGGCCCACCGCCCAGGCGTTCGCGGTCGTTTCCGGCAAATACCTGGTGATCGCGGGGTCCGGCGCGAAGTCGCAGGGCTCGCAGACCGCCGGGTTGGTCGTGTGCATCGACGTCGACTCGGGCAAGCAGCTGTGGACGCGCAGCACCGCCGCCCCGAACGTCAACCGCCCGGTGGTGACCGAGGACCGGGTGTTCGTCAACTGCTGGGCCGAGGTCGGCGACAGCTCGGCGCCCAGCAAGTACCACAGCACGATCTACGGGATCTCGCTCGGCACGGAGAAGGACAAGTCCGCGCGCAAGGAGCCCGGCACGATCGTGTGGCAGGTCGAGCACGACTCGATGGGCGTCCAGTTGGGCCACGCGGCGACGGACAAGGTGGTCGTCGTGACGTCGCCGCCCAAGGACTCGGAGCCCGCCAAGACCTACGTGTACGCGTACGACGCCGCCGACGGGCCCGACGGCGCCCCCGTGCCCGTCTACACCGCCGACTCCTCCGCCCCGTGGCTGAACACGCCCTGGGTGGAAGGCAACACCGCCATCGTCTCCGGCACCGCCGACTCCTACGGCGACTTCGGCATGCTCTACAAGGTGGACCTCACGGCCGGCTCCGGCGAGGTCCTGTGGACCGCCGCCAAGGAGAAGGACCTCGGCCCCCCGGTGGTGGCCCTGGGCCGGGTGTTCGTCCGCGCCCCGTCGTCGCAGGCGTCGAGCAGCTACGCCGAGGAGCGCTCCCTGTCCGCGGTGTGGCTCGAGACCGGCGAGACCGACTGGCGCGTCCCGGACCTGCCGGCGGGCGACGCACGACGGCTGGTCGTCGACGTCCCGACCGCCACCGTCGTGGTGATCACCAACGGCAACGACCAGTCGAACAAGGACAAGGTGGACGCGCGGATCCAGCTCTACGACGCCACGACCGGCGGCGTGCGCTGGGACGAGAAGCCGGAAGGCCTGATGGTCTCGGACGCCGCCGTCGACGGCACGACGCTCTACGTGTCGACGTGGCCGTCCGACCTCCAGTCGGGCTTCACCAAGCCGTCCGCGACCCCGACCGCGAGCCCGGGCACCGCCCCCGAACCGCCGCTCGGCAGCGGCCGGGTCTACGCCTTCGACCTCAAGAACGGCCGGCGCCTCTGGGACTTCCCGACCGGCACGCCGGGTGAACTGACCACCCCGCAGGTCGCGAACGGCGTGGTGTGCGTGGGTGCGTCGAGCCGCAACGGCGTGCTCGCCGCCGCGTTCGGCATCGACGCGAAGACCGGCAGGCAGCGCTGGAAGCAGGACTTCCCGGTGGGCCGGATCTCCGGGAACCTGTCCGCGAAGGGCCGGTTCCACCTGGTCGTGTCGCCGGGCGAGCCGGCCGACCCGTCGGCGACGCCGAGTGCCACGAAGACCGCGACGGGGACGCCGTCCACGACGCTCCCGACCGGGCCGGGTGCGACGGTGTACGGGCTGCGTCCGTAGTCGGGTCGGCGTCCGCGTTCGGGTTGGTCGGCAGGGGCGTGCGCAGCCCGGTCCGCCAGGGCCGGACGATCCGTACCGTTGGAGTATGGACGCGCACATCTCGTTCCTGACCGACTACGGCACGGCCGACGGCTTCGTCGCGGCGTGCCGCGGTGTCATCGCGCGGATCGCGCCGGGCGCGCGCGTGCTGGACATCACCCACGAGGTCCCGGCGGGCGACATCCGCCGGGGTGCGGCGCTGCTCGCGCAGACGCTGCCGTACCTGCCGCCGGGTGTCACGGTCGCGGTGGTCGACCCCGGCGTCGGTACCCCGCGGCGCGGCGTGCTCGTGCGTACCGCCGAACACCTGTTGGTCGGGCCGGACAACGGCCTGCTGATGTGGGCGGCGGACGCGGTCGGCGGCGCGCTGTCGGCGCACGAGCTGACCACGAGCGAGCTGATGCTGCCGCGCGTCTCCGCGACGTTCCACGGCCGCGACGTCTTCGCCCCGGTGGCCGCCCACCTCGCGACCGGCACCTCGGCGCACCGGGTCGGCCCCCGGCTCGATCCCGGCGGCCTGGTACGCCTCCCGGACCCGGTCGCCTACGTCGTCGACGACACCGCACACGGCGAGGTGCTGACCGTGGACCGCTTCGGCAACGTCCAGACGTCGCTGGGCGCGGCCGAGTTGGCGGCCATCGGCGCGGCGCCGGGCGGGTCGGTGACCGTGCGCACCGTCGACGGCGAGTGGGCCGTGGCCTTCGGCCGCACCTTCGCGGACGTGCCGCTCGGCGAGCCGGTCGCGGTGCTGGACTCGGCCGACCGCCTCGCCGTCGCCGTCAACGGCGGCAGCGCGGCGGCCCTGACCAGACTGGCCCCGGAAGGCCAGGTGTCGGTGTCACGCGCCGACGGGACGGCGTAGCAACCGCGCCGGGATCAGTCGGTGTTCGTCGGCTGCGTGGTCGACAGAGACACGTTGTCCACCTTCACCGGACAACCCGCGGCCTCGGCACACGACAGGACAAGGCTGTTGGAGCCCTGCTTCAGATTGACGATCCCCCACGTGTAACCGTAGGAGTCCGAGCCGAGCCCGTAGAGCTTTATCGGCGTCGACGAGGCCTTGCCGTTCACCGAGACGGCCAGCGGCTTGAACTGCCGTTGCCCGTCCGCTCCCTTGCCGCTCTCCGCGTTGCTGTAGATGATCCGCAGGTAGTACTGGCCGTCCTTGGGGACCTCGGCGGTCCAACTGATCGACGAACCGTTCACCAGGTTGGCCACGAATCCGTTGCCGGTGTAGCCCTTGCCGTCGTTGGCCTTGGCGGCCCCACCGGCGAGCGTCGCGTCCTCGGCCTCGACCGCACCGATCTTCTCCGGCCCGGACGACGACGGGGCCGCCGACGACTGCGGGGCGCTGGACTGGGACGACGGGGTTGTCGACGGCGACGGCGTGGTCGCGGCGTCGTTCTTCTTGTCCTTGTCGTCGCCGTTCATGGCGACGACGGCCACGATCACCGCCACCACGACGACGATGGCGACAATCGCGCCGATCACCGGTCCGCGGCCGCCGCGTGAGGTGCCGCGTGATCCGCCGCCGTGGCCGCCGTCGCGGCGCGGGGACGGGACCTGGCCCGGCGGTGGTCCGCCCGGCGCGGGCTGCGCGGACATGCCCGGAACGGGCTGGGTCGCCTGGGGGTCGGGGGCATAGGGCTGCTGGTACGGCTGCGGCTGCCCGTACCGCGTCTGCCCGACCTGGACGTACGGTGACGAGCCGAACCCCGCGGGCGCTTCCTGGCCGCCCTGCGCGTCACCCGGGCCGGGGCGGTAGAGGTAGCCGTACGGGTCGTCCGGCTCTCCCTCGTTACCCACCGTCATCGGGTTCGCCCTTCCTGTGCGTCAGTCAGTGTGCGCCGCACGGCCGGTCGGCGGCTGGCGGCGGGCACATCGATTCAATTCGAGTCGACAGGCTGGTGCATCACACTAACGGGCGACGGACGCCAGGATGGCCACAGTCCATCGCGCGGACGACAAACCTCCGCCCGCGGATTCGGCCGTACGGACGCAACCGACCGGTAGGACGGGGCCGGTCGGCGGAACGTTCAGCCCGCCCGCCGGTGCGCCCGCTCGCGGCCTCGCTTCTGTCGGTACATGCGCTCGTCGGCGATACGCAGCAGGTCTTCGGGCTTTTCCGCGGAATCCGCCCAGGCGATGCCGAAGCTGGCGCCGTCCAGCGGGACCGTCTCGCCCTCGGCCCGGATCGGCACGGAGAGCGCGCGGCGCAGGCGTACCGCCAGATCGTGGGCTTCGTCACGCCCGATCCCGTCGGCCAGCACCACGAACTCGTCGCCGCCGAGCCGGGCCACGGTGTCGCCCTCGCGGACCGCGGCGGTGAGCCGGCGCGCGACCTCGACCAGGACGACGTCGCCGATGTGGTGCCCGAACTCGTCGTTGATGCGCTTGAACCCGTCCAGGTCGCAGAAGAGCAGGGCCAGGCCCTTGCCGTCCGCGCCGGGCATCCCGGCGACCCCGACGCCGTTCACGGCGGGCACGCCGTTGACCGCGGCGGCCGCGTGGCCGGTGCCGTGGCCGCCGTTGTGCGCGGTGTTGTGACCGGCACCATGACCGGCACCATGGCCGGGGCTGGGGCCGGAGTTGTGTGCCGAGGTGTGCGCGGTGCCGTGGCCGCCGCCCTGCGCGCCGCCGGCGTGCACGGCGTGTCCGGCGCCGTGCGGCAGCCCCTGCCCGGCGCCGACCCCGGCCAGGCCCGCGGCGGGATGGGGCACCCCGGCCGGGAACTCGGTCAGGCGCGGCATGCGGGTGAACGTCGCGTCCAGGCGGGCCCGGAGCTCGCGGCCGTTGGGCAGCCCGGTCAGCGGATCATGGCTGGCCTGGTGCACGAGCGCCTGCTCTCGCAGCCTGCGGTCCTCGACGTCCTCGACGTGGGTGAGCAGAAACCGGGGGTTTCCGTCGCCGTCCCCGACGTGCGAGGTGCGCAGCGAGACCCAGCGGTACGTCCCGTCGCTGCGGGCAAGCCGCAGTTCCGTGCAGCCCTCCACCGGGGTGTTGCCCCCGAGGTGTCCGGCCAGCAGGTCCCGGTCGTCCTGGTGCACGACCGCGGCGAGGCCGAGGCGGCGCAGGACGGGTGCGGGATAGCCGAGCATGCGGCAGAGCGCGTCGTTGGCGCGCAGGAGGCGGCCGCGGTCGGTCCCGCGTACGCCGGTCATGACCATGCCGCTGGGCGCGTACTCGAAGGCGTGCCGAAAGCTCTCCTCGCTGGCGCGCAACGCGTGCTGCTCGTCCTCCAGCCGGGCGACCGCGCGGACCATCTCGCTGCGCAGGCGGGCGTTGTCGACGGCGATCGCGGCCTGCGCCGCGAACATGCCGAGGACTTCGCAGCGCCAGGGGCCGGGCCTGCGTCCGTCGACGGGGAGGTCCACCGAGAGGATGCCGACGAGTTCGCCTTCGGGGGTGGTGAGCGGCGCGAGGAGTGCGTCGTACGGGTGCCAGGCATCCGGGTGGTCGCTCACCGGGATGTCCGGCACCCAACTGGGTACCCGGCCGGGATCCGCGGGGCCCTGACGATGGCTCAGAAACCGGAGGGGGCCCCAACGTTCGGCGACGGCGAGGAGGCGCTCCCAGTCGGAGCGCGGCCCGATCTGGCCGGCCATGGCCGCGGCGAGTTCCTCGCTGCCGGCGACCGCGGCGACCTCCAAGTCGCCGTCCGGCCGTACGACGTTGACCGCCGCGGCGCCGAAACCGAGTCCGGAGACGACGCCGTCCGCCACGGCCTGCAGTGTGTCGCGCAGGTCGCGGGTGGCGTTGAGGTCCGCGACGACCCGGTAGAGGAGGCGCAGGGTCGCCAACCGGACGTGTGTTTCCGTCTCGGCGGTCATCGGTCTCCCCGAGCGTCGGCGACAGTGCTTCTGGGGTGGTTCTCGTTCGTCGGTTGCTCTCAATCGCGAGCGTCTTCTGAACAGATATCGTCCGATTGCCAGGGAAACTGAATCACAGCGGGCTCAGAAACGGCGACGTACTGTCATCAATAGTGCCCGTTCTGTGAGCTACCTCACGCGCTACACCGGATACCCCCTCACAAAACGTTCCGCCGTCCGGGAGCGGGAGCGGCCTCATTCAACAGTCTGACTGGTCGTCAGACAACCGAAATCCCCAGACCGTTGCACGCGAAGCGCACCAGATGAGCGGTCTCGTCCGATGTGGGCGAGGTGCGTGCGCGCAGGTGGTCGTGCAGCGCCGCGAGCGTCAGCCGGTAGACGGCGAGGGCGTCGGCGGACGGATCGCGCACTTCATCCGGACGGCGCTCCGCGTACTCCGAGCGAAGGACCCCTTCCAGCGGAGCGAGCATCGCCTCGGCCGAGCTGCGCTGTTCGGCGGGGAACAGTTCGGCGAGGCGGTCCTGATGGGACAGGAACGGCCGGGTACGCGCGGCCGCGACGGGGTCGCCCGCCTGGGCGAGCACCCCCTCGATCCAGCCGCGCACCCGGCCGGGGGTGTCCTCGGCGGCCTCCATGCGCCGCCGCAGGTACTCGGCCATCCGCCGGCGGCCGTCGTCCAGCAGGGCGACCAGCAACTCGTCCTTGGACCGGAAGTGCCGGTAGAAGGCCTGGTTCGACAGGCCGGACTCGCGCAGGATCTCGCGGACCGTCGGGTCCAGGCTGCCGGTGCGCTCGACCACCCGGTACGTCGCGTCGACCAGGCGCTGGACCTCCTCGGTGTAGACCGCCCAGCGGGCCGCCAGCGGACGCCGCACGGCCTCGCGAACAAGCCCCACAGGCGCGGGAGGTGACTGGTCCTCGGTCATGCGCCCCACTCCCCTTTGTTGTCGCCCTCTGTTGTCCGGCGCCTGTCGGCCGGACCGTGCGGACCAGCCGGGCCGGCCGCGCCGCCGGATCGTCGGGGCACCGGCTCCCTCGTCGTCCGGCCCCGCCGCCCCGCCCGTGCCCTTCGGCTCTTGTTGTCCGGAACATCGCAAGCTACTGTCCAGAACAACGTTCTCATAGGTACGTCTGTTGTTCCCACCCTCTTCCCGGAAGGGAGGCGCGGCCCGTGCAACGCGAGATCCTGTGGACCGGGATCGGCGGCCAAGGCATCCAGCTCGCCACCGAACTGCTCGCCGACGCGGCGGTCGCCGAAGGGCGCCACGCGATGTTCTTCGGTTCGTACGGCGGCATGATGCGCGGCGGCAACTCCGACACCACGCTCGTGCTCGGCGACGAACCCGTGCGGTCCCCGCCGACGATCGGCTCGACGTGGTCCGCGCTGGTGCTGCACCCGGCCCACGCCGCACCGACGCTCGCCAAACTGCGGCCGGACGGCGTGCTCGTGATCAACACCACGCTGTGCGGCGACACCGGGCACCCCGGGTCTGTCGTCGGCGTCCCGGCCACCGAACTGGCCACCGCGGCCGGAAGCGCCAACGCGGTCACGATGGTCACGCTCGGGGCGTACGCCTCCGCGACCCGCATCGCGGAGCTCGACACCCTCATCGCGCGCCTGCCGCACGTGCTCCCGGCCTACCGGCACCGGCACTTGGCCACCAACGAGGCCGCCCTGCGCGCCGGGTACGCGGCCGCCGGGCCGCTGCTCGACGCGTGGTCGAAGCCTCCCGTCCCGCAGGAGGTCGCGACGTGACCGTCAGCCTCGGCACGCTCGTCATCGACACCGAGGCGTGCAAAGGATGCGAACTCTGCATCGAGGCATGCCCACCGCGCGTACTGCGCATGACCGACGACATCGTCAACGAACGGGGATACCGCTACCCGCAGTTGCTGCCCGGCTGCATCGCCTGCAAGGCGTGCACGGCCATCTGCCCCGACTTCGTGTTCCAGGTCTACCGCTACGACGAACCGCAGGACGACGGGCGGCCCGCGGACGGGCAGGATACCGACGGGCGGCCCGCGGACGGGCAGGGCGCCGACGGGCAGGGCGGCGGGGATCAGGGCGGCGGGGATCAGGCAACGGGCGACGGGAGCGGCGCATGACGTCCCACACGGCCACGACCGACCCGGACACCGCCCGCATCATGCCCGGTTCGGCGGCCATCGCCGAGGCCATGATCGCCGCCGGCTGCCGCTTCTTCGCCGGCTACCCCATGACCCCGTTCACCGAGGTCCTGGAGAGGATGGCCGCACGCCTGCCCGAAGCGGGCGGCGTCTGCATCAACGCCGAGAGCGAACTCGAGGCCGTCGGCATGGCGTGGGGCGCCGCCGCCACCGGCACCCCGGCCGCCACCGGCTCGACGGGCCAGGGCCTTTCGCTCATGCAGGAGTCGCTCGCCGAGATCGTGTACGCCCGGCTCCCGCTTGTCGTCCTCAACATGGCCCGCGCCCAGGGCGACTACTTCCAGGCGACGCGCGGCGGCGGCCACGGCGACTACCGCCACCTGGTCCTCGCTCCGTGCGACGTCCCCGAGGCCGTCGAACTGACCCAGCTCGCCTTTCACTTGGCGGAGAAGTGGCGGAGCCCGGTGCTGGTGATGGGCGACTACTACCTCGCCCACACGCATCAGTCCGTCACCATCGGCCGCCCCGAGTTCCCCACTCTCCCCCCGCGCGACTGGGCGTTGGACGGCAGTTCGGGCGGCACCGGGGCGGCGAAGCTGATCTCCCCGCTCAGCGACGCCAAGCAGCGGCACGCCGCGGGACGCGCCGACGCGGGCTACGACCTCGCCGAGTTCTACCACCGCCACGTCACGGTGATGGAGCGCATGGTGACCGAGGAACCGCCTCGCTTCGAGGCCGAGTTCACCGAGGACGCCGAGGTCGTCGTCGTCGCGTACGGCACGCCCGGCGCGTACGTGCGGCAGGCGGTGCGCGAACTGCGGGCCGAGGGACGCCGCGTCGGCTACCTCCGCCCGATCACGCTCGTACCGTTCCCGACCGAGGCCGTCGCCGAGGCCGCGCGGGGGGCGGGGGTCGTGGCCGTCTACGAGAACAACCAGGGGCAGATGCTCGACGACGTGCGGCTCGCCGTCCTCGGCGCGGTCCCGGTGCGGTTCATCGGCGGACTCAGCCTGGATCCCTCGGGGTTCGGCATCGCCCCGGACCTGGACGTCGTGGTGCTCCGCCGACGGCTCACCGAAGTGCACGACGCGGCGGTGTCCGGGACGACGACCGAGCCGCCGGCCGCCACGGGATCGCACGGAACGGTAGGTGTGGCATGAGCACGCAAGGGCGTACCGAACTCCCCGTCGTGCCCACCGGCGCGCCGCCCGCGTGCGGCGCGAAACTGGTCCACGACTTCACCCCCTCCCTCATCGACGTGGGCGCGCACCATCTGTGCCCCGGGTGCGGCGAGCCGATCGCCATGCGCTCGATGGTGGAGGCGGTCGAGGACCAGGGGCAAGTGGCCAGTGCCATCGCGGTGTTCGGCATCGGCTGCTACACGGCCTACTCCAACAACCTCGACATCGAAGTACTCCAGGCGCTGCACGGGCGCGCGCCCTCGCTGGCCACCGGGGTCAAGCGCTGCCGCCCGGACACGCTGGTCTTCACGGTCCAGGGCGACGGCGACATGGTCAACGAAGGCCTCCAGGAAGTCCTGCACGCCGCCGCGCGCGGTGAGAACATCACGTGCTTCATGCTCAACAACGGGGTGTTCGGCGAGACCGGCGGCCACATGACCGCCGCCACGGTGCTCGGGCAGCGCACCAAGAACACCCTCGACGGACGCGACGCGGCCGCACACGGCTATCCGATCCGGCTCGCCGACCTGATCGCCCAGCTCGACGGCGCCGCGTACGTCGCCCGCGGGGCGGTCAACAACGCCGTCAACATCACCCGCACCAACCGCATGATCAAGAACGCCTTCCGCACCCAACTCGCGGGCCGGGGGTTCTCGTTCGTGGAGATCCTGACGATGTGCCCGACCGGCTGGTTCGTCGACACCGTGGACGCCCCGGCGTACCTCGACGACGCGCTGGCCCGCACCCACCGCCCGGGCGTACTCAAGGACGTCCTGAAGGACAGCCCCAAGGGCGGCCCGGGGCACAATCCCAAGCGCGACCGCACAGACGTCCGGCACGACGTGCGCGAGGGCGCACCGGAAGGAACGACGCCATGACCCCCATCGTCGTCGGCATCATGTACCCGCCCGCGTGGGACGTGCGGCCTCGCGAGACGTACGAGGCCGACCTCGCTTCCCTGCGCGCGCTCGACCCCCGCGTCGAGATCGTGGAATGCCGCTATGTCGAGGACAACCAACTGCGCACCGAACGCGGCCACCCCGGCTCCGCCTCGGACGCGGGACTGCGGGCCCGGGCACCGGAGCTGACGCCCGATCAGCGCGAGGGCCTGGCACGCGTCGAGGTCGCCCTCGTCGCCGACCTCCCCTTCGACGTCGCCGACCTCGCCCCGAACCTCCGCTGGGTGCAGAGCGTCGCGGCGGGCAACGGGCAACTCGTGTCGGCGGGCCTGCCCACCGAACGTGTCGCGGCGACCACGGCGGCCGGCGTCAACGGCACGCCCATCTCGGAGTTCGCGTTCGCCCGGCTGCTCGCCCACTTCAAGGGGCACCGCGAGTTGGAGGAGCGGCAGCGGGAGCACAACTGGCAGGCGGTCTTCGGGGCGCAGGTGTCGGGACGTACGCTCGGACTGGTCGGCGTCGGCGGCATCGGCGGCGAAATCGCCAAGCGCGCCCAGGCGTTCGGGATGACCGTGTACGCGACGCGGCGCCGCACCGACAAGCCCGCGGACCACGTCGACCGGCTTTTCCACCCCGACGACCTGCACGCGATGCTCGCCGAATGCGACGCGGTGATCTCCGCGGCGCCGGAAACCCCGGACACCGTCGACACCATGGACGCCGCCGCCTTCGCCGCGATGCGGCCGCGCGCGTTCTACTGCAACGTCGGGCGCGGGTCGTTCGTGGTCGAGAAGGACCTCATCGAGGCCCTGGAGTCCGGCCATCTCGCCGCCGCGGCAATCGACGTCGCCCGGACCGAGCCGCTGCCGGCCACGGACCCGCTGTGGGACGCGCCGAACATCTACATCTCCGCGCACTGCTCCAGCGACGGGCGCGACCACTTCACCGGAGTGTTCCGGCTGTTCCGCGAGAACCTGGCGAAGTACCTGGCGGGCGAGCCGCTGCGCAACGCGGTCGATCCGGCCAGCGGGTACTGACCGGCGGCTGCGGGACGCGACCGTCCGGCGGCGTCCCCGGCACCGACCCGGGACCGACCCCGGCACCGACCCCGGGCACCGGCAGCGTCCGAGCCCAACCTTCCTGTCGTGACACGTCGTCTCGGCGACACCTCACCTCTCCTCACCCGCCCATCCACACCAGCAGGAGGCCGACCATGGACCGCGAACTCGGCGGCATCGGCAGCAGGGTCCTCTTCGAGGACGACAAGGTCCGCATCTGGGAGCTCGCCCTCGCCCCCGGCGAGCGCAGCGCGGTGCACCGCCACGACCTCGACTACTACCTCGTGCAGATCGGCGGCGACCGCATCGCCGTCGAACCCGAACCGGACACCGCCGGCGAGTACAAGGAGTACTTCGCCGCGGACGTCGTCCCCGGTGTCGTCGTGCCCATGAAGCGCGGCGGCGTGGAAACGGCCGTCAACGTCGGCGAGCGGCCGTACTACGAGATCATCGTCGAACTCAAGGACGCCTGAACCGGGTTGCCCGGGGCGGCGAAAACGGCTCTTCCCAGCATGCGGTCCGGCGCTTAGCGTACGGGGGCCAGATCTTGCACCAAGGCGCACGACACGGGAGGTACGGGGTGGGGCAGGGACTCGTCATCGGGGAGGTCTTCGCGGGCGCCGCACGCGCGGTGCCGGGCCATGCCGCCGCGATCCTCGGCGACCGCACGCTCACCTTCGCGGAGCTGGCGGAGGCCGGCAACCGTACGGCCCACGCCCTGCTCGGCCTCGGCGTCGCCAAGGGCGACCGCGTCGTGTGCTGGGCGTCCACCTCGCTGGACGTCCTCCCGGTCTTCGCCGCACTGGCCCGGATCGGCGCCGTCTACGTCCCCATCGGCCCGGCGCTGCCGGCCGACGAGGCCGAGGCGCTGGCCCGGGCCGCCCGGCCGACCCTGATGGTCGCGGACGCGCGCGTCGACGGCGAGGCGGTCGCCGAAGCCGTCGGCGTGGCCCACGTCGGCCTCGCCGAGCTGGTCGAGGCGTCCGCCGACGAGCCCGCCGAGGCACCGGACTGCGCCGAGCCGGACGAGTCCGACCCGCACACGATCTTCTTCACCTCGGGCAGCACCGGGAAGCCCAAGGGCGTCGTGCTGTCGCACCGCGTCAACGTGCTGCGCACCCATCCCGGCTCACAGCTCGAACCGCGGGGCACGATGGTGTGCGTCTACCCGATGTTCCACATGGGCGCGTGGACCATCGCGCTCCAGCAGTGGCAGGCCCGCGACACGCTGGTGCTCGTACCGCAGACCGACGGGGCGTCCATCGTCGCCGCGGTACGCCGGCACGAGGCCACCCGCCTCAACTGCGTGCCCGCGGTCTGGGAACGCGTGCTCTCCGCACTCGCCGAGGAGCAGCTCGCCGACACCGGCGACGGCACGCTCCCCTCGCTCCGCTTCGCCGACACGGGCACCTCGGCGACGACGCCGGAACTGCTGTCGGGCATCACCAAGGCCGCGCCCAACGCCACCCTCCGCGTGTTCTACGGGTCGACCGAGGCGGGCAACGTCACCTCCCTCGACGGCGCCGACGTGCTCCGCAAGCCGGGCAGCTGCGGCGTGCCCAGCATCTTCCAGCACCTCGCGCTGTCCCCCGAGAACGAGCTGTGCGTACGCGGACCGCTGCTCTTCGACGGCTACTTCGACGACCCCGACGCGACCGCCGAGGCGCTGCAGAACGGCTGGTACCGCACGGGTGACATGGCGACGACGGACGAGGAGGGGTACCTCAGCATCTCCGGGCGCACCCGCGACCTGATCCGCACCGGCGGCGAGAGCGTCGCGCCGGCCGAGGTCGAGAGCGTCCTCGCCACCGTCGAAGGTGTCCGCGAGGTGGCCGTCATCGGCCTGCCGGACACCACCTGGGGCGAGGTCGTCTGCGCGGTGGTGGTCCCCGAGGACCCCGCGTCCATCCCCGGCCCCGCCGCTTTGCGCAAGGTCTGCGAAGGCCGCCTGGCCTCGCACAAGCACCCGCGGCGGGTCTTCTACGCCGACGAGCTCCCGCGTACGGCGGCCACCGGCCAGGTGCAGCGCAAGCAACTCGTCGACGACATCCTGGCCGCGCGGACACCGTGAGCCGGAGGGCCGGAAGGCCGCGCGCCGGACGGCCCCGGCTGCCTCGGTCTGTCTGCCCCCGGCCCGCCGGCCTGCCCCGCGCCCACGTGACGTCCGGCACGCCGCCGTCATGCGCGGGCCCCGCGCGGGCGCACCCGCCGCAGGGGGTACCGTCTGTGCCCTGACCGGTCGACCGGTCGGTTGCCCGGTTGGTTGCCCGGTCCTTGACCTGGTCTCCGAACTGCCGATGACCTGCCGTCGACCTGGTCGCCGGCCGGCTCCTGGGCCTGGCCACCCCCTTGGTCACCCACCTGGCCACTCGCTTACGTGGCCACTCACCCGGTCACCCCCTGATCGCCCGCGGAGGCACGGTTGCGGTTCTTCGACGTCGCGGCGCTGCCGGTCAGTCCCTGGCGCAACGGGGGTGGGGACACGCGCGAGATCGCGTACTCGCCCGGGGAGGGCCACGGCTTCAGGTGGCGGGCCAGCGTCGCCACGATCGCCGCCGACGGGCCGTTCTCCGCGTTCCCCGGAGTCGACCGTACGATCACGCTCCTCGCCGGCGACGGGGTGACCTTGTCCGCCGACGCCGTGCCCGCGCACGAACTGGTCCGTGTCGGTGAGCCCTTCTCCTTCTCGGGAGACCTCCCGATCCGCGCCTCGCTCGGGGGCGGCGCGTGCCGGGTGCTGAACATCATGACGATGCGCGGCGCATGGGCCGCGGATGTGCGCCGGACCGCCGCGGAGACGACACCGCGCGCCGGCGGATCCGGCCTGCTGTACGTGCTCGCAGGCACCTGGCAGAGCGGGGCGACCGTGCTGACGGCCGGTCAGGGTGCCTGGTGGGACGGCGACTCCGAGGGCGCCGTCACGCCGCTGGCGCCGGATTCGGTCGCGCTGGAGGCCGGGATCCGCAACGTCCGCGATATGCGCGGCCTCCGCTCGTACGCCTAGTCGTTCGGCTGCTCGCCCAGCATCCCGCCGAAGGCCTCCTCGACCAGGCCGACCAGCTCGTCCCGCGAGAGGTTGGTCAGCTCGGGGAAGAACCCGCCCGGTCGGATGACGACCGCGCCGATCAGCGAGGCCACCGCGAACTCCGCGCGGCGGCGGGCGACGCGTTCCTCGACGCCGGTCCGCTCGACGATGCGCTCCACCATCGGGTCGACCATGGACTGGCGTACCGCGGCCGAGGCCTCACCGCGCACCGCCTCGTGCCCTTCCTCGCCCAGCGCCGCCCGGAACATCGGTCCGGGACCGCCGAGGTCGTCCATGCGGGCGGCGAGGAAGTCGGCGAGCGCCCCGACGCGCGCGAGATCGCGGCGCGCCGACGCCGCGTCCTGGCCGTCCTCCTCGATCGCGGCGAGGTACAGGCCCGCCTTGTTGCCGTAGTAGCGGGCCACAAGGGCGGCGTCGACGCCCGCCCGGTCCCCGATGTCGCGGAGAGTCGTACGGTCGTACCCGCGCTCGCCGAACAGCGCGCGGGCGGCGTCGAGCAGCGCCTTGCGACTCGCGGCGGCGTCGCGCCTGCGCGGCCGTTCCGTCATCGCACGTTCGGTAGCCGAGCTGTTCACCGGGTGATTCCTTCGCCTGGGCCGTTGAGGGCTCTCGAAGGTACCTGTTCGACCGTTCGGACGGGAGGCGATCCGGCCGACGTTCCCGATCGTCTGTCGGGAAGAACAACGGCGGCCAGGGCGCCGAGCACGCACGCGGCGGCGCCAACCAAAAACGCGGCGGTGTACCCGCGGTCTTCGGCCACTCCGCCGCCGGCGGGCGTGTACGCGGCCAGCAGCGCCGCGATCAAGGCCGACCCGATGGCGCCGCCGACCGAGCGCAGCACCGCGTTCAGGCTCGTCGCGCTGCCCGTCTCGTGCGGCGGGACGGCCTTGACGATCAGCGCCGGCATCGCCGCGAACGTGGTGCCGACCCCCACCCCAAGCAGCACCGCGCCCGTCACCAGCTGCCACAAGTGGTCGCGGAAGAAGGCCAGGAACACCATGTCCGCGGCCACCACGAGCGAGCCGAGCGGCAGCACCGGCCCCATGCCGAATCGGGCGGCGAACAGCTCGGCGAGCCGGTTCGCGCCCAGGCTGCCGAGCGAAAGCGGCATGAGTACCAGTCCCGCACCCACCACCGAAAGACCGAATCCGTACCCCGTCTCGGTAGGAACCTGGGCGTACAGGTTGATCAGCGACATCGTCATGTAGAGCCCGATGCCGACGAGAACCGCCGCCACATCGGCCGTCAGAAGCTCGCGGTTGGCCAGCAGGCGCAACTCGACCAGCGGATGGGCGGCCCGTAGCGCCTGCCACGCCCACAATGCGAACAGCGCCACGGCACCGGCGCCGAGCCCGAGGATCGTGGCCGATCCCCAGCCCCAACGCTCCCCCTGACTCACCGTCAGGAGCAGACACGTCAGACCCCCGCTGAGCAGCAGCGCGCCGGGGATGTCGAGCGGTCGGCGCCGCGCGGCCGATCCCACCGGGACGACCAGGACGACCAGGGCCAGCGCGACGGCCGCGATGCCGGTGCCGAACCAGAAGGCCGCCCGGTAGTCCCACTCGCGCGTGATGAAGCCGGTGACCGGATAGCCGAGCCCCGCACCGACGGATGTCGTGACCGACAGGGCGGCGATGCCCGACCGCATGCGTGCCGGATCGAGGTGGTCGCGCGCGACCGCGATGGTGAGGGGCATGATGCCCAGTCCGGCGCCTTGCAGGGCCCGCCCCGCGATCAGCCACGCGAACCCGGGCGCCACGGCCCCCAGGACGCCGCCTGCCACGACACAGCCGAGCGCCCCGAGGATCACCCCGCGCCGGTGCGGCCCGTCGCCCAGGCGGCCCATGACGGGTGCGGCGACGGCCCCGGTGAGGAGGGTCGCGGTCAGCATCCACTGCGCGCTGTCGATGGACACGCCCTGCTCGCGCGCGATCGTCGGGACCATGGGTGCCCCGAGGGTGGTCATGACCGACACCGCGACCGAGGTGAACATCAGGACGGGCAGCAGCGCCCGGGCGCGGGCAGCCGCGGCACGGCCGCCGGGCTCGGTACGCCCGGGCTTGTCGCTGCCTGTGCCTGTGACCTCGTCTTTGCGCTCCCGCGCGTCCCGGTCGCGGTTGTGGTGCTCGATGGCCGTGCCCCCAGATTGCGTGTGCCGGCCGATCGTGGTGCCGGCCGTCGTGCCTGCTTGCCGTGCCGCCTGCTTGCCGTGTCGCTTGCTCGCCTGTCGTGCCTGCTTGCCTGCCGTGCCTGGTCGTGCCGTTTGTACGTCCTGTCCCGCGCCTCCGGGCAGCCTGTGCGGTGGCCGCCCCTCACGACCGGTCGCGCGGTCCTTCCCCCGGTTCTCCCGGTCCGTCCGGCCCGCCCGACAAGTCATGAGTCGATGACTTCGGGACGATACGCCATGCCCCGCCGGTGCCGGCGACCGGCCGGGGGCCGCGGCGCTCCCAGGTCGGGTCCTCAAACTCCCTAGGCTGGGGGCCGTGGAGATCCCCGAGCCCGCAGAGCCGTCCGTACCGCAGCCCATGTCGCAGCCCGCCTCGCCGTCCGAGGTCCCGCCCGTACCGTCGCACGCATCCCGGCCCGAATCGCAGCCCGAATCGCAGCCCGAATCGCCGTCGTCCGTCGACCCGGAGGCCTTCAAGGCCGCGCTCTCCCGCTTCGCCGCCGGAGTGGTCGTGGTCACCGCCCACGAGACGCACGAGACGAGCGACACCGCGAGCGGCGACGACGTCGGCATGACCGCGACCGCGTTCCTCTCCGTCTCGCTCGAACCGCCCCTGGTCCTCGTGAGCCTGCGCCGCCAGGCCCGGATGCGCGAGGTCCTCGACGCGCAACCCCTGTGGGCGGTCTCGCTGCTGTCGCAGAGCCAGCGGCACGTCGCCGGCCGGTTCGCGATCCCGGGGCGCGTGAGCGACCGGCTGATGTTCGCGGACGTCCCGCACCAACACGGCGCGATCTCCGGCGCCCCGCTCGTCGGCGGCGCGCTCGCGACCCTGGAGTGCCGGACGCACCAGATCGTCGAGGCGGGCGACCACTCCCTCGTGATCGGCGAGGTCCTCTCGGCGAATCTGCCGAGCCCCGCCGGCCAGCCGCTGCTGCACTTCCGGGGCCGCTACCGATCGCTCGCTTAACGTACTTCGCCGCTCCCCCTACCCCGACGGCCCCGGAGTCGTCAGACTCCTGTCTGTACGCACTGTGCGCCGCCCTATGCGCGCCGTCACCGCGGACCACCACCCGCCACGACCGGTGCCGCGATCGCTGCGCGCGGCAACTCGCGTACGCCCTCGGCACCTTGCTCCGCCTGCCCGGACCAGCGGAACCACCGGACCCGAGGGAAGGCCGTCTCATGCTCACGTACGACTACGTCATCGTCGGTGCCGGCTCGGCCGGTTGCGTCCTGGCCGGGCGGCTCAGCGAAGACCTGTCCTCGCGGGTCCTGCTACTGGAGGCGGGGGATCGCGACCGCAAGCAGGAGATCCACATCCCGATCGGATTCCCGAAGCTCTTCAAGACCTCGTACGACTGGAACTACCACACCGGCAAGCAAGCCGAGCTCGCGCAAAGGGAGTTGTACTGGCCGCGCGGCCGAATGCTGGGCGGCTGCTCGTCGATCAACGCGCAGATGTGGGTGCGCGGACACCGGGCCGACTACGACGGGTGGGCCGAACTCGGCGCCGAGAGCTGGTCGTACGACGATGTGCTCCCCTACTTCCGGCGTGCCGAACGCCGCAGCGGTTCCAACCACGACGGCGTCTACGGGACCGACGGGCCCCTGCACATACAGGAGTTGCGCGACCCCAATCCGACCACCGCGGCGTTCCTCGCCGCGTGCGCCGAGGTCGGCATGCGGCGACTCGACGAGATGAACGTCCCCGACAACGAGGGGTACGCGCCGTGCCCGGTGACCCAGCGGCGCGGCCGACGCTGGAGCGCGGCCGACGCGTACCTCAAGCCCGCGCTCAAGCGCCCGAACCTCACCGTCACGACCGGCGCCGCGGTACGCCGCGTGCTCATCGACGACGAACTGCGGGCCACCGGCGTGGAGTACACCGACGCCTCCGGCCGCACCCACCAAGTGGCCGCCCGGCGCGAGGTCGTGCTGTCCGCCGGATCGATCGGCTCACCGCACCTGCTGATGCTGTCGGGCATCGGCGCCCCCGAGGCGCTACGCGCCGCGGACCTCACTCCGCGCCACGAACTGCCGGGTGTGGGAGGCAACTTGCAGGACCACCTCGTCGCGGTCGCCGTGGTGCACTGCACCGAACCGGTGACGCTCGCCGCCGCGGACAAGCCGTCGCCCCGCGAGCTGCTGCGCTACATGCTGTTCGCGCGGGGCATGCTGACCTCCAACGTGGGCGAGGCCGCGGCCTTCATCCGCACCGACGAGTCACTGGAACACCCCGACGTCGAGATCATCTTCGCGCCCGGCCCGTACATCAACCACGGCCTCGAACCGCCGCTCGGGCACGGCCTCACGGTCGCCGCGATCCTGCTCCAGCCGGAAAGCACCGGCACGATCGTCGCGACCGGGCCGGACGCGTCGACGCCGCCGGCGATCGACCCGGCGTACCTGACCGCCCCAGGAGACCGCAAGGCACTCGTCGCCGGACTGCGGCGTGCCGCCGACCTCCTCAACACCAACGCGCTCGGCCGCTACGTCGGGGCCCCGATGACCCCTTGGCCGGGCAGCGACGACGAAGACGTGCTCAACCGCTACGTCGGCGATCACGCCGAGACGCTCTACCACCCGGTCGGGACCTGCCGCATGGGCGTGGACGAAGAAGCCGTCGTGGACCCGCAGTTGCGGGTACGCGGCATCACCGGCCTGCGCGTCGCCGACGCGTCCGTCATGCCGAGGATCAACCGCGGGCACACGCACGCGCCGACGGTGATGATCGGCGAGCGGGCGGCCGACCTGATCGACGCCTCGCACCCCTGACCAACCGCGCGGCGGGGCACCACACCCTCCCGCCCCGTCGCGCGCCCTCACCCGCCCCTACTCCGCCACACGCATGAGGCCGTCCGCCGACACCGACGCGACCAGCCGGCCGTCCTGCCCGTACACATGGATGCGGCCGTGCATGCGGCTGCGCCCCGCGTACACGCTCTCGCAGCGCAGCAGCAGCCACTCGTGGATCGAGAAGGGCTCGTGGAACGTCACGTTCTGGGCGAGCATCACCGAAGTGCCCTTGCCACCGAGCGCCGCGACGGCGTCCGCGGTGTACGGGCGGAGCGCCACCGGCCCGAGGAACCCCTCCGTGCCGTACGCCAGCAGCGACCGCGACAACGACGCCTCGTCGGGCACCTTGGTGCAGCGCATCCACACGTCCAGCGTCGGCGGCCCGGCCAGTCCGAGTGCCAGCGCATCGGCGCCCCCGTACGTCCGCACCTCCCACGGCAGCATCGCCACCGGCAGGTCCGCGCACGCGTCGGGGCCGGGTATGCCGTCCGGCAGCGGGCGGTGGTGGCGCAGGAAGTCCGGCTCGTCACGCGTCAGCATCACCAGCGCACGCGAGTGTTCGCGGCCCTCCTGCCGGAACGCCACCGCGACCGTGGCCAGCGCGCGCCCCGACTGCACGACCTCGACCTCGATCGACACCGGCTGCGCCGCGATGCCGCCGCGCGGGAAGACCCCCTGCACCGACTGCACCGCGAAGCCCGGCACCGTACGCTCCGCGGCGGCAACCGTCTGCGCGAGCACCTGGCTCCCGAGCGTCGTCGGGATCCGCGACACGATGTTCCGCGCCCGAAACCGCCCCGGCGCCGCCTCGGCGATGTCCAGGGCGTCCATCAGGTCCGCCAGGTCGATACCCGGCCACAACTCGGTTCCAGAGGCCATGAACGCATGATCGCAAACCCGATCTGACGACGCGTCAGGGGGCGGAACCTGAGGTTCCGCCCCCTGACACCCCGCACCGCTCACCGACCTCGGCAAGCCCACCTGTCAACGCCTACTGCGCTCAGACGTGCGAACTGCCCCTCTTCCGCATGAACCCCGCGACCAGCGACACCAGGACCACCGACACGGCGATGCTGATGATCCATCTCAGCCAGTCGACACCCCTGGTCTCTTCGACCCCCAACCCGGCGGCGATGCCGTAGCCGGCCAGCGTGCCGACGATGCCCACGCCAATCGTGGCCAGCATGCCGATGCCCTGCTTGCCGGGCAGGAACAGCCGGGCGAGCATGCCGATGATGAAACCGGCGATGATGAGACCGATGACGTCCCAGAACCCCATGTGAGCCTCCTGGTCCAGTGCGCGCCGCGATGTACGGGCACAGCGGTCGGTATTCGGACTTTTCGGTCCAAAACGAGCGTCGCATGATCGGCCCACCCACGCCACAGCAACCCGCCGCCCCCACACGCCCCCGTACGGCCACGATCCGCCCCGCTCGCGCGTTCGGTACAAACCCGTCGCCCTCTCGGACCGGTGGCTTGTAGCGTGTGAAGCTCAGTGCACAATGGACACCGCACAACCCCGGCCCCGATAGCTCAGCTGGCCAGAGCGCCGCTCTTGTAAAGCGGAAGTCGTCGGTTCGAACCCGACTCGGGGCTCCTCAAAGGCCCAAGTCAGACTCCCCTGACCTGGGCCTTAGCCATTCCCAGCCCGCTCCCCGACGCGCCGCGCCCCGTCTTCGCCATCTACTCCCGGATGCGGCGCGAACTGTGGCGGGGGCGGTACCCCGTCGGGGTGGGGTGTGTACGCCACCGACACGGGGCCCGCCGCGCGACGTCCACCAACGACAAAGCGTGGCGGTGCCAAAAGGCTCCGCCACGCTCACCGCTTCCTACTCCGCGTACACGGGGGCTCACGGCGCCGCAGCCTCGCAAGCCTTCCGATCCGTTCACCAAGGTCGCCACCGCCGACCTGCGTGACCCCGTCGACGTGCTGTCCCGTCCCGAGGTCGCGGACCTCTTCGACTTTTCCCGGCCGATCGCGCTGCTGATGCTGGGCGTCGTGCACCACCTCGGCGACGCCGAGGACCCGAACGGGGTCGTCGCGGCGTACCGTGACGCCGTCGCGCCCGGCAGCTACCTCTACCTCACGCACTCTCTGCGCGAGCGGGCCCGAGGCTGCCTCGATGGAGCAGTTGATACTACGGAGCCTCGGCAGCGGGCGGTTCCGCACAGTCGCAGAGATCGAGGCGTTCTTCGACGGGTTCGCGCTGGTCGAGCCCGGGGTGGTGCCGCTGGTCGCGTGGCGGCCCGACGAACCAATCGACGATCCCCTGCCGCCGTACCAGCGGGTGTCGTGAGGCGGGATCGGCAAGTTGCGCCGGACGACGAGCGCCTGAGGAGGGCCCGCACATGGCAATGCGCAAAGCCACGATCCTGCAGCAGGTCGGACATTCCATTTACCGGCAGAACCCGACCGACCGCCCCGTCGTCACGATCATGGCGATGAGCGGGCCCCATCCGATGATGATGGCGATGATCACGCCGCTGTGGCTGCTCTTTGTGAAGTCCTACTTCATCACCGTCACCGAGCAGGTCGTGCTCGTGCAGCGGGCGAGCAAGTGGACTGCGCGGCCGCACGAGGTTCTGTACGCGATCCCGCGCCACCCGGCGCCCTATCTGATCGGCGACGTCCGGCCCGCCGCGCTCTACAGCTCCTTCCGGTTCATGCTGCCGGGGGGCCAAAAGCCGAGCCGCATCAATGTGCACCGCATGTGGCGGGATGAAATGCACTACCTGATGCAGGTCTTGTACGGGCATGCGCAGGGCGGCCCGCAGGTTCCCATGCAGCAGCAGCCGTACCCCGGCCAGGCGCCACACCCGCAGCGGACGCATCCCTACGGGCAGTAGCAGGCAGATTTGTCACGCGGACTCGTCCGGGTCCGGCGGCACCGGGCGGCTGGCGCGCTTGGCTGCCGGACTGATGCCGTTCTCGCGGGCCAGCTTGCGGACGTACGCGACGTTGAAAGGCGAGTGGGCCGCGACGTCGGCGGGACGGATGCCGGCGCGCAGCGCTTCGACCGCCGCCACGGCGGCGTCGCGCTTGGCAGCCTCAAATGCCGCCTCGGCGTCGCGGAAGCGAGCAGTGGCCAGGTCGAGGGCAGCCGTCTCATCCATGACGGTCAAGGTAGCGCCCCCCGGCCGGACGCAGGCACACGGGCACGCGAGAAGCCCGATGGCCACGAGAAATGCGGAGAAACGGAACGCGGAGCGCGGAGCGCGGAAACAGGAAAGCGGAACGTAGCAGTCCGCTCAGCTGGTGACGGGCCCGTCGGCGGCAGCAGGCGGGGCCAGGCGAGCGCGGAGTGCCGCGAGATCGGGCACGAACCACAACTGGCGTCCCTGGTCCGCCTCGTGGACGAAGTCGCGGAACGCCTTGCTTGCGGCCGTCCTGGGGGCCACGTCACCCAGGACGGCCAGTCCGATGCGGTAGTTCGCGAACTTCTGGACGATGTCCCCCGCGACCCGGGTTCGCAGGTCGAAGAAGCCGTCCCCGAACCGTTCGACAGGCACGGCCACCCACGTTGCGCCGTGGCCGAAGGCGTCACCGATCAGGTCGGTGGCATCGTGTTCGCCGCCCACGACGCCACCGTCCGGAGCGCACACCAAGACCGGTGTGCCGTGCATGAGTTCGAGTACGTCGGACATGACCGCGCGGCTCCCTTGTGATGGGTGTGACGCGGCCGTGCGGCGCCCCCACAGCACCGGCGCGGACGTCACACAACGTCTCGTCGGAGTGTAGGGGCGCCCACATGTCGGGCCTGACTCATTTTCAGGCGGGCACTGCCCTCCTGGGTTTGGGGACGCGACCGACGGCCGGCCGCAGGCGCCTCGCCTGGTCCCGCAGGTGCGGCGCCAGGACGTCGAGCCCGCGGTGGTTCCCCCGCGCGATCCGATGCAGGAGTTCCGCGGTCACCACGATCTCGGCGACGCGCCCGTCCGCGGTGTCGAGTTCGGGGAACGCGGCACGCACCCGCGCGGCAAGCTCCGGGACCGGCAGGCTGTGCGCGTACAGCGTCGCCGCGTCGTAGCCGAACGGGGCGCGGCCCCACGCCGCCCAGCCGAGCAGTTCCGGTCCGGGCTCGGTCCCGGCCTCGGCAGCGAGGTCGGGACCGAGGTCCGGGGCGCCCTGTGTGAGATTGGCCCAGTGCAGCGAGCCGTGGGCCGGCGCCATCGCGCGCAACGTCGGTGCCCTGAAACCGAGTTGCTCGGGTACGAGGGTGTCGATCCAGTCCTGGTGCACGATAGTGCGCTGGGTGCGCGCCCGGGCGACGATGCCCAGGGTGCGCCGCAGGTCGCTCCACCATGCGTCGGGCAGGTCGATCAAGGTCTCCGCCGCGGGGCTCCACGAGCATCGCGGTGCCCCGACGTACTGGAGGAGTTCGGCCCGGTAGGCGTACGCGCCGTCCGTCCAGTCGCGCACGTCCAACAGCTTGGGCCGCCGGTCGACGAAGTCGCCGAACCGGTCTCCGAACAAGTCGCCGAACGCGAACTCGGCCGTCCTGTTGCCCTGCCAGCGCCGGTCGGCGGCTTTGGCGACCGGAGTGGTGAGCACACGAAGCCACGCGGGCACGCCGCCGCCCGCGAGTTCGGTACGCCGGCCCGCGCTGCGGCCGCGTCGCCCGTGCACGGTCGGCCCGGCCGCGACGCGGTCGAGGAGGCGGGCGGCGTGGTCCAGCGCGGCGGCGAGGCGCGCGGCCGCGGCGGGGTCGGGGTCCGGCGACGGCGCCGACGGCTGAGGGATGCCGTTCAGCGGCTCGGCCTTCCGCACCGGCGTCGTTGCCGGGACGGAGGACGGGACGGAGGACGCAGCGACGGACGGTGTGGCGGACGAGGCGGATTCACCGGAGCGCACGGCGTACAGCGAACGCTCAGGCTGCGCGGTGCGCTCGGCACCGGAAGGGCTCTCGGCGGGAGAGGGGCCGTCGGAGTGGGACGGGCTGTCCGGGTTGGCGGGGTCCGCCTGGTGCGTGGGGCCGGCGGTTGTGGACCCCTGTTTCGCACGCCGCCGCGGCCGCGTGGTCTTCTGCGGAGTCGAAGGGCTCATGACTACTGCGCACCGCCGTCGACGGGCCACGGGCTCTTGCCGCCCCCGGGTGACCGCAAAGTACGCTCGGTGCCAGGCCTGTTCGGTTCCATCGAAAAACCTCCAGATGTGCGCCGACCCCGCCGGGGACGTCCCCGACGCGGCCTGTGACGGGTGGGCGACCCGGCGAGGGAATCACCCACCCGGTGCGGACCCGGCGTCATTGGCGTGTCCGCACAACCACATATGTCGAGCGTCACCCGGACCGCCGCGCGCGGATACCGTCGTCTTACCGTCGTGGCCACCGTCCTCCGGGGGCGCGACGGCGCCGCCACGGCGTATTCGTGTCGCGGTGGCCGACATGCGAACCGTCGTGTCGCCGTCGTCTTCGCGCGATGGATAATCGTGGAGATCCCCGGGGCTACCGTCGAAACTGGACGAGCTGCACCGCCCACGCGGGGGTTCGATGGCTGAGAGTTCCAGGGAAGAGACGACGGCGCCGACGCTGCTGCGGGTTCTGGTGACCCGCCGCCACTGGCAGGTCTACGAGACCTTCCGGCACCACTACGAGCGCGCCGCACAAGCCCTCGCCGAGCGCGAGGGGGACCGCCGGGTACGCGGACTGACGGTCTCCAAGCGCCAGTTCGAGCGCTGGTACGGCGGCGAGCTGAAGACTCGCCCCTACCCCGACCAATGCCGTGTCCTGGAGGCGTTGTTCGACCACCCGGTCGACGAACTCCTCGGCCCTGCCCAGCCCGAGCACACCGCGTCGCCCCGAACGGTCCCGACGCTGTCCGTCCACCGCTCCGCGGCGGCACGGACGGTCGAACCGGCGCCCCGGGCCGGGCCGCTCGCCGCCACACTGGATACCGGCACCTGGGGCGACCCGGGAACCGGTGAGCGGGAGAGGCAGGTCGAGATGGCCGCACGTCGCGCGTTCCGATTCGGCAGCGCAGCCGAGGGCAGCACCGTGGTGCCCGAGACCCTGGCGCAACTACACGACGAAGTACGGCGCCTCGCCGACGCCTATCCGAGACTGCCGCTCCCCACGCTGCTCGGTGATCTGGTGGAGGTGCAGGACACCACGTTCCGGATCCTCGAGCACGGTCGGGTACGCCCGTCCCAGGCCAAGGAGTTGTACCTGCTCGCCGGCATGACCTCGGGCATGCTCGCGAAGGCCAGCCACGACGTCGGCGATCCGCGCTCGGCGATGATGCAGGCACGGACCGCGTACGTCTGCGCCGACAACGCCGACCACCCCGCCATGCGCGCCTGGGTGCGCGGCATGCAGTCGCTGATCAACTACTGGGCGGGACGGCCCCAGGAGGCCGCCCGGTACGCCGCGCTCGGCACCGCGGTCGGGGAGGACGTCCGCGGCACCACGTCCATTTGGCTCGCGTGCCTGGAGGCACGCGCGTACGCCCTGCTCGGTGACGCGCCGAACGCCCGTGCGGCGGCGGCCCGCGCCGAGGACACCCGCGACGCGCTGCGGCCGGACGACCTCGACTCCTACGGCGGCATCCTCACGTTCCCGCGCGCCCGCCAGCTCTACTACGTCGCGGAAGCCGTGGTCCATCTGCGCGACGACCCGCGCGGCGCCCAGGCGCAGGCGGACGCCGCGGTCGCCGCGTACCGCGACGCCCCTCCCGAGGAATGGGCGTTCGGCGACGAGGCCGGCGCGCAGACCAACCTCGCGCTGTCCCGCGTCGCGGCGGGCGAACTCGAAGGTGCCGTGGAGGCCGTGCGTCCGGTTCTGGAGCTGCCGTTCGACCAGCGCAACTTCGGCGTCCTGGTGAGCGTACGGCGCGTGCACGACGCGCTGTCCGACGCGCGGTTCCTCGGTACCCGGGCGGCGGCGGACGTCCGCGAGGAGATCGAGGAGTTCACCGCCGGCCCCACGACGGCGCAACTGCACTGAGGCCGTACAGGGGGCTTGCGAGTTCGTGCGGGGCGCGACGCGACGGGCGCGCCCCGAGGCGGACGGAACGCGCACCGCCGTTCCGAGGGTACGCGCGGCGCCCACCCGGGTAGATCGGCCGCATGAACTCGGTCGAAGTGCGGGGAAAGCGCCTGCGGCTGCGCGAACTGGACCACGGCGACGCCCCAGGGGTGCTGGCGATCTACGGAGATCCCGACGCCACGCGCCACCTCAGCTTTGAACCGAGGTCCGCCGAGGAGGTCGACGGCGTCGTGGCCCGCGCCATCGCGTCGGCCCATGCCGAACCACGCGACGAGTACGTCCTCGCGGCCGTCCCGCACGACGCCCCTGACGACATCGTCGGGGTCACCCGCCTGGCCATCGAGCCGCAACTCGCGGCCACCATCGGCTTCGCGCTGCGCACCGACATGTGGGGCAAGGGTTTCGGCACCGAAACCGTGCACCTGCTCTGCGCTCTCGGCTTCACGCAACTCGGGCTGCACCGCATCTGGGCCGCCCGGTCCCCCCTCAACACCGCCTCCGCCGAGACGTTGCGCAAGGCGGGGATGAGCGAGGACGGCCGCATCCGGGACCACGTGTACGTACGCGGGGCCTGGCGGGACTCGATCCTCCACTCGATCCTCGAACACGAATGGCGGTCGCCGTGGTGAGCAACCGCGGATCGCCACGCCGCCCCGGCGATCCGCGGCGAGTTCGCCGAGCACGGCTGCGGCATCGTCGTGCTGACGCGCGGGGTCGACCGTCGCCTCTAAGTCCCGGATTCGACCGCCGAGTTCCTTCGCGGCCAGGGCATCGCCGTGCCGGTGGCCGACACCACGGCCGCGGTCGCGGAGTACAACCGCCTGGTGGAGGAAGGGTCGGCGGTCTCTTCCACAGCACCTGCTGAGGCCGCCCCACCGAGAGCACGGGACGAAGCCGGGCACGAAGCGGGCATGAGGCGGGCACGGCGAGGGCTGCGGCCGGAGGTACGGCTACGCCATCGGCACCGTTGTCGGGTCGTCGAGGGTGGCTTCGCGGCTGATGCGCAGAGCGCCATGCAAGGTCGCGTCCCCGCCCAGGACGCCGAGCACGATGGCCGGTTCGAGACGGTCCGCGACCGCGCGGCGTCCTTCCAGCGCCTCGGCGATGCCGGGGAGGAGCCAGCGGCCCCAGGTGGCGAGGTAGCCGCCGAGGATGACCTCGCCCGCGTCGGTCAGCCCCCAGATGGCCAAGACGGCCGCGCCGAGCGTGCGGCCCGCCCCGGTGAGGACGGCGACGGCCGTCGGGTCGTCCGCGCGCAGGCGGTGGTCGAGTTCGGTGAGCGCCGCGGGCAGTCCGTCGGCCGCCGCGAGGTCGGCGAGGCCCGCGGCGGTGGCCAGTGCTTCCGGGCCGACGTACAACGCCAGGCACCCGCGGGCGCCGCACCGGCATTCGGGGCCGTCGAGAGCGAGCGGGACGTGGCCGATCTCGCCGGCCATACCGCGTGACCCGGTGTGGATGCGGCCGTCGATCAGCAGCCCGCCGCCCACTCCCGTGTCGGCCTTGATGTAGGCGACGGTGTGCGGCGGTTCGCCGGACGGCCGGGTCGCCGCGATCCGCGCGTGGTATTCGGCCAGCGCCGCGACGTTCGCGTCGTTGACGACGTCGACCGGGCAGGCGAGCGACGGCAGGTGCTCCTCGACGAGCGCGCGCAGGTCGGTGCGGTGCCATCCGAAGTCGATCGCGGCGGGCACCGTGTGCCCGGGGCCGGTGACCGGCGCCGCCATCGCGACGACGGCCCGTGCCAGGTGCGCCCCTTCGTGCCCCGCCACCACCGCGGCCGCCCGCTCGATCTCGCGGGCGATCACCACGGCGAGCGGCCGGGGGGAGCCGTACGGCGCGCGGTGCGGCTCCGACACGCGGTGCACGACCGTTCCCGCGAGGTCGCCGACCATGACCTCCACCCGTTCGAGCGTCACCTGCACCGCGATCGCCATCACCCGCTCCGGGACCACCCGCAGCAGCCGCCGCGGCCGACCGCGCCCGCCCGTCGCCGCCGAACCGACCTCGCGGACGAGGCCGCGCTCGATCAGCTCGGCGGTGATCCCGGTGACCGACGCGTGCACGAGGCCGGTGGCGGCGGCCAGCTCGGTGCGCGCGCAGGGCCCGTACGCCGCGATGTGCCGCAGCACGAGCGCCAGATTGTGGCGGCGCACGGCCGCGGTGTCCGCGGGTGGCGCCGTCTGCGGTCGGTCGGTGGGGGCTCTCACGAGGTCGATTGTGCCCTGCGGCGGGTCGGGGGGCGGGGTGGCGGGCGGCCCTGGAGACGGCCGTCACATCTATTTTTTTTAACTCTTGCAATATATGAACGGCCAGACTGATACTCGGGTCGAACGCCGGATTTCCGTTACCTCATCGCAAAGGACCACCACCGTGACCCAGCAGCCGCCGCTCGTCACCACCATCCTGGGCCCGGTCAGCGGCGCCTGGCAGGGCCGGTCCGCCCGCTTCCTGGGCGTCCCGTACGCCAAGCCGCCGGTCGGCGACCTGCGCTTCGCCGCGCCGGTGGCACCGGACCCGTGGACCGAGCCGCTGGCGGCCACCGCGTACGGTCCGACCGCGCAGCGCCGCGCCTTCGGTGACGGCGAGGGGCCGACGATCATCCCCGAGCCGTCCGTCCCCGGCGAGGGCACGCTGAACCTCAACGTCTTCACCCCGGCCCCGGGCACCGGGTCCGCGCTGCCCGTGCTGGTGTGGATCCACGGCGGCGGCTTCGTCGCCGGGTCGGCGGCGAGCCCGTGGTACGACGGCCGCGCGTTCAACCGCGACGGCATCGTGGTGGTCTCGCTCGGCTACCGGCTCGGCATCGAGGGCTTCCTGCACGTCGAGGGCGCTCCGGACAACCGCGGCGTGCGCGACTGGATCGCCGCCCTGGAATGGGTGCGCGACAACATCGCGGCTTTCGGCGGCGACCCGGCCAAGGTCACCATCGCCGGGCAGTCCGCGGGCGGCGGCGCCGTGCAGACGCTGCTCGCGACACCGTCGGCACGCGACCTGTTTCGCGGCGCGATCTCGGTGTCGGGTGCGGTCATGGAGCCGCAGAGCCGCGCAGACGGCCTCGCGGTCGCCGAGCGCCTGACCGCGCGTACCGGGACACCGGCGACGGTGGCCGCGCTGCGCGACCTGTCGGACGACGAAATGCTGGCGCTGCAGGACGCGTTGACGGCACCGGCCGAGGGCGCGGCGCCGCTGCCCGAGCTGGTGCTCGCCCCGTTCGCGGACGGCGACCTGATCCCGGAGCAGGTGCCGGACGCGATCCGCGACGGTTCCGCGAGCCCGGTCCCGCTGATGCTCGGCGCGACGCACCACGAGTTCAACATGGCGGCCGAGTTCAGCATGCCCGACCTGCCGATCGAGGCGGTACGCGGCATGCTCGCACAGGTCGGGCTCGGTCCGGACGCCATCGAGGCGTACCTGCGGCTACACGAGGGCTCGAGCCCCGCGAAGATCCTCGGCCAGGGCCTGACCGACCACCTGTTCCGCGCCTCGGCGGTACGCGTGGCCGAGGACCGTGCCGCGCTCGGACTCCCCACCTGGCTCTACGCGTTCGAGTGGCTCTCGGGAGCGCGGATGATGGGCGGCATGGCGTTCCACTGCCTCGACCTGCCGTTCGCGTTCGACCTCCTCGACGCCGAGGGCGCCGAGGCGTCGACCGGCCCGGATGCGCCGCGGAAGCTCGCCGACGCCATGCACGGCGCGTGGGTCGCGTTCATCCGCGACCTCGACCCGGGCGCCGCGTGGCCGCGCTACACGGGCGAGGAGCGCGCCACGCAGATCTGGAACACCGACCCGAGCGTGGCCTACGACTTCTACGGGCCCGAGCACGCAGTGTGGGGCAGCCGCCGGGGCTGACCCGACCCGAGCGGCTCGTACGGCCGCCTCCGCGCGCCTCGAAACCGCCGCGCATCGTATGCGGGAAGCCACCGCCCTCCTGGACGGTGGCTTCCCGCCTTTCTGCGCTCCACCGGATACCCCCCGGGCGTAGAGGCCTGTGCAGTGCTGTCGAGCTGGGCGAGAGACAGCATCGCGAGTCGCATTGACGCGATACCCCCTGGGGGTATCTAATAACGACCACGGAGGACGACGCCTCCGGAAGACACGGAGGGAACACCGACATGAACCGCCAGACGCACACCGGACACGACACCCAGGCCCCCGCCGCGGAGTCGGCCCACGGCCACGCACACGCCCATGGCGCGGGAGGGCACGGCGCGGCACTTCCGGGCGGCCTCCAGGTCTCCGAACGCGGTTACACCCTGGTGCCGACCTCCGATCCGCTGCAGGTCGGCATGCCGACCGACCTCCGCTTCCGGATCATCGGGCCGGACGGCAACCCCTGGACGCGGTACGACCGTTCGCACGGCAAGGAACTTCACCTCATCGTCGCCCGCCGGGACCTCTCCGGCTTCCAGCACGTGCACCCGGTGCTCGGCGCCGACGGCACCTGGTCCGTCCCGCTGACCTTCCCGAACGCGGGCGACCACCGGATCTTCGCGGACTTCACGCCGACCGGCGACCCCGCGGGCGGCCTCACGCTCGGCGCCGACGTGGCCGTGGCGGGCGTCTACCAGCCGGTCCCACTGCCCGAACCCTCCCGGACCGCGCACGTGGACGAGTACACCGTGACCCTCGACGGCGACCTCGCCACCGGCGACGGCGGGCTACTGACTATGTCGGTGACCAAGAACGGCCAGGCGGTGACCGACCTGGAGGCGTACCTGGAGGCGTACGGACACCTGGTCGCGCTGCGGCAGGGCGACCTCGGCTACCTCCACGTGCACCCGCTGGGCGAGCCGGGCGACGGCGTGACGCCGGCGGGTCCCGGGATCGTGTTCCACGCGGCGGCGCCGAGCGCCGGGGCGTACCGGCTCTACCTGGACTTCCAGCACGAAGGAGTCGTGCGTACCGCGGAGTTCACCGCGATCGCCGCGCGTCCCGCGCCGCAGGGCGGGCAACTGCCGGAAAACGCCGGACACGACGCGCATGCCGGTCACGGGGAACACGCAGGCCACGCCGGGCATGCCGGTCACGCCGGGGGTGACGGTCACGAAGGCCACGCCCACCACGGCACGCACGGCACTCACGCCGGGTGACACGCCGACGGGGAGCGACGGACAGATCGGCGGACAGATCGGCCGACCGACCGGAGGATCGCACCGCAGCGGCAGTGCGGTGCGATCCTCCGGTCGAGTCGGCTGCGTCCGTAACCGTCGTATCCGTCGCGTCGACCTTGTCCGTCGCGTCGGTCGCATCGGTCGAATTAGGCGAATTGGTCGCGTCGGTCGAATTGGGCGAATCAGCCGTTGAGTCCGCCGGTGCGTCAGCCCTCGTCCGCCCCCGACGACGACCCCGACTCCGCGTCCAACGCGGCCAGGCGCTCCCGCGCCAGCTCCGCAATCTGCCGGGGCATTCGTGGTGTCGCCAACACCAGGTCCGCGAGCGAGCGCAGCACCGTCACCTCGCGCGTGCGGTACGCCGTCACCGCGTCGACGAACCGCTGGGCCACCAACTCCGCGACGTCGTCCCGGACATCGGGCACCAGCCAGGCGGTCGCGACGAGCGCGAACAGCGCCGCGTCGCTCACCCAGTCCTCGGGCCCGAACGCCAGGTCCACCAGCACCGCGCGGCGAACCGAGCCCTCCCACGGCTCGTCCGCCCGGTGGTGGGCGATGCCGAGGCAGGCCCAGATCTGCACGAGGCGTACCCACAAGGCCGGTTCGTGACGGGCGAAGGTCTGCCCCAACTCGCTGTCGTCGGGCGCGGGCGGGTGTGCCAGGACGCCGAGCAGGTCGTCGAGGCCGCAGCCGGCCAGCAATACGGCCCGGTCGTAGGCCAGTGCGGGATGCGGCCACGACGGGTCGGCAAGGCCGCGCACCGCCTCCGCGGTCGCCGGATCCGGTACGCCCGGCACCGGCCGCGCCTCCGTCGAGCCCGGAGCGTACGCCCACACCGCGTACTTGCCCGGCCGCAGCGGCGCCCGCGGGTCCGGCTCCGGGACCGACTGCACGGTCAGCCCGAAGCGCGGGAACGCCCCGCGTACCGCGAGCAGCGCACTCGGCGGTTCCAACGCACTGAGCGAGATCGCGATCTCCGCGTCGCCCGGCTCGACCTGGTCCAGGAGTTGGCGCAGTGTGTTCGTCAACGCCTCGGTGGGGTACGGCACATGCCGCAACCACGCACCTGAGCACGCCCGCGCGACCAGCTCATGGGCGTACCCGTGGTCGGGGTGCGACCGCAAGTGGTCGATCAGCGCTATCAGATGGGCGATGTCGCGGTCCCGGGCCCACCGCACGCCGTGCAGCGCGGGGGCGGCCTTCGGATGTGTGGGGTCGGTCGCGAGCGCGCGTTCGATCCAACTGATGCCCTCGTCGAATCTGCCCTGTCCGGCGAGGAGTTCGCCTAGGTCGACGTGCAGGTCCAGGTCCTCGGGGTGGTCGCGCAGCACGGTGGCCCACAGCTTCTCGGTGTCGCGCTCGCGCCCCACCCGGCGCCACGCGTTGCCGAGCATGATGGCGGCCTCCAGCGAACGGTCCTGCGTCCAGGCCCGGAACGCCCAGTCCACCGCCTCGCCGAGCGCGTCGAGCCGCCGCATGAACGAGGACCCGGCCCACAGCAGGAAGCCGTGGCCCGGGTGAGCCTGCGTCATCGCCACCGCCAACTCCGCGAACGGGGCCAGCTGAGGCCGGTGTTCGTCGGGCACGGGGTCGTCGAGCACCTGCACCATGCCCAGCATCGTGCGGGCGAACGCCTCCGGGTCCAGGCGCGGCACGAGGTCCGGACCCAGCCACCCGGCCGAGGCCGCCCACGGGCGGTGCGGCTCGTGTGCCGCGACCTGGGAGAGGCCGGTCAGCGCACGGTCGAAGTCGCCCGCGGCGGCCTGGAGATGGGCGAGCGCCGCGGCACTGCCCGCGAACATGCCGCCGTGCTCGTCGGGCCCGTACAGGCCGACGCCGCCCTCGGGCGCGCGGGAGGCCAGAACGCCGAGCATTTCGTGCGCCTCGGGCAGCGCGGGCTCGCAGAACAGCGCGTTCGCGACGTGTACGGCGGCGTGTCCGGTCTCGCCGTCGGCGAATGCGAGACGGGCCATCGCCAGCTCGCCGTGTGCCTCCTGAACCGGGTCGCCGACGCCCTCCCGGCCCCCGGAGTCGTGCGGATGGTTGTGTGCCACGGTGCTGAGCCCCCGCTCGTGCTTCATCGCCTCACGATGTGTTCACCGGTGCCGCGACCGGACCCGCCGAACACGACCGAACACGACCGATCTCGACTGGACGCGACCTGACCGCTTCGCCGGTCCCGCCCACGGCACTGGACGAAGATCGACACTAGTCGAGGGGGGAGCGTGCGGGGCAAGGCCGTCCCACGGCCGACCAGAGCGAGCAGGCCGACCAGGCCGGACCCCGGCAGCCGACGACCCGGCCGGACCCCCGGCAGCCCGCTCAGCCGGATCCGGCGCGCGTGCTCACGCCGGCGCGGCAGGGGCGGGTACGTCCCCGACCTGGCCGGGCAGCACCACCACGGGCGCGGGCAGCACCACCGCGTCCCGGTCGTGCGCCGCAGCCGCCTCGACGTCGGCGGGGACCACCACGGTCGGCACCGCTGCGGGCCCGGTCGAACCGCGGACCACCAGCTCGGGGCGGTACACCAGTTCGGTTCGCGGTGCCCGGCCCCCGCCGATCTCGTCGAGGAGCGCACGCACCGCCGCCGCGCCCATCGGCGCGACCGCCTGCCGCACAGTCGTCAGCGGCGGATCGGTGAACGCGACCAGCGGCGAGTCGTCGTACCCCACCACCGAGACGTCGCCCGGCACGGTCATACCGCGCTCGCGCACCGCCCGGATGACGCCGAGGGCCATCAGGTCGCTGCCGCACACGACCGCGGTCGCGCCGCGGTCGAGCAGCGTGCCGGCCGCGGCCTGGCCGCCCTCGACCGAAAACAGCGAGCGCTCGATCCACGGGTCGGCGTCGTCGATGCCGAACGTCTCCCTGAGGCCGCGTCGGAAGCCGGCGATCTTGCGCGCGGTCGGCACGTACCGCTCCGGCCCGACCGCGAGGCCGATGTGCCGGTGCCGCAGGGACGCCAGGTGGCCTATCGCCAGCTCGACGGCGACCGACTCGTCGCTGGAGATGAAGGGCGCGTCGATGCCGTCCGCCCAGCCGTTGACGAAGACGACCGGCAGGCCGCGCTCGACGAGCCGCACGTACCGCGACAGGTCTGCGCCCGAGTCGGAGTGCAGGCCGGAGACGAAGATGATGCCGGAGACGCCGCGTTCGAGAAGGAGCTCGGTGTAGTCGTCCTCGGTCGCGCCGCCCGGGGTCTGCGTACACAACACCGGCGTGTAGCCGTGGTGCGCGAGCGCACGCTCGATGACCTGCGCGAACGCCGGGAAGATCGGATTGTCGAGCTCGGGCACCATGAGGCCGACCAGACCGGCGCTGCGGCGGCGCAGCCGGGCCGGCCGCTCGTACCCAAGGACGTCGAGGGCGGTCAGCACGGCACGCCGGGTGTCCTCCGCGACGCCCGGGCGGCTGTTGAGCACGCGGCTGACGGTCGCCTCGCTGACCCCCGCTTGGGCGGCGATGTCCGCCAACCGTGTCCTCATGGCCGTCCAGCGTAGTTGAAGCGTTCAGAAGGTTTCGGCAGAGGCTTGCATCAGATGCAAGGACTTGCAGGAGAAGGGAGTGACGTACAGGGCTGACAACAGGCCGGTACGGCGGGTACGGTGGCGCGAGTCCACTTAGGTGGACTAGACCATTCGCCCTCCACTCGGATCGTCCGGCACGTTCCTGCCGGTGAAGGGGAGTACCACCATGGCTTCGGTCACGTACCGCAAGGCGTCCTGCACCTACAAGGGCGCCGACCGCCCCAGCGTCAACGCGCTCGACCTGGAGATCGCCGACGGCGAGTTCCTGGTCCTCGTGGGCCCGTCCGGCTGCGGCAAGTCCACCTCGCTGCGCATGCTCGCCGGCCTCGAAGAGGTCACCGACGGCGCCATCCACATCGGTGACCGCGACGTCACCTACCTGGAGCCGAAGGACCGGGACATCGCGATGGTGTTCCAGAACTACGCGCTCTACCCGCACATGTCCGTCGCGGACAACATGGGCTTCGCCCTCAAGATCGCGGGCGTCGACAAGACCACCATCCGCGCCAAGGTCGAGGAAGCCGCCAAGATCCTCGACCTCACCGAGTACCTCGACCGCAAGCCCAAGGCCCTCTCCGGCGGCCAGCGCCAGCGGGTCGCGATGGGCCGCGCGATCGTCCGCGAGCCGCAGGTCTTCCTCATGGACGAGCCGCTGTCGAACCTCGACGCCAAGCTCCGCGTCCAGACCCGCACCCAGATCGCGTCGCTGCAGCGCCGCCTCGGCATCACCACCGTGTACGTCACGCACGACCAGGTCGAGGCCATGACCATGGGCGACCGCGTCGCGGTGCTCAAGGACGGCCTGCTCCAGCAGGTCGACACGCCGCGCAACATGTACGACCGGCCGGCCAACGTCTTCGTGGCGGGCTTCATCGGCTCCCCCGCGATGAACCTCATCGAGGCCGACCTCGCGGAGGACGGCGTGCGCTTCGGCGACGTCGTCGTCCCGGTCTCGCGCGAGGCCCGCGAACTCGCCGCGGCGGAGGGCGCGACCAAGGTGACGCTGGGCGTGCGCCCGGAGCACCTGGAGGTCCGCACCGGCGATGGCCTGAGCAAGACCGGCAACGGTCTCGCGGTCGTCGTCGACGTCGTGGAGGAACTGGGCTCCGACGCCTACGTCTACGGCAGCGCCCAGATCGACGGCGAGGCCAAGAGCCTGGTCGTGCGGGTCTCGGGCCGCAATGTCCCGAACAAGGGCGAGACGCTGCACGTCGTGGCGCACGCGGGCGAGACCCACCTGTTCTCCACCGTGACCGGCGAGCGCCTGGCCGACTGACGGCCCGGAACGCGGCTCCGCCACCAGTAGCGACGCGTACGGCCCCACCGGTTGCGACCGGTGGGGCCCTACGCGTGTCGACGCCCACCGCGCCCCCGGGCGGGCCCGGGCCGGGGAGACTGGACGCCATGAAACGCATGACGCCCGCCGAGACACTGGCCTTCCTCAGGGAAGGGCCGCGCACCGGAAAGCTGGCGACGGTCCGCCCGGACGGGCGGCCGCACGTCGCACCCATCTGGTTCGACGTCGACGAACTCGCCGCCCCCGACAGTGACGGCGTACACGCCGAACTGGTCTTCAACACCGCCGAGACCTCGGTCAAGGGCCGCAACCTGCGGAACGACCCCCGGGTGAGCCTCTGCGTCGACGACGACCGGCCGCCGTTCAGCTACGTCGTCGTCGAGGGCGAGGCCCGGCTGATCGACGATCCGGCGGAACTGAGGACATGGGCCGGCCGGATCGGCGGTCGGTACATGGGCGAGGACCGTGCCGAGGAGTACGGCCAACGCAACGGCGTTCCCGGCGAGTTGCTGGTCCGTGTGGACATCCGGCACGTCGTCGCGCACAAGGGTGTCGCGGACTGACGGGAGCGGGTTCTCCAAACTGTCCGCAGAACCCGCGGTCCCGGCAAGCCGAGCAGCCCGGGTAGACCGGGCAGACCCGTGGGACCCGGCAAGGCTGGCAAATTCGGCAAGGCTGGCAAGCTGGGAATGCCTGGCAAGCCCGGGCGAACGACCGGGCCCCAACGCGACGGGCGTGGCCCGGGAAATCCCGGGCCACGCCCACGTCTTCGCCTCCCCCGTCCTGCGTCGGCGGCACGGCCGCCTCACCGGACACCGCCCGCGTCTCCGATCACCCCCCCAGCAGCCCGCCCAGCGGGTTGCTGTTGCTCGCGCCGCCCGCGTTCGAGGGCTTCTGCGACGTGGCCTTCGGCTGCGTCGTCGCGGCCGCCGGGGCGTTGTTGCCGCCCGTGGTTGCCGCCGGCTTCCGGGTCGCGGTGGCGCCGGCCGGCGTCTTGGCCGCCGGGCTGGTCTTCGGAGCCGTCGACGGGGACGTCGCTGGGCCCTTGGTCGCGCCCGGCGCCCCCGAGGCACCCGAGGTACCCGGGGCGGCGGAGCTGCCCGACTGCGGGGCGGGCGGCGGAGCGACCGCCGGGCCCGGCAGCTGGGGCGCCTCCTCCGAGGCCGCGGGGCCGGACACCGACGTCTCGGGCGTGCCGCCCGCCGGCAGCGTGGTGTCGGGGGCCGTCGGGTGCCCGAACAGCGCACCCGCGAGCAGCGTCAGGCCGACGCCCGCACCCGCGATGATCGAGCCGTACCCGAGCTTGCGGCGCCGGGCGCGTACCGGGATCGTCAGCGGACCGCGCCAATTGCGCAGCGACAGCCAGCAGTCCACCGAATACATCGGCGCGCCCGCGAGTGCCAGCGGGCTCCACGCCGCCAGGAACACCACGTAGGCCGCGTGGTACGGCGACGAACTCCCGCCCACCGCGACCAGCACGCCGAGCGACAGCAGCATGCCGATCATGCCCATCGCCCGGGTCCACAGCCCCAGCAGCGCGCCGACGCCGGCCACCACCTGCCCGAAGGCGAACAGCAGCCCGACCGTGATCGCGTGCTGCGACGCGAGGTCGAGGACGCCGGGCACGAAGCTGCCGCCCCGCAGCACCTCGATGCGGTGCGCGAAGGAATCGGGCGCGTCCGCGTCCAGGAACGCCGGGTCGTACAGCTTGCGCAGGCCCTCCAACAGGAAGGCGATGCCCAGGAACCCGCGCAGCGGCAGCAGGAACGTCCCCGGCTGCAACGGCCCGCGCTTCGTCGGCGCCGGAGGCTGCGCCTTCGCGGCCGAGGACCGGGCCTCCGTACGAGCCGCGGTGCGCGCGGCTGCCGTACGCGAGGTCCGCGCGGCCGCGGTCCGGTCGCGTGCCGGGCGGTCGCGTACGGGTCTGTCGCGCACCGGCGGCATCACCGACGTCGGCGGGTCCGCCCCCGGATCGACCCGCGGCAGCTCGGTGGTGGCGTCGGTCGGGTCCGACCGGAACCCGTCGCGCTGCCCGGGCACCTGCGCCTCGCGCGCACCCTGGGGCGGTCCGATCACCACCCGAAGACTGCGGGTGGCGGCGGACACGGCCGCAGGATCGACCGGGTCCCGTACCAAGGTCGGGACGCTTCCGAAATCCGCGGGTCCCCCACCGCTCAGCCGGTCGTCCTGATCACGCTGGCCACCAAAGCGGCCTTCCGATCTGGTCTCCACGCATCTCTAACCGCGGATCCCCCCGGGAGGATGCGGCCATACGGACATCTATCTTCGAGCCCCGCGACCGGCCCCGGTGACACGCCCACCCGATACGGCGCCAGGAATCACCCGAAGGAGTTCGCCCAGGGCGCCGCCTGGCAGCGCCGCACCGGCACCCGGCAACGCGCGGCAGCCGTGCTCAGCAGCCACGTTGGGCGGCCGCGCCGGGCAGCCGCATTGGGCAGCCGCGTTGGGCAGATGTTGGTCAGCCGCGCCCGACAGGTCAGATGCCGCGCCGGCGCGCGACCTCGTACAGCACGATCCCGGCCGCGACGCCCGCGTTGAGCGACTCGTTGCCCGCCGCCATCGGGATGGCCACGGTCTGGTCGCACGTCTCGGTCACCAGCCGCGACAGGCCCTTGCCCTCCGAGCCGATCACGATGACCAGCGGTTCGTCGGCGGTCGACAGCTCGGCGAGCTCGTCGGTGCCGTCGGCGGTGAGGCCGACCACGAACAGCCCCTGCTTCTGGTACGCCTCCAGCACCTGCCGCAGGTTGGACGCCCGCGCCACCGGCACGCGCGCCGCCGCGCCCGCCGACGTCTTCCAGGCACCCGCCGTCATCCCCGCGGCACGTCGCTCGGGGACGACCACGCCGTGCGCGCCGAAGGCCGCCGCGGAGCGGATGACCGCACCGAGGTTGCGCGGGTCGGTGATGCCGTCGAGCACGACCACGAGCGGCACCTCGCCGTTGTCGTGCGCGACCTCGACCAGGTCGTCGGGGTGGGCGTACTCGTACGCCGGGATCTGCAGCGCGAGGCCCTGGTGGTGGCCGCCCTCGGTGAGCCGGTCCAGCTCGGGGCGCGGCGCCTCCAGCAGCGGGATCGACATCTCGTTGGCGAGCTTGAGGGCCTCGCGCACGCGGTCGTCGGAGTCGATGAACTGCGCGACGTACAGCGCGCTGCCCGGGATGCCGGCGCGCAGCGCCTCGACCACCGAGTTGCGCCCGTACACCAGTTCCACGGTGCCCTTGCCGCCCCTGCCACGCGCGACGCCGGTACGGCCGGTCGGCCGCGCGGCGCGCTTGGCCGCGGCGTTCGCGGCGCGCTGCTTGGCGTGCCCCTTGCGCATCTCGGCAGGCGGCGTCGGGCCCTTGCCGCGCAGCGCACGGCGGCTGTGCCCGCCCGTGCCGACCTGGGGCCCCTTCTTGCTCCCCGGGTTGCGCTTGTTGCGGCGCTGGCTGTTGCCGGCCATGTCGATGTCCCTTCGGTGCTCTCGTCTCGCACGTACAACCGTACGGCCGGGCGCTCGGCCCGGCCGCATGGAGACGGTCGTACGCGAACCGCCGGTGCGGCGGCGACTGGTCAGTCCTCGTGCCGGTGCGCGCACCGGCGTCCTGGTTGCGGTCTCATCGCCCCGTTGCCGGGGTCGGGTGGAGCGGGCTCAGCGGTCGCTGTGCCGCTCCAGGGTCCAGCGCGGACCCTGCGGGGTGTCCTCGACGACGATGCCCGCCGCCGTGAGCCGGTCGCGGACCGCGTCGGCGGCCGGGTAGTCCTTGCGCGCGCGAGCCGCCTGCCGCTGCTCCAGCGCGAGGTGGATCAGCGAGTCGACGACGTGGCGCAGGTCCTCGGTGCGGTCCCCGGCGCCGACGGACACCCACGGCTCGGCCGCCGGGTCGAGCCCCAGCACGCCGAGCATCGCGCGCAGCGCGCCCACCTGGGCGGCCACCGCGTCCTTGTCGCCCTGCGCCAGCGCGGTGTTGCCCTCGCGCACGGTGTTGTGCACGACCGCGAGTGCCTGCGGCACGCCCAGGTCGTCGTCCATCGCGTCGGCGAACGCGGCCGGGACCTCGTCGTCGGCCGGGACGGGCCCGGCCAGTTCGCCCGCACGCTCGAGGAAGCCCTCGATGCGCGCGAACGACGTCGCGGCCTCCTGCAGCGCCGCCTCGCTGTACTCGATCATCGAGCGGTAGTGCGGCGAGGCGAGGTAGTAGCGCAGCACGATCGGCCGCCAGCGCTTGACCATTTCCGACACCAGCACCGAATTGCCGAGCGACTTGCTCATCTTCTCGCCGCTCATGGTGACCCACGCGTTGTGCATCCAGTAGTTGGCGAAGCCGTCGCCCGCCGCCTTGGACTGCGCGATCTCGTTCTCGTGGTGCGGGAACACCAGGTCGAGGCCGCCGCCGTGGATGTCGAAGCGCTCGCCGAGGTAGCGGTGGGCCATCGCGGAGCACTCCAGGTGCCAGCCCGGCCGGCCCCGGCCCCACGGCGTGTCCCACGACGGCTCGCCGGGCTTGGCGGCCTTCCACAGCGCGAAGTCGCGCGCGTCGCGCTTGGCCCCGACGCCCGCGTCGCCCTGGTCGCGCATCGCGTCGAGACGCTGGCCGCTGAGCGCGCCGTACTCCGGGTACGAGTGCACGTCGAAGTAGACGTCGCCGTCCGACGGGTACGCGTGCCCGGTGGTGATGAGCCGCTGCATCAGCTCGATCATCTCCGGCACATGCCCGGTGGCCCGCGGCTCGACGGTCGGCGGCAGGCAGCCCAGCGCGGTGTACGCGTCGTCGAACGCGCGCTCGTTCGTGTACCCCACGCGCCACCACGGCACGTCGGCCTCGCACGCCTTCGCGATGATCTTGTCGTCGATGTCCGTGACGTTGCGGCAGAACACCACGTCGTTGCCCTGGTACGCGAGCCAGCGCCGCAGCACGTCGAAGTTCAGGCCGGAACGGATGTGCCCGATGTGCGGCGGAGCCTGGACGGTGGCACCACACAGGTAGATCGACACGGTGCCCTCGACGAGCGGCACGAAGTCGCGGACCGTGCGGGTGCTGGTGTCGTATAGGCGCATGCTCACCCTGCGAGTTTACGGGGTGTCAGGGCGGGGAAGCTCCCGCATTCAGCCCCGCGTGACGATCCGGTCCGGGGTGACCCGCACGACGACCCGCTCGTTCGCGGGGTCGCCCTCGCGGAACGGCTTGCCGTCGTACCGCTGCGACAGCTCCTGGATCAGCTCGGGCGCGCCGTCGTCCTCCAGCACGGCGGTGCCCCTGACCTCGACATACGTATAGGGGTCGTCCTTCGGGTAGACGAGCAGCGTCACCCGCGGGTCCGCCTCGATGTTCCGGTGCTTGCGGCGGCCCTTGACGGTCGAGACGAGCAGGTCGTCCCCGTCCGTCCGGAGCCAGACGACGGAAAGCTGCGGCCGTCCGTCGGGCAGCAGCGTCGCCATCGTGGCGAAGTTCGGTGCGTCGATCATCGTGCGCGCGGCGTCGGTGAGCTTGTCGGACACGGCGGTTCCTCTCGTCGTCGCTTCGGTGAAGGCTCCGGTGGAGTGGATGCCACGGAGGCTACGGCGCCGAAACCCGCACCACGAGCGCGGTGGCGATCGCCGCGAGCCCCTCGGCCCGCCCGGTCAGGCCGAGTCCGTCGGTGGTGGTCGCGGACACCGACACCGGAGCGTCGGCGGCTGCCGAGAGGGCCTTCTCGGCCTCGGCGCGACGGGGCCCGATCTTGGGGCGTACGCCGACCACCTGGACGGCGACGTTGCCGATCTCGAACCCGGCCTCGCGTACCAGCCGGGCGGCCTCGGTCAGCAGTGCGATGCCGGACGCGCCGGACCACTCGGGGCGCGAGGTCCCGAAGTGCGCGCCGAGGTCGCCGATGCCGGCCGCGGAGAACAGCGCGTCGCAGGCCGCGTGGGCGGCGACGTCACCGTCGGAGTGGCCGGCGAGGCCGGTCTCCCCCGGCCAGTGCAGCCCCGCGACCCACAGGTCGCGGCCCTCCTCGAAGGGGTGGACGTCGACACCGATGCCCGTGCGGGGCAGACCTGCGAGGGGTGACGCGAGTTCGGACATGGGGACTCCGGATAGGGCGGACACGAAAACGGCGGACTGAAAACGGCGGACACGAATACGGCGGACACGACTGGAACGCAACAAGGTAGGGGGCACACGAACCCGACCGCTCGGCCCGCTCCCCGTGCCGCACCTGTTCCACCTACTCGGCTACTCGGCCCGGTCCGCCCGTTGTTCGCGGCGGCGGTTCAGCAGCGCCTCGGCCAGCAGCAGGTCGAACGGCCGGGTGACCTTGAACGCCTCCTCCGACCCCGGCACGACCGACACGGTGACGCCCATGCGCTCCACCATGCCGGCGTCGTCCGTGGTGTCGCCCTCGGGCGAGGCCTCGTGCGCGGCGGCCAGCACATCGCGCCGGAACCCCTGCGGTGTCTGCACGGCGCGCAACGAGGCCCGGTCGACCGTGCGCACCACGCACTCGGCAGCGCCGTCGGGCGCGACATCCGTGACTTCCTTGACCGTGTCGACGACGGGCAGCGCGGGGACGACCGCGAGCGCGCCGGCCTCGATCGTGGCCACCACCGCCTCGACGACCTCGACCGGCACGAACGGCCGTGCGGCGTCGTGCACGAGGACGACCGGGCAGTCCCCGGTCAGCGCGTCGAGTGCGCGGCGTACCGATTCCTGGCGGGTGGCGCCGCCCGCGACGACCGTGACGGGCGCGTCCGCACCCAGTTCGCGCGCGAGCAACCCGCGTACGTCGTCGACACCGTCCGGCGGTGCGGCCACGACCGCGGCGTCGATACAGGGGGCCGCCAGCAGCGACCGCAGCGCATGGACGAGCATCGGCACGTCGCCGAGTTCCCGCAGTGCCTTGGGCAGCCCGCCGCCCAGGCGCAGTCCGAGCCCGGCCGCGGGCACCAGAACAGCAGCTCTCACCGGAGATCCCTCACCCCATCGCGCGGTCCGGACGACGTCCGGATGCCGCTCCGAAGGTACCGGGACAACCGGGTGTACGCGCTCGGCCGCTGGGGAAGGTGCCCCAGCAGGCGCCCAGGCTGGTACCCCAGGTGCCGTGGAGCCGCCGCAACGCGGCAGCGCGCAGCAATAACAACGCCGGACGACGGCGGGTACGACCGCACAACCGCCGCACCGCACGTGGCCGGGTTTTTGCCACGTGCCTGTAGCCCGCGCGTGTCGCCCCGGGCGACCTGCCCGGGTGCGGCGCAGGACGGCGTACGTCACGACGCACCTCGCATCGCGGCGTCACGCCCGGGCAGCACAGCCAGGCGAACGGGCCGACCGGTGTTGAACCGGCGTCCGCCGCCCTCCGTGTACGCCTGTGAAATCCGTCGGTGGGGGCCCGGGCGGCGGGCGCCGGCCGAGCAGGGGCCGGGACGGGGGTCCGCAGAAAAAAGAACGGGTATTCACTGTGCGCGAAGACCAAGATTAATAACGTG
>NZ_JBSFVE010000035.1:0-61135 GCF_053592165.1 Streptodolium elevatio
GCTCGGCCTGGGTTTGGCCGGGCAAGGTCCGCAACGCGGCGAGCGTGCGTGCCACGGCCCGCGGGCCCGGCGAGAATTTGAAGACACGACCTAGGCCGCCTCGCCCGCCTGCGCCGGTGTCGCGGCGCGGGTGGGCCGGGAGGCCGGTGCGCTCTAGTCCGCCGAACTGGCCGCAGCGCGCAAGCAGTTGGACGTCCGGGTGGCCGCATGCGCCAACTCCGGGCGGCCACCAGCGCCTTGGGGAGCCTCGTCGACTTCATCCTCATGCTGGAGCGGCTGGCGAACCGGCCGGCGGCGAGCACCGGGAAGACCGCATGCGTCCACGAATCGAGGATCAACTCGGCTCATTGGTAGAGCACTTCGCCCTCAGGGCGGCTACTGCGTCGTATCGGTCTGGCTGCCCATCAGGCGCTTGCCGAGCATGTCCCGGCAGACCTCGACCGAGAACGCCATGAGCGCGCCCGCCTGGGCGTCGCGGAAGTGCCGTTGGATCGGCGAGGACCGCAGATAGCCGGAGCCGCCCCCGACCCGAAGGCCGAACTCGGCGATGTCCTTGGCGACTTGGTTGGCGTAGAGCTTCGCCTCGACCGCCGCCTCCAGGGCACCCGGCGCGTTGTGGTCGGCGAGCCAGAGGGAGCGTTCCGCGAGCGTACGCGCGGCCAACAGCTTCACGTGCGAGTCGGCGGCGTCGAACTGCACCCACTGCAGGTCCCCGACCGGCTTGCCGGTGGTGGGTACGACGCGCTTACGCGCATGCTCGGTCAACGCGTCGAGGGCGGCTTCCGCGACGCCGATGGAGAGCCAGGGCAGGCCGAGCGCGATGATGTTCGGCGCGAGCGGGTCGGTGATCAGGCACCGATTCTCCTGGCGCAGCAGGGTGTTGCGGAAGTTCAGGAGCTGGCTGCGGGTGCCGCGCAGCCCCATCGAGTCCCAGATCGGCACCATCTCGACGCTGTCGTCGCTCGGTACGCCGAAGAACCCGGGGCCGTCGTCGAGCAGCGCGTTGACCAGGAAGTGGTCCGCGATCTCACACCCGGACACGAAGCGCTTGGCGCCGTCCAGCTCGTAGCCGCCGGCCACCGGTTCGGCCCGTTGGAGCGGCATCAGGAACAGGTTCCCGCCGGTGGGTTCGGACAACGCGTTGGCGAACCGCTTCCCGTCCCGCAACTCGTCGGCGTAGAAGTGCGGCCCGTACGTGACCAGGGCCTGCGCGGCCCCCAGGTGCATCATCCACACGCATGCGGTCGACGGGCAGGCCTTGCCGACGATGCGGAGGATCTCGCCGAGCGCCTGGTACGACAACCCGGCCCCGCCCCGGTCCACGGGCATCGCCGCCATGTCCAGCCCCGCTTTGTGCAGGGCCGTCAAGTTGGCGATCGGCAGTGTCGCTTCGCGGTCGTGCTCGTCCGCCGCCGCTGCGAACTGCGGGGCCAGGTCCCGCGCCGCGTCCACGAACCGCTGTTCGCCCTGGGAAACCGCAAACGGTGAGGTCACCGGCCCAGCTTAGGCGGAACTCCCGGCCGAGGACCGCAGGTCGGCCGAAGCCTCACCGGTGAACGCAAGCGCCCCGGCACATGCCGGGGCGCTTGCGTTCGAGATGGTCGATCGTCCGACGACGAACTCCGGTCCGTGGACGGGTCGTCCGTGTTCGACGCGCTCTCGGCAATCGACGCGCCCGCGGCAGTCGACGCGTTCTCGTACTCGATGCGTTCTCAGTAGTCGATGCGGTCGGCCTTGGCGAGCCACGCGTCGAACGGCGCCGTGCGGTTGGGCAGGTCGAGCTGCTTGACCGGCGTGGGCCACATCGACGCCGGCTTCTTCTCGAACAGGTCGTAGAACTTGCGGTCGTCGAAGCCGGCCGTCGCCGCGTCGTGCCGGTCGGCGGCGTACACGATCCGGTCCAGGCGCGCCCACAGCGCGGACGACAGGCACATCGGACACGGCTCGCACGAGGTGACCAGGACGCAGCCCTCCAGCGAGAACCTGTCCAGCTGCTTGCAGGCCGCCCGCATCGCGCTCACCTCGGCATGTGCCGTCGGGTCCAGAGTCGCGGTGACCTGGTTGCTCCCGATCGCGACCACGGCGCCGTCCATGGCGATCAGTGCGCCGAACGGGCCGCCGCCGTTCGCCACGCTGGTGGTGGCCAGCTTGATCGCCTCGTTCATCCAGGCGTGCTCGAGTTCCTGAATGCTCGCTTCTTGGGTGTGCGCGGTCACAGTTACTCCTATCGGAGAGGATGGGGGCTCCCGGCTCCCCCGCCCGTGCGCGAATCCGCACCGGCGACAAGTCGGGGCAACAACAACGTTCCGCGGGCTCCGCCGCGCGATCACTGCGGGCGGTGGCGCCCGCCCGCGATCGTCACGGCGGGTCGCCGCAAATGTGCTTTGGTGGGACCGGAATGTACGTCAGGTTCAAATCCGTCGCGTTGCGCGCAGTCCAACTGCACCACCTGTGACGTCCGGGGCCATGCCCGGCGCCTCGGTGAGTGTGGCTGTGGGCCGAGTGTGTCGATGCCACCGCGTCACTCACCCCTCGCTTGGTTGTGGTCCCCGCTTGCGTGTCCGGTTTCCCGTGTCCCGTATCGCGTGTCCCGTATCGCGTGTCCCGTGTTGCGGGTCTGTATCTCGCATCTCGTATGAGGGAGTACACAGCCAATCGGGGGACCTCAGGTAGGGGTGGAAGACATGAAGACGTCGACAGGCCGACACCTGCCGTTCGTAGACTTCTACAAGATCGGCCCGCACCCCCGCAGCCGAAGCCGAGCCGATTGCCGCCCGGTTCGTCGGCCGGTTCAGCCCTGCCGCAGGACGGCGAGCAAGTCGTCGAGGGCCTTGTGGAGGGCTTCGGAGTTGGCCGACGTGAACCACGTCGTACGAATCCGTTCGTTGCTGCCGTTCGGGGTCTCGTGGTCGGCCGCGAGCTGCTCCAGGGAGCGGGTCCCGTCGCCTAGCGTGCCCGCAAGTCCCTGGAACAGGCCGCGAACGTAGCGGTCCGCGTCATCTGACCGGACGCCGTGCTCGACAGCCCATGAGGTGAGTGCGGCGAGGAAATGGTACTGGGTGGTCAGCGTTCCGGTGACGGTGGAGAAGACGTCGAAGGCGGCCTCGTCCGCGACCGGGAGCGCGCCGCCCAAGCGGTCGAAGAGAGCGTCCACGACCGGATGCGAGGGACAGGTCACCGTGACCGAGCGGCGCTCGCGAATGGGCGGCAGCGGAATGGCGCGGACCAGCGCGGCGTCGGTGGCCAGCGTCCGGCGCAGGTCCTCGTTCGCGACGCCGGCCATGACGTTGACCACGATCTTGTCGGCGCCCACGGCCAGACCGGCGAGTGCTTCGTGGCGGTCGGGACCGCGTACGGCGATGATCACGAGGTCGGAGCGGTCCACCACCTCCTGGTTGTCGGCGCACACCTGGACGCCCGCGTAGCGCGCCGACAGCTCGGCGGCGGCGCGGGCTCCCCGCGGGGACAGGAAGACTTCCGGCGCCTGCTCGTCCCCGCCACTCAGGCCCGCGACGATCGCCCGGCCGATCTCGCCGACTCCGATGACGCCGATCCGCTGCATGCTCGACCGTCCTTGTCCCACGTCGTGGCGGCGACCCGGGCGGGCCCGGGTCCGTGATCGCTCCAGGATGGCAGCCGACCTGGATGAAGGCGCGCGGACACGGCTTGCGCGGACACCACGCGCCACCGACCGGTTGGGGGCGCCCCTGGCGGGTAGCGGTCAGGCATGGGTATCCACCCGTCGGCCGCACGTCACGCGCAATTGCGCCTGGCGCTGGCGCTGCGCGAGTTCGCTCAGGACGACGTGGGCGAGCCGATGCCGCCGGTCGCCGAGGCCCTGGTGGAGGCGGGCGCCGGGGACTATCCGCTCCTGGTCGATCACGCCCACGAGTCGGGTTTCAGCCTGTGCCTCGGGGAACCTCCCATGACCACGGCACAGCTTCTCGTCCGTCGCGGGCTCGTCGCCGCCCTCACCCTGGTCGGCGACCGCCAGAGGTGGCTCCTGCCCACGCCGATGGACCCGATGGGCGCCTGGCTGGCGGCCGCGGAGCTGCACGGCATGGTGGTGGTCGAAATCCTGCCGCCGGGGACCTGGCCGGTGTACGGCCGGGGCTGCTCCGAGCGCGAGCGCGTGCGCCGCTTCAACGCCCGGTTGCGCCTCGCCACCGAGAACGCGGCCGTCCTGCACGGCGCCGCGACGCTGGTCGGCGACACCTGATCGGCGACAAAGGGGATCATTTCCCGGCGTGCGGGTAGCCGTCCCCTGCACACGGAGGACCACGAAGGAGCAGCCATGGCCCTGTTCGCAGACGACAGCGCGGAGGCCGCGCGCTTCCACGAGTGCCGGTCGGCTCCGCACGGGGAGCGGGTCGACGCCGACCTGCTGGCCCAGGCGGGGGCGTACGCGGGTGCCATGGCCTGGGACGGGCACGTCGCGCACCACGGCCGCCCGGGCACCCTGGCCCGCGCCCAGGACCTGGCCGTCCAGGCCGCGGACGCGTTCATCGACGAGACGGCCAAGGAACGCGCCCTCGACGACGATGCCGTACGGACCGCCAAGGACCAGGCAGCCGAGAAGCTCGGCGGTCTCCTGCGAGCCGAGTACGCCTGACTCGACAGCCCGGCCGGGCCCCCGGCCGGACACCCCGGACCGGGCACCCTGACTCGACCGCCTGACCGCCGGGCCACCTGGCCACCTGGCCACCTGGCCACCTGGCAGGACAGTCTGACCCGGCCCCTGACACGACACCCGACTGCCCGCCTCGACGCCGCCCGCATGCCGTGCGCAGGGTGGATGCCCGGCAGCACGCCGCCCACCAGGCGGGTTGAATGGGCGGACGCGGCCCGCCGAACCGGCGGGCCCTCGTCGTAGGCGCGCAAGCGTACGAACACGCAGGTGTGGCCGGGGTGGGAAGACGTATGCGGGTGCCCGTGACCAGGGGTGCGGTGGACGAGTGGTTCGGAAACGACGCGATGCTGCGCGTCACCGGGGCGGACCGGTTGCCGTCCGCACTGACACACGGGGCGTCCCGCGGCTTCCTCGCGGACATCGGACTGCCCGCCTGCGTCCCGCACTTCGAGGTCACGCCGGACACCGAGGCGCTGGACCGGGTGCTCGCGGAACAGGGGGCCGAGCGGATCCCACCGGGTGCCGCCGCGCTCGTCCGCATCGGCGAACTCGGCGCCGACTTCGTGGCCGTGGACGGCGCCACGGGCAAGGTGTGGCTCGTCGACAAACGGCAGTCGTACCCGGCGGGGTACCCGGCACGGATGCGCCGAGACCTGCTCGCGTCGGATTTGTCGGCGTTCGTCCACGCGCTGCACATCGTGTACGTGACAAGCCGCGGACCGCGGGAGGCCGATCCGCGCGGGTTGGCGGCGTACACCAGGCTTCTGGACGACGCGCTCGACCGGATCCGCGAAGTCGACCCGGCGGTGTTCCGCGAGGACGGCCATGCGCCGGTCTGGAGCGCCCTGCTGGCGATGTGGGCGCTGCCTTGGGGAGTCACCCGACGCACCGGCGGCGCGGGGCACGAGGGCGACGAGGGCAGGCCGGGCACTGGGCTGATCTTCGACGTCGGGGCGGATCTGGTCGCCGACACAGGCGTACGCATCGACTTCGCCACGAGCGCATGGCCTGCCGCGGTGGCCCACGAACCGACCTCGCGGTTCCTCGCCGAGGTCGGCCTCCCGCGCAACGAAGACCTCGTCCAGTTCCACGAAGATCTGGCCTCCGCGCCGCTGACCCACGAGGAACGGTCGCCCGACGTCTTCGGCCCGAACGGCGGGCCGGTGTGGGAGCGCGACCTCGCGATGCGCGACCACTTGTCCCTGGGGCCGTTGGGCTTCTGGTGCACGGTGTTGCTGGACGGCGCCACCGGGCGGATCACCGCGGTCGGCCACGAAGACCCGGAGTGGCCGGCCCCGTTGGTCAACTCGGACATCTCCGTGTTCGGGTACGCGCTGTGGTCGGCCTCCCGCCTCGTCCGCATCGGCGCCACCAACGCCCGCCCGAGCGCGGACTGGCAGGTCTTCCACGCCTATTGGCTCTGCTGCGACATCCTGTCCCAACTGCTGCGCGCCGCCGATCCGGAGGCCTGCGACGACGAGGACAACCTGTGGCAGACGGTCATCGACGACGGCCACAGCTCCTACTTCGACCGGTAGGCGGGAAGTCCCGTGGGTGGAAGTCCCGTGGGTGGAAGTCCCGTCCCGTAGGCGGGAGGTCCCGTAGGTGCAAGACCTGTAGGTGGAAGACCCGTATGCGGAGAGGCCCGTACGCGGGAAGACCCCCACGCAGAAAGGTGCCCGCGGGAAGACGCGCGGGAGCAGGCCGAGCCTGTTCCGCCCGACCCGAGAAACGCCGATGCTTCCCAGCCGCCTCACGATTGCTGGACCATGCATGTGTGAGGACCGCCGGAGGCGGCGGTCCCGCAACGCCTGTGGAGGTCATGGTGTCGCCGCTCGGATCCGCCGTCCCGTTCCGCGGGCTCGTCAGCTCGTTCTTCGTCACGGTGACCCTGCTGGCCGTCCTCTGGGCGCTCCAGGTCTACAACGTCGCCACCGACGATTCGCTGCTGCCGCACGGGATTTCACCGCGCGACAAGGGCGAGCTCCCGGACATATTGACGGCGCCCTTCCTGCACTTCGGCTTCGGGCACCTGATCTCCAACACCGTTCCCGTCGCCGTGCTGGGCTTCCTGTGCGCGACGCGCGGCGTGTCCCGCTTCGTCGGCCTGACCCTGGTCATCGTCGTGGTGGGCGGCCTGGGCGTATGGCTCACCTCGCCCGCGAACTCCGTCACCGCCGGTGCCAGCATCCTGGTGTTCGGATATTTCGGCTACCTGCTCGTCCGCGGCTTCCTCGACCGCAAGCTCCTGGACATCCTGATCGCGTTCGTCGTCACCGGCGTGTACGGCTGGTCGATGCTGATGGGTGTGCTGCCCACCGCCGACCACGTGTCCTGGCAGGGCCATCTGTTCGGATGCGTCGGCGGCGTCGCGGCCGCGTACATCTTCCGCCGTCGCCGCGACAAACCCCGCGAGGCCGACGGCGGCTCCCGGACCGTCGGCGCCCACCGGACGACGGCGGCCGGCCCGCGCCCCCTGTCGGACGAGCTCAAGGACCTCGGGCTTCTGTAGCGCACAAGCCGAACGGCCGCCGGAGGCGCAGCGGGGGTCACCCGCTTTTCCTCCGACGGCCGTTCGGCTGTCTCCGCGCACCGCGTCAGGCCCGGTACGCCTCGATCACTCCGCCCAGGTCGGTCCGTTCCGGCCGCTCGTCCGGGCCGCCGCGCTCAGTGCGCGAGGACCGGGATCGCGAGCTCGTCGGTCGCGTCCTCCCCCGTGGCGGCGTCCTTGTCGCCGGACGTGACCACGGTGCTGCCGCCGTGGCCGCCGTTGACGAAGGTGAACGCGATCAGCGACGCGAGGGCCAGGATGCCGACCGCCCACCAGATCGCGGTGGCGTACCCGTGCACCATGGCCTCCAGCTTGAGCTGTTCGGCCGCGCGGCCCGCGTGCGAGGTGGCGTACGCGGTGGTCGCGCTCGCCGCGACGGTGTTGAGCAGTGCCGTACCGATCGCGCCGCCGACCTGCTGCGAGGTGTTGACCATCGCGGAGGCGACACCGGCGTCGCGGGCCTGGACGCCCTGGGTGGCCATGCTCATCGCCGGCATGAAGGCGGTGCCCATGCCCAGTCCGAGCAGCAGCTGCGCCGGCATGATCAGGCCGACGTACGAGCTGCCGACCTCCAGCTGCGTCAGCATCAGCATGCCGATACCCGCGGTCAGGAAGCCCGGCCCCATCAGCAGCCGGGGCGGCACGCGGGTCATCAGCCGGGCGCCGATCTGGGTGGAGCCGGTGATCATGCCCGCGATCATCGGCAGGAACGCCAGGCCGGTGACGACCGGCGAGTAGTCCTTGACCACCTGGAGGTAGTAGGTGATGAACAGGAACATGCCGAACATCGCGATGACGGCGAGGCCGAGCGAGAGGTAGATCCCGCCGCGCCGGCGGTCGGTGACGACGCGCAGGGGCAGCAGCGGCGCGGCCACCCGGCTCTCCACGAACACGAAGGACGCCAGGAGCACGACCGCTGCGGCGAACAGGCCCAGCGTGACGCCCGAGGTCCAGCCGTCGGACTCGGCGCGGGTGAACGCGTAGACCAGCGAGCCCAGTCCGAGCGACGACAGCACCACACCCGGCACGTCCATGGGCGAACGGTTGCGGCCGCCGGCCGGCTCACTGATCACCGCGATGGCGCCGAGCGCCGCGACGACGGCGAACGGGATGTTGACGAAGAAGGTCCAGCGCCAGTTCATGTACTCGGTCAGCACGCCGCCGAGGATCAGGCCGACGGCGCCGCCGCCGCCCGCGATGGCACCGAAGATGCCGAACGCCTTCGCGCGCTCCTTGCCGTCGGTGAACATCACCGCGAGCAGGGACAGCGCGGACGGGGCCAGCAGCGCGCCGAACACGCCCTGCAGCGCACGGGCGCCGAGCAGTAGACCGGTGTTGGCCGCGAGGCCGCCGATCGCGGAGGCGACCGCGAAGCCGATCAGGCCGACGATGAAGGTCCGCCTGCGCCCCCACAGGTCGGCGATGCGGCCGCCGAAGAGCAGCAGCCCGCCAAACGCCAGGGCGTACGCGGTGATGACCCACTGCCGGTTGCCGTCGGAGATACCGAGGTCGGCCTGGGCCGACGGCAGGGCGATGTTCACGATGGTGCCGTCGAGCACCACCATGAGCTGGGCGAGGGCGATGAAGATCAGCGCTTTCCAGCGCCGGGGGTCGGGCAGGGACGTCTTGGGCGGAACGGCTGTTTGTGACATGGGGGTACTCACCTGGGTGTGGGGTGTGTCGTGCGGGGGAGGTCGAGGACGGGCGCGCGCCTGGGCGCCGGCGGGTCAGCCGTTCCCGTCCCGGTTCGCGTGGCCGGGTGAACGGCGGTTCGCGAGTTTGTCCGCGTGGCTTTCGGCCTGGCCGATGCCCCGCAGATCGCGGAGTTCCACGGCCGAGCCGGTCAGTTGGGTGGGCTGGAGGTCGCGCAGGCCGTCGAGCATGATGTCGAGGTGGCGGTGCACGAACTGTTCGTTGGCCGTGCAGCGGGTGCCGGGCAGCGGGCGGGCGAGGTGGGTGATGACCATCATCAGGTCACCGGCGCCGACGTCGGCACGCAGTTGACCGGACGCGTGCGCCCGGCCGACCAGGACGCCGATGACACCGTCCAGGCGCTCGCGCATCGCGACCATGTCCGGATGGCTTTTGTCGATGTCCTCGGAGAGCAGGGGGCACACCGCGGCGACCTTCTCCTCGGCCGCGCCGTGCGCGAAGCGGCGCAGCGCCGCGAACGCGTCCGGCTCCTCGGCCGTCGCGGCTTCGCCGCTGCCGACGATGCGCTCCAGTACGGAGAGCACCACCTCGTGCACGAGCTCGCGGCGGTCCGCGAAGTGCCGGTACAGCGTCGCGTTGCCCACGCCGGCCCGCCGCGCGACGTCGTCGAGCGGCACGTCGGCGCCGAACTCGACGAACATCTCGCGGGCGGCGCCGACGATGCGCTCCCGGTTCCGCCGGGCGTCCGCGCGCAGGCGGGGCCTCTCGCGTACGACGGCTGCCGTCTCGACACCATTCACGCCTCGGCCCTCCTCACTCGTGTCCGCCCGGTGCGGGAAAACGGGGACTCGCTCCCCGATTGCGTTCACACGGGTAAACGGACACGAAGTCCCCGGATATTTCATACGCCGACCGTGTCCCGGGTCACACCGGGAAATGTGCCCGGCCCGACACGCCCAGGACGGCCCGCGGGAGGGTCCGCGGCACAGCTTCCGCGGCCCGGCGCCCCGCGGTCGCACGCGCGCGTGACCCGATTCTGCGCATCGAACGCCGCCAACAGGTCCAGGGCACTGGCCTCCCTCGCCGCCTTCAGGAACCGCCTTGACACCGCCTCCAGTTGCGCGGGATCCGGGGTCCGCGGCGCCATGAGGAGCGTCGAGGCGATCGCGATTCCCTCGATCGCCAGGGCGCGCAGAACCGCGTCGTGGTCGACCGCCGGCCCGCTGCCTCGCCACCGGTTCACCGCGTCAGCCGTTCACCCGTCATCCATCACCCGGGTAGCCGGTCAGCCGGTCAGCCGGTCACCACTTGTAGTCGAGGAACTTTCCGTCGAAGGTGACGACCACACGGTCACCGTCGGGGTCGGGGCGGCGGGAGATGTCGACCTGGAAGTTGATCGCGCTCATGATGCCGTCGCCGAATTCCTCGTGGATCAGCTCCTTGAGGGCGGGTCCGTAGACGGACAGCGCCTCGACGAAGCGATAGACCGTGGGGTCGGACATCACCTCGGGTGCGGAACCCCGGCTCGGCTGGAGTTGCAGGCTCTCGGCGACCTCGTCCTCGAGGCCCAGAAAGGCGCAGGCCCGCGCGGCCTGCTCCCGGGTCATCGGGTGCTGGCCGAGCAGCGCGGCGGTGGTCCAGACGAGCGGCGCGCCGAGTTCCTTGGCGATCTCGGCCCAGGTCAGGCCGCGCCGGATCCGGGCGGCGGCCACCAGGGCAGCGGCGTCGGACTTGCTCATGATGGGTGTCATACCTGACTCCTTCGAGGCCGAGCGATGAGTTCGCGGACCGCGATCAGTCTCTATCTGCAGGCGTTACACCCGCATTACGCCCGCGCGGGCATGCCACCGACGCGCGGCAGGTCCCGGCCCCGCCGCAGACCGACAGAACCCGACAAAGGAGCCCCTGCCATGACAGCGACCGAGCTTCCCGCCACCCCCGGCCCCGACTTCGGACCGGCTGTCAAGCTGGTCGCCGACCTCGCCGCGCAAGTACGGGACGACCAACTCGACGCGCCCACCCCGTGCGAGGACTACCGGGTGCGCCACCTCCTCGGCCACTTTGTGGGACTCACCGCCGCCTTCCGGGACGCCGCGCGGAAGGATCTCGGACCGTCGACCGCCACCGACCCGGGATCGACCACCCCGGACGTCGACGACGACTGGCGTACGGTCCTGCCCCGGCAGCTCGACGAGTTGGCCGACGCCTGGCGGACCCCCGAGGCGTGGGACGGCATGACGCAGGCCGGCGGGCTCACCTTCCCGGCCGTCCTGGCGGGACGCGTGGCGCTCAACGAAGTGGTGATCCACGGCTGGGACCTGGCGCGGGCGATCGGACAGGAGTACCCGGCCGACCGGGCGAGCCTGGAGTGCTCGTTCGAGATGCTGGCGCCGAGCGCGGACGCGGACGCCGAGACGCGCGGACCGCTCTTCGGCCCCGCGGTCCCGGTGCCCGCCGACACCGGTCTTCTCGACCGCGTCATCGCCCTCTCCGGCCGTACGCCGACCTGGGCCCGCCCCTGACACCGAGGCTTCGGGTCCCGTCGGCCGTCCTTGTCGGCGGATCCCCTGCCCTGCCGTCAGGAGCCGTGTCAGGGGCGTGACAGACGGGTGACAGGACCGGCCGAGAGCGTAGGCGCATGACGAGTTCGGCGATTGCGGTTTCAGGCCTGCGAAAGGCATACGGGGACAAGGTCGTGCTCGACGGCATCGATTTCGATGTCGCGGCGGGGTCGGTCTTCTCCATGCTCGGCCCGAACGGGGCGGGCAAGACGACGACGGTGAACATCCTGACGACGCTGATGGCGGCGGACGCCGGCACGGTGCTCGTGGCCGGTCACGACGTGACCGCCGCGACCGCGACCCGGGCGGTACGCGCCGCCATCGGCGTCACCGGCCAGTTCGCCGCGGTGGACGACTTGCTGTCCGGCCGCGAGAACCTGCAGATGATGGCGGACCTGAAGCGCGTCCGCTCCCCCCGCCTGGTGGCGCAGCTCCTGGAGCGGTTCGACCTGACGGAGTCCGCGGACAAGCTTGCCGCGACGTACTCCGGAGGCATGCGCCGGAAGCTGGACCTGGCGATGACCCTCGTCGGCGACCCCCGGATCATCTTCCTGGACGAGCCGACCACGGGCCTCGATCCGCGCAGCAGGCGCACGATGTGGGGGATCGTCCGCGAACTGGTCGCCGACGGCACCACCATCTTCCTCACCACCCAGTACCTGGACGAAGCCGACCAGCTCGCCGACCGGATCGCGGTGCTCGACCAGGGCCGCCTGGTCGCGCACGGCACTCCGGACGAGCTCAAGCGGCGGATGCCCGGCACGCACGTCCGGCTCCGGTTCACCGATCCCGCCGACCTCGACACGGCGGCGCGGATTCTGGCCGGCTCCACGCGGGACGACCAGGAGCTGACCCTGCGGGTGCCCAGCGACGGGGAGTCGCGGTCGCTGCGCGCCCTGCTGGACGTGCTCGACGAACACCTGCTCAACGCCCGGGAGTTCGCGGTGCACACACCGGACCTCGACGACGTTTTCCTTGCCCTGACCGGGCGCCCGAGCGCGGAGGCGATCGCAAAATGAGCAGTGTCTCGACGGCGTGGGCCGACTCGGCCGTCATGCTGCGCCGCAACATCAAGCACAGCATGCGGAACCCGGTCGTGGTGTTCAACTCGGTGCTGTTCCCCATCGTGATGATGCTGATGTTCGTCAAGGTGTTCGGCGGCGGCTTCAGCGTCGGCGAACCGTACATCGACTACGCGACGCCGGGCCTGCTCGTGATGGCCGTCAGCTACGGGCTGGGGGCCACCTCCACATCCGTGAACGACGACATGCGCAAGGGCGTCATCAGCCGGCTCAAGGTCATGGACGTCTCCCGGGGCGCCGTGCTGACCGGGCACGTCGTCGTCACCGCGGTGCGGTGCACGGTGGCCTGCGCGGCCATCGTCGGGGTGGCGTTCGCGCTGGGGTTCGACCCGTCCGCCAACGCACTCGAATGGCTCGGTGTCATCGGCCTCGTGGTGCTGCTGAGCGTGGCGGCCGGCTGGCTGACCGTCGCCTTGGGGTTGGCCGCGAAGACGCCGGAGTCGGCGGGTCTGGCCACCGTGCCGCTGATCATGCTGCCGTTCCTGAGCAGCGCGTTCGTCCCCGCGGACACGATGGGTTCCGGCGTGCGGCAGTTCGCCGAGTACCAGCCGTTCACCCCGGTCATCGAGACCCTGCGCGGCCTGCTGGCGGGCGACCCGTCCGGCGGCGACGCGATGGCGGCCGTCGCCTGGTGCGTCGGGTTCGTCGTCGTCGGGTACGTCTGGTCGGTCGCGTCGTTCAGCCGTCGGGCGTAGCCCGCCTCGGGGTTCCCCGGGCCGGCACGACGCCGACCCGGGGTTCGCTCGGGCGTTCACTCATGTGCTCACTCGGGTTTCACTCGGCGAGCGTGGCCCCGACCAGCCCCGGCCAGTCCGCCTCGGCGCCCTCCCGAGCCGCCTCGGCGAACCGCCCGTCGCCGAGGCGGCTTCGGGCCGCCTGCTCGATCCGGGCCACGTCGGGGTTCGCGCGGTCCGGCAGCCCACGTACGGCCGCGCTCGCCGCCAGAAGCCGCACCGCCTGCTCCGGCTCGTCGCGGCGCAGCGCCAGATCCGCGACGCCGACGATCGCCTGCGCGATCCCCAGAATGTGGCCGGTTTCGACGACCGCGTCGAAGGCCGCCGCGCGGTGCGCCCGGGACTCGGCGAGGTCCTCGGAGAGGTAGCCGAGTACGTCGTGCGTCACCGCGCGGATGTGCGGCTGCTCGGCCTCGTCGCCCAGCAGGGCCGTCGCGACGCCGATCTGCCGGTACGCCTCCTCGTCGTCGCCGGCCCACCGGGCGAGTCCAGCCCGCGCGAAGGCCAGTTCGGCCAGCGCGTCCGGCCAGGTGACCCGTTCCGCGATCCGGCCGGCCTCGGCGACGGCGGACGCACACGCGTCCCGGTCACCCGACAGCCAGTGCAACTGCGCCTGCCGGGCCCGCATCCGGATGACGTCCTCGCTGCCGCCGACCTCGGTGCACACCTCGATCGCCTGCTCGAAGTACTCGCAGGCGCGGGCGAACTCGCCGCGCACGGCGAACTGGTCCGCGAGCTCCGTCAGGGCGAACGAGATCCCGAACCGCTCGCCGAGCGCCCGGAACTCGGCGAGCGCCGCCGCCAGGTACGCCTCCCCGTCCTCCCCCTCCCGACCGAGCACGATCCGCATCTTGCCCATGTGCAGGCGGGCCAGCGCGCGCACCCACGGGTCCTCGTCGTCGAGCAGCGGTTCAAAGGCGGTCAGGAACGCGTCGGGCCCGTCCAGCAGGCGTTCCATCGCGCCCATGATCGCCAGGAGCGGGTATCGCCCGGGACTGCGCCGGCCGTGGCGGTGCGCTTCGCGGATCCACTCCTCCGCCTCGTGCTCGTCGCGGCGCCCGGAGCTCACGAACAGCACGACCAGCGCGTACACCATGGCCCGGACGTCGTCCCCGGCCTCACCGGGCATCCTGGCCGCGGTGCTGAGGAGTTCGAAGCCCTCGGTCTTGTGCCCGGCGAGCCACCAGTACCAGCCGCAGCCCGCCGCGATCCGCATGGTCGCCTGGGCGTCGCCGGAGGCGAGGGCGCCGCGCACCGCCGCGGCGATGTTGTCGTGGTCGGCGTCGAGGACGGCCAGCCATTCGAGTTGTTCGGCGCGGCGCAGGTGCGGCTCCGCGGTCTCGGCGAGATCGGTGAAGTAGGCCAGGTGCGCGAGGCGTGCCTGCTCCGACTCCCCCGCCTCCGCGAGGCGTTGGGCGGCGTACTCCTTGATCGTGCCCATCATGCGGTAGCGCGGCGCGCTGTCGCCCTCGGCGCGCAGCAGCGACTTCTCGGTCAAGGCGGTGAGGAGTTCGAGCACCTCGTCGCGGTCGACCGTCTCGTCCGCGCACACCCGTTCGGCCGCTTGCAGGCTTGCCCCTCCGGAGAACACCGACAGCCTGCGCAGGACCGTGCGTTCGGCGTCGCTGAGCAGTTCCCAGCTCCAGTCGACCGCGGCACGCAGCGTCTTGTGCCGCGGCAGGGCGGTACGGCTGCCACCGGTCAGCAGGCGGAACCGGTCGTCGAGCCGATTGGCCAACTGGTCGACGGACATGGTGCGCAACCGGGCCGCCGCCAGTTCGATCGCCAGCGGCATCCCGTCGAGCGCCCGGCACACACGCACCATCGTGGCGAGGGTGTGCGGGTCGCCCGCGAGGTCGCGGCGTACCGCGCCGGCCCGGTCGCGCAGCAGTCTGATGGCGGGTGAGGCCTCGATCTCTTCCGGGCCGGCGTCGTCGGCCGGCAGGCCCAGTGCTTCGACCTGCCACAACGCCTCGCCGGTGATGCCAAGGGGTTCACGGCTGGTGGCCAGGATGCGCAGCCGACGGCACTCGCCGAGCACGCGGTGCGCGAACACCGCGGCGGACTCGACGACATGCTCGCAGTTGTCCAGGATCAGCAGGGCGTCGCGGTCGCGGATCGCGGCGACGAGCCGGTCCGTCAGCTCCGTGTTCGGGGCGCCGCCGAGCAGGGCGTCCCGCAGGCCGAGCCCGGCGAGCGTCGCCTGTGCCACGTCGCCGTCCGGGCCGATCGCGGCGAGCTCCACGAGCCAGACGCCGTCCGGCAGATCGCCGAGCAGGGTACGCGCGGTCTCGGTGGCCAGCCGGGTCTTGCCCGCGCCGCCCGGGCCGATCACGGTGGTGAGGCGGTGCTCGGTGACGAGTCCGCGTACCGCGGCGACATCGGCGCCGTTGCCGACGAAGGTGGTCAGCTCGGCGCGCAGATTGGTCTTCGGGCTCTCCTCGCGCCGCCCCAACTCGCCGCGCAGCAGCGCGACATGCAGCGCGGCCAGCTCCGGGGACGGGTCGGCGCCGAGGGCGTCGGCCAGTGCCTCCCTCGTGCGCTGGTAGACGAGCAGTGCCTCGTTGTCGCGGCCGGCGGCGACGAGGGCGCGCATCAGTGCGGCGGCGAGGCGTTCGCGCACCGGATGCGCGGCCACCAGATCGGTCAGCTCGGTGACCATCCCGGCGCCGCGGCCGAGCGCGATCTCGGCGTCGACCCGCTCCTCGGCGGCGGTCAGACGCAGTCCTTCCAGGCGGGCGACCGCGGTGTCGAACGCGGGGCTGTCGGGGAGGCCGACGCCCTGCATGGCCGCGCCGCGCCACAGGTCCAGGGCCTCACGCAGGAGCCGGGCCCGACGCGCACCGTCCTCGGCCCGGACGGCCTGGGCCTCGCTCACGAGCCGTTCGAACCGGACGGCGTCGACGGCGTCCGGCTGCAGCCGCAGCCGGTAGCCGTCCGTCTGCCCCTCGATCACCCCGTCCGGCAGGACCTTCCGCAGCCGGGAGACCAGGCGCTGCAAGGCGTTCGTGGCGTCGGCGGGCGGCAGACCGCCCCAGATCCAGTCGACGAGCGACGCCTTGGGCACCGCACGGCCCGGTCGCAGGGCCAGGGCGATCAGCAGTCCGCGCAGTCGTGCGCCCGGCACGTCGACCGGGGTTCCGTCGTCCGTGCGCACCTCGAATGGACCCAGCATCCCGATCTGCACCCGCCGAGTTTGCCACGGCCCGCCGTTTCCCCGGCAAGGGCGGCCGGGGCGCGCGGAGCATCGGCGCTCACCGCGTCACTGCATCACCGCTTTTCCGCTCACCGCTCACCGCTCAGTGCCGACTGGTCGGCGCTGAGTGAGTGGTGCCGAGTGCCCGGATCCCGGCCTGGTGCCCGGCTCAGGTCTTGCTCGCCGCGTGCCACTTGAGGCCCCAGCCGTACGCCACGTCGACGGCCTGCTGTTTGAACATGCCGCCGGAAAGAACGATGTACTTCGCCTCACGCCGTACGACCAGTTCACCGCCGATGTTCTCGATCAGGGCGATCGCCGCCACCGGCGCGGGCACCGTGCATTCGTCGAGCCGCACCTCGACGGGCGGGCCGGCCGGCGGATAGAGCGTGGCGACCCCGTCGAGTCCGGCGAAGCTCTCGGCCCCCTGGTAGACGGCCACGAATATCAGGAGGCGCTTGATCTCGGCGGTGCGGTCGAGGTTGACGGTGAGGTTCTCGCCGCCGCCCCGGCTCCCGCCGGTCCGGTCGTCGCGGTCCAGCCGGACGTAGGGCGGCTCGTCGAACGAGCCGAACTGCTCGTCGATGGGGTGGATGATGCCCTTGTCGCCGTTCTGCAGTTCCCACAGGCAGGACAGGTCGAGGTCGATGTCGTTCGGGTTCACCGCCCGCGGGCCCCTCCGCAGCAGACCGCGCGAGTGTGGGCGGGCGCTCCAGGAAAGGTTGACCCGCAGCGCGCCGGACGTCGCACCCTGCTTGGTGAGCGAGACGGTCGGCGCGGTCTTCGTCAGCGTGATCTTCGACAGCGAGACCGGCGCGGGCGGAGGTGGCGGTGCGGGCGATGCGGGCGGTACGGGCGGCAAAAAGCTCGGCGGGGCGGCTTGCGGGGGCGGCGGCGGGGTCACCGGCACGGGTGCGGGCTCCGGTTCCTCCGCGACGCTGATGCCGAAGTCGGTGGCCAGCCCGGCCAGGCCGGACGCGTAGCCCTGGCCCACGGCGCGGAACTTCCACGTCCCCTTGCCGCGGTAGAGCTCCCCGAGCACGAAGGCCGACTCGGACGTGGCGTCGGAGCTGTCGAACCGGGCCAGCTCGGAGCCGTTCGCCGCGTCCAGCACCCGGATGCAGAGGCCGCGTACCTGTCCGAACGTCCCGCCGTCGGCCGAGGCCGCCAGCACCACGGCCGTGATGTCCTGCTCCACCGAGGCCAGGTCCACCGCGAGGGTGTCGACCGCCTGCGCGCCGTCCTGGCGCGTGCCTTCGTAGCGGACCGCGCCGCGGGGGTGCGAGGGCTGGTTGTAGAAGACGAAGTCGTCGTCCGACCGGACGCGGCCGGCCGCGGTCAGCAGCAGCGCCGAGGCGTCCACGTCGGGGCTCCCCGGGCCGTGCTGCCGGCCGAGCTCGACCCGTACCGCGGCGGCGGGCACCGGTACGTTGGCACCCTTGCTCATCGACATCCGAGCCCTCCCTCACATCAGGTCCGGGAAGCGTACTTAGCGGGCAATCTTGCGGCACCCCGGTGCTCCGAAAAGCGCGGATCCCGGACAACCCGCGCAACGCCGAACCCTCGCAACGCCGACCCACGCAACGCCGAACCCATGCGCCCCCAGGCCGCGCGAAACGCGACGCCGTCACGCCGGGGTGCGCGCACGCCCGACCTGACGGGCAATCAGCTCCATTGCCGGGAGGACGAGGCGCAGCCCGAGCCGAACCGGCTGGGTGTGGCACAGCAGGTCCGTCGCACCGGGGAGCCCGGGGTCGCGGGCGAGTGCGGCGGCCACCTGGTCCGGCGCGCCGTACGCGAAGGCTCCGGCGGCCAGGTAGGCGTCCGGGTCGAAGCCGTCCGGGTAGCGCCCGGTGCGGACCCCGTCGTCGATCCAGTCGCGCAGCCGTGGCGCCAGGACGGCGCGCGCGAGTTCGGCGGGCTCCGATGGGAACACCGGGCGCGACACCGCTATGCGCGCCGTGCGTCCCGCGGCCTCCATGCGGCCGCGGTAGCCGTCGGCGAGGCGCGCGTATTCGGTGTCCTGGGCGTACGGGCCGTCGGGGCCCGGGCCGCGCCGCCCGTACATGACGCCGAGGCCGAGACGGGCGGCACGGTCCATGCCCGCCGGGGAGCCGGCGCCGAGCCACACCCGTTCGGACAGTCCGGGTGCGGGCGGTGTGAGGCGGACCCCGCCAGGGAGTTCGCGTCCGTCGAGCGCGTCGAGGAGTACGGGCAGCAGGCCGTCGAGGACATCGTGGCGGCGCTCGTGGTCCAGGCCGAACGCGCGGGAGGCGGTGGCGTCGGCGCCTGCCCCGAGGCCCAGTTCGAGGCGTCCGCCGCTCAACGCGTCGACGACGGCGGCGTCTTCTGCGAGCCGCAGCGCGTTCTCGGCCGGGCCGACGACGACCGCGGTGCCGAGGCGGATGCGGGTCGTGTGCTCGGCGATGGCGGCGAGCAGGACCAGGGGCGACGGGAGAGTGCCGCCCTGGGCCCCGAAGTGATGTTGCGCGACCCAGAAGCTGTGGAAACCCAACTCTTCGGCAGCGACGGCGAGTTCAACGGTCTCGCGATAGAGGGCCCGGGGTGGGCCGTCGGCGGAGACGTGGGTGATCCAGCCGAGTCGGGGCAGGCTGCGGGGGCGGTGGTGCATGGACGGTCCCGGGGTCGTGGTGCGTCGGGCGGCACGGCGGGCAGGCTGTGGACGGGCTTGTGGGCGGGGGGGTGTCGGCGGACGCGTCGGACGGACTTGCCGGCACGACTTGTCGGAAGGGTCCGGCAGGGTTGTCGCCGGATCGAGGGCGGGGCGGCGGGCTGTTGGCGCGTGAGCGTACCCGCCGTGTCCGGGCGATTCGTCGCGGACGCCCGGACCGCCCGGGTGCGGCGGGCAAGATCGATGCCGCTACCGTGGTGCCCGCATCGGTTCGCCCTCCGTCTCGTGCGGCAGGGCGTCGCAAGAGGGAACCCGGTGGAAATCCGGGACTGCCCCGCAGCGGTGAGTGGGAACGACCGCCGTCATGAGCACTGGACCGCCCACGGTCCGGGAAGCGACGGCCAGTAGGTCCGGGCTGATGCCTCGTTCGGGGGACGAGGCGCGATGTGCCCGGGTGCCCGCGAGTCCGAAGACCTGCCGACGCCCGTACGCGGCATGCGTGCGGTTCCAGCCGGACCCCGAGGGCGGGTCGTGCGGAGGCCGCTCGGCCGTGCGCTCACTCGCCTTCCGGTTCCGGTGCCCGGAACTCGCGAAGGAGAGCGCCATGGCATCCCCCGACAGACCCGCGTCCGCGTTCGGCGGCCGCTTCCGCAACCCGTTCTCCCGGCTGCTGTCCCGCCGGACGACGCGCCGCCCGACGGACCGCACAGACGACCGTACGAACGGCCGCGCAACCAGCCGCACGACCGGCCGGGCGACCGGGCAGGCCGGGCTCGCCGTAGCTTCCGTCGCCGCGTTGGCCGTGCTCGCCACCGGGTGCGGGAGCGGTGGCGACTCCGCGGCCAAGCCGGCGGGCGCCGCGGCCGAGAAGCCGCTGACGATCTACAACTCCTATTCGATCGCGGGCCTCGATCCCGTCGGCACCGGGACGAACTGGCTGTTCGACTGGGGCGTGGCGGAGAACCTGATGGAGGCCGGCGAGGACGGCGTCGTCCGCCCGTGGCTGGCGCAGTCGGTGACCCAGGGCAGCCCGACCGAGTGGCGCATCACGCTGCGGCCGGGCATGACGTTCCAGAACGGCAGGCCGGTGGACGCGGAGGCGGTCAACCGCGCCCTCACCCGGCAGATCGCCAGGTCCAAGGCCGTGCGCACGTACCTGGCCGAGGGCTCGACGGTACGCACCACGGGCCCGCTCGACCTGGTCCTGACCACTCCCGCACCCAACGCCGCGGTCCCGGCCGCGCTGGCGGCGCGCGACACGTCGCTGCAGATCTACGACACCGAGGCCGTCGAGGCGGCGGGCGGCGACTCCGCGAAGATCGTGAACGCCGGTGCCTTCACCGGGCCGTACGCCGTCACCGCGTGGACGCCCGATCTGCTGAAACTCGCCCGGTACGACAAGTACTGGGCCGGCCGGCCCAAGCTCCCGTCGGTCACCGTCAAGGTGGTGCCCGACGAGCAGGCCCGGATCGCCGGCGTGCAGTCCGGCGAGGCGCAACTCGCCTTCTACCCCTCACCGGACGCGGCGCTCACGCTGGCCGGTCGCACGGACTCGGTGCTCAGGACCTCGCCGAAGGCGCTCCAAGCGCTGCTGATCGACATGAACCTCACCGCCGCGCCGTTCGACGACGCCCGGGTGCGCCGCGCGTTCGCCCGGGCGATCGACTACCGGGAGTTGGGCGAGGACGTCGCCAAGGGCTCGTTCGCCACCGCGACGGGTCTGTATCCGGAGGGCTACCCCTACGCGGCGGCCACCCAGCACACCGACCTCGCCGAGGCGAACCGGCTGCTGGACGAGGCGGGTTGGGCCAAGGGCAAGGACGGCGTCCGCGGCAAGGACGGCAAGCGCCTGACGGTCCGCTTCGTCACGCAGGCCCAGGGGCCGGAGACGAACGCCCTTGCGGTGGTGATCAAGTCCGAAGTGGCGAAGGCCGGTTTCGACCTCCAGATCGTGAACGCCGAGGACTCCGCGCGCACGAAGGCGGACCTGGGCGCGTGGGAGGCGTCCATCGGGCTCAACGGCTCGCTGTCCGGCACGGCGGACCCGATCCAACCGTTCCGCGCGCGCTGGACGACCGGCGGGTCGGCGAACGCCCAGAAGCTCTCGGACCCGCGGGTCGACGCGCTCGGCGACCGCCTGTTGACCACGACCGACCAGGCGGCCCGCGAACAGCTGCTGCGCGAGGGCCAGGCAATTCTCAGCGACCGGGAGGCGTACGTGATCGCCGCCACGTACAAGCAGTTCGCCGTGGTGGCCGGCGGCGACTGGACGGGGTACCAGGTCTCCAACGTACGGAGGCATCTGCGCTTCGACACGGCGCCGTGACATCGCGTGCCGCAACGGCGGCTCCCGGCGGCGGACCCGCCGCGCCGGGAGCCGTCCCGCGGGCCCTGCGCAGCGCACGCGCGGCGGCGGGTCACCCGATCGCGCGGCGGCTTCTGTCCGTTCCGGTCACCGTCGCGGGCGCGGCGCTGCTGATCTGGGCCCTGCTGCCCCTTGCTCCCGGCGACCCGGCCCGGATGACGCTGACCGCACAGGGGGTCCCGGAACCGACGCCGGATCAGCTCGCCGCCACACGCGCCGAGTTGGGTCTCGACCGTGCCCTGGCCGGGCAGTTCGGGCACTGGCTGGCCCGCGCCCTGCACGGGGATCTGGGTACGTCGTACCAAAGCGGCCGCCCGGTGCTGACCGAGCTCGGCGAACGGCTGCCCGCGACACTGCGGCTGGGCAGTGCCGCCCTGCTGTTCGCGTTGGCGATCGCGGTGCCGCTCGCGCTCGTCGCCGCGGCCTTCCGGCGCCGTTGGCCGGACACCCTCGCCCGCGCGCTCGCGCTGCTCGGGGCCGCCCTGCCGGGCTTCGTCGTGGGTCTGATCCTCATTCAACTCGTGGTGGTCCAGGGCGGCTTCGGCTCGGTGGTGCGGGACGGTACGTGGGCCGCGGTGTGGATGCCCGCGCTGTGCCTGGCGTTCGGCATGTTCGACGTGTGGTCGCGTCTGCTGCGCGGTGCCCTGGTGGACGCGATGGACAGCGGATGGGCCGCCTCAGTGATCGCCCGCGGCACGGGAAGCCGGAGACTGCTCCTGCGGCACGCCCTCCCGAACGCGCTGCCGCCGCTGATCCACGCCGTCGCGGTGAGCGCCGGAGCGCTGTGGGGCGGCGCGGCGATCGTCGAGACGGTGTTCACCTGGCCGGGCGCCGGCTCCTACGTCGTGTCGTCGGTGAAGGCCCGCGATCTGCCGGTGATCCAGGCGTTCGCGGTGCTGGCCACCCTCGCGTACGTCGCGGCCGGCCTGCTCGCCGACCTGCTGGCCGCGCTCGTCGACCCGCGCCTGCGCGGCGACGGCGCCAAGGGGGTGTGACGTGCCCAAAGCCGCCGCCCCGGACACGACGCCGCCGGCACCCGGTCGCGCGACCCCGGCACTCCGCCATACGGCGGTCTCGCTCCGGCGCGCCGCCGCCACGCTCCGGCACGGCCCCCTCATGGCAAGTACCCTCGGCCGCACCGGACTCGGACTCGCGGGGCTCGCCCTGCTGTTCGCCGTCCTCGGCCCGGTCGTGGCGACCTATCAGCCGGACGCCATCGACCTGGGCGCGAAGTTGCGCCCGCCGGACGGCGAACACTGGCTCGGCACCGACCAGTTCGGCCGTGACCAGTTCGCCCGGCTGGTGGCCGGGACCCGCAGGTCGCTGTTGGCCGCCTTCACCGTGCTGGCCGGCTCGTGCACGGTGAGCCTGGTCGTCGGCGTGGCGGCAGGCCTCGCACGGGGGTTCGCCGACGCCGTCCTCATGCGCGTCGTCGACATCGTCCTGGCGATCCCGTCCCTGGTGCTCGCGCTCGCGGTGGTCGGCGTGCTGGGCCCCGGATTCGGCAACCTCCTTCTCGCCCTGGTCATCTCGTCCTGGGCGGCCAACGCCCGCATCGTCCGCGCCTTCACCCTCGCCGTACGCGACCGCCCGTACATCGCGGCGGCGCGCCTCGGCGGGGCCGGACCCGCACGGATTGCCGTCGGCCACGTGCTGCCGGCCGTCGTCCCCCGGCTCCTCGTCGTGGCGACCCTCCAACTCGGCGGCTCGATCGTGTCGTTGGCGGGCCTGTCGTTCCTCGGCCTGGGGGCGCAGCCGCCCACCGCGGAGCTCGGCGCGATGCTGGGCGACGCCCGGGCGTTCGTCACCGTCGCGCCCTGGCTGCTCGCCGCCCCGACCACCGTGGTCCTGGTGGTCACCGCGGCGGCCACCCTGGTCGGCGACGCGGTCCGGGACGCCACCCATCACTCCGCGGTCGAGGAGGTGCACCCGTGAGCGGCCCGGGGGCCGGAACCGCCGAACTCGACGTGGGCGGACTGCGTGTGACGTACCGGAACGGCGCCGCCGCCGTGCGCGGCGTCGACCTGGCCGTCGGCGCCGGCGAAGTCCTGGGGCTGGTCGGCGAAAGCGGCAGCGGCAAGTCGACCGTGGCCCGCGCCGTGCTCGGACTCATGCCACGCGGAGCGGCGGTCACCGGGAACATACGCGTGGGCGAACGGGAACTCGTCGGCGCGGACCCCCGCGCGTGGCAGGCCGTCCGCGGGGATGTGATCGGGTACGTCGGGCAGGACCCGTTCGCGGCCTTCGATCCGCGCCTGAAGGTGGGCGTGTCGATCGCCGAGGCGTGGCGCGCGAAGGGACGGACGCCGCCCGCTGGTACGATCCCGGAGCGCCTCGCCGCCCTCGGTGTCCCCGACGCGGACGCCGCCGCCCGCCGCCGCCCGCACACCTGGTCCGGCGGCATGCTCCAACGGGCCGCCATCGCCGCCGCGACGGCCTTGGCGCCGCCCCTGGTGGTCGCGGACGAACCGACGTCCGCACTCCACGCGGACCTCGCCGACGCCACCCTGGCGCACCTGCGCGCCACCGGCGCCGCAGTCCTGCTCATCACCCATGACCTGCGTCTCGCGGCGCGCCACACCGACCGCGTAGCGGTGATGTACGCCGGACGGATCGTCGAAACCGGTGACTCCGGCGAGGCGTTGTCCCGGCCGAGACACCCGTACACGCAAGCCCTGTTGGCCGCTCTCCCCCGCACCGGACATCCGCTGCCCGAGCCGCTTCCCGGCGAACCCCCGTCTCCGCGGCGAGGCGCCGACGCGGGTTGCCCGTTCGCCCCGCGCTGCCGCCGCGTCCGGGCGGAGTGCTCGGACGACGTCCCGGCACCGATCGACGGGGTGGCCTGCGTGGCGGCGCGATGACGGACCCGAGCACCGAGCCCGTCGTCGTCGCACGGGACTTGTGGCGCACGCACGGGCGCGGCCCACGGGCGCACGATGTCCTGCGCGGCACGGAACTCACCGCGCTGCCAGGAGAGATCATCGGCATTGTGGGACGGTCAGGCTGCGGCAAGAGCACCCTGCTGCGCATCCTCGCCGGCCTGGAGCGGCCCGACCGGGGAAGCGTCTTCTGGAACCCCGGCACGCGCGCCGGGCGTCCCGCGCCGGGAAGCGTCGCCGCGGTCTTCCAGGACGCGGCCGGCAGCCTCGATCCGAACTGGAGTATCGCGCGCAGCGTCGCGGAGCCGTTGGCCCGGCGTCTGACGCGGCAGGCGCGGCGCGCAGTGGCGCTGGAAGCGCTGCGGTCGGTGGGGCTCGGCGATCTCGACCCGTCCCTGCGCCCCGCACGTCTGTCCGGCGGTCAGTGCCAACGCGTGGCATTGGCAAGGGCGTTCGCGGCCCGACCGGGACTGCTGCTCGCCGACGAGCCGACGTCCGCCCTCGACGCCTCGGCCGCCGCTGGAATCCTCCGGCTGTTGCGCAGAGCCGCCGACTCCGGAACCGCCGTCGTCCTGGTCACCCACGACCGGGACGCGGCCGCCGCACTGACCACGCGCCTTCTGGGCATGTCCGACGGGGTCCTGACCCACATCGGCTGAGCCGGGCCGGACCATCCCAGCGGGCGCGCCGGGCGGGGTCGATGCAACTTGGCACGCCCCTACCCTCCGACGTCGCACCTCAGCCATCGCCCCAGGCACCCGCGACGATCCCGAGCGCGGCCACGACCGGCCCGCCGGCGGCCGACGACCTGCCACGAAACCACCGCTCCGACGCAGCCGCTCCCCCGCGCCCTCACTCCTGCCGCCCGATCATCCCGATGCGCCACCCACCGCGGCGGTGAAACGTCGGCGGCCCCGCGTTTCACCGATCCGACTGGACGCGGCCCCGCGGGATGGGCTAGAAATCTCTCTGAAAACGATAATGGTTTTCATTCTCTTTTAGGAGGGGCGGGATGGGACATCTCCTCGTGGTGGAGAGCTGGGTGGGGGCCATGAGCACGCTGCTGCCCAGGGCAATCCGCGAAGCCGGGCACACCTTCACATTCGCGACCCGCGACCTGGGGCACTACCTCCAGGGCGAGCCGGGCGCCGGAGGCGTGCACCCGCTGCTGTCCGGCGGCAACGTGGTGACCACCGAAACCAACGACCTGGCGCAACTGCTTGCGACCGTCGAACGGCTGCACGCGGCAATGGAGTTCGACGGGGTCCTGTCCTCGTGCGACTACTACCTGCCTGCCGCGGCGGCCGTCGCGGCGCGGCTGGGCCTGCCGGGGGCCTCGGTCCAGGCGGTGGAGCGCGCGTGCCGGAAGGACCGTACGCGCGCGGCAATGGACGACGCCGGGCTGCCCGGGCCCCGGTACGCCGTCACCGAGGGCTGGCGCGAGACGGCCGCCGCGGCTCGTGGGCTGGGGTACCCGCTCGTGGTCAAGCCGGTCGACCTGTGCGCCGGGATGTTCGTACGCGAGGTTGCCGACGAGAGTCAACTGCTGCACTCCTGGCGGTCCCTGGCCGAGTTCCCGGTCAACGCCCGCCACCAGGAGCGGGTTCCGCTGCTGCTGCTCGAGGAGGTGCTGGACGGCCCCGAGGTCAGCGTGGAGACCGTCACCTGGCAGGGCCGCACTCATGTGGTCGGCATCACCGACAAGTCGCTCGCGGCGGCACCGTGGTTCGTGGAGTCGGGCCACATGTTCCCCGCGGATCTCGGCGCCGCGGACCGCTCGGCGACCGCAGACGCCGCGGTTGCGGCCCTGGCCGCCGTCGGTTACGAACACGGCGTCGCACACACCGAGTTCAGGCTCACCGCGGCCGGCCCCCGGCTCGTCGAGATCAACCCCCGGCCGGCCGGGAACCGCATCACCGAGCTGGTGCGCCGCGTCACCGGCATCGACCTGCCGATGGCCGCCGCCCGGCTGGCGTTGGGCGAGAAGCCCGACCTGGCGCCCGCGGACACCGGGGTACGCAGTGCCGCCGTTTCCTTCCTGCTGCCCGAACTCCCCGGAACCCTGGCCGCATCGCCCGCCGCCCCCGATCCGTGCGACGCTCCCGACGTCGTGGAGTGGCAGGTCAAGCCCGCCGGGACGCGGGTCGGCGACGGCCGCAGCAACAACCACTACCTGGGCCACGTCATGGTGCTCGACCGCGACGGCGCCGGGGCACGCACGCGAGCCGAAGAGCTCCTCCGAGGCGTCTCCGTCGAGATCACCCCCGATCCGGAACCGGCCGCGGCATGACCCGGCGAAGTCTCGGCGTCGGTCCGGCCGTCCGCACCGGCTCCTCGCCCGAGCCCGAAGTCCCGCCGACCGTCGATGCCTTGCTGCATGCCGCCGTATCAGGCCTGCTCGGACCCGACCCCGCGCAACTGCGCGTCGGCACCTGCTTCGTCACGCGACAGGGCGTACGCCATCACGGCCGCCTGACCGGCTACCGCAACGACGTGGTGAGCCTGCGGGTCGGGGCGGCCGTGGGTTCGTGCGCCCTCGAGCCCGGCGAGGTCCCGGACGACACCGTCCTCGGATGCGCGGGACAGGACGTCGCGGCGTTGCTCGCGCATCCGGCGCGCGCCATCCGCGTGGCGACGCTGGACGCCTACCTGATGCACCTGCGGCCGCATGCCGGGCACGCCGACGACACGGTCCGGATCCCGTCCGGCGACTCGCTCGACAAGTCGCGGACGCGGGCGTCCGCAGTCGTCGACCTGCTCCCGGCCACGCCCCCCGCCCGGGTGCTCGTGGTCGGCGTCGTCAACTCACTGCTCGCCGAGTTGCGCGAACGCGGCTTCCGGTACGTCCCATGCGACCTGCGCTCCGGGGTCACCGAATGGGGCGAGGCACACGAGCGCGACGCCACCGGCCACCTCGACGCCTGCGACGCGCTCCTGGCGTCCGGAATGACGCTCGGCAACGGCACCTTCGAACCTCTCGCCGCGCACGCCCGCGCGACCGGCAAGCCGTTTGTGCTGTTCGCCCAGACCGCGAGCGCGGTCGCGCCGTTCTTCCTCGGGCACGGCGTCACCGCGGTCTCCGCCGAGCCCTACCCGTTCTTCTGGCTCGACGGCGGACCGACCGCCATCCATCGGTACCGCACTCCAGTGCGCCCGCGCGGCGCACGGCCGGCCCCGCAAACGACTCCCATCGTCCGTGAGGAGACCTGGTGAACGCGGCTCTGCTCGCCCTGGTCGGGAACACCCCGCTGACCCGCATCACGGCTCCGCTGCCGCTCCCGCACGCCGGGTTCTGGGCGAAGCTGGAGGGCCTCCAGGCAGGCGGCATGAAGGCCCGCGCCGCCGTCTCGATGCTGCGCGCCGCCCGGGCCCGCGGCGAACTGCGCCCGGGGGACACCGTCGTCGAGTCCACGAGCGGCACCCTCGGCATCGGCCTGGCGTTCGCCGGGCAGGCCCTCGGCCACCCCGTCGTCCTGGTGGTGGACGCCGAACTGGAGCCCGAGATGCGGGCGATGCTCACCGCGTACGGCGCACGGCTTGAGGTCGTCACGCGCCCGCACGCCGTCGGCGGCTGGCAGCAGGCCCGGCTCGACCGGCTCGGCAACCTCCTGCGCGACATCCCCGGCGCATACTGGCCCGACCAGTACGGCAACCCCGACAATCCGGCCGGGTACGCGGGCCTCGCCCGGGAACTGGTCGCCGCCCTCGACGGCCTCGACGTGCTGGTCTGCAGCGTCGGTACCGGCGGCCACAGTTCCGGCGTGGTCCACGAACTCCGGTGCCACTGGCCGAGCTTGCGGTTGATCGGCGTCGACACCGTCAACTCCGCCATCTTCGGCCGCCGTCCGGGGACCCGGCTCATGCGTGGCCTGGGCAGCGGCATCCACCCGCGGAACGTGGCGTACCGGCAGTTCGACGAAGTGCACTGGATCGGCCCCGCCGAGGCCGCCGACACCTGCCGCCGCCTCGCCGCCCACGCATTCGTGACCGGCGGCTGGAGCACCGGCGCGGTGGCCCGCGTCGCGGCGTGGGTGGCCAGGACCGAGGCCGGCGCACGCGTGGCAGCGGTGTTCCCGGACGGCCCGCACCGGTACGCGCACTCCATCTACGACGACGCGTACTGCCGCCACCACGGACTCTTCGGGTCGACCGCGCAGCACCCCGTCGAGATCGCCTCGCCGCGGGCCGCCGCAAGCGCCACGTGGGCGCGCTGCGGCGCCGTCACCGATCCGCTCGACCCGGCACCCGCGGTGCACCACGGAGCTCCGGCATGAAACTGACCTGGACCAGCGCGCCCCTGCCGATGCGTGAGCCGTTCCGTATATCCCGCTCGGTGACGACCACACGCGACGCGTTCACCGTGACCCTGCACCACACCCCACGGTCCGCCGAGCGGGCGGCGGCTCGCCGTCCGGACTCCGATCCGGACGACGCGGTCGGGGACCACGGCGCGGACGGATCCGGACACGGGGAAGTCGTGACCAGCGCGCGCCAGGGGCTCGGGCCGGCGCGCATCGACGCCCTTTTGCGCCGTGTCGCGCGCTGGGCCGACGCCCGGCCCGACCTCGCGACGCTGCTCGCCCGGCTGCCGGAACTGGCCGACGGCCCCGGCGCACCGCTCGCGGACGCGCCGGGCGTACTCGCAGCCGTCGACGCCGCGGCACACGACCTGTGGGGGCGCGACACGGGACAACCCGTCCACGCGCTGCTCGGGGAACCGGCCTTTCGGCCGACCCCGACCGCGTACACCATCGGCATCACCTCCCCCGCCGCAGCCGCCACCCGGGCCCGCCGACTTGCGGAGCGCGGTTTCACGGTGCTCAAGGTCAAGGCCGGGTCGCCGAATCCGGCCGACGACCTCGCCCGTCTCGCCGCGGTCCACCGGGCGGCACCGGGAGCACGCGTCCTGCTCGACCCGAACGGCGCATGGTCGCCCGACCAGGCCGTCCGACTGCTCGACCGAATGGCGGAGTTCGCGGTCGAGGCGGTCGAACAGCCCGTCGCGCCGGGGACACTCGACCGGTTGGCCTGGGTCGCGGCCCGCAGCCCGGTCCCGGTCGTCGCGGACGAGGACGCGCGTACGGCCGCCGACATCCCGCGCCTCGCCGGGGTCGTCCACGGCGTCAACCTCAAGCTGGCCGAGTGCGGAGGCATCGCGGCCGCGGTCCGCTGCGCCGAACTGGCCTCCGCGCACGGCCTGGACGTGATGTTCGGCTGCCTGGCCGCCAGTTCGCTCGGCCTCGCCCCCGCCGTGCACCTGGCCGCCCGCGCCCGGTGGATCGACCTCGACGGGCACCTGCTGATCGCACGCGACCCCTGGACCGGGATCGGCGGCGAGGACGGCGTCCTGCGGCTCTCCGGCGCACCGGGCCTCGGCGTGCGGCGCCGCGCGGAGGCGCCGTGACGACCCGACGGCTCTACCGTTCCTTCCCTCTGCCGGTTCGGCTCCTGCTCGTCAACCAGTTCGGTGTCAACACCGGGTTCTACCTGCTGGTCCCGTTCCTCGCCGGCTACCTCGCCGACGATGTGGGCATGTCGGCCGCCCTGATCGGCGTGGTCCTCGGCGTACGCAACCTCAGCCAACAAGGCATGTTCCTCCTCGGCGGCAGCGCCTCGGACCGGCTCGGCGCGCGCGGTGTCATCATCGCCGGGTGCGGCCTGCGCACGGTCGGGTTCGGGCTGTTCGCGGTGGGCGACTCCCTGGCGATCCTGCTGACCGCGTCGGTTCTGTCCGGGCTCGCGGGGGCGCTGTTCAATCCCGCGGTGCGCGCGTACCTCGCGGACTCCGTCGAACCGGACCGCCGGGCGGAGGCGTTCGCCTTGTTCAACGTGTTCGCGAACGCCGGTGCGCTGGCCGGGCCGCTGCTCGGGGCTGCCATGCTCGTCTGGCACTTCCGCGCGGGCGCGGTGGTGGCCGCGGCGGTGTTCGCGGTGCTGACCGTCGCCCAGGCGTGCGTGCTGCCGGCGCGGCCGGTGTCCCGCAGCGGACGCACGGTGACCGCCGACTGGCGACTGTGCCTGGGCGACCGGCGGTTCCTCGCCTTCACGTTCGCCTTGTCCGGGCTCTATGCGCTGCAGAATCAGCTCTACCTCGTACTGCCCATGGAAGCCGAACGCGCCACCGGGCACGGCGGTGCGACCGCGGTCCTGTTCCTCGTCTCGACCGGCGCCACGCTTGCCTGGCAGGTAAGGGTGACCCGGCGCGCGTCCCACGTCCGGCGCGGTCGGGCCATCGCATGCGGAGTCTCCTTGATGGGCGCCGCGTTCCTGGTCCCCCTCGCCGCGCTGCCGCTGACCTCGGGGCCGTCCGGTGGCGGGGGCGGCCTGGTCGTCGCGCGCATGCTGCCGGTCTGCGCCGCGGCGTTGCTCCTGGCCTTGGGGGTGATGGTCGCCCAGCCGTTCGTGATGGAGCTGATCCCGGCGTACGCCAGAAGCGACCTGTCGGGCACCTACTTCGGCGTCTTCTACACCGTGTCGGGCGTCATCGCCGCGCTCGGCAGTGCCGCGGTCGGGCAGGCCGCCGACCTGGGCGGCGGCACCGGCGGCTGGACGCCGTGGGCCGTGTGCGCGGCCCTCGGCTTCGGGTCGGCGGCGGCCGTGCTGCGGCTCGACCGCAGAGGCGCTCTGGCACGCGAAGACCCCAGGGCGGACGACGACACCGCGGTCAGGCACGACGCCGCGGGCGGCGGACCGGACGGCGGACCGGACGACGGACCGGACGACGACGCCAAGCCCTCGCAACCCGGTGACCAGGGGCGTCCCTCCCGGCACTGATCCCTTCCCCCGGCCCCGGCATGACCGGCTGCCGGAGGGACGGCTCGACCCTCCCGACCTGTTCCCGCGAAAGGTGCTCCATGCGTTCCCATGCACGCTTCCCCGACCGTTCCCCGCTTGCCTCGATCGGCCACCGCCCGCTCGAAGCGTTCCGTCCCGCCCTCTCCCGCAGGCGCTTCCTGGGTGGCTCGCTGGCGGTCGCGGCCGCCGGAGCCGCGCTCGCCGGCTGCGCCGCGGACCGGTCGGCTTCCCCCGCGAGTGCGAACTCCCGTCCCCGGCCCGGTGGTCGCCTGCGCGCGGTGTTCGCGGGAGGCGGGGCGCAGGAGACCTTGGATCCGCACCTGGCGAACCTGTTCGTCGAAGCGGCCCGCGCCAAGGCGATGTTCGACAAGCTCGCGGACCACGGCCCCGACCTGTCGGTCGTCCCGCGTCTCGCGGAGCGCTGGGAATCGGACGCCTCGCTGACCAAGTGGCGCGTGACGGTGCGCCCGGCCGTCTACCACGACGGGCGTACCGTGCGCGCGGCCGACGTGCTGTACAGCTACGGCCGCATCCTCGACCCCAGGCGGAGCTTTCGCGCCAAGCCCAACCTGGGCGTCATAGATCTGGCCGCCTCCCGGGCCGTGGACGATCGCACCGTGGAGTTCACGTTGAAGCGACCGTTCGCGGAGTTCCCGAACGTGCTGGCCGCCTTCGGCGCGTACATCGTCCCCGAGGGCGCGGATACGTTCGAACGGCCTGTCGGATCCGGTCCGTTCGTGTACTCGTCCGTCGAGCCGGGACGCTCGCTGCTGCTGCGCCGCCATGCCGACCACTGGGACGGCGCGGCGTACCTCGACGAACTCGAGTTCGTCGTCGCGAACGAGGAATCGGCACGTGTCAACGCCCTGGTCGGCGGCCAGGTGCACTATGCCCACGAACTCAGCCCCACTTCGGCGCGCATACACCGCGACAGCGACCGCATCTCGGTCCTCCGCCTGGCCAACAGCGCCATGCAGGCCTTCGCGATGAAGGTCGACCGCCCGCCCTTCGACAACCGCGACCTGCGCGAGGCGATGTTCCTGCTGGCCGACCGGCCGTCCCTGGTGGAGACCGTGCTCGCCGGCACCGGACAAGTGGGCAACGACCTCTTCGGCCGCGGATACCGCTACTACGCCGACGAGATACCGCAGCGGGTCCGCGACCTCGACCGGGCCAAGTGGCTCGTGGAACGATCCGGCGCGGCGGGCTCGACCATCCGGCTCGACACGTCGGAGGCGGCCACCGGGTTCCTGGAGGCCGCAAGTGTCTTCGCCGCGCAGGCGCGTGAGGCCGGGCTCCGCCTGGAGCCGGCGGTCGGCAACAAGGACACGTACTGGAAAGACACCAAGGACGCCGGCGTTCTGTCCTGCTTCCGTTCCGGTGCCATGCCCATCGAGACGCACATCGCGCAGCGGCTGCTCACCGGATCGACCACGAACGTCACCAAGTGGGCGAGGCGGGACTTCGACGCGCTTTACGACACGGCGGTGAGCACCGCCGACGAGGCGGTCAGGCGCCGGACGTACCTGGACATGCAGCGCCTGCTGCACACCGAAGGCGGTTATCTGGTCTGGGGGTTCGCCGACTGGCTCGTGGGCACCGCCAAGAATCTCGCAGGCGTCGCCAACGCACCCGCGAACACGTTGGACTGGGCGCGCTTCGACAAGGTGTGGCTGGCGTGAGCCCCGCGCGGTACGCGCTGCGCCGCCTGGTGCTCGGACTGCTGCAGGTCCTGACCGCGGCAAGCGCGGTGTACGCCCTCACCGAGGCACTGCCCGGCGATGCCGCGGTAGTACGCGCCGGCGACAACCCCGACCCCGCACGCATCGCCGCACTGCGCGATGAACTCGGTTTGAACGTATCGGCCTTCGACGGGTTCACCGGGTGGCTCGCGGGCATCGCGCACGGCGACCTCGGCACCTCGCTGGCGTCCGGCCGGCCGGTTGCGCAGGAGTTGGCGCGCGGGCTCGCACCGACAGCGCTGCTCGCCTTCGGCACGCTGGCACTGGTCGTACCGGTCGCGGTGCTGTTGGGCGCAGCCGCCGCGGCACGCGAACGCGGGCTGCTGGACCGAGGGCTCACCGTGGTCGGTGTGGCGCTCTACTCCGTACCGGAGTTCGCGTTGGCCGTGGTACTGGTGGCGGTGTTCGCACTGCACCTGGGTTGGCTGCCCGCCACCGCGGTCGGCGCGGGCTCCGACCTCACAGCCGAACCGGCGTTCCTCGTCCTGCCGTTCGTCGTGCTGGCGATCCGCCCGGTGTGCTCGCTGGCCCGGTTGGTACGCGTCGGGCTGCTGGACGCCTACGCGTCGGAGCACGTCAGGCACGCCCGGCGTCTGGGCCTGTCGTCGCGCCGCGTGCTGTGCCGGCACGCGCTGCCCGGGGCGCTGGCCCCGGCCGCGCAGCACCTGGCCCGGACCGCGGACTGGCTGCTGGGTGGCGTGGTCGTGGTCGAGGCGGTGTTCGTGGTCCCGGGCCTGGGCACGGCGTTGGTCGATGCCGTCGCGGCCCGTGACGTCGCGGTGGTGCAGGGCCTGGCAGTGGTCTTCGCGGCCACGACGGTCGCCGTCAACCTGTTGGCCGACCTCGCGGCCTTCCGTCTCGCGCCGCGAGCCGGGGTCGCGACGTGACCGGCGCACCCGAGCATCCTCGACGCCGCCGTGCCTTCGTCCTGTGCGCTGTGGTCCTCCTCGGACTCCCCCTCATCTGTGCCCTCTTGGGACCGTGGCTCGCCGACCCGGCCGACCCGCGCTCGGGCGCCTACGCTCCGCCGAGTGCGGACGCGTTGCTGGGCACCGACTTCGTCGGGCGCGATGTGGTGGACCAAGTCCTCCTTGGCGGGCGCACCGTGGTGCTGGTGGGCGGCGGCGCGGCGGTCGCCGCGTACATCGTGGGGGTTCCCTGGGGGATGTGTGCGGCTGCCGCGCGGCGGCGGTGGGTGGACGAGGTCCTCATGCGGCCGCTCGACATCCTGCTGTCCGTGCCGTCGCTGCTGACCCTGCTGCTGATCGCGGGCCTGAGCCGGCCCGGCCCCTTGGTGCTCGGCGGGGTGGTCTCCCTGATCATGCTGCCGGAGGTGGCCCGGATCAGCCGGGCGGCGGCGTTGGCGGCGGCGTCCGGCCCTGCCATGGAGGCCATGTTGCTGACCGGCGAGTCGTGGTGGCGTCGCAACTTCCGCTACCTCGGTGGCACGGTGCTCCCGACGCTGTCGACCGATTTCGGCATGCGCATCGTGGGCGCCCTGTACCTGGTCGCGTCCGCGGCCTTCCTCGGCGTCGGTGTGGCACCGGACGCGGCCGACTGGGCCGTGATGGTGGACCGCAACCGGCCGGGACTGTTCCTGCAACCGTGGGCCGTCCTGGTCCCGGCGCTGCTGGTCACCGCAATGTCCGTCGGGCTCAATCTGCTGTTCGATCAAGCCCTCCACCGTCGCCGGGAGACCACGTGACGTCAGAATCGGTCCCCGTCGTATCCGTCGTCGATCTGCGTGTCGGCGTCGCGGACCGACTCCTGGTGGACGGCCTCTCCTTCGACCTGCACCGCGGTCGCGTCCTGGCGCTGGTCGGGCCGTCGGGCAGCGGCAAGACCACCGGGGCGGCGGCGATCCTCGGCGAGTACCCGGCGCGAAGCGTGGTGGGTGGAACGGTGACCGTGGACGGGAAGGCGGTGTCCGCCCGGGAGCCTGTCCCGCCGGGCCCGGTCGCCTACGTTCCGCAGCACCCGGCGGGCGCACTGGCACCCGCACTGCGCATCGGACCGGTACTGCGCGAGATCGCCCGCCGCCATCTCCCGGCCGCCGAACTTGGCCGCCGGGAAAGGCGCGTGCTCGTGCGTGCGGCGGTCGCCTCGGCATTGCGTCAGGTGGGTCTGCCCGACGACGGGTCCCTGCACCGGCGGTTCCCGCACCAGCTCTCCGGAGGGCAGCAGCAGCGGATCGTGATCGCCCACGCCCTGCTGGCCCGTGCGCGCGTGGTCGTCGCGGACGAGCCCACCACCGGGCTGGACGCCGTCCTACGCCGCGAAGTCGCTGACCGTATAAGGGTGTTGGCCGACGACGGGATGGCGGTGTTGCTGCTGAGCCACGATCTCGACGTGGTCCGCCGCGTCGCCGACGACGTACTCGTGCTGGACCGGGGGCGGCAGGTCGAGTACGGGACCGCCGAGGCGGTCCTCAGCCGCCCGTCCGCGCCCCTGACCCGGGCACTCGTCGCGGCGGACTGCGGACGCGCCGCGCACCCGGCCGAGGCCGTGACGGTCCGAGCAGCCGATGCCGCCGCCCCGCGGGCAGCGGCCGATGCCGTCGCCGCCCAGGCAACGGAAGGGCCGGACGACGGCCTTCCGGACTCGTCGAGCCGGTCCGTCGACGGGCTCGTGGTCTCCGAGTTGTCCGCCTGGTACGGCGGTCGCCGACGCGCGGACGCGCTCAGCGACGTCTCACTGCGACTGACCCGCGGCACCTCGCTGGCCGTGGTCGGGCGGTCGGGCAGCGGCAAGACCACGCTGGCGCGCTGCCTGGTGGGTCTGCACCGGGACCGGCGCGGATCGGTATGCCTGGACGGACAACCGCTGACCGCCTCGGCCGCGGACCGGAGCCGCGGCGAACTCGCCCGCGTGCAATACGTGTTCCAGGACGCCCGGGCCTCGCTGGACCCCCGCCGCAGCGTGCTCGACCAGGTGGCCCGGCCGGCCGTACGCCTGCGCGACGCCGATCCGCGGGCCGCCGAGGACCGGGCAGTGCGGATCCTCGCGGCCATGGGTGTCGACGAGGCCATCGCACGACGCCGCCCCCAGGCACTCTCCGGCGGCGAACTGCGCCGGGCTGCGCTCGCCCGCGCACTCGCGGCAGACCCCGACGTCCTGGTCTGCGATGAGATCACCGCGGGCCTGGACCCCTTGGCCCGGGACGCCGTACTCGACCTGCTCGACACCCAACTCCGCGTCCGGGGCCTCGCTTTGCTGGTCATCACCCATGAACGCGCGGTCGCCGCCCGGCTCGCCGACCGCATCGCGGTCATGGATTCCGGGCGCATCGTCGACGAGGGGCCGGCCGCCGAACTCCTCGACCGCCCGACTCACCCGCTGACGGCGGCACTGCTGTCGGCCGACCTCGCGGCGGCCCCGGCGCCTTGACGCGTTCTCCGGCGGGCGGCGCGACGTACGGCGGTCTCCGGGGCACCGGGGCACCGGGGCACCGGGGCGAACCCCTTCAGTGTGCGCCCGGCGTCGGCGGGCAGGCCGGGGCGACGCGCTCCTACAAAGTGATCGGCGCGTTCACCATGCCGAAGCCGAGTCCGAACACGGCGTACGAGGTGATCAGCAGCGCGGTCGGCGTGTCGTCGCGCCTCCCGGCCGTGCCGTCCGTCGGCGCCCGGGCCGCGGCCCGCGTACAGTCCCCGCGGCAGAGCGGCGGAGCGGTGTCATTCGGTGACGAACGGCGCGTATCCCACAGGGACTTGATTCACCTGAAGGTCGGAGAAGACCAGGTTCAGGTTGTGCGCATTGGTCTCGATGCGGACCTCGTGGAACTCGATCCCGAGGGCCTTCGACCAGCGCCGGGTCGCCGCCGAGCCGGGAAGGAGCCGGGCTCCGGGATACAGGCGGTGCCACTTCACACCCCAGACGTACCCGTCGAGGTCGGCGCCGGTTTCGTGGACGATGAGCCGGTCGTCCAAGGACGACCTTCCACGTCTCCGGCTGTACCGAAGTCTCGCACCGCGCTTCGACGCAGTACCGGAAGAGGTACCGCAGGTAGGCCGGTGCGACGCCGCTACGGGGATCTGCCGTCATGTAGACGATGAACTCGTAGTCGCGCATGTAGTCGGTGTATCCGTGGTGCACGACAGCGTGGTCGAAGATCTCGTCCAGCAGTTGTTCTAGTACATCGGTGTCCATACCGCCGTTGATACCGCACTCCGCCCTCCGGAGTGCCGGTCCGAGGCGGCCGGCCGCGCCACGGGCATCGACCGGTCCGCACCGGCCCTACGGCATCGCAGTCAGGGCCGCGGGACGTGCCGGACAGGTGGCCGCCGTCGCCGTCGGCCACCTGCCCGGACATCTACTTGCGGGGCACACCGTCAGGCCGTGGCGAGTGTCGCACCCGAGGACCGCGGAGCCGCACTGTTCCCGCCGACGAGACAACTCGGCGGCCGGGCGGGCGGCATGGCGGACGGACAGCGCCCCGAGGGCATCGCCCAAGATCCCCAGGACGTCCTGCCGCGATTCTCACCTCCCTGGGCGAACATGTGTCCCCGGACGCGATGACCGCGGCCCCGGGTCCTCGGCCTCCTGCCGCGGCTTGCCGAGGGTGCACACCCCGTCGTCGCACTGACGTTCCAGGCGACCGCGGGAGATGGTCTGCGCCAACCCGATCAGCCAGCACGTGGGGCAGCCGCGAAACGCCACCAGTGCCGGCGGCGCCGCGAGCAGGGCGACCGGGCCTGCGACGGGAACCAGGGCGATCGCGCCGACGATCAGCCCGACTCCGATGACGCCGCGGGCCAGATGGCGCGGAACGGAGCGGCTGGCGAAGTTCGTCGCCGGTGCCGCGGGGCGTACGGCGGCCGCCCGGGCCACCGCTCCCGGCGCGGACCGTACGGCATGCGCGGTGCCGTCCGCGTGCGCGGTGTCATCCCCTGCGTTCACGATTTCCACGGTCCTGGCTCCTTTCCGATCGGTCGGCCGACGACCGCGGCCGGCACCTCGTCCACCGCACCGGCTCCACCTGCTCCATCAGCTCCATCAGCTCCAACTGCCGGGTCGCCCGCCGCCAGGGCCTGGCGCAGGGCCACGCGTGCCCTGTGCAGCCGCGACTTCATCGCCGCGTTGCTCAGACCGAGCGAACGGGCGACCGTCCTGCCCGGCAGGCCCTGCACGTCCCGCATGATCAGCACCTGCCGCTGGTCGCGCGGAAGAGCGCTCACCGCGGCCGCGATCAGCTCCGCTTCCAACGAGCGCAGCACCGCGTCTTCGGCGGACGGTTCCGCGTACGTGTCCGTCTCGCCCGGCGCCCGGTCGCTGCGCGAGACGAGCGTGCGTACATGCCGGAGGCACTCGTTGCGCACGATTCGGAACATCCACGACGCGAGCGCGCCGCTGGCCCGCAAGGTGCCGATCTTCCGGTAGAGGATGATCAGCGCCTCCTGCGCCGCGTCCTCCGCGTCCTGCGGCGAGGCGCACAGCGACATCGCAAACCTGCGCACATGGGGCTGCGATTCCATGACGACCGCGGTCAGCGACGTGATGTCACCGTCCTGGGCGGCTTTGATCAGCCGCTCGTCCGGCCAGGAAGGGCGTGGGTTCATGTGCCTACTCATATCGGAACGCCTCCCGCGCGGGTCCCGCACAGGCCCTGGTCAGCTGCGGCTCTTGTAGCGCCGCGTCAGGTGCCAACTGCACGCACCCACCAGTAGAGCCCCGATCACAATCAGGCCGACAACCATGGATGTTCCCTCCCGCTTCCCCCGGCCCGTTCGGCCGGTACACGAACAAGAGGCGGCAGGGACCGAAAAGGATTCCGCACGGGCCCAAGTTTTCCGGGAGCCGTGGAACAGGACCGAGGCCGGGAGGGTCGAACCCTGTAGAGACCGATCCGGCGTAGGCCGCCCAGGGGTTCGCCGGGGCGGCCTACGCGGTGCTGCGGAAGCGGTTGTGGATCAGGCGCCGCGGGCGGCCTGGGCGGCGCTGATGCGCCGGACGACCATGATCGCGAGCACGCCGGCCACGACGAGCAGGCCGTACCCGGCGGCCAGAAGCCAGTCGGCCGTCTGCCACGCGTCGAGGTCCTCGGCCTTCGTCAGCTTGGGCATGCCGTCCTCGTTGCCGTCGTCGCCGCGGGTGAACGTACCGGCGAAGAACAGCACCTCGGAGACCACGAAGACGAGCCACCACGCGAGGATCAGGGTCTTGCCCGACCGCTGCTCGGCCGGTGAACCGGTCGGCTCGGAGCCGCGCCAGACGTCGTCGACGACGAGCTTGGGCAGTACGAGGTTCGCGAGCGGGACGAACCATCCGCCGATCGCCCACCCGGCACCGAGCTTGCCGTGCGGCGGCGGCCCGAACAGTTCGATGTTCTTGCGCGCGCGGTGCAGCCAGATCATGAACACGATGCCGGCCGCCAGGAAGACCAGCATGCTGATGCCGGTCGCGCTCACGAACGCGTCGGCGTCGTCGGCGTCCTCCTTGGACTTGAGTTCGCCGTCCAGGACGTCGCCGACCAGCATGGCGCGCTGGACGTACGCGAACACCGACAACACGGCGCCGGCGATCGTGATGCCGATGAGGACGTTGAGCGCGGTGACCATCGAGCTGACCCGGCGGATCTGGCCCTGGCCCGGACCCTGCATGCCCCAGTCTCCGGGCGGCGGAGGTGCGGCCGGGTAGGGCTGGCCGTACTGCTGCCCCGGGTAGGGCTGTTGGCCCTGGTACTGCTGCCCCGAATACGGCTCGCCGCCCTGCTGCCGGCCCCCGTAGGGCTGCTGACCGGGCGGGTACCCCTGCGGGGACCCCGCCGGGTTCTGCTGACCTGCCCCCGGACACCCGACGGCATGGGTTCCCTCGCCGCCGCAGTACGGACATGCCATGAGTACTTCCCCCTCGAAGTCGGCCGATCGGACGGTACGGATCTCTTACCGCGGGCGGGTCGTGACGACGCGGTCCGCGAGCCACAGCCCCCGTTGCGGACCACGCAGCAGTACTACCCGGGAAGTCGGGACCAAACGACACGCCGAGACCGCTACTTCACCAGCCCTCGCATCGGCCGCACGCGCCGCCGCTGTTGCCCGGACGCCCGGCACTGCGGCCGGCTGACCGAGGAAGCACACCCTGGGCCGACTCCCACCCATCGCCTTGACGGCCTCGAGTTTGGACACCCTGCGGGGTCAGCAGTCGTGGAAGGCGCGGGCGTCCGCGTTCAGACCCGAGCAGAACTGGTCGATGTCGCTGGAGACTTCCTGGCGCGCGTACAACAGCGCGGCCACCAAGACCGCAAACCCGACGATCGCAACCAGCACCCGGCCGTACGACGCGGCCGACGCGTGCTGCGCACGGTCCGGACGGCGCGGCGCGAAGACAAGAGGCACGCCCTCGCCGTAGTCGTACCGGCCGTCGACGGTGCAGTGGTAGCGGTTGCCCGCCCGGTCCGCGTAGCTGACGTCGGTCACATCGACGTAGTAGGTCTCCCAGCGGTTGCGCCCGTTCGAGTCGGTCACGGTCCGCGTGCGCGCTTCCCGCCGGGTCGCAACGGCGATGCCGGTCGTACGCACGCCCGCGCTGCGCAGGCGCGCCACCCGCAGCGCGGTCAGAACGATCACGATGGGGCCGGTGATCCAGGCGGCTTGAAGGGCGAGGGTCAGCTTGTCCACGTGTTCTTGCATGAGCCGAATTCCTTTGCCGGGACGGCGGCGTCCGGACCGGTCCGACTGTCGGCCGGGCCGCATGCCGTACGGAGGCCGCGGAGAGCGGCCGGTTCACCGGGGACGTGGCACGGGATCGCCGCATCTCTCGGGTTCCGCGGAAACTTCTCGTGGAACTTTTCGCCCAGCTCTCTCGGCGGAACTTTTGGGGTAGTTCGAGGCCTTTTATGGCTCGCCGCTTGCCGCTGCCGACGCCCGCGTTTCGGATCGGCCTGCCAACCGGTCGGCGGTCTCGGATAATTGCTCCACCCGAGTTGGAGAGAACGGGCTCCCTCGCACCACGTCTCCGGTGACTCACCACGTCGCCTTCGAGGAGGGTGTGATGACACAACCCCACCCGGACGACCGCCCCCACGGCGGGATGGCGTCCGAACACGCGCAGCTCGCCCCGGACTTGGCCGCGGACACGACGGCCGACGCGTGGGACGAGACCGTCGGCACGGGCGCGGGAATAGCCGCGGACGTATCCGCGGATCTGACCGCGGAAGTGACCTCCGACGGGTCCTCGGACGACCAGTGGCAGCGCCTGCGCGCCGGGGACGAGGCGGCCCGCATCGCGCTCTACGAGAAGCACCATGAGGGGCTGCGGCGCTGGTTCCGGGCAAAGCTGCCGTCCGGCGTCGACGCCGACGACTGCGTGAGCGAGGTCTTCGTCCGCGCACTCGACGGCATCGCCAGGAACGCCGACATCAGGGACGGCGTCGACCAATGGTTGTGGGGCATCGCCCGCTACGTCCTGATCGAGCAGTTCAGGGCGAAGAAGCGGCGCACCGACGCGGAGTTCGAGGACGGCGACCCCGCTTCCGAGGACTCTCCCGCGCGCGCCGTGGGCGTCGCCGCCGGACCCGCGGAGCCGGGCCTGGTGTACGGCAAACAGCAGGCGTTCGACGCGCTCTTCGACGCGGCGGCCTCCCTGTCCCGTGCCCAACGCACCGTCGTCAGCGCCTACTTGGACCGGAGCCTCGCCGAGATGCGCGAGTTCAAGGGCGCCGAACTGGCGGCGTACCTGGACTGGCCGGACAAGAAGGTGCACACCGAGCTGAGCCGCGGGATGTCCAAAGTCTTCGAGCAGATCGGGCTCCTGGCCGCCGCGCGGGCGATGCGCTCGTGCCCCGGCTACCGCGAACTCACGGAGCCACACGGTCCGTTGCACTCCCTGTTCGCCGACGACCGCACCGGGCCCAGGTTGGTGCCGACTCGCAAGGAGTATGCGGCGCTCAAGAAGCACGCGCCGGTGTGCTCACACTGCTCGACCGTGATGCGCGACGCCGTGTGCGAGAAGCAGTGGGCCCTCGGACCGGGCATCGCTCTCGTCGCCGCCCAGCAGAACGCGGACGACGACCAACGCCGCCGGACAGTCCTGGCCTGGTGGACGGGTCGCGGCCCCGCCGCCCCGGCACGTACGCTCCCTCCTCCCCCGGCGGCCGGGGCGGCCGTCGAGGGCGCCGTCGCCGACGTCGGGACGGTGTTGGGCGGCGCGGGCTCGACCGGCGCCGGACCGTTCGCCGCGGTCGGCCGGGTGGTCCGGACGGCGGCGCAGAGCGTGGCGCGCCCGGTCGCGTCCGCCGCGCGGACGACGAGCGACGCGATGCTGCGGCAGGCCTTGCGCGTACCCGGGGTCAATTCCGCGGTGAACGCGACGACCCGCGTCGCGGCCGAGAACCCCTTGGCGGTGCGCGTCGGCGGCGCGTTGGTGGCGTTGGGGACGGCTGCCGCGGTGACCTTGGCGGCGGTCGCGCCCGGCGACGCGTCGCAGGCGGCGAGCGGGTCCGGCCGTCCGGAGGCAGGAGTCTCGGCGCCCCCCGACGGCGGTACGGGCGAGGGAAGTTCTCCCCCCGGAACCGAAAGCCCGGCGCCGACCGGGAGTGCTCCGACGCAGTCGGGACCGCCGGGCACCCTGCCTCCGCCCGGGGGCGGATCCACCACTGGGCCTTCGGGAACCGAAACGGGCACGCCCGCCGCGACGAATCCCGACGGGACCCTCCGGAGCGAGAACCCGGCGACGTCCCCAACTGGCCGGGGATCCAGTGGTGTTGGCGGCGACGGCGGCACCGGCAGCCAGGGCAACGGAGACGGGAACGGCGGCGGCAACGGATACGGGAGCGGCAACGGAACCGGCGGCAACGGAAACCCTGTGGTCGATCCCCCGCCTCCTCCCCCGCTCACCATTCGCGCGACCTGGGGCTTCTGGCAGCTCCGCTACCCGGACGACCCCGTCGGCACCACACGAGACCTCGGCCCCTCCCCCCAGCATCCGGGCAACGCGGAGAGCAACTGGACGTACGGTTCCTGGCGGCTCGGCGCGCAATCGGGCCGGAAGGCGCAGGTCACGCACGTCGCGACAGGCAGGCACGTCATCACCCTGCCGGATGTGGGTGCGCCCGGCGGCGTCGCCCACGCCGCCGTCAACGTCTTCTCCGACACCGGAGCGTCCTGCCAGACCGTGTCATGGTGGCAGCAAGGGGTCGACGAGGCCGTCGAGGTGGCGTGCTTCGACCGCTTCGGCGCGCCGGCAGACGTACCGTTCACCGGGATGTTCCTCGGCGGCACCCAGAACGGTCCGAACACGCTCGGGGTTTCGCGCGGGTACGTCCACGCGTCCGACGCGGCGGCCGGCCGCCAGGAGCCCGCACCGGCGTCCCGGCAGAACACCGGGGCCGTGACCCGGACCGGAGCGGGCAGCTACACCATGACTGTTCCGCCCGGCACGTCGACGGTGCAGGTGACTCCGGTCGGTACCGCGGCACGGCACTGCGCGGTCACCGGCCTGGGCGGCGGCACCGCGTCGATCGCGTGCACGACGTACGCGGGCCTCCCGGCCGACACCGGCTTCGCACTGAGCCACACCGGTGGCCAGAGCCTGCTCGACGACCGGCGCGTACCGCACGGCGTCGGCCTCGTCGCCGCCGACTCTCCGGCCGCCGCCGCGCCCACGGTCACCGCACCGTGGATGTCCCGGCCGGGCAACGCCTCCGTCACACGGACCGGGACCGGCCGGTACACCGTCCGCTTCGACGTCGGCTACCTCTCCAGCTACACGCACGTCACCGCGACCGGCGGCGGCTACTGCTCGTCCGTGATCCGTAACGACTACGCCGCCAAGAACGACGTCACCCTGACCGTCGCCTGCTTCACGGCGTCGGGCGCCCCGGTGAACTCCGGTTTCCAGGTGACCTACATGACCGCGTCGCCGCAGTATCCGTAGGCCCCGGGCGCATCAACGGCAGGTACGCGGCTCAGTGGCCGACGGCGGGCTCGAAACAGCCGGTCTCCGCGAACCTGCCGTTGACCTTCACCGTGAAGTTCGCCTGCTGCACCCAGGCCGTGACACACGCGTCTCCACCGACGCGAAGCGCGATCCTGGCTCCCTCGGGGGTCACGTAGTGGTCCACCTCGTGGCGGGGCGCCATCGGCTGCACGGAAAGCGTGCCGCCGAGCGGCTCACCCGTGGGGCCGGTCCGCTCCTCCTCGTACCCGAGTCGGAGCAGCGCCTCGCGTACGGTCCGGGGATCCCAGGTACGCGCTGTCCACAACTGCCTGAGCACCGGCTCGATACGCGCTGCCTCACGCTGCGCAGCGGCCTCATTCGCGGCCGACATCTCGCCCGGTCGGCGGTAGTCGTTGTTGGCGCCGTTGTGCGGGGCTCCGTCGACGATCCCCGGCTCGACGTACGCGGGCGGCCCCAGCGGGGAGGCGGCGGTCTCGCTCGCACCCGCGCTCTCGCTCTCGTTCGCGGCGGCACTCGGCGCAACGCTCCGTGCCGTGCTCGGAGCAGTGGTGCTCGGGCCGGTTGCGTTCGGGCCGGTTACGTCCGGGCCGGTGCTCCGGGCGGCGGCGCTCGGCGCGCTGACCGCCGCGTCCGTGCCCCGCTGCTCACCACAGCCGGTCAGCAGAAGCGCGGCGCCGAGAAGGCCGGTGGCCGCGGCGACATGTCCGCGCCGCTCCGGCGCCAAGATCCCCATGGGTGCAACCATCCCATGGCCGCCCGACAGCAGGATCGGCACCCGCCGCACATCCGTGACGGCGCCGCGTTCCGCAACACTCAGGGCGTGGCCATGAGCATGAGTCCGCGCAGGGCGGAGTACGCGGTCTGCACGAACGCGCCCGTCAGCGTCGGACCGGTGTTGGTCATGGCCGCAAGTGCGGTGCCGCTTTGCGGGGCGAACCCGAGGAAGGCGACGAACCCGCGCGTGGCACCGGCATGGAACACCACGCTCTGGCCCCCTACTTGGCGCGAGTTCCAGACCAGGCACAGTTCGTCGCCCGAACGGGCCCGGCTCAAGCGTGGTTTCCGCACCTCGCGCAGCGCGTCCGCGATCGGCGGCGCGCCGATCGGTAGCGCGCCTGTCGATAGCGCGCCGGCCTGCGGTGTGCTGGTCGGCGCCAGGTGGGCGGCCAGGTACCGCAACATGTCGTCCCCGGTCGAGCGGAGCGCGCCCGCCGCGGGCAGTCCGGGGATCCGCCACGGCGGCAGCGGCCGTCCGCGCCGGTGCCCGACGGCCTGCGCCACGGGATCGGGAGCGCATCCGGTCGCGGTGAGGCCGAGCGGACGGCAGACACGTTCCGCCAGCAGTTCCGGGTAGGTCCGTCCCGCCGCCCCGGCCAACAGGCGACCCAGCAGCGCCACCCCGTAGTTCGAGTAACGGACCCTGCTGCCGGGCCTGTTGGTGACCCGGGTGCGCGGGAGGGCGGCGCGGAACAGGTCGTCGGAGAATGCGGCGTACGGATTGTCCGACCAGTTCGGCAGGGCACGCGCGGCCAGCCCCGGCGGCAGTTCTGGGCAGTCCCGACGTGTGAGTGGCCAGGTGCAACAGCGTCATCGGACCTCCGGCGGCGACCCTGGGGCGGCATCCGGCCGGGAGGTACGCGTCGACCGGGTCGCTGAGGCGCACCTCCCCTCGCGCCACCGAGTCCGCGAGCAGCAACGCGGTGAAGGTCTTGGTCACCGAGCCGATCTCGTACGCCGTGGGTTGCGGATGACGCGTCCAGCTCGCGCGACAAAGTGGCGGTGCCGGCGATCACCGCGACGACTGCGGTGTGTTCGTGGTCCCGGAACGCCTCTGCGGGGTCGTCCTCGACCGGATCGGTGTCGCGCGGCCTCGTCCTCCGCGAGCAGCGTGGTCAGCGCCGACGCTCGACCGACGAGGCCACGGCCTCCGTTGTCGGGTGCAGCTTGGTGAGCATGAGATCTCCTCACGATCGAACGGCGTCCGGATGGCGCCGTCTCTTCAGAGTCACAAATCATGATCGAGGTCGCCAGCCGACACGGTTGGTTGGCACGCCGGACGGACGGGCCCGGGATCGCCGTTCTTCCGAGTCGGAGAACCGGGCGCCGGAGGGTACGGGTTGCGGCCGGACGGCGCGCACGCCGGCCTGGCCCAAACGGGTCGTGGCCGCGCCCCCGGCGGTCAGAGTTCGGCGACGAGGAGGCGGTAGCCGACGTCGATGCTGTCCAGTGCCAACAGATCGGCGTAACGGTCCTGCCAGCGACCGGTGTTCAGGTCGTCCTCGAGCGCGGCCAGGCCGGGCGCCAGGGCGGCGTCGCCGGTCTGCGCGAGCATCGAGATGCCGGCGCGTACCCGGGGGTCAAGGTACGCCTGCGGCCGCCGCCAGAACGCGGCACCGAAGCCGTCGGTGCAGTCGTGCGGGATGGGCACGGGCTCCTGCCGTGCCCCGCCCAGCAGTTCGGCCACGACGTCGGTCGGCATGGCCCGCTCGTCGTCGAACGCGGCGGCCTGCGGGAGGTAGTCCCGCACCAGCCAGAACCGTTCGCGGAACACCTGCTGGTCCCACGTCAGGACCACGATGCGGCGCCTGGCGATCCGGCGCAGCTCGGCGATCCCGGCCTCCGGATCGGTCCAGTGGTGGATGGTCAGCAGGGCCATGACGGCATCGGCGGCGCCGTCGCGCACCGGCAGGCGTTCGGCCACCGCGCGCACGGCGGGCGCGGCACCGGGCGGCCGCTGCGCGATCATGACCTCACTCGGCTCCACCGCGAGGACCGTCTGAGGCGGTTCGTACGAGCCGCTGCCGGCCCCGATGTTGATCACGTCGGACGCGTCCCCCAGCGTCGCATGGATCTGCGCGGCGATCCGCGGATCCGGCTGCCGGGTGTGGACGTACGAAGTGCCGATCGTGTCGTAGATGTTCATGGCCCAAGTATCCGGATGGCCCGATCACCCCCGCGGGCAGCCCCCACCCCGAACACCACTACCCACCAGGCCGGTTGACCACCGTCGCCAACGCCGGACCCTGGTGACGTCGATGACGGATCTGGCCTGTTTCCCGCTGATCGGGGCGTCGGCTGCGCTTGCCGTCTTGCCGATCATCCTGGGCCACTTGGCGGTGGCTCGTGGGGCTCGGTGGGGCGGGGAGCTTGACGGCGCATTGTTTGCGGTCAAACGATGTACCTCCATCGGCGGCGGGGTCGGCGCCGGGCGGGCACGAGGAGGCGGACATGGACAGACGTACGGTCGCCGCGGCGGTCGGGGTGGGCCTTGCCCTCAACCGGCCCGGCGGTGCCGACTGGAGACAGGCGTTCGACGCGCTCGCACTCGCCCTGCCGGAGCTGAGCGCCGTGCAGGTCACGGGCTGGGACCCGGTCGCGTCGCGCTATGCGGTGGTCGCCGAGCAGGGCTACCCGAGCGGCGTCTCGGCCGACCTGACCGGCATGCCGGGAACCGTGTGGGGGCGGCTGCTGCGCAATTCGGACCTGCCGCTGCTGATGGACGACGAGGGCCTCGGCTTCCGGAGCTCGCCGCACTATCGCGACTGGCTCGCACCGGCCGGCTACGACGACGGGCTCGGTGCCTGCCTGCGCGACGAGGCAGGGCGGCCCGCCGGGTTCATCCAGATGAGCGCCGGGCGCCCGGCGGCGTTCGGGGAGGCGGCGCGGGCCTTTGTGGCGGAGGTTGCGGCGTTCCTCGTACCGCATGTCGACCCGTGCCTGAGTCCGCAGGTGGACGCGGCGTACGGCCCCGACTGGACGGGGAACCGGGTCACTCCCGACGGCCGCGTGCTGCCGCTGCGCGCGCGGCCGGAAGGGCCGGCCGCGCAGGACGCCGGGCTCCGCTCGCTGGCCGTCCGCTTCGCGGCGCTGCGCGAACCGCGCCTGGAGTTCCTGTGGCCCGTCGGCCGGCGGTGGCTCCAGGCGGTCCTGCTCGCCGCCGGGCGGTCGTCGTACGCCGGGGCGGTGCTGCTCACGCGCGCGTATCCCAACGAGAGCGGCCTCACCATGCGCGAGGTCGACGTGCTCACCGCCATCGCCGCCGGGCACGCCAACCCGGTGATCGCGGACCGGCTCACCATCGGGCGCCGCACGGTGGAGACGTACGTGGAACGCCTGCTCGGCAAGCTCGACTGCCGCTCGCGCAGCGAGTTGGCCGCCGTCGCGGCGCGCAACGGCCTGGTGCGCCCGCGTCCCGGGTCCGGGGACCTGGGCGACCTCACCTCGTTCACCCGCACCGCGTCCCGCCGGCGGCACCCATCGGTGGCCTGACGCGCGAACTTGTCCGTGAACTCACGGACCCGCCGCCCACCTCGCGCGCCCGAGGCTTGCATCCCCAACGCCGGACCGCGATGCGCCGAGGAGGCCGCCATGACCACCGGATACGTCTACCACGAGATCTTCGGCTGGCATGACACCGGAACCCACGCGGGATTGTTCCCCTCGAACCCCGCCGCCGGGCTCCAGCCGCTGGTCCACGTCGAGAACGCGGAGACCAAGCGCCGCCTGCACGAACTCCTGGTGGTCTCGGGGCTCGCCGACCAGCTGGTGCGGCTGGCACCGCGCGCGGCCACCGAGGAGGAGATCCTGCGCGTGCACGACCGCGCGCACCTCGACCGGGTGCGGGCCGAGAGCCTGCTGCCCAAGGGCGGCGACGCGGGCGACGGCCTCAGCCCGTTCGGCCAGGGCGCGTACGAGATCGCGGCGCTCGCCGCGGGCGGCGCCATCGTGGCGGTCGACGCGGTGCTGGACGGTGTCGTGGACAACGCGTACGCCCTGGTGCGGCCGCCGGGCCACCACGCCGAACCGCAGACCGGCATGGGCTTCTGCATCTTCGGCAACGTCGCCGTCGCGGTCCGGCACGCCATGGCGGCGCGTGGCATCGAGCGCGTCGCGGTCCTCGACTGGGACGTGCACCACGGCAACGGCACCCAGAAGGCGTTCTACGCCGACCCGGACGTCCTGACGATCTCGCTGCACCAGGACGACGTTTTCCCGCCGCGCAGCGGGTACCGCGACGAGCGCGGCGAGGGGGCGGGGCTGGGCTCCGCCGTCAACGTCCCGCTCCCGGCCGGTTCCGGCGACGGGGCCTACCTGTACGCGATGGACACCGTGGTCGTCCCCGCGCTCCGTGCCTTCGAGCCGCAACTCGTGCTGGTCGCCTCGGGGTTCGACGCCAGTGCGATGGACCCGATGGCCCGCCAGATGGTCACCTCCGAGGGCTACCGGGCACTCACCGAACGCCTGCTCGACACCGCGGCCGACCTGTGCGGCGGCCGGGTCGTGATGTCGCACGAGGGCGGCTACAACCCGTCGTACGTCCCCTTCTGCGGCCTCGCGGTGATCGAGGCGATGGCCGGAGTCCGCACGCTGGACGACCCGTTCCTCCCGATCGTCTCCGGCTTCGCCGGCCAGGACCTCCAGCCCCATCAGCGCGAAGCCGTCGACGCCGCCCGGTCGCTCCTCAAGTGACGGCGGCGCCGCAACGCGCGGTGCCGGGGCGGCAGTCGGACGATCGGCGCGGCGGTGCGAGCCGCCCTGCCGAACCGGCTCCGACCGGCGGACCCCGACCGGGTATCGTCGGCACGCATGGGTTTCGACACAAGCTTCCACCCCGTTGACCTGGCCCTCGTCCAGGACCGCCTGCTGCCGTACATCGCCGGGGTCGGCGACGACGACGGCCTCGACGACCTCCTCGACCGGGCGGTGGCCGTCCGCCGGACGCGGTTCGAGGCCAAGCAGTGGGCGGTCGGGGCGATCGACGCCGCCAAGGGGCTGGGCGTGGACGCGTTCGACACCAGGCTGCACGTGTGGGGCCGCCCGTTCTTCGTCACCGGGGACGATCCTGCGCAGGTCGTCCACGACATCGGGCGCTATCTGGCCGCCACTCCGGAGGAAGTCCCGGCGCTCGCCCGCGAGATGCTCGACCGCCTGCACCCCGGGCTCGCCGCGCACGCCACCCCCTCGACGGAAGGCGTCATCCCCGAGGCGGGGGCGCTGCGCGAGCACATGTCGTGGCGCATGCGGATCCTGCGGGCGGCCGGCGCCGCACTGCGCTCCGGCGCGCCGACCGTACGCGATCCCGACACCGGGCGCGAACACCCGCCCGGTGTCCTCATCGACAGCGAAGTCCCCTTCAGTGTCGTCGAGTTCGCGGCCGTGTTCCACCCCGGCTGGATGTCGCGGGGGTACACCTGGCCGACCCGGGTGTGTGCCACCGCGGGCGTCGACGACGTCGGCTTCGGCCTGCCGACTCCGCTGTACGACGCGCTGGCCGAGGTGTTCCCGAGCCGCGACTGGGCGGCGGAGCCCACCATCACCGGGAACTACTCGGTAGGCGGCCTGGTCCCTCCGCACGCGGTCGCCGCGGCGCGCGCCAATCTGCGCACGCACCGCGACGAACTCCTCGCCCCCGCACACGCCGACGGCTGGGGCCACGACCTGGCCACGGACCTGACCAAAGTCGACGAGGCCATGGCGTACGCGGAGGCGCACGGCTTCGCCTTCTGCGAGGCCACCGAGATCTACAGCGGCATGGAGGGCTCGCTCAACTGACGCGCCGGCTCGCGCCACGGGAACGTCGGCCCCACTCGACCGGGCGAAGCGTGGCGCGTCAGGTGCGGGCGCCGAGGCCGAAAGCCTGCCGGGCGACGAGTCCGCGCATGGTTTCGGAGGTGCCGCCGCCGATGGTCTCCAGGATCGCCTGCCGCCACATGAACTCGATGTCGGTGCCCTTGACGAGCGCCTCCGGCGAGCCGAACTCCATGGCCGCACGGGCGATTTCCTGGGCAACCGTGGTTCCGGCGAGCTTGTGGTACGCGGCCGGGACCGCGGACGGCTCACCGGCGATGATCTCGCCCAGCAGCGCCAGGGCCAGTGCCTCGACCTCCGCCACCCGCACCGCCAGTTCGGCCAGGCGTCCGCGGACCGCCGGGTCCTGGCCGAGGCCCGCGTCCTCGACCCAGCGGACCAGGTCCTGGAGGTCGCGCCGGAGCCGTTTGGGCGGGAACTGCACGTGCCGCTCGACGGCGAGGGCCGACCCGACGACCTGCCAGCCCTCGTTCTCCGCGCCGACGCGGTCCGCGACCGGGACGCGCACATCGTCGAAGCGGACCTCGTTCAGGCGGCCGCCGTCGTGCGTCGGGATCGGGGACACCGTGACCCCTTTGGGCTCGCGGCCCTCGCTGAACGCCCGCGGCCCTTCCTTGGAGTCGGGGTGCGCCCAGTGCATGCGCAGCAGGGCCCATCCGTACTCGCAGGCCTGGGCGTAGCCCATTTCGAGCGAACCCCAGACCGCCTGCTGCGAAAGCGACACCGCGGCCGGGGAGTTCTTGGCGATGCTGCGGGCGATTTCCTCGGCCGTGTCCATGAGGCTTTCGTGGGCGACGAGTTCGTCGGCCAGCCCCAGCTGGTAGGCGCGCTCCGCGGGCATGCGGTAGTCCTTGCCCATCAGCGTCATCCGCAGCGCGGACCCCAGTGGCAGGCGCTTGGCCAGGCCGATGTTCTCCATGGCGCCCACCAGCCCGACGTTGACGTGGCTGTCCATGAAGGCCGCCCGCTCGGAGGCGACGACGATGTCGGCGTCGACCACGAAGTGCAGCCCGGCGCCCGCCGCGAGGCCGTTGACCGCGCAGATGACCGGCTTCCACACCCGGTTCTGCCGCGGCGACCAGAACACCTCGTCGGTGAGGGGGCCGGTGCCCGTGCTCATCCCGCCGCGTCCGGCGACGACGTTCACGTCGGCCCCCGTGCAGAAGTGCCGGTCGCCGGCTCCGGTGACGATGGCGGCGCGGATCCACGGGTCGTCCCGGACCTCGCTCCACACCGCCCGCACCTGCGGCATCATCGTGCCGGTCAGGGAGTTCCCCTTGTGCGGGCGGTTGAGCGTGATGTACTGGGCCGCGACCGCCGGACACACCGTCGAACTGTGCGACGCCCGCCCGGAATCCGTGCCCGAGGTACTCGCCTTCGTCGAGGACATGCTGCGGCGGGCGGTCCGGAACGGGCGGATGACCTCCGAGGACGCCGCGGACGTCCGGGGACGGCTCGTGCCCCTCCACTCGCCGACCGCTCCCGGTCCGGCGGTGGACCTGGTCGTCGAGGCCATCCACGAGGACCTCGCCGCGAAGATCGCGATGTTCCGTGCGCTGGAGGAGGTGCTGCCCGCCGAGGCGGTCTTCGCCACCAACACCTCCTCGCTGACGGTCACGGTGATCGGCGCGGGCCTGTCGGATCCCTCCCGGCTCGCCGGGCTGCACTTCTTCAACCCCGTGCCGCTCATGAAGATCGTCGAGGTCGTTCCCGGCGCCCGGACCCGACCGGAAATCCCGCACATCCTCGCCGAGTTCGTCCGCCGCAGCGGGCATGCCGCCGTGGTGGTGGCGGACACCCCCGGCTTCCTGGTCAACCACGCGGGACGCGGGCTCGCGACGGAGGCGCTGGCCCTGCTGGAGGAGTCGGTGGCGGACGCGGCGGGGATCGACCGCATCGCGCGCGACGTTCTCGGGCTGCGCATGGGGCCGTTCGAACTCATGGACCTCACCGGGTTGGACATCACCGCGGCTGTCACCGACACGATCTGGCGGGGGTTCGCGCACTCGGACCGGCTGCGCCCCTCCGTCGTCGCGGCCAACCGCGTCGCGGCCGGTCTGCTCGGACGCAAGACCGGGCGCGGCTTCTACACGTACGGCGACGGAAATGCCGAAGTCCCGCCCGAGCCGCCCGTCGACGGCGACGCCGAACGCCCGGTGTGGGTGGCAGGCGACGGCCCGGATGCCGACGCGTTGCGCGCCGCCCTCGCCGGGACGGGTGCGGCTCCGCGCGGCGGCCCGGTCCCGCCGGCCGACGCGGTGGTGCTGGTCCCCACCTGGGGAACCGCCGTCGCGGCCGCGGTGGCGGCCGCGGACCTGCCCCTGCGGCGGACGCTGGGCGTCGACCCGCTGTCCCTGGCCGCATCCCGCCGTGTGCTGGCGGTGACCCCCGCGACCGACCGCGCCGCGGGCCGTGACGCCCGAGCCGTCCTCGCCCGCGCCGACCCGGGCGGCGTGCCACGGACCGTCTCGGTCGTACGCGACACCGCGGGCTCGGTCGCGCAACGGCTGCTCGCGTCGATCGTCTCGGTGGGCGCCTCGATCGCCGAGCGGTCGATCGCCGCACCGCGGGACATCGACGCCGCCGTCATGGCCGGACTCGGCTACCCGATGGGGCCGCTCGGCTGGGGCGACACCGTCGGTCCGCGGCGGATGCTCGCACTGCACGAGGGCTTGCACCGCACCACCGGCGATCCGCGCTACCGGCCGACCCGCTGGGTCGCCGAGCGGGCGCAACTCGGGCTGCCGCTCGCCGAGTCGGGCGCGTCGCCCGACGACGGCGCGTACTGACCCCGCCCGTTGCTGCCGCCATCACACCAAGGAGGAGGAGCTTTGCGCTCACGGGACTTCGGCCTCACCACGACCCAACGCGAAATCAGGGCCATGGCCGCACAGTTCGTCGACCGCGAGGTCGCCCCGCACGCCCGCGAGTGGGACCGCGCCGAGCGGGTCGACCCGGACATCGCGAAGAGGCTCGGCGAACTGGGCTTCCTGGGCCTGATGATCCCGGAGGAGTACGGCGGCGTGGAAGCCGACATGCTCTCGTACGTCCTGGTCACCGAGGAACTCGGACGCGGCGACTCCTCGGTCCGCGGCATCGTGTCGGTGTCCCTCGGGCTGGTGACCAAGACCATCGCGGCGCACGGCACCGACGAGCAGAAGCGGCAGTGGCTGCCGCGGCTCGTACGCGGCGAGGTTCTCGGCTGTTTCGCGCTGACCGAGCCCGGGACCGGATCCGACGCGGCGTCGCTCGCCACCCGGGCGGTACGCGACGGCGGCGACTGGGTGATCAGCGGCGGCAAGACGTTCATCACCAACGGCACCGCGGCCGAGGTCGCGCTGACCTTCGCCCGGACCGACGAAACCGGCATCACCGCCTTCCTCGTGCCGACCGCTTCGCGCGGCTTCACCGCCACGGAGATCCACGGCAAGCTCGGGCTGCGCGGCCAGGCGACCGCCGAGATCGGCTTCGACGCGGTACGCGTCCCGGATTCGGCCCGCCTCGGCGAGGTCGGCAAGGGCCTGGCCATCGCGCTGGGAGCGCGGCCGCGTCTCGGTGGCGGCCGGAGCCGTGGGCGTGGCCCAGGCCGCGGTCGACGCGGCCGTGCGCTACTCGACGGAACGGACCCAGTTCGGCCGGCCGATCGCGGGCTTCCAGCTCGTGCAGGAACTCCTCGCGGACTCCGAGGTCGACGTCCGGGCGTCCCGCCTGCTGACCCATCAGGTCGCGCGAATGGCGGACGCCGGCATCGGTCCCAAGGGGTACGCGGTGGACGCCTCGACGGCGAAGTACCACGCGGGCGAAACGGCCGTCCGGGTCACCAACAACTGCCTCCAGGTACTCGGCGGCTACGGCTACATCGACGAGTACCCGCTCGGCAGGTACCTGCGGGACGCACGCGTTCTCACGCTCTACGAAGGCACCAGCCAGATCCAGAAGCTCATCATCGGACGCGCCCTCACGGGCGTGAACGCGATGGCCTGACACCGCAGGAGAAGCCCGCACCATGACCACTCCCCCGCACCCCACACCGCCCCCTCTGAAACTGGACGTCGGCACCGGCGCGTCACCCGGCGCCGCGGACGCCGCGATCACCGCCGAACAGCGCGGCGTCGACCGGGTCCTAGTCCCCGAGACCGCGCAGGATCCGTTCCAGCTGCTGGCCGTCGCCGCCTCGCGTACCTCCAGGATCGAGGTCGCCACGGGTGTGGCCATCGCCTTCGCCAGGACTCCGATGACGCTGGCCTCCAGCGCCTGGACACTTCAGCAGATCTCCGGGGGCCGCGCCGTGATCGGCCTGGGGTCGCAGGTGAAGGCCCACATCACCCGCCGGTTCGCCATGCCGTGGTCCCAACCGGCCGCGCGCATGCAGGAGTTCGTGGCCGCCACCCGGGCCGTCTGGCACAGCTGGCAGACCGGCGAGAAGCTGGATTTCCAGGGCGAGTTCTATCGCCACAGCCTGATGAACCCGCTGTTTGACCCCGGCCCGGTAGCTCAGGGCCCGCCCCTTGTGCTCGTCGCGGCCGTCGGGCCCCGGATGGCCGCGGCGGCCGGAGCGGTCGGCGACGGCGTGATCTGCCACCCGTTCAGCACCGTGCCGTACGTCGCCGCGCAACTCGCCCCGCGGGTCCTTGCCGCCCGAGCCGAAGCCGAAGCCGCACGGGCGCCCTGGACCGGGCGGCCCTTCGAGATCGCCGGGAACGTGCTGGTCGCCACCGGCCGTACGGAGGCGGAGTACGAACACGGCCTCGCCGGTATCCGGGAGCGGATCGCCTTCTACGGGTCCACCCCCGCGTACCGCGGCGTGCTGGAGCATCACGGCTGGGGCGCGCTGCAAGAGGAATTGCGCACGTTGTCGCTCGCCGGGCGGTGGGAGGAGATGGGGCGGCTCGTCGACGACGACGTGCTGAACGCGTTCGCGGTCGTCGCCGAAAGCCCCGCAGCGGCAGGCAAGTTGATCCGCGAGCGCAGCACGGGTGTCTACGACCGGGTGTCGGTGTCGCTGGCGGCCGGCGCGGATCCGGATCTCGCCTTGGACGTCCTCGACGGCGTCCGCAACGGGTGACGTGGCGACCGATGTACGAACGGGCGCGCGGCGGACGCACGCCTGGAGCACCCGTCAGGAGATCGTCAGGCCGCCGTCGACGGTCAGGGTCGTGCCGGTGACGTAGCCGCCAGCGTCGGATGCGAGGAACAGCACTGCGGCGGCGAGTTCCTCGGCGTCGCCGAGGCGAGGCACGGACAGGCCGCCGAGGCGGTCCGCGAGGTAGCCGTCCGGGTACTGGTCGGTCATCTCGGACGCGAAGAACCCGGGTGCGACGGCGTTGACCCGGATGCCCCGGCGGCTGCTCCACTGGGCGGCGAGGTCCCGGGTCAGCCCCAGGAGACCGGCCTTGGACGCGGCGTACGCGGTTTGCGGGAGGCCTGCGGTGACCAGGCCGAGGATGCTGGAGATGTTGACGATGGAACCGCCCTCCCGCATCACGCCCCCGGCGGCCTGCGCCATCCAGTACGCGCCGGAGAGGTTGACGTCCAGCACCGACCGGAACTGCTCGGGGGTCTCCCGCACCGCGGGGACCGCGGTGCCCACTCCGGCGTTGTTGACGAGCACGCGGACCGATCCGAACTCGGCGGCCGCGGCCGCCAGCGCGCGGCACTGCTCCGGCACGGAGACGTCGGTCGGCACACACAGCGCCCTCTGTCCGGCCTTCGCCACCAGCTCGGCGGTCTCGGCGAGTTGCTCGGCCCGGCGCGCGGCCAGGACGATGTCGGCGCCGGCCTCGGCGAGAGCGCGCGCGATGACCACGCCGACGCCCGAAGACGCTCCGGTCACGATGGCGACCCGGCCGTCGAGCCGGAAGCGGTCCAGGATTCCCATGTGCACTCCTTCTGGTGGATGGGGTGTCGGGGCGCGGTGTCGGGGCGCGCGGTCGGTGCGGCGGTCAGACGGATCCGGTCAGCGCCCGCAGACCGGCCGCCGCGAGCGGCGCGGGCGCCCGGCCGACGGTCTCGAATCCGGAACCCCTGGTGAGCCCGCCGCGGAAGCGGGCGTGGATGCCCTCGGCGATGACCGCGGTCTTGAAGTAGCCGAGAGCGACGTGGAACCCGAGGCCGGTCACGTCGCGGCCGGAGGTCTCGGCGTAGCGCCGGGCCAACTCCCCCGGCCGCGGCAGGCGTTCGCTGGTCGACGCGGCGGCGCCGGCCAGCACCGGCGCGAAGGCGGGGTCCGCGTACGCCACATGCAGGCCCAGGTCCGCGAGCGGGTCGCCGAGCGTCGCCATCTCCCAGTCGACGACGGCGCGCACCTCCTCCGGATCGTCCGGGGCGAGGATGGCGTTGTCGATCCGGAAGTCGCCGTGCACGATCGCGAAGCCGCTCTCGCGCGGACAAGTCTCGGCGAGCCGTGCGTACAGCCTGTCGATGTCCGCGAGTTCGCGGGTGCGTACGCGCTGCCATTGGTCGTACCACCGCGCGACCTGGCGGGAGAGGTAGCCCTCGGGCCGTCCGAAGTCCGCGAGTCCGATCTCGGCCGGGTCGACGGCGTGGAGGCGGGCCAGGGTGTCCACGAGGGCATGGGCGCAGCCCGCGATCCGGTGGTCCGGCAGCCGGTGCAGCTGCTCGCGGGTCCGGATGACGGTTCCCGGGACGTACTCGACCACCGAGAACGGCACACCCAGCAGCGTGTCGTCGGCCAGCGCCACGGCTCGCGGCACCGGGACGGCGCTGTCCGCGAGCGCGGAGACGACCCGGTATTCGCGGGCCATGTCGTGCGCGGAGGGGGTCAGCCCGCCCAGCGGCGGGCGGCGGACGACCCAGGTGTTCGCGCCGTCGGTCGCCTTGTAGGTGAGGTTGGACCGGCCGCCGTGCAGGAGTTCGGCGGTCAGACCGCCGCGGAAGCCCGGCACGTTGTCCGCGAAGAACCGCTCCAGGACGGCCGGGTCGAGCCCGTCGGTGCCTGGACGCCCGGCTTCGCCGACAGAGCCCGCGCTCATCGGGCATGCGCCGCGTCGTGGCGCCGGACGACGCGGCGGGCGATGGACCAGCGGTGGGTCTCGGAGGGGCCGTCGTAGATCCTGAACGGCCTTGTCTCGCGCAGGAATCGGCCGAGCAGTACGTCGCCGGACACGCCGAGGGCGCCGCAGATCTGCAGCGAGCGGTCCACCACCCGCCAGACCGCTTCGGCGCAGAAGGTCTTGGCGATGGAGGTGGACTGCGCCCCGGACCCGCCCCGGTCGAGATCGGCGCAGGCCTGGAGAATGAGGCCGTGCGCGGCGGCGATGTCGATCTCGTTGTCCGCGATCATCGCCTGGACCATGCCGAGTTCGGCCAGCCGCGAGCCGAAGAGCTCGCGTTCGGCGGCCCTTGCCACCGCGATGTCCTGGGCACGTCGGGCGATGCCGAGCCAGCGCATGCAGTGCGTGGTACGGGCCGGACCGAGCCGGACCCGGGCATACCGGAAGCCTTCGTCCACCTCGCCGAGCACCGCGTCGTCCGGGACGGTGCAGCCGTCGAAGAGCATCTCGGCGTGTCCGCCGAACAGACTCTCGTCGAGGGTCTCGATGTGCCGCACGATGCGCATGCCCGGGTTCCCCGCGTCGACGAGGAACATGGTGGCCCCGCCGGCGTCGCCGGGTGCGCCCGACGTACGCGCCATCACGATCACGAAGTCGGCGCCGTCCGCCCCGGTGATGAACCACTTGCGGCCGTCGATGCGCCAGCCGCCGGGTATGCGCTCGGCCGTGGTGGCGAGCGCCGCCGGGTCCGAGCCGACCCCGGGTGCGGGCTCGGTCATCGCGAAGCAGGAACGCGTCGCACCGGCGGCGAGGGGACGCAGGTAGCGCTCCTTCTGCGCGGGGGACGCGATGGCTTCCAGCATGTGCATGTTGCCCTCGTCGGGCGCGGCGATGTTGAGCGCGAGCGGGCCCAGCAGCGAATAGCCGGCCTCTTCGAAGACGAAAGCGCGGTCCCGCATGTCCAGCCCGTGGCCGCCGTACTCCGGGGAGACGTGCGGTGCGAAGACGCCGGCCTCCCGTGCGGCCCGCTGGAGTTCCAGGCGTACGTCGTCGGAGCCCGGCACCCCGCCGAGGCGCTCCTCGACGGGGACGACCGTCTCGCGGACGAAGCGCGCGGTACGCCGGGCGAGGTCCTCCGCGACCGGGCCGGGCGTGAGGTCGACAGTCACACAGTCTCCCTGGCTGATGATCTCAGCTAATGATCTTGGCTAATGATGATTAGCCAGGACCATAGCAGCACGACCTGTCAAATCGCGATAGGATCACGGAAACTTCGATCATCCAGCTACGCATCATTAGCCGACGGCTACCAGGGAGTGCGGCCTTGTCCGGTTCACCGCGGTCCGACGACATCCGCGCGGCGGCCCTCGACCTGTTCACCAGGTTCGGCTACGAGGCTACGACGATGGCCGACATCGGCGCCGCCATCGGCGTGCGGGGGCCGAGCCTCTACAAGCACGTCGCCTCGAAGCAGGAACTGCTGGTCCAGATCACCCGCCGGACCATGGACGAACTGCTCGCCCAGCACCGCGCGGCCGTCACCACGACGGAGGATCCGGCGGAACGGCTCCGGCGCGCCACCGAGACCCATGTGCGCTACCACGCCCGGCACCGGCTCGAGGCCTTCGTCGGCAACCGCGAACTGCGCAGCCTCCAGGAGCCGTTCCGCGCGGAGGTGCTCGGCCGGCGGGCGGAGTATGAGGCGTGCTTCCGCGACCTGGTCTCGGCCGGCGTGGCCGCCGGCCGGTTCCGGGTCGCGTCCGCGAGACTGGCCTCGTACGCCATTCTGGACCTGGGCATGGGCGTCGCCGTGTGGTTCCGCGAGGACGGCGAGATCGGCGAGGACGCCGTGGTCTGGGAGTACGGCGAGCTGGCGTTGCGCATCGTCGGTGCGGACACGGCTGCTCCTGGCGAGGGATAAGTACCCTTATTTTCGCCACGATCGACCGCATCCTGCGAGCATTCCTTGCACTCGTCTACCATGAGCGAAGAAAGAGTGCGCTGTATCCAGGCATCCCGATACGAGGTATCGAGGTTCCGGGCATCGGGCGCGACTCCCGCCGGAGACGACTTCACGACGGATAGGGCCTGTCCATGACAAGCGCTGCAAGGGCGACTCGGCACACGCCGGAAGGCGGCAGCCCGCAGCGGCTCGCCGAAACGGTGGCGGCGATGATCGAGAAGGACATCCTGGAGGCGGGTTGGCGTACCGGATCGGTCCTCGGCTCCGAGCGGGACCTGATCGAACGGTACGGCGTCAGCCGGGCCGTGTTCCGCGAGGCCGTGCGGCTCGTGGAACACCACCAGATGGCCCGCATGCGGCGCGGTCCCGGCGGCGGCCTGGTGGTCACCGAGCCCGACCCGGGCATCGTCCGCGACGCCGCGCGCGTCTACCTGCGGCATGCGGCGGTCAACCGGCGGCAGATGTTCGAGGCGAGGATGGCCCTCGAACTGGCCGGGGTCACCGCCGCGACCGAGAAACTGACCGAGGCGGGGATCGCCCGCCTGACCGAACCCCTGGACACCGAGCGGGAGTTGATCGAGCGCGGCGTGACCCTGGGGCACGCGCGGAACCTGCACAGCGTGATCGCCGAACTCGCCGGAAATCCGGCGATCACGCTCTTCGTCGAGGTGCTGACGCAGTTGGACCAGGACATGGTGCAGCAGACTTGGGCGTCCGGCGGCCAACCGGACGAGGAGCAGCACGACAGCGCGGTGCGGTCGCACGAGGCCCACCGGGCGATCGTCGAGGCGATCGTGGCCGGCGACGCCCCGCTCGCACAGCACCGCATGCGGAGGCACTTGCAGGCGATCGCGGCCCTGCTCCCGGACGCCTCGGCCGAGTAGGGCGGCGGTCAGGCCACCGCGATCGGACGCAGCGGCGACCCGCTGCCGCCGCGGATGGTGAGCGGCAGCCCCACGAAGAGGAAGCTGGATACCCCGTCGGCCGCCAGGCCCTCGCAGTTGACCCACTCCATGATGTGGATCCCGTTCTCGTACAGCAGGAACAGGTGCACGGGGAACTCGTTGCCGGGGACCGTCGACGGCCGCACCTCGAATGACAGCGTGTCGGCGCCGATGTAGCGGGCGCCCTGCGCGACTAGCCATTGCGCGCCGTCCAGGGCGACGCCGCTGCCGTCGCTGAGCTTGCGGATGCGCCTGATGTCCGGCCAGAACTTCATCTGCCCGGTTCGGACGAGCACGATGTCGCCGTCCTGGATCGTCACGTCGGCGGCCTCCGCGGCCGCCCGCAGGTGCTCCTCGCCGACCGCGAAGCCGGGTGGCAGGATCTCCAGGCCGAGCACGGGCGGGATGTCGAGCAGTACTCCCCTGCCGATGACGGGGGCCAGTTCCGAGGCGTCGCCGCGCTCGGCGCCGAACGTCCCGAGGGCGTCGTTCGCCGAGACGCCGCCGTGCCACTCGTCGTTCTCGCCGCACGTGATGTGGCAGAGCGCGTCGATGTGCGTGCCGGTGTGCAGGCCTCCCGACACGAACTCGGAGACGTAGCCGACCTGGACCTCGTTCTCCGCCGGCTTGTCGAAGGGGAACTGCCCGGTGGCGCGCTGGTTCTGCGGGGAGTTGTAGGTGATCACCTCGAAGCGCGGGTAGCCCTCGAAGCCGGGCATGTGCCGCCACCAGCCGGAGGACAGGTCGTACACCGCACCCCGCGTCGGGATGCCGAGGCTGCGGAGGATGTCGTCGGCATCGTGGCGCGGCGGGTTTCCCGACATGCGGTTCACCGTCCGGCCGGGGACATAGACCGCCTGCTGGCCGTGCGCCGCGAGCAGCGCCAGCAGCAGCGCGGACGACGTGCCGGA
>NZ_JBSFVE010000036.1:0-57141 GCF_053592165.1 Streptodolium elevatio
CAGCCTCGGCTACCGCACACCCGTCGAATACGAAGCCGCCCTCGCAGCGGCCTGACCACCACAACGACGGTGTCCGTCAAAGCGGAGCAAGCTCACTGCTGTTCGTCGAGCAGCGATCGCAGGCGTGGAACGAGGAAATGCACGCTCTGGAGGGACGCGGCGCATGGGCCGCCGCAGGGGTGCAGGGGGCGTTCGACTGCCTGCTGCCTCGCGATCACGGCTACAGCGTCTCCTCTGTGTACGCGGAGATCGCGCGTCGGCTGGGCTGGCTTGTGCCTGACCGAGTCTTGGATTCGGCGTCGTATGCCTCGCTGCGCCAGACGGCGGGTGTGTGGGCCGCCCAGGACCGCGTGTGGGGCGATGTCGTCGCCCGGTTCGGGCCGCCTTCAGTTCTGTTCGGCGGGACGAATCCGTTGTATGGCAAAACGCTGGGCTACGTGGGTGAAGAGCCCGGGGAGCCCATGGTGTTCTTCCATCTGTGGAACGGCCCCGAGGACGGAGCAGAGCAGTCCTGGCCACCGGCACACGCCGAGCCTTTGCTGCTGGCCGTCCGCTACGGCGACGGGCCGTTCGCCGGGACTTTCACCTTCACGCCGGAAGGGCGACGCCGCAGACCTGCCCCTGCACCGTCACCGTTTTCGGCCTAGAGGCCGGCGGGTGCACAGGAGGCTTGCGCTGCCGACGGCCCGTCGAACAGAGACTTCAGTAGCAGCAAGGTGCGGTTTCTGCCCGGCGTTTGTCTCCCAGGAGACGCCGCCGGGCGGGGGCGCCGCCGCGAAGTTGGCAATCGCCCGACGGGTGGCTGGGGAGCCTTGTCGGCAGGGGCGGCTATCGTCAGCCGCGTTGGCGTCCATGATTGGTACGCCCTGATGGCAGGCCGCGAAAGGTTGCAACCATGTCGTCGTCGATACGCGACGAACTCCTTCGGGCGTACCGGGCGTACGCGTTGCGCACTGTCGCCGAGGCCCCGGAGGCCTTGGTCGATGGTGACGCCAGGCGCCTCGTGTGCGAGATCGGTGTGCCACGCGGGTTGATGGAGGCCATCACCCTGACCCCGAGTCGGATGCAGCCCGTCGCGGAGAAGTTCGGCTTCCTCGACAGTCACCGCGCTCTCGACGACCAACTGCTCTTCATCGGTTACATCCAGGATGATGTTCTGTGCCTGGACGGCACTACGGGCGCCGTGAGCGCCATCGCCGCGCGTGAGGGTGCTCTACCGGCGGTAGTGAACGGACACCTGTCGCTGCTGGTGCGGTGCATGGCCGTCGTGGAAACACACTTGCGCACCCTGTGGACGGGCGGCCCCGTCGAGGAACGCGTCGCGCAGATGATCAGCCGACTCGAAGCCGTGGATCCCCTCGTCGCCGATCCGGGAAGCGCATGGCACGCGGCGATCCGCACGATCTGTCGCAACGGCTGATCGAGAGGCGCTCCGACGATCCTCACCGCCGTCCCCGGCTGCCGGGGACAGCCGAGCGCAGGGAACGGAACGCCGCGCCCACGGTCTTCAGAGTGTGTGAGTGAACACGGCGACCGCGGCTACCGCGACAGCTGACATCGCCAGGGTGCACCATGCCCTTCGGGCGGTAGATCAAAGCGCGGTGGGGCGGTACGCCAGGGCGACACGGACGATCTCTTCCGCGGTCGCGTCAGTCAGTTCCGCCGGGAACAGCAGGTCGACTAGACCCGGGTTGGGCACGTTGACTTGGAGGAGCAGCAGGCAGTACTCCCAGTCCGGGGCGACGGACATGACACGACGTACAAGCTCCGCAAGTTCGTCATGCGTGACGTCGGGCACCTTCGGCCATCCCGGGCGCGCCGCCTCCAAGGCGAACTCCTCGACGTCGCCAGAACGCCAGTAGTTCGCGAAGTCGGCGACCGTGTAGTTGTGCCCGGTCTCGGTGTTGAACGCCGCGACGGCCTCGTCCGCCTCTCCGGGGCCGCCGCGCGCAACCAAGCCTTCGATCCGTTCAATCTCCGCACACAGCCATGCGAGACGCTCCGCGGGAACGGGCGGGGGCAGCAGTTCAGGGCGCAACTCCACGCCCTGATCTTGTACGCGGACGCGGGACTTTGCCAACAGCGTCCAAGCCCAGGACAAGGGGGTGCCGCGTGCACACGCTGTCACTGTGCACCGTGGATGGGAGCGGGCGAACCAGGCAAGCGGTGCGCGGTGCGCGCCAGCTGCCTTCGTCCACGCTGCGCCTCCACCACGATCCGAGGCCAGCCCTTCGCCGACCCACGAACCGCCCTGCGTGAACCGACCCCCCTTGTCTTCCGTTCCGCCGTTCCGCCGTGCTGGCCCGCACACGCACCGGGCGCACCGCACCGGGCGCACCGCACCCCGATTTCTGGACGAACCGGGAGGACAAGGGGCCCAATCGGACATGCGCGGTACCCCTAGGCCACGGCGGCATAGGGGGTCTAGGCCGGGTGCGTTTCTCCTGGTCAGAGCGGTGGCCCAGACCGCGGACAAGGGGGGTCGGTTCACGCTGTGCGGTCTGTGGGTCGGCGAAGGGCCGGCCTCGGATCGTGGTGGAGGCGCAGCGTGGACGAAAAGCACGGCGGAACGGCGGAACGGAATGCCCGGCGGGCCCGGCCCGGGCCGGCCGGGGGAGCGGAGAGCAGCCTGCCGGGCGACGCGGAACGCGCCCCGCGGTCGTCCCCGGGCGGCGGTTCGGGGGCGGCGGACAAGGGGGTCGCGGGTCCCTCCGCCGCTCCCTCCGTGCCGCCCTCCGCGGCCGTCCTGGCCGGGGACGCTGCAAGCCCAGGCCAGGCGCGGGAAACCGGGCCCGGGGGCGGGTTCGACTTCCCTCTTATGCCTGCCTCGTCTTCACGTGTACGTGAGGCGTGGCAGGCAACGGGGGTTCACCGGTCTGATGTCTTGGTCGCCCTCGGGGTGTTCCAGCGGGCGACCGGCGAGCAGCTGTGGAGGATGCTCCGTCCCCACCACCGCCATGACCGGATCATCCGGGACACGCTCGGCGACCTGCGGCGCCGGGGGATGGTGCGGGTGGAGTCCCGACTGGCGTCCGGGCATCAGCTCTGGGTGCTGACCGCGCGCGGTCATGCGGAGGCGAAGACGATGCTGCCGCCGCACGTGCGGATGTCGGCGCTGCACCTGGCCCCGCCCGCCGGCGCGGTGCGGGCGCGGGGCGCGGGCGGGTTCGACGCGCACGCCGCCGCGGTCACCTCCGCTGCGGCGCACCTGATCGGCGCCGGGTTCGGCACCGTGCTCTCGTGCGAGACCGAGGTCGCCCACAAGCTGCCGTATGGGTTCACCCAGTACGCCGACCTCGTGGTTCGCGCCCCCGACACGGGGGTGCCTGTGCTCCTGGTCGAAGTCGACCGCGGCACCGAATCGGTCGACGAACTGGTGGCGAAGCTGCGCCGGTACCGCGAGTGGTTCGAGCTCCTGGCCCCGAAGGCGGATGCGAAGAAGGCGGAGCACGCCCGGGACGAGGAAGTCCACCCGTTCCGCCTGTGGTCGCGGGTGTACCCGGCGACCGGCCGCGCCGGCTATCCGCCGGTGGCGTTCGTGTTCACCGACACCACCCGGGAGCGGCGCCTGGCGAGGATGCGCCGCCTGGACGTCGCGGCCCGCGCCTTCGCCGCCCGCCCCTACGGGTACGCCGGCACCACCGCGCTCAACCACCACCAGGCCGTGCCCGTCCTCGTCACCGCCCTCGAGGAGTGGGACGCGCACGGCGCCGCCGGCCCGGTGTGGTGGCGCCTGGGCCGCCTGCCCGGCATGGACGGCTGGCAGACCCTCACCCAGGCGCTGGACAACCCGGACGGCGACACCCTGCTGCGCACCGAACGCGCCGAACACGACCGCCGCGCACGCGAACGCAACGCGGCCGAACACGAAGCCAAGCGCCCCGGATGCACGACCTGCGGGGACAAGTTCACCGACGAACGCTGGGACGAGGTCCACCTCCGCCCCTGGGACGAGTCCGGGAGCAGCCGGGGGCTGTGCGGCCCGTGCCGGGACACCGCGCGCATCCGCGACGACGGGAGACACCGCATGCGCGAACACGACGCCGAACTCGCCGCAGCCGTCCGGGCCCGGGTGGCCCGGCGGGCCGACGGCGGCCGCAAGGGGCGCCGGTGAACGCCCGTCCGGGAGCCCGGGGGACCGGGCGCAACCGGGGGCGACGGGGGATTGGCTAGGGTCCCGTGGGAGCACGGGTGATCTTCACGTGGCGATGCCGATCGGGGGCACGGGGATGCGGACGCGGACGACGACGACGGTCTTGGCGGCGGTAGCGGCAACGGTGTTCGTCTTCTGTGGTGTCTGCACGCTGAGTGCTTCCGGAACCGGCATGGGGCCTCTGCATGTTGCCCGAGAACGACGCCTGATAGCTGGCGGGGGGGCGAGACTGTGTCCGGTACCCCGGTCGCGGTGAACGGGACGGTGCATGTCGGCGGCCACGACCGCGCGGTGTACGCCCTCGACGCGGCCACCGGCACAGGCCCGTCCCAGCGCAGATGACCCAGGACAGAGTCTTCAGGACTGGGCGTCGATACCGAGGGCGTGTTCCTTGAGGAATGCACCGGCGTGGGCTGCTGCTTCTTCGGTGGTTGCGTAACGCGTCCCGTCGGCGACCGTTCCGGATACCCCGTCAGCACCCTTGCCTGTCCAGCCCCAGTCTCCGGCAGGCGCCTGCACCAACTCGGCGGTGCCTCCGAAGAGTGCGAGCGTGCGTGTGCCCGCTGCCGCGGGACCTGGGCGGTTGACGGCGCCGGGCCACTTCTTGCGGGCACCCTGCCGGGTGATGCCCCAGACGGCTCCCAACTGCTCGTAACTTGCGCCGTAGGAGCCGGCGGTTGCCGCCGCCTGCGCAGACAGCCGCCTGACCTCGGCATCCATGGCTTTCCAAGCGGCCAGGACGGACAGCGCCACGTCGACGGGATCGGCCGCCCACATGCGGTCCTCGGGTAGCCCGGTCTGACGGGATCGAATAGCCGAGGCCAGGGGATTCAAGGCGTCGTACAGGGCCTTGTCGAGCTCTACCTGCTCTTCTGGGGTGATCTCAGAGACCGTCATGCGACAACTATAGTTCCGAAATAGGTGAATGGAAACTAAAGTTGTCATCCTATCTTTGAGTGCGGCCCCACCGCATCAGGGAGCCGGCTCGACCTGCACCGCCCACCCGGGCGACGCCCCGCTCACCGCGAACCGTCTTCGGCGTCAAGGCGGTTGATGACGAAACCAACAGCCTTCGCGCATCGGCCCGGGCGGTGGTTTGGGGGCACACCTCACGGAGCCCGTGTTCAGCAGCCGGTGGGCGCCGCAGCCGTCTCTGCGCCGGAGGCGACGACACGGGCCCGCCATCATCCGCGCCGAGCCCGGCCGCCGCATGCTCTACGTCGAAGACAAGTGTTGATCAAGCCGCGGCCGCGACCGAGTTGACGAAGAGTTGCGCACCACAAAACCGATGCTGTTGGCGATCTTGAGTGTTCGGGGTAACCATCGCGCTGCGCCGCAGGTCTCCGCTTCGCGCGGCCCGATCGGTGTTGACCGCGGATGGCCCGCGGCATCGGAAGCTGAATATCGGCAGGCCAAGCGGTGCGCGGAGCAGGAACCGCGTGTCCCCTCAAGATCGCCAACAGCATCCAAAAGCTGAGCCAGAACCTGGGAAGCGAGAGCGCCTGGACGGGTGTTTCGGTGCGCGCCGGGATTCGCCAGCGTTGATGTTCAGGAGTTCTGGTTCTGGCTCAACAAGAAGTGGACCAGAGCCGCTTCTCATCGACACAGCCACACTCGTCCACGCTGGGAGCAGCGTGGTCTACCGCAGGGTGTTCCGGCCTGGTCCGACCGGGCCGCTGACACCCAAGGCCCCGACGCGGCCGTGGTTCCGGCGGCGACGTCATTCCGAGACCTGCGTATACCGTCCGTCCTGCCCGTCGTCGACGAGCCAGTCGTACGGCTCGTTGGCGTCGGGCATGCTCACCTCGACTCCGGCGGGCTCCAGGTGGTCGCGCAGTCGCCGTGCCATTGACTCGCTCACGAAGTGGTGCTTCACCGTGAGGCTTTGAAGGTGCGTCAGCGGTTGTCCCGTGAGCAGGGCTTCGACGCCGGCGTCGCCGAGCGTCCCCATCGACAGATCCAGTGACGCCAAACGGGCGACGATCGGCGCGGCGGCGAGGGCCGCGGCGATGTCGTCCTGGATCTCGCTGTTCATCACCCCCAGGTGCCGAAGCCGAGGCAGGTTGCCGCCGACGAGGAGGGCGTCGAGATCACGAGCGGTCGCGTCCCCGCCGTAGAACTCGACGCCCAGCCATACGTCCAGGTGCTCGAGTGCCGGGAAGTCGCATGCGGCAATTGCGCCCGGAACGTGGGCGGGCAGACCTCCGGTCTGGAGCGTGAGACGGCGCAACCGCGCGTGCCGGACAGGCCGCAACACGTCCGACGGCTCGTCCCGACGGGAGCGTTGGCCGAACCGGTAGGTCAGTTCCTCCAGTTCCGGGAAGGACTCGAGCACCGGCGTCACATCGCCGCGCGGAATCCACGAGATCTCGTGCTGGTCGCTGGTGATGTGTCCGACGAACAGACTTCTCAGCGCAGGGAAGCGGTCCGCATGGGTGCACAGCAACTCGGCGGGCAGGTTCGCCGGCTCCTCGGACAGGATGCTCTTCCCCCAGTAGCCCAGGACCAACGAACGCACGCGCGTGGTGTCCACAGCCTGCAGGAAGCCCTCGAACACCTCGGTGTACGAGAAATCGGAGTCGTACGTTGTGGCCAGCCCCCACGCCACCTGATCGGCACGCGGCCCCGCGGCCCCCACTTCGGCCCACGTGGTCGGCTTGGGGCTCGGCGACATGGCCCAGATGTTGCGCAACTGCGGGCTCGCCGCCTCTGGGTCGACGGGCGTCTCCAACCAGTGCACCGGGAGCCCTCCCCAGCGGTCCAGGTACTCCCATACGCTCATCGCCACCCCGTCCCCGGACCTCGGTACGAACAGCCCCGCAGGTTAGCGGCCGCCGACGACACACGCCGGGCGTCGGAGGGCCACGCCTGAGCGGGCGTCTGCAGCGGGCGGGCCGGGGGGCAGGAGCGGCGAGTAGCGCTGCTGCCGGTACGAGTCAGGCGACTTCGGCGGGCGGCGTAGCCGTGGCGCCTGTGTCGATCTGAGGGAAAACCACTTCAAGGGCAACGACTAGCGGCTGGACGGGCACGGCATCAAAGCAGACAGATTTCGGCGCCTCCCCCGATATCGAGCTGCGCACTGAAGCGCCGGATTCCTGCAGCAGCTTCACGCGCCTCAGTTCGCTTCTGGGATCCCCCGTGTGGGAAAAGCACCCGGTGCGCCTCGAAGACGTGTGAAACCTGCTCCCGCGCAACCTGGACTTCCCGTTGACTGACCGCGGTAACCGGGGGCGTTCAGGCATACGCCGCTGCTAAGTTCGCGGAAGACTCTGTGGGTCTGCGCGGACGGGGGGCCAGGTGAGCGGTCGTCGTGAGCCGAGGTGGGCGTGGTGGGTCATCGGGATCGTCATCCCGGTCATCGGCATCGCCGTGACGCTGTGGGCCGCCACTCTTCCGGCGTCGGATCCCGGCGGCTCCGCCAAGGCCGACACGGCCGGTGGGACCGGCACGCCGCGCGCACCCGCACAAGCCCGGCCCGAAGCACCTGACTCCGGTGCGACCGCGCAGATGTCCCCCTCGGCGGAAACGCCGCGCGAGCTGGTGGTCCGCTCCGCCGACATCATGCTCGAACCCGGGCTCAACTACGTGGACTTGGACGCGCTGCCGCCCACGGCGGCGCCGTCCGCCGACGGTGCCGACCTGATGGCACTGTTCGACCGCGGCGATCGCGGCCTGGTCACGGAAGGCTCGGCCACGGCCCTTGCCCGCCTGCCGACGGGCGGTCCGCCTCCGACACCCGCACAGTGCGCGGCCGCGCTCAAGGCACATGGCGGTCACCAGGCCGGCGCCCCGACGGTCGGCGCCCGCTTCTGTGCGGCGACCGGCGAAGGGCACCTGGCCTACCTGGAGATCGTCCTCGGCGTACCAGTCGAACCGCACATCCGCCTCAAGGCGACCGTCTGGGAGTAAGAGCTCGCCTTCCGAGGGTCCGGGGGCGGCTGGCATCGATCCGGATCGGGCCTCGGTCAGGTACCCGCGGCGTTCGGCGGGGGGTGGTTATGGCCTCCTCGACGAGCAGGTCGACCATCCGCGCGAGGGGCGGGTCGCCTGCGGCAGGGCCGTCCCAAGCGACCCGAAGGGCACCTGGGGCGCGCTGCGCATTCGGGTGGTTGCGGGTGTGTGCGCTGGCAGGTCCTAGATCGCCGGGTTGCAGAGGGCCCGGCGGGCGCCTTGCGGGGCGCCCGTGGCGTGAGTGAAGGGGGACGACTGGACGGTGCGGGTCTGGGACCGGGCCACCGGCACCAACACCCTCACCGGCCACACGGAGTGGGTTCGCGCCGTGGCGATCTCGCCGGACGGGTCGTGGCTCGTCACTGCCAGCCAGGACCGGACCGTACGGATCTGGGACAAGGCCACCGGCGGCTGCACCGGCATCCTCACCGATCACACCCTTCCAGTGAACGCGGTGGCGATCTCCCCGCACGGCACCTGGCTCGCCAGCGCCGGGGCCAACACGGTGCGGGTGTGGAATCGGGCCACCGGCACCAACGCCGCCACCCTCTCCGGCCACACGGACTCGGTGGGCGCGGTGGCGATCTCCCCGGACGGGACCTGGCTTGCCACCGCCAGCTACGACCAGACCGTGCGGCTGTGGGACCGGGTCACCGGCACCAGCACCACCCTCACCGACTCGACGTCCAACCTGGCCATCCCCCCGGACGGGACCCGGCTCGCCAGCGCCAGCCAAGACCGGACCGTGCGGATCTGTCACCAAGGACGACTTCAGCTACGACTGGGACACCCTCTCCGCCACCTGCCCGCGAGGCGTCACCAGCCCACCTTGGAAACCCGCCCGCGCCGACGGCCACCCACGGTGGTCAGTCCTGTTCCCCAAACCGGCCTGCCGCGTCTGCGACGACCGCGTCCGCTGCACCGGAGACACCGCCGGGCGCGGACGCCACCTCACCCTCATGCCCCAACCGCTGCACGAGATCCAGAGCCGCACCCGCAAGGACCAGGACACCGAAACCTGGCAGCGGCACTACGCCCTCCGGACCGGATGCGAAGCCACCATCTCCGAGACCGTCCGCGCGCACGGCCTACGCCGCTGCCGCTACCGAGGACGCGCAAAAACCCATGTCCAACACGTGCTCACCGCCGTCGGAACCAACATCGCCCGCCTCAGCGAAAGCACGTCCCCCGGCATCTGGGACACACGAACCCCCAGGTCGCCGACACGGTTTCGACGGTTCTGCGAAAGACATCTCATGCACCATCCGCGCTGATCTCGGCCGCCAGCTCGGCCACCTTGCGCATGTGAGTGAAGTACGTGGTCGCGTACTCGTCTTCGGCAATGACCGGAAGGGCCTTCCCGAGAGCGGCAATACGGTCGTCCAGGACCCCGCGGCGCCAATCATCCAGGGAACCGTCCCGGCTCAGAGCTGTGTGGACACAGCCGGCGACCATCGAATCCGTGAACGCCATGCACTCGCCCGCGGGATCCCACCCGACGAAACCGGGCGGGAACGCCATGGCCCTGAACTCGTCCCACATCTGCGAAAGCACTGCCAACTTCGGTTCGCTCACGACCGACAGCATGCCCCACCGTCGCAGGTCGGTTGCAGGCGTCCCGAATCTCCATCGATCTCACGGCCACCAGCCAGCCCGCCATGAATCCGGACTGACGCCACAAAGATCACCAACAGCATCCAGAAGCTGAGCCAGAACCCGAGTTCTGGGACCACCCGACCCCTTGCGTTGCGAGCATGGGAGTGCTCGGCGTGGTGAGAGGGCTGTCCCGCCCCGCCTTCGCCGGCTGAACCGGTCGCCTGTCGAGTCCAAAGACCGTGGAGCACAGGCGGCAGACCACCGAGTTTCGTCGGTGCCCCGCCTTGCCCTGGCAGTGGTGTCCCCGCGGCCGAACTCCTCCGCGAACTCGCGAACTCACAAGGCGGCTTCGACGCGGTCGGCATTGGTGAGCCGCAACGCGTTTCTAGCGACCAGTTCGGGAACACGTTCCCGCTGTTCACGGACTACCAGCTGCCGCTTTTGGGTGCCGGAGGTCGGCGGGCCGATCGACCAGCGCAACGAGGCCCATGACCTGATCACGACTGCGTTCGGCGGCATGTCGCAAAGGCGAACGCAACCGCATACGTGTCCTGGTCCAGCCGCGATGGCCGCCCAAGCGCAGATCGAGGACCGCTACCTCGGCGGCTGGCCGCCGTACGGGTGCATGCTCATCAGCCTCGGTCCCGACCCACGCCCGGGAAGGCCTCGACCGCAGGGGCCGGCGTCAAGGGCATCCGAGGGCGCTGCGGGGCGGCTACTCGGAGGGCAGCTGGTGCGAGACGAAGCCGTTGGGGCCGCGGGGGACGTCGCCTTCCAGGGTGATGCGCTGCATCGAACGGTGCATCCCCGGCGGCACGTCCTTGGGTACGCGGTGCACGGTGGCGCGGTTGTCCCAGAAGGCGATGCTGTCCGGCTCCCAGCGGAAGCGCACGAAGAACTCCGGTGAGGTGAGGTGCTCGTACAGCATCGCGAGCAGGTGGCGGCCTTCCTGGCGCGTCAGTTCCACGACGTGGCTCGTGTACTGCGGATTGACGAACAGGACCTTCTCGCCCGACTCCGGATGCACGCGCACCAGAGGGTGCACCGTGCGGATGCCGTTGCCCTGGAACTTCTTCATGTACGCGCTGGGCCCGTTGCCGCGCGCGATGTGCAGCGTGTTCTCGTGGACGGCGGTCAGGTTGTCCACGAGGTCGCGAAGGGGCGCGGACAACCGCTCGTAGGCGAGTGCCATGTTCCCGAACTGCGTGTCACCGCCGTACGGGGGCACGGTGACCGCGCGCAGGATCGACCCCATCGGCGGGTTCGCGAGGTACGAGACGTCCGTGTGCCACCGCGTCTCGATCTGCACCGCGGCGTCGGCGTCGGCGGCCTTGCGGCCGACCGCGTCCGACGCCGACGTCCGGTTGTCGATCCGCAGGATCTCCGGGTGCTCGGGGAATGCCGACGGCAGGGTCGGATGGCCGGGGCTCACCTCGCCGAACAACCGGCCGAAGGCGATGTGCTGCGCCTGGCTGACGTGCTGGTCGCGGAAGAAGACGACCTTCCACTTCAGCAGCGCGGCGCGGATCTCGGCGACGACAGGCGCGGAGACCTCCGCGGTGAGGTCGACGCCGTGGATCTCGGCGCCGATGAAGCCGGACAGCGGACGTACGTCGACACGGGTGGTGGACGCGGTTGGACTGGTCATGCGGACTCCTCGGGCGTGGGTGGCCAGGGGGCGAGGGCTGTGGTGGTCACGCGGGCCGGCGCGGTCAGGACGGCGACGGCGGCGTCGACGAGCCCCGCAAGGAACAGGTCGGTGGGGGTGAGGGGTTCGTGCGGCCCGGTGTCGACACGCTGCTCACGGTCGGCCAGGGCGTGCGTGCACGAACTCGTGAAGTAGGTCCAGCGGTCGGCTCGGACCGCCGGGTGCAGGTGGGCCAGCAGGATGTCGGTGCGCTGGTGGATGCGGCGTACGCCGGACAGCAGCAGGTCCGCGCGCTCCGACCCGGCGGGACCTTCAGGGAGTGCCGGATCGCCGGTGGCCACCGCCCGGACACAGAAGCGGAGGTACCAGCTTGGCCGCCCCGGCTCGCCGAGCACCTCGCCGAGCGGCATGACGAACGCCTCGGTCAGCGCGTACGGGTCGTCGCCGCGCCCCTCGGCCTCGAACGCGTCGAGGAGCGCATTGCGGCGGGCGTTGATCGCTCCCATGCGGTGCTCGAAGACCGCGTCGACCAGGGCCTGCTTGCTGCCGAAGTGGTACTGCACGGCATGCGTGTTGCGCTGCCCGGCCTCGATGGCGATCTCCCGCAGGGAGACCGCATGAGCGCCGCGTTCGGCGAAAAGGCGTTCGGCGGCCTCGACGAGGCGGAGGCGCGCGACAGGACCACTGACCATGCGCCGCAAACTAAGCCAGGTGGTATAGAAATGCAACAGCAGTCGCGGCCTTGAGTGCGCTCAAAGCGCGGGAGGTCGCTGAACGCGGGCATGCCCTCCGAGGCCAGAACCGGCGCCGCCCACTCCGACCAGGGACGCGGCGCCCGCAGGACGCATCGGAATCAGCGCCAGCAAACGGCGGGAATCGTGTCCCGAGCTGGTGGTTTGCCGTCGGCGTCAGTGGCTTCTGCGGGCGGCGGCTTGGTGTTCGCGCCAGACCGACCCTTTCAGGGCGGGTTGGCGGTATGCGCACCCGACGACCATCCGACCACATAGGACGCGGTCTTAGAACTCGTGAACATCTTTACCCGTCGCTAGCGCGCCCGCGTCCCAGAACCAGAGGACAAACGATCCCGGTTGGTTCTGATGGCCAAAGCCAAAGGCAGCTACACCGTCCGCACTGGTCCAGCCCCAGTGATCTCGACCCAGCCGTTCTGCTCGCGGAGCAGGTACGGCCCCTCTTCCCCTCGCGAGGGCACTCGCAGCACGCCGGTCTGCGGCACCCCCTCAGGGAACTCGGCCGCGCGCTTCGGGTCAGCAGTCCACATCGGTCGCGGTCCCTCGTCCCGGGCCGGCGGGCCCGGGGGATTCCATCCCAAGACGGTGAGTACCGTTGTGAACGACTGACGGTGAACAGCTGCGTGACCTGCGCGCGCTCCTCCTCGGTCCCGGCGTCGTCGTGCTTGATCTGCTGGAGTCGGTTGCGGGCGGAGACCAGGACCGTGGCGAGGACGTCGTGGAACGGGCTCGGCCCGGTGCCGTCGTCGGCTGCGGACACGGGACGCGCGACCGGCCCGGCCCCATACACCAGGCACAGCGCTTCCGCGCGTTTGGTGGCCCGGGCCCGGCCGTTGTCGGAAAAGACCAGTCCGTTGCGGTCGTCGAAAAATTGTCTTCCACCCAGGCCATTACCTCGGCCTGGGAAAAGGACTCCCGCATGATCCGGTCGATCAGCTCGATCAGGGAGTTCGCGGCCTGGGAAATGCAGTCCTCGGACTGGTCGAGCGCGGTGCGGGCGCCGTTGATTTTCCTCACCAGGGCGCTGTTGGCGCGGGCGACGCGTTTCGCCGACGTCTCGGAGACGGCGGCGCGGAAAAACGCCACCAGCGACGCGGTGTCCTCGTCCTGCCACAGGGACATGTCGGCGTGCCCGGCGAACGCCTCGGCGGCCTCGCCGGTCAGCGAGAGCGCCGCGAGGACCTTCTCCCCGAAGACGCGATCCATCATGACCACGCCCTGTACCAGGCTCAGGCCGAAGACGTCGAGCTTCGTCACGGCCTTCATCTGGTCCTTCGACATCACCGCGACCGCGTCGGGGCGGGGCGGGGTCGTCCTGGCGGACGGGATCGAGCCGGGCCCGGTGTATGTGGACGCGGGCAGCGGCAGCAACGTCCAGACCCGCACAGACTGGTGGCTCTACGACGGCGCCGCTTGGTCGCGGGCACCTCGGGCGGACGCGGTACGCGCGGCGTGCGCGTGCGGCTGGCGCGGCACCCGCACCTATCCGCTGGTGTGGATCGCCTGCGGCAATCCCCAGGAGCACGGCGAGAGGGCGGACGCGGAGCCGGAGCGTCCGACCGCGGACGTCGACGCCTGCCTCGACGACTGGAAGGCGCACATCGCCGACGTCGACGCCGCCACGGTCCCGGTGCCCGACGAGGTGGCGTCCCTGCTCGCCGATCTGAGGGCGCGCCTGACGACTCTCGCCGACGAATCCCCACTGGCCGCGTTGCGCGTGCTCGGCCAGGTCGAGCGCAAGCAGCCGGCTCGACAGCTGTTGCCAAGGACGAATGTTCGGGTGAGCGCATGACGACGGCCAGAGGGACCGGGCCGGTGTCGCAACAGCATGAGGCGGGCCTCTTCGCCGCTGCAACGGCAGGCCGACGGCGGCCCGGCTACCGCAGCCCAGGCCGAGACGGTCCGTGCGCACCCCTTACGACGGGGCCGGGAGGCCGTTGAACCTTGCGCGGAACTCGGCGTTGCGCTGGGTGGTTTGGGCCTGGCGGTCGGTCGGTGTGGCGGGTGCGGCGAGGGGTGGGAGGTTCTTGGTGAGTTCGGCGGTGGGGACGAGGGTCATGCGGGGGGCGTCGGCGGGGTCGAGGGCGCCGGTGAGGCCTTGCCAGCGGATGAAGAGCAGTCCGTGGTCGTGGCCGACGGGGTCGAGCCAGTTGGGGGTGCCGGGGTCGGTGCGGGAGATGACGAAGGTGTAACGGCCGTCGGCGTCGGGGCGGGCCTGGGCGGCGGTGAGGGAGTTGGTGCGGTCGTCGTGGTCGAAGGAGGCGAACGCGGCGGAGCTGGCGATTTGCAGGCCGAGGTACGCGGCGGGCCCTCGCCCGACGGTGATGACGAGCGCCTGGCCGTCGGGGAGGCGGAAGTTCGCGCTGGAGGAGACCTGGGTGGGCAGGCCCGAGCCGCCGGTGCCGCGCGGCGCGCTGAGAGTGTTGGCGGGGCCGCCGAAGTATTTCGCGGTCAGGGTGGGCCAAAACGGGGCCTGGGCGCGGATGCGTTCGGCGGTGGTCCGGGCGAGCGCCGCGTTGTCGGCGGGCGGGGCGGGCGGCGGGCCTGCGGTGCGGGCGATCTCCAGGTCCATGGGGATCTGGGTCCAGTCGGCGAGGGTGTCGCGGATGACCAGGCGCTGCGCGCCCGGCGGGAGTTGGATGTGGTTGGGGCGCCCGTTCGCCGGGGTCGCGTCGAGGGTGAGGGTGAAGGTGCCGTCGGGTGCGGTGGTGAGTCCGGTGCCGGGGGAGGGGAAGGTGGCGAGGGTGCGGGTCTCGCGTCCGTCGCCGATGCCTTCGACGACCTGGATTGAGACGTCGGCCGCGGTGTTGCGGCGGCCGGTGATCGTGTACGTGGAGTCCGCGGACACCGGCGCGAACCGGTAGATGGTGTCGGGGTTGTCCACGCCCCAGCGGGCGCCGGCGAAGTTGTTCCACTCGAGGCGCGGGCGCGCGGGGTCGAGGTTGGCGGTGGAGATCGCCATGCTGCGGGCGAGCTCGGGCACCCACGCCTGGACGTCGGCGCGGTCCTGCGGGTCGAGGTAGCCGGCTGCGGGCTTGGCTGTCGCGTCCTCGGTGGCCTGCCGGACCTCGGGACGCGCGAGGATCTCCCCGGCGGCGGCGAGCAGTTCGCGTTGCGCGTCGGTGGCCAGGGGGTTGTCGGCTGCGGCGTGCGGGTCGGCCGGGGCCGGTACGCCGGGGGTGGTCGGCGTGCCCGTGGCAACCGGCCGACTCGGGGCGTCATCGGAGCACGCCGCGGCGCCCAGCAGTGCCGCGAGCACCAGGGCGACGCCGGCCGGTGCGCGCCGACGCCGCGCCGCGCATCCGCGGGGCTCAAGGGTGCCGGAGCCACCACGCGGCGGAATCGACCTGTTCATGGCATCTCTCATGATTCCTCCGTCAATGTGACCTGCGCGACGCTCAAAAGTTTGCATGAGTTCGATCGATCGTCAATATCTATGCAAAACAAGGTGGGAGTGGCGCCCTGCGTCCGCAGCGCGCGCAGGTCGGCGACAATGGCCCACATGACGAGCGCGGCGCAGGTGGAGCGGCAGGTGGAGGCCATCCGGGCCCGGGGGCACCGCCCGGCGGTGATCGTCGGCCTGCTGTCGATGTACACCGCGTCCGGCGAGGCCGTGCCGTCGCGCGGACTGGTGCGCGCGGTGCAGGCGCTCGGGCTGTCCGAGTCGTCCACGCGTACCGCGCTGAGCCGCACCCAGGCGGAGGGCAAGGTGGTGCGCGAGCGGGACGGGCGGCGCACCAGCTACCTCCTCGCGCCCGCGACCCGCGCCGGGTCCGAGGCCGAACGGGACCGCATGCTCGCGACCGCGGCCCCGGCCGAACAGCCGCTCAGCCTGGTCGCGTTCAGCATCCCCGAGGCGCAGCGCGACCTGCGCCACGAACTGCGCGCCCAGCTGTCCGCCGCCGGATTCGTCAGCCTCTTCGACGGCTTGTGGGCGGCCACCCGCGACCGCGCCGGACACGCCCGCAAGCTGCTAAGCGACCTCGGCGTGGAGAGCGGCTGCGTGTTCCGTGCGGAGGTCGACGCGCCCGAGGCCGCGCCGTTCCGCATCGCCGGCCCCGAGGTGGCCCGCCACCGCACCCGGCTGGCGGAGTTCCTGGAGCTGTACGGGCCGCTGCGCGGCGCGCGGCTGGACGCGGCGCAGGCATACCAGGTCCGCTCGGGCCTGTCCCGCGACTGGTTCGCCCTGGTCGACCCGCATCCCGCGCTGCCGCCGAGCCTCCTGGCGGACTGGCCGATCGACGAGGTCCGCGACACCGTCCGGGAGCTGTGGGCGGCCACCGCCGAGCCGGGCGGGCGGCACTTCGGCGAACTCACCGCCGACTGAACGGCGCACGTCCGAACCTGGGGTGACGCACGCCTCAATAGTTTGCATTCTAGTTGACGCGCGACATAGGTGATGCAATTAATGAGGGGCTTCGCCATCTGCCGCACCGGCCGCACCTGCTGCGGCGCGACGAGAGGACACCCCGTGAAGTTCGGCATCCGCATGCCCGTGCCCCAGATGGGCCCGCTCGACGACGGCGCCTATGTCGCCCGCTTCGCCAAGCTCGTCGAGGACCTCGGCTTCGAGTCGGTGTGGACGATCGACCACGCGCTGATGAACGTCGAGTACGACTCCCGCTACCCCTACAAGGAGAACGGCCGTACCCCCCTCCCGGCTGTGGGCGCGATGCCCGACCCGCTCATCCTCATGACGCACCTGGCCGCCCACACCAGCACGATCCGCCTGGCCACCGGCATGTTGATCCTCCCGCAGCGGCATCCGATGATCCTTGCCAAGATGCTCGCCACCCTCGACCGGTACGCCCAGGGCCGCGTAACCCTCGGTATCGGCGTCGGCTGGGTCCGCGAGGAAGTCGAAGCCCTCGCCCAGAACTTCCGCGACCGCGGCCGCCGGTGCGACGAGTACATCGACGTCATGCGCGCCCTGTGGACCACCGAGGTCACCGAATTCCACGGCGCCTACTTCGACTTCGAACGGATCGTCTCCAACCCCAAGCCCTACCAGGACGGCGGCGTCCCGCTCGTCGTCGGCGGCCACACCGACGCCGCCGCCCGCCGCGCCGGCCTGCGCGGCAACGGCTTCTACCCGCACTGGACCATCGCCGGACCCGACCCGGACGAATACCGGCGCCTACGCGATGTCATGCACGACACCGCCACCGACGCCGGCCGGAACCCCGCCGACATCGAAGTCACCCTCACCGCCAACCGCCGCCCCGGGACCGTCGAACTGTGCGCGGAACTCGGGGCCGACCGCGTCGTCCTCCTCCCGCCCAGCGGCGACCTCGACGACGAAGTCCCGCGCAGGCTGGAGAAGTTCAGCAAGGACGTCATCCAGGCCATGAGCTGACGCCGCCGACCCGGCCCGCCACCTTCCCCTCCGCCCCTTCCGGAGCTCCGCATGGCATCCATCGTCCCGCCCGGCCTCCTGGTCTACGGCATGCAACTCCCCATCCAGACCGCGACCGCGAGCACCGCCGAGCCGTGGGAGCACGACGCCGGCCCCGACGAACTCGCCGCCGTCGCCCGTCACGCGGAACGCACCGGGTTCTTCTACCTGGGCGTCTGCGACCACATCGGCATCCCCGCCGGCCCCGACGCCGACCACATGTCCACCACCTGGTACGACTGCGTCGCCACCTTGGGATGGCTCGCCGGCATCACCAACCGCGTCCGCCTGCTGTCCAACGTCTACACCGTCGCCTACCGGCACCCGCTCGCCACCGCCAAAGCGTTCATGACCCTCGACCGGGTCTCCGACGGCCGCGTCATCCTCGGCGTCGGCGCCGGACACCTGCGCGGCGAATTCGACGCCCTCGGCATCCCCTTCGACCAACGCGGCCCCCGCACCGACGAAGCCCTCGACGCCATCCGCGCCGCCTTCGCCGCCGAATACCCCGACATCGCCGGCCCCACCTACAGCGGCGGAAAACTCGGCCTACGCCCACGCCCCGTCCAAAGCCCCATCCCCATCTGGATCGGCGGAAAAGCCCGCCCCGCCCTGCGACGCGTCGCCCTGCGCGGCGACGGCTGGATCCCCCAGGCCACCCCCTACGCCCAAATGGCCGAGGACATCGCCTGCATCCACCGCATCCGGGAGCAAGCCGGAATCGCCGACCCGCTGGACATCGGCCACATCACCCCACCCGTCTACGTGGGCACCCCTACCTGGGATCTCGTCGGCCCGACCATCACCGGAAACCCCGTCGCGATCGCCGAACACATGCACACCCTGCGCGAGATGGGCGTGAACCACCTCCAGATCCGCTTCCGCAACCGCTCACTGACCGAACTCCTCGACCAAATGAGCACCTGGCACCAGGACATCGCCCCCCTGCTCAATCCCGACCACCCCACGCCACAGTGAGGAATCCTCACCACACGCAAACCCCGCCCTCAGGATCCGCAGGGGAACGAGTAGCAATGCGGCAAGCCCACCACCTACGGCGTCACTCGTCTCTCGACAGGAATAGAGCACGTTCCCAATAGCGCTCCTCGCCAGCTGGGGCGTCTGCGTGGAGCGCTGCGGAGCGTCAGGCGTACGCGAACGACCTGGACGACGAGCGTTTGTTGATTGCGGTGTCTGCGGCGTCGAACCGTTCCAAGGCGGACAAGGATCCGGCGGAGTGGATGCCGCCGTATGAGGCGTACGCATGCGAGTACACCGGGAACTGGATCGCGATGAAGATCCGCTGGGGCCTGTCGGTCGACCAGGCCGAGTACGACGCGCTCACCGCCCAGGTCGCCGCCTGCCCGGACGTGGAAATCGCTGGCGCCCGCGCCCGCTGACCAGATGTGCTGGCTGGACGCGGGAATGACCGCCGTCCCGGTGATGTTGTGCGGCATGGTCGGTGAGTTCGGTGCCCCCGGGCCTCACCTATTGCCGCTGAGGAATACCGTCTGGCTGGAGCCTCGGTGAGCCTTCCGCCGAGAGGCGGCCCGCTCACCGCCCACCTTCGTTGTCGGGCCCGCACACCAACAGGTGCGCGGGCCCGACGCGTACACGCGGCCGGCGTTCCGGTCGGCGGGTGTCCGGCCGTCGTGTGCGTGGTCGGCGTGCACCTCCAAGAGGCGTTGGACCTGGGCGGTGGCCGCGAGATGTCGAACAGAACGGGCATCGCTCTTCCACCAACGTGTTGGGGCGCGGCACACTCTGCTGTCCCGGGCCGTGCACGCACGGCCTGAGGGGTGTGGCCCGGCGCGGCTAGGGACGGCGGCCGGGCCGCACCGCGTGGGCGACCGGGGCCGCGTCGACCGCTGCGCATAGGCGTGGTTGCGGGGTGGGCCGACTGGGCAGGCCCTTGATCGCCGGGTCGCAGAAGGCCCGGCGGGCGCCCCTTTCGGGGCGTCTGCGGCGTGAGTGAAGGGGACCGGTCGATGGCGACGGGCACCGTGAAGTGGTTCAACGCGGAGAAGGGCTTCGGCTTCATCAGCCAGGACGGCGGCGGCGCGGACGTGTTCGTGCACTACTCGGCGATCAACGGCTCCGGCTACCGCGAGCTCCAGGAGAACCAGAAGGTGTCCTTCGACATCGCCCAGGGCCAGAAGGGCCCGCAGGCCGAGAACGTCAGCCCCGCCTGACTGTCCCGCAGCCTGGGGGAGGGGCCAGTGCTGGTTCCTGCAGTGTGGGGAGACGCGGCAGGAACCGGCCCGGTACCCAGTCGGCCGAGGAAGAGTCTTGCGGCTCAGGCCGGGGCGACGAGCAGCGCGATGCCCGGTGACCGCAGCGTCCGGCCGCCGGGCTCGGTGGCGGTGTGCGCGAAGGCGACGAAGTGTCCGGCGGACCAGGTGATGGTTCCGGCGGGTGCGGGGATGTCCGCGGCGGGGGTGAAGGTGGCGGCGGTGCCGTGCCAGGTGGTGGTGCGGAGCGCGCCGCCGGGTCCGAAGCCGGTCCAGGCGACATCGATGTCGGTGCCGGCCGGGAACGGCCCGGGAAGGTACAGACGGGCGTGCCTCACGCGGCCGGGGTCGATGTCCTCGTCCAAGACGACGTGGTGCCCGTCCGCGTAGAGCAACTGGCCGGGGACGGCGTCCGGTTCTTCGGTGACCACCAGGGTCCTGGTCGGCAGCGACCACTCGGACCGGAAACCGTCGGCGTGTTCGACGTGGTACGCCGCGACCAAGTGTCCGTCCCCGGCGAACGCGATCTCGTGTGGCGACACGGGGACATCGACCGGTCCGATGCCGTGCCGTCCGAGGACGTCGGGGCCGACGACGGTCTCGATGATGCGGGTGCCCCAGGCCAGGTGCACGGTATCGCCGGCGCGCATCCCGGGCCAGCCCGGTACCCGCACGGTGAACCCGGCCCGGGCGCGGGTCTCGTCGACCCACGCGACGGCGGGCAGCGGCCCGAGCAGCACGTCGTCCACGGCCGGCGCCCGGGTCAGCTCGCCCGGCGGCCTCCGCCGCCGCGGGACGCGGTCGCCTTCTTGGCCGCCGCGGTCTTCTTGGCGGTGGTCTTCTTCGGGGAGGCCTTCGCTCGCTTCGCCGCAGTCGCGGCCGTGCTCTTCTTCCCGCCCGATCCCTTGGGCGCGGTGCCTTCCTCGCGTTGGCGGGTGGCGTCGGCGACGCTCGCACGGAGCGCGGCCATCAGGTCCATCGCCGGCGCCGCCTCCCGTTCCGCTCCTGCCTCGGGTGGCTGTTCGCCTTCGAGGCGGGCGGTGACGAGCTGGTCGACGGCGCGCTGGTACTCGTCCTCCATCGCGTCCAGGTCGACCGGGCCCAACGCCTCGATGAGGGCGTCGGCGGCGTCCAATTCGGCGTCGGTGACCGTCACCCGGTCCGATGGTGCCACGTGGTCGGCGGGGTTGACCTCGTCGGGCCAGTGGATCTGCTGCATGACCAGGACGTCCTCGTGCACGCGCACCAGGACCAGCTGCTCGCGGCCGCGCATCGCCACTTTGGCGACCGCGGCTTTGCCGGAGCGGCGCAGCGCCTCCCGCATCAGGACGTACGGCTTGACGCCGGACTTGTCCGGGGTGAGGTAGTAGGGCTTGCCCCAGCGGACCGGAGCGACGTCCTGAACCGGAATGAAGCCGCTGACTTCCACGGTGTGGGCCGTCGGCAGCGGCAGGTCTTCCAGGTCCTCGTCGCGGACAATCGCGACCCGGCCGTCCGGGGCGGTGTAGCCGCGCACGATCTCATCGGGTCCCAGCTCGGCGCCGTCCAGCTCGCACACCTTGCGGTAGCGCACCCGGCCCTGATCGGACTTGTGCATCTGGTGGAACTTCACCGCGTGCTCGCTGCCGATCGCCGAGACCACCTTGCAGGGGATGGACACCAGCCCGAAGCTGATGGCCCCACTCCAGATAGGTCGCGGCACCGGTGCCTCCTGCGCAGGTTCTCCCCGAGCCTGTCGGTCACCCCTGGACTACCGCTCGGCATGGTCGGCGGCGTCCCGGCCAGGGTCGCGCGGGAGGCGCCGAGGCGCAACCGATCGGTCAACCCGCCCCCGGGGTCGCCTGCCGAGGGCGTGCTGCGCGCCGCCCGGGACCGCTGGTGTCCCGGACATACGATCGAACGCGTGCCCGTGCCTGACCACCTCGCTCCGCTGCTCGACCTCCAGATCGCGTACGAACGCGCCGACCTCGCGTGCCACGACGCCGCCCGCCGCACTCCCGCCGCCCTGGGCTTCCTGCGGGACACCCAGATGCGCCTGCTCAAGGAGCTTCTGGCCGCCCGTGCGGCAGCCGGGGTCACCCGCCACGACGACGTACGCGTCCTCAAGCGCGAGGCCCTGGCCGCACTGTGGTTCGAGGACACTCCCGAGCCTGCGGAACCGGCCGACCCGGGGACGCTGCACAAGACGCTGCGGGCCGACTTGGACGGCGTCCGCCTGCCAGACGCGTACACGCGGCTGCTCTACCTGCGCAACGGGGGCCTGCCCCGCCACCGCCACCTCACCACACCGGACGGCGCCCTCGAAGTCGGGCCGCTCCTGGGCGTCGGCCCCGGCGCCCCCGAGCCGGGCGCGCAGCTGCGCCGCGACCCCGACGGGCACACCCGCATCGCCGTGTTCGCCGCCGCGCCCGGCGGCGGCGAGGTCCTGCTCGACTACGGCCGTGACCTGGCCGACCCGGAACCCGCGGTGGTGTTCGACGACCCGGACCACGGCCTGCGCCGCGTGGCGGACTCGTTCGCCGAGTTCGTCGACCAGCTACGCCCGATCGAGTAGGTCCAGGAGGCCACGGCCGACCTGACCCGTCCTGATGCCTTCGCCGCGGTGCCACCCAGCGAACCGCCTGACCGCCGCGTCACCACGGCGACCCGACTGGTCCCGCCTCTAGGGGCTCGCAGGCGATCGGTGTCGTCGGCCGAGTCCCATTTTCGCCGGGAAGGGCTTCACGGCCGCCGGGCCGCCTGGCGTTCGGTTTCGTCGGGGTGCAGGTGGTCGGCGAGGTCGGGGCGGCCGGCCAGCCGTAGTTCGGCGGCGAGGCGCCGCCGTTCGCGGTTGGGGAGCAGGTCGCGGCGGGTGAGGGTGATGCGGACGATGTCGGCGTTGTGTTCCCCGGCGATCAGCAGGAGCAGGGCGACCACATCGCCGACGGGGCGGTAGGCGACGGCGCTGGCGGTGGCGGTGGCCGCGGCGTTGTGGAGGCCTATGGCGGTGAGGGCGTGCACGAGTGCGGCGGCTTCGCCGACGGGGCGGAAGTGGGCGGTGTCCTGCAGCACTCGGGTGGCGCGTCCTTCGTCCTGGAGGGCGGTGACGAGTTCGTGCATGTCGCGCAGGCGGCGTCGGTTGAGCACGGTGATCACGGCGGCGGCGGCCCGCTGGCGCTGTCCGGCCATGTCGAATGCGGCGATCAGGTCGACGACGTCGGGGAGGGAGCGCACGGTCACGGCGTCGAGGAGTACCGCGTCGGCGGTCTCGGCGGCGATGCTGCCGCGTAGCGCGCACACCGTGCCGGCGACGAGGTGCGGGGGGCGGTGGTGAAACGTCTTCCACAGCAGGGTGTGGGCGCGTTCGCACTCGCCGCTCAGGTACAGCTGGTCGGCGACGTCGGCCAGATCGCGTGCCGGGCGGGTGGCCGCGGTACTGGTGACGATCGCGTCGGCGGGCCCGTCCAGGCCGGCGGCGGCCAGTGCGGCGACGAGCCGGGCGAGGTCGTGGGGCGGGCGTTCGCTGTGGGCGCCGGCCATGGCCTCGTTGACGATGCCGCCCAGGCCGGCCCAGCGCAGGGTGGCGGCGATGGCCACGACATCGGAGGCCGGGCGGGTGCTGACGGTGGCGGTCAGCAGCACTTCGGCGGGGCCGGGCATGCCGAGGCGCACGAACTGGGCGACCAGTGCGGCGACGTCGTCGCACGAGTGCGAGACCGCGCTGGTGGACAGCAGTAGTGCGGTGAACCGGTCCAGTCTGCCGTGGTGGAACGCCTCGACGAGGACGGCGGTCTCGCCGGGGGTCTTGAGTTGGGCGACGAACGGCAGCGCGGCGGAGACGTGGTCGTGGAGGCTTTTGTCGACCAGGAGTTGAAACAGTTGGGCCGCCTCGGTCACGGGTCTGCGGACGGCGACGGACTTGACCAGTTCGGTGGCGATGCCGCCGCGGGTCGCCGGGTCGAGCTGGGCGATGGTGTCCACCACCGCGGGCAGCGCTGCCGCCTCGGTGGAGTCGAGGGCGCGCACCAGGGAGGCGTGGCCGCCGGCGGCTTCGGCCTGGTCGAGTTGCTGCTCCAGGGAGAGGCAGCGTTGCTCGGCGGTGTCCGCGATCTCCTGGACGTGCTCCAGGTGCTCCTCCAGTGCGCTGGTCTTCCGTTTGAGTTCGGCGTGTTCGTGGGTCAGCTCTTCGTACTGGGCCTGGAGACGCACCCAGACGCGGAGGCTGTCCGCGCGCAGGCGCCGCTGCTCGGTCAGCAGCCGGTTGATGCGCCGGGACACCTCGCGGCTGCGCAGCCGGGTGTAGTTCAGTTCCCGGCTGGCCAGCAGGACCTGTTCCTGGAGCCGCAGGACGTCGGCGTCCGCCTCGACCAACTGGTCCTCGAGCGCTTGCGCGCGCCGCGCGGGGGTCCGGGAGGACTGCGACGCGCGGTCGTGGAGGTGGCGGATCAGTTCGCGGACCTCGTCGGTGATCGCGCCCTCGCCGTCCTGGCCGACCTTGGCGTCGACGGCGTCCATGAGCCGTTCGACGAACGCGCGTGAGGGCAGGCGCGCCCCGCTGAGGTACCGCGACACCGTGCTCGCGTGCCAGCTGTGCCGGGTCGCGAAGCGCCGGATCGTCATCCCGAGGCGCCCGAACAGCACCGTCAGGTTCGCCGCCAGCTCCGTCTGCGCCTGGGCGGCGGACTGCGTTGTCCGCTCCGCCACAGCGTTCCGCTCCACTGCGCTCCTTCGTCGTTCCTGCCGGTCGCCGTGCGTGCCTGGGCACCCGGGCTGTTCGTCGCCAACCGCTGATTGTGGCCCGGTCGTCGGGGGCTGCGCTTGCGGAATGTGGTGCCAAGCGGATGCGGCAACACCCGGTGCGGGTGTTGCCGCGTGTTAGGCAACACCGTTCTCCTGCCGGGGTGTTGCCTGCTGACCTGGCATGACGTCCCCACTGGCCTGCGGGGTGCGGGAGCCGCAGACTCGTGCCCATCGCTTCGAGGCCGAAGGGCAGGGCATCAGGAACATGGGTGTTGATCGCGGAAACCACTCGGCGCGCGGGCCCGGTGCGGCCGCGCGTCCTGCGATGCCGTCGCGTGCTCGCCGTGGAGCCGCCGGTGCCGGCCGCCCGCCGCGGCCCGTCCGGGTACGCGCCGGGGCGGTCCTCAGCCGGGGCGGTTGCGAGACGCACGCCGGGGCGCGGCGTGCGCGCCGGTGGGGTGTGTGGAGCCCGGACGGTTGCGTCGCGGGCGGTTGGGTGGGACGTACTCGGACGGGGCTGCGTCAATTGCGCGCCGACGGAAACGCGTTCTCGCAGTTTTGATCTTTGTGGCCTGCGGAAATGCCGTTCAGCACGCTGCGGTGGCACGCATGGTCCGAATCCGGGAAACAGGCCCTTTGTCGCAGGCTGGGTCCGGATGACTCTGCGTCAATTCGGGGAACGAGTGGCACGGGCGGAGTCCGGCGGTCCACGCTATGGGCGGGGCTCGGAATCGCCGCGGTTGTCATTTCGGCATCGTCCCGAGTCGTCCATTTAGTCTTTTTGGGAAGGAAATGCTCATGTCGGTGGCGAGCAGCGCGGTCCACGCCTCGGACCGCGGCTGAGGAGCGGCGGTGGGACGACCGGAGGTGCCGGTGCCCGCGGGCCCCGTCGGTGCGATGGCGCAGTTCCTGCGCGAAGCGCGCAGCCGCAGCGGACTGACCTACCAGCAGATGGCGGCCCGCACGCGCGTGTGCTCGGCGGCGACACTGGCACGCGCGGCCGGCGGACGGCAGATACCCGGCCGCAAGGTGCTGGACGAGTACGTGCGGCTGTCCGGGGCCGACCCCGCGACGGCGGTCCGGCTGTGGAAGAAGGCCCGGAAGCGGCAGGCGGCGGAGCCCCACGCGCGGCGGCACGGCCCGCTGGACCGGGTGGTGACGCCCGGGGACCTGGTCGCGGTGATGCGGGCGGTGCGCCTGGCGGCTGGGCAGCCGTCTCTGCAGGAGTTGGAGATGCGGGCCCGGAACCTGGGCCTGGGCCCCCTGGCGACCAGCACCGTGAACGACATCCTGCGCGAGAAGCGCCCCCCGTCGTGGGGTCTGGTGGAGGCGTTCGTGCAGGCCTGCGATGTGCCCGCCGCGATGTTGCCGCGGTGGAAGGCCGCGTGGGTACGGACGCAGCGCGGCCCCGGACTGGACGACATCGCGCTGTACGTCGCCGCCCTGCTGTCCGGCGAGGACGCCGACGCGAAGCCGCCGCGGGAACGCGGAATGCCGCGGGTCCCCACCAGGAAAGACGGCCCCCGCGGCGGGCTGGGCGGCGGCCTTGTGCTGCGGCCGCTCACGGGCGACGGCCGCCGTCGCCGCGGCATCATTCCGCCGCAGCGCAGCGCGGAGGGCCCGCAGACACACGGAGGCCGCCCGCCGCCCGGGCCGGCGGTACGGACCTGAGACCCCTGCGGTCCGGCACATCGCGAGTTCGCGCAGCGGGCCGAGGCAACGCGCGTACGCACCGGGTCCGATCACGGGGGAACGGGACCCGGTGCGTACGGCGGACGGCGCGCGTGCGGTGGGCTACCACCCCCACCTGCGGCCGCCGGATGCTGCGTCGAGCTCCGGTGATTGAGGCCGATGTCAGCCCACCCACCATACTGCGATTCCCGGAAAACAACCCCCTAAAGTCAGGGAATTACCCACGGGTAGCGGAAGAATCCGCAGGTAGACGAGGCTTTTTGTCTCTTTGGTAATCCACTTCGCGAAGGCGTAAGCTGGCTCGCGCCACATGGCACAATGACCTCATCAACGCCCCCTACCACGGCGTCGATGAATTCATGCCAAGAGCTCCGGTGAATTGAGAGGGATCAGCATGTCCGAAAGTCCCGCGACGCCTTTAGTCGCTTTCTGGGCCACCGCCGCGGTGTGCGCGGTGGTCGCCTATGCCGTGCACCGGCTGTCGAAGTCCGCGCCGGCCCGCCTGCCCGGCGTCATCGCGGCGATCGCCGCCCTGGTGGCCGTACTGCCCACGATGCTGGTCGCCATGCAGCCCGCCCCCAGCGCCGCCCCCGGCACCCCGCCGCACATGTCGGCCGCCCCCGGACAGACCGACCCCACCCCGTCCGCGGCCCCTACGGCCTCCCCCGCCCTGCCGGTCCAGCGGTGAACGCCATGGACACCGGCACGAGCGGACCGCGCATCCCCCGGCAGCGGCGGGCAAGCCCGGACGCCACGGACCTGCGACCGCAGTGGTTCCACGACTACCTGCGCGACCGACTGCCCCCTTTCCCCAAACACAGCTTCCTCGGCGCCCTCGGCGACGCCAGCGCCCAACGGATCTCCAGGTACCTGGGGCTGCACTACATGGCCAGCGGCGCCACCCTGGAGATCGCCCGCAGCGGCGCCCTCTACCTCGTCTTGGACGGCGTGGTCCGAGAGACCCCGCTCATCGGCGGCGCCGCCCACACCACCCTGCGCCTGCCCGGCGACATCGTGGAGTCGTCCACCGTCTTCGACGCCCACGGCGGATCGGTGGCCATGCGCGGCGTCCGCGCCTCCCTCCTCGGCGTGCTCCCGCGGCAGATCCTGCGCCGCCTACTCGCCGAGAGCCCGACCATCCTCACCGCGCTCGCCCATTCCATGGCGCAACGTGAGAAAGCCGAGGTCTTCTTCAACGTGCACGTACGCTGCGGCCCCACCGGGATGCGCATCGCCCGGTACCTGGTCTTCCTTACCGACCTCCTGGGCGGCGGCCAGGACCGCCAGGTCCTCGGGTTCTCCCAACGCGACATCGCCCAGGCCGTCGGCGCCGGCCGCGCCAGCGCCGAGACGTTCTTCCGCGAGCAACGCGACGCCGGCGTGCTGACCACGAGCTACCGCACCGTCCACATCCACCAGATGCCGGCCCTGCGAGCCCTGGTCGGCGACATGCCCATCTGGAGGAACTGACCACAACGGCGGACGAGCCGGTGGTTGGGCCTCCCGCGCGAGGGAGACCCAACCACCGCCACGGCACACAGTCGCAGGCGCGAGCACGCATCGGTCATCCACCACCGGTTCCAGAAGGTCGGAGCATCGACACCATTCGTCGGCGGTGTAGCCCCGTAGTCTGGTCCCACACCTTCGGGGGAGGCCCCACGGTGGGGAGGGAGCCTTGTCGATGACCGCGCAGCCGCACGGTTCGGAGCCGATCATTCCCCGGCCGGAGCGCACCGTCGGGGCGCTGCGTGTCGCCCTCGCGCAGGTCGCGCCATACCGTATCGCCGAGTTCGAAGCCCAGAAGGACCAGGCGTTCGACCAGGCCGCCGAACAAGGCTCGGTGGGGCCGGTGCAGATGTTCCTGCTGGCCTGGTCCCGGGACATCGAGATCGAACGCCACCCCGCGACCGCGACCCGGTACCGCAACGCCGTGCACGCCGCCCAGGTCCTCGACAAAGACGACCTCGACTGGAAGTCGGCCATGGACGAGGTCTCCCGCATCCTCGGCGAGGCTATGCAGGCCGTCCGTGACTGACGTGCACGCTGCCACGCGTTCGATCGTTCATTCCGTGCTGCGAATTGGGGTCCAGGGCCGGTGAGTTGGGCCTGGGAGTACCACCCCGACGAGGACACGCGTGTCGGCGGCATGCCGCCGGTGTTCGTCGCCCTCGTCGAGGGCAAGGCCGCCGAACTCGTACGCGCCGCCGAGGCGAAGTACCTGGACGGCACCCTCTACGAGGGGTTCTCCGAGCCGGGCACGGTGTTCGTCGGCGGCGGCATGTTCGACTACCTGATCATCCAGCGCCACGAACGCGTGTACATCATGCAGGTCACACCACCGCTCTGAGTGATGGCACAGGGGCAGCAGCCGGGTGGCTGCCGTCTTCGGGGGAAGGGTGAAACAGGATGCCCTCGTTGGGGTGCCGGTTGTTGGCACGGCATGGCTGTGCCGCTGTCGTCCTTGTTGGTCCGCTACGCGCCGTGTGCGGCTTGTTTGAAGGCGGCTTCGAGGTTGAGGCTGTCGAGGTAGCGGTCGGGTTGGGGGGCGGTGGGGGTGCAGGGTTCGGCGGGGCTGGTGAAGGCGGTGGTGAGGGTCGGGCCGCCGGCGGTGCCGGGTGTCTCTTCGATGCGGGTGGGGAACGGGTCGCCGTCCACGGGGATGTACAAGGTGGTGGCGGCACCGCCGTCGTAGTCCATGCGCAGGGGGATGACGCTGCGGCCGCCGAGGGCGGTGGGGGCGCCTTTGGTGAGTTCGCCGGTGTGTGCGGGTTCGACGAGGTCGACGAGGTCGCGGATGCCGGTGAAGGGTGCGTTGCGGGCCTCGGGGCCGGCGTAGCGGACGTAGCGGTCGGCGAGGGCCCGGTCGATCAGGTCGACGCGTGCTTGGTCGAGGGCACCGTCGCCCGCGTTGTCGGCGAGGGAGCTGTACATGGCTCCGGGGGCGCGCCAGAAGATCTCGGCGCCAGTGGCGACGATGTCGCTGGTGTGGTCGCCGAGGGTGAAGGTCCCGGTGAAGTCGCCTGCTCGGGTGAAGCACAGGTCGGCTTTGGTGGGGGTGCCGTTCTCGTCGGTTCCGTCGGTGGTGATGCGGTAGGTCGGGGCGTTGGTGACGGCGTCGAGGGCTGCGAGGGCGATCTGCTGGGCGTCGAGTTCGGCCCTGGAGGCGCTGGAGGCCTGGGAGTTGCTGTCCGCGTCATCGTTGCTGCTACTGCTGCACGAGGTGAGCACGGCGGTGAGGGCGACGGCGATGGCGGTGGTGACCGCGGTGCGGCTGTGCATCTGGTGCTCCGGGGGGCGATCGGATGTGGGGGGAAAGTGGAGGTGGGCGGCGGGCGCCCGGCTGCGGGTTGCTGTTGCAGCCGGGCGCCGTGTGTTGGCGCAAGGGTTGTGGGTCAGCCGGTGGTGACCCGGCGGTCTACCAGGTTCCAGGGGGTGCGTACCAGGCGTTGGATTCCTTGCTGAATCCGCCGGAGGTTTGGGCTGTGAACTGGTAGCGGATGAATCCGCCGTTGGCGAGGCGGTAGAGGGTGATGAGGTCGTCGCGGCCGTCGGCGTTGACATCGCCGGCGTGGGGCACGGACCGGAACGCCCACCAGCCGGTTGTAGTGCGGACGCTGGCGAGGGGGGTGTTGAGGTTGCCGTTGATGGCGGCGGGGAACGTCCACAGGCCCATGTCGCCGCTGCCGTAGTCGTACATCACCACTAGGTCGGCGCGTCCGTCGCCGTCCGCGTCCCCTGCGGTCACCTGCATGGCGTTGTGCCACCAGGCGTTGGCTCCGCTGGCCCAGCCGGCGATGGTGAAGCCGGGGAAGGTGCCGTTGGTGTTCGCCAGCGAGGTGAAGGTCTTGAGGGTGTTGTCGTCGTAGATGTAGGTGCCGATGATGTCGGCGCGTCCGTCGTTGTTGGCGTCGCCGAGGGCGAAGTGCGATTGGCTGGTGTACCACCAGCCGGCGTGGGTCTCCTCGAAGCCCTTGGTGGGCGCGTTGAAGGTGCCGTCGGTCTTGGCGGTGACGGTGTAGGTGGCGAACCGGCCGTCGGCGGTGCCCTGGACGGCGACGAGTTCGTCGGCGCCGGTCCCGTCGGTGTTGCCCGCCATCAAGGTGGTGCGGGCCCAGTCCCATCCGGTGGCCTGCTCCCAGCTGCCGACGGAGTTGTTGAATCCGCCGTCGGCGCGAGCGGTGAAGCTGTGCAGTTTCACCCGGCCGTCGCCGTACTTGTAGAAGGCGGCGATGTCGTCGCGGCCGTCGTTGTTGAAGTCACCGGCCACCCATTTGGCACTGGTGATCCACCAGTTGCCCGCGCTGACCTTCCACGACTCGAACGGTTTCGAGGCGCCGCCGGTGTCGGTGGTGAGGCTGGTCCACAGGGCCGCTGCGCCGCCCTGGTAGTCATGGACGGTGGCCAGGTCGGTGCGGCCGTCGCCGTTGAAGTCGCCGGTGACGGTCAGGTGCGCGGCCGAGGTCTCACCGTCGGTGTAGGTGTGGTCGGCGGCGACGTTGGTCGATGCGGTCCAGCGGATGTAGCCGTTGTCGAAGTCGGAGCGCATGCCGCCGGCGACGGCGTACTCGTCGGACTTGGGGTAGCCGAGCGGGCCGGTGCCCCAGCCGGTGGCGCCCCAGCGGGTGCGGACGGCGCCGTTGGCGAAGTAGGTGCCGTGCTGCGGGGTCCAGTGGATGGAGGCGTTGTTGGTGAAGTTGACGTACTTGCTGCGGCCGTCCGCGGTGGCGAGTACGCCGGTGACCGGGGCGCCGAAGGCGGTCTGGGTGGCGGTGGACAGAGAGCGGTACTTGGCGAGGATCGGGCCGCAGAGCTGCTGGCCGCTGATCGTTTCGCAGGTGGTCCAGGAGCTGGCGGAGATGGTGATCGGGGCGCCGAACTGGTTGCCGCCCGAGGGGGTTTGGCCCATCAGCCGGACCAGAGAGCCGTCGGTGGTGGCGAGGCCCCACAGGTCGGCTTTGCCGTCGGCGTTGAAGTCGCCTTCGGAGGACAGGGTCGCATAGGCGGCGGGGGCGAACCCGGTGCCGATCTGGGTGCGTGTGCTGATCGCGCCGAGCGACTCGGGGGTGACGGTGACGACGCCGTCGACGGTGGTCTTGCTGTTGGGGTACTGGTACAGGATGCCGGTGTCGCGGTTGCGGGCCCACAGGTCGGGCAGCGCGTCGTTGGTGACGTCGCCGGGGGCGATCAGGGTGTAGTTCTCCCAGCCGCCGGTGCCGAGGAGGATGGGGTTCTTGACCTGGCCGACGAGGCTGCTGCCGGGGAACAGCCACAGGCGGCGGGTGCCGTCGGTGCCGCGTTCGACCGTGATCAGGTCGGGGCGGCCGTCGCCGGTGGCGTCGCCGATGGCGAGGATCTGCTCGACGTCGGACCAGTCTGCGCTGTTGTAGACGCATGGGTCGACGCAGTTCCTGGCGGGCTTGCGGTCGACCTCGCCGACGTTGGTGGTGGTGAAGTAGAGGTTGCCGTTGGCTCCGAGGCCGCCGGCGTTGACGCTGTTTTGGTAGATGTACAGCTTCGGTGCTTCGTTGCGGTGGACGAACAGGTCGTCCGCGGTGGAGCCGTTGCCGCCGCGGTGCGAGGTCTGTACGCCGGTCCAGCCCGCGCCGGTCCCGGTCTCCTGGCCGGGGGCGAGGGGGCTGTTGGCCGTGTCGCTGGCCTTGGTCCTGCCGGGGGTGGCGCCGCCTATCTGGTGCATCCACAGGTCGCCGGCGCCGTCGGCGACCAGCAGGTCGGGGAAGCCGTCGTTGGTGATGTCGCCGTAGGTGCTTGCCACGGGGTTGGCGGGGACGTAGAAGATGTAGTTGTAGACGGCCGAGCGGTTTCCGGCGGCGTCGACGGCCTGCACGGTCAGGGTGTTGGTGCCCCAGACACTGGGCTTGAGGGTGAGGGTGGCCTTGTTGTTGGTCGCGGTGACGGAGTCGTTGTCGCCGCCGACGGACAGGGTGCCGCCGAGGCTGTACTCAAACTTCTTCACGCCGGTCCCGGCGTCGGTCGCCGACAGGGTGAAGGCGCCGTTCTCGTTGCTCTTCTTGCCGCCGCCGGCGACGGGGAAGTCGGTGGAGGTGACGGCGAGGTTGGTGGGTGCGGTGCCGTCGACGGTGAACCGGCACGACGGCGCCCAGGCGGAGCGGCTCAGGTCGTCGTCGGACTGGACGGACCACCAGTAGGTGCGGCCGGATTCGAGCTGTCCGACGGCGACGTCGACGGTGGTGCCGGAGTTGACCCAGGCGCTGGTGCCGGAGGCGACGACGGGGCCGCCGTCGTAGTCTCGTGAGACGGAGAAGTGCCCGCGGACCAGGGTGTTGTCCGGGTCGGTGAGCTTGGCGCGCAGGTGGATGCCGCCGGTGGCCGGGTTGGTGATGCCGAGGAAGCCGGCCTCGGCGCCGGCGCAGCCCTGCAGCGCGGTGCCGCTGGCGTTGGTCGGCGCGGGATCGGCGTTCAGGTTCGTCGGCGTGTTGGGGACGCTGTTGTACTCGACGGTCAGGCGCGTGTCGCGGCTGAACCGCTTGAACCCGTCGCGGCTGGTCGAACCCTCCAGGCTGACGGTGACGTTCGGCCAGTGGGCGCGTTCGCGGATGTCGTCGAGGACGTTGAACTCGACCGGCAGCTCCCCGCAGTTCTGCGTGCCCTTGTCGGGGTTGAAGGAACCGCCGGCAGTCCGGGATCCCCAGGTGTCGCGCGCCGGCGGCCGGGTGTCCCAGGTGGTTCCCGCGCCGATGCCGTCGGTGAGCTTGAGCGTCAGCGGGTGCTGGTTGGTGCAGGACCAGTCGGCGGAGTACACCTCCTTGGCGGTCAGCGTCGCCTTGTTGATGACCTTGCCGGTGAGGTTGCGGCCGTCACCGACGGGGAACGGGCTGACGTCGACCTGCCAGTAGGCGATCTCGGTGCCGGTCCTGGTCTCCCAGCCCTGGTAGCCGACTCCCAGGGTGTCGGCGGCCTCCTTGTAGTGCGAAGTGTCCGGCCACGCGGACTGCACGTACGTCCAGGCCGAACTCCCGCGCGAGACGGGGATCCAGGTGGGGTCGATGTAGACGGGGAACCGCGTCTCGGGAGAGGTGAGCATGCCCTGGTGGGGCGTGAGCGTGATGGTTCCGCTGCCGACCTGTGCCTCCAGCGGCGCTACCTGCGCCCCGCTGCCGGGGCCGTCCTCAGAGGACGTCACGGTGATTTGCGTGCCGTCCTGCGCCTCGGCGGCAGACTTCGCCGCGGTGGGGGCCGTCGATGCGCGGGAGGAGTCCCACATCTTCGGTGCGGGCGCTTGGAAGACCGGATCGCCGGCGGCGTCGACGGCGCGTAGGTTGCCGCCGGCGTCCTCACCGAGGGTCACGCCGCTGGTCTGCGTGGCCAGCTTGAGCGTGGCGAGTTGCGGGTTCTTCGCCGCGGCGGCGGTCTTGACGACCAGCACGTGTGAGAAGGCGCCGCTGGTCGCGGCGGTGACCTTCAGGTCGACGTCCGGCAGGACGTTCGCGTAGACCGCGGTGTCGCCGGCGAGTTGGGGCGCGGGCAGCGCGGTGGGCCAGGTGAACGCGAGCTTGCTGCCGCGGTCGTCCATCACGGCCATCGGGCCGGTGCCGCCGCCGGACAGCACCAGGTCGGTGGTGGAGACCTTCGGGCGGACCGCGCCGGTGCCGTCGCTGACGAGGGTGGCGTCCAGGTCCCGCCACACAGTGCCCTGCTGTACACGGACCGGTTCGGCGCGGCGGGTGAGCGAGAGCGTGCCGCTGGGGTTGGCGACGACGTCGTCGGTCTCGGTCATCAACTCCGGGACGGGGACGGGCTTTCCGGTGCGCTTGGCCTCGGCGATCGCGCGTGTCTCGGCGCTGGTGACCGTCTCCGGGGAGGGCCCGCTGCCGGTCGGCGCGGTTGGGGGAACCCCGGGGGACGCCGCGGCGGCCGGATCGGGCGCGGCGGTGGCCGCGGCAGCCGGTAGGGCGGTGACCAGCCCCGCTGCCAGGGCGGTGCTGACGAGGATCGCCGCACCTATGGGACGGCGCGGCCGCAGCCGGCGCAAACCCCTCATAGGGACTCCTAGTTGATGCCGAGCAAAGGTCGCCGGACCGTAGCCGGACAGCGTTCAGCGGAGCAACGGCGCCGCTGAGCGGAGTTGTGATCCGCATCACATGTCTAGACCACTTGAGTCACAGCAGTCCCAGGAGCGTGACTCTCACTTCATTTTTAACTCGGACAAATAACCGGTTCCTTTGGGGCCTACGCCACCGTATGTGACGCATGAGCTGCGCAAAGTTTCCTGGTGCGAAGTTGGTCACCGTTGCCCGTGTGATCAGTTTGTCGATACGTTCCGGCGCACTTCTGGATCTTCGTCGGGGGCGTCTCATGCTCGCTGGTTCTCGTCGTCGTGCGTCCAAGCGGCGGACGGCCGTTCGACGCGGGGCGTTGTCTGCGTTCGTCGCCCTCGCCCTGCTGTCGCAGGGCACGGTGGCGCAGGCGCTTTCCGACTGGAAGCCGGACGACCCCACGGTGTGGTCGCCAGGCGACCTGCCGAAGACCCCCTCGGTCGACGGCAAGAACGCCCAACTGCCGCCCGCCCCGGCTCCGCGCGGCGACGGCGCCAAGCCGTGGACCCCGCACGCGTCCGCCTGGCCCACGAGCACGGAGACCGCCGTCGTCCTGGCGGCCGCGCCGCTGACACCGACCGCCCCGCAGGCCTCGCCATTCGCCGTCAACGGACCGGCCATGCCGCACGGCAAGGTCCCCGGCACCCCGGTGTGGATCACCTCCGCCGAGAGCACCTCGTCGGTGACCGGCATGTTCGCGGCCTCCCCGGCGGCCGCCGGCCAGGTCCGCGTCCAGGTCGCCGACAAGCAGACCGGCGAACGCGCCGGCGTCACCGGCCTGATGCTCGCCGTGCGGCCCGCCGACAACACGGCGAAGGGCCGGGTGAAGGTCGGCGTGGACTACGCGGCGATCCGCGGCGCGTTCGGCGCCGACTGGGGCTCCCGCGTCCGGCTGGCCACGCTGCCCGAGTGCGCGCTGACCACCCCCGAACTCGCGCAGTGCCGCGTCCAGACGCCGCTGCCGTCGGTCAACGACGCGGACGCCTCCCAGGTCGTCGCCGACGTCGACCTGTCCGCACTGGCCGCCCCCGCAACCGCGGGCGGCGCCGCGCCGGCCGCAGGCGCGATGGTGCTGGCCGCGACCGCCGGCGCGTCCGGGCCGGCCGGTGACTTCGGCGCGACCAGCCTGTCCTCGACCGGGTCGTGGTCGCAGACCGGCGCGACCGGGTCGTTCTCGTGGAACTACCCCCTGGGCATGCCCGAGGTGCCCGGCGGGCCGACTCCGAGCGTCGCGCTCGGCTACAACAGCGCCTCGGTCGACGGCCGCACCGCCTCCACCAACGCGCAGTCCTCGTGGGTCGGCGACGGCTTCGACTACGCCCCCGGTTTCGTGGAGCGCTCCTACAAGGCCTGCCGCAACGACGGGCGCACCAACACCGGTGAACTGTGCCGCAGCAGCGCGGAGACGCTGACCGCGTCGTTCGAGGGCAAGAGCGGACAGCTGATCCGGGACGACACCACCGGTACCTGGAAGCTGCAGGGCGACGACGCCACCCGCGTCGAGCGGCTGATCGGCGCGAACAACGGCGACCAGGGCACCGCAGGCGCGGACGGCGACGCCGGCGAGCACTGGAAGATCACGACCCCGGACGGCGTGCAGTACTTCTTCGGCGTCAACCACCGCCCCGGCGGCAACGGCACCGACGCGGCCACCAACTCCGCCTGGACCGTCCCGGTGTACGGCAACAACCCCGGTGAGGGTTGCTACAACGCCGACTTCGAGCAGGCGTCCTGCGCCCAGGCGTGGCGGTGGAACCTCGACTACGTCATCGACCCGCACGGCGGCCTGGCCACCTACACCTACGTCGCCGAGACCAACCACTACGCCCGCGGTGCCGCCCGCACCCTCACCTCCTACGTGCGCGGCGGCCACCTGCAGTCCATCGCGTTCGGGCAAAAGACCACCGACGCGTTCACCACGCTGCCGCCCGGCAAGGTCACCTTCACCACCTTCGAGCGCTGCCTCCCGGTCACCGGCGGCTTCACCTGCGACCCGGCCCAGCGCAAGGCCAACCCCACCAAGTGGCCCGACGTCCCCGTCGACCAGGAGTGCGCCGCCACCGGCACCTGCAACGTCACCTCGCCGACGTTCTTCACCACCCGCCGCCTGACCGCCGTCACCACCCAGGCCCTCATAGGCGGCGCCCTCAAGGACGTCGACACCTGGGAACTGGTCCAGTCCTTCCCCGACCCGGGTGACACCACCAGCCCGTCGATGTGGCTGGACTCGATCACCCGCACCGGCAAGGACGGCACCGCAATCAAGCTGCCGGCCACCACGTTCACCGGCCAGCTGATGAACAACCGCGTCGACTACGCCGGCGACGACCGCCCCGCGATGAACCGACGCCGCATGACCACCATCACCAGCGAGGCCGGCGCCCAGACCAACATCACCTACACCGCCACCAACTGCGCCAAGGGCAACCTCCCGGCCGCGCCAGCCACCAACACCCAGCGCTGCATCCCGGTGTACTGGTCCCTCGACCCGGCCAAGGATCCGACGCTGGACTGGTTCCACAAGTACGTCGTCGCCCAGATCGACGAGGTCGACGCCCGCACGATCAGTCCTGCCCGCTCCACCCGGTACGAGTACGTCGGCCCGGCGTACTGGCACCGCGACGACTCCGAGCTGACCGAGGCCAAGTACCGCACCTGGAACGACTTCCGCGGCTACCGCGAGGTCATCACCCGCGCCGGCATGGCACCGGCGCCGATCACCAAGTCCGCCACGCTCTACTACACGGGCATGGACCAGGACACCAAGGCCGACGGCAGCACCCCCGCGGCCACGATCACCGACTCCAACAACGTCACCGTCCCCGACGCCGAGGCCCTGGCGGGCAGCCCGCGCGAGGTGCGCAGCTTCAACGGTGACACCGGTCCTGTGACTTCCTCCACCGTCACCGACTACTGGACCTCAGAGGTCACCTCACGCCACAAGCGCACCGGACTGCCGGACCTGACCGCGCAGTTCGTCCGCGCCGGCGCCACCCACTCCCGCGTCCTGCTGTCCGACGGCACCTGGCGCAAGGCCGACACCACCACCACCTTCGACGCGTACGGCATGCCGACCACCGCGCACAACCGCGCGGACGGCGTGCCCAGCCGCTGCACCACCACCGGCTACGCCCGCGACACCACCCGGTGGATGCTGGACCGCGTCGCCGAAGTGACCGAGGTGGTCGGCGACTGCGGCACCGCGCTCTCCGCAGCGACGACCGTCGCGCACACCCGCACCTTCTACGACAACCAGCCGCTCAACGTGCTCGGCGCAACCGGACTGCCGTCCAGCGAGCAGCAGATCGACCGCTACGACACCACGGGACAACCCGTCTTCGCCACGGTCGCCGAGGTCACCTACGACGCCTACGGCCGGCCGCTGACGGAGAAGGACGAAACCGGCGCGACCACCACCACGACGTACACCCCCGCCGCCGGTGCCGCGCCGACCAGCGTGAAGACCAGCGACGTCAAGAGCTTCGAAACCACCACCACCTACCAGCCCGCCCGAGGCCTCGCGGTCAAGGTCGTCGACCCCAACGGCCGCACCACCGAAGCCACCTACGACGCGCTCGGCCGCACCACCGCGCTCTGGAAGCCCGGCCGCGCCAAAGCGTCCTCGGCCTCCATCACCTACACCTACACGCTGTCCCAGACCACGACCAGCTCGGTCACCACCCGCACGCTGCGCGGCGACGAGACGTACTTCGTCTCCCACGAGATCCTCGACAGCTTCCTCAAGACCCGGCAGACCCAGGCCACCCCCGCGGACAACTCCACCGGCCGCGTGGTCACCGACACCTTCTACGACAGCCTCGGCCGCGTCGTGAAGACCAACAACGCCTACTACAACAGCTCCGGCCCCTCCACCACGCTGTTCACCGCCAACGACAACCAGGTCCCCGGCCAGAGCGGCGTCTTCTACGACGGCCTCGGCCGCACCACCGCGACCACGTTCTCCCACAAGGGCACCGAGCAGTGGCGCACCACCACCGCCTACCCCGGCGCCGACCGCGTCGACACCACCCCGCCCACCGGGGGCGTCGCCACGAGCACCATCAAGGACGCGCTGGGCAAGACCACCGAGCTGCGCCAGTACAAGACCGGCACACCGACCGGCGACTACGACACCACCCGCTACACCTACGACCACCGCGGCGCCCTGGCCACCGTCGTCGACCCCGCCGGCAACACCTGGAAGTACACCTACGACCTGCGCGGCAACAAGATCCAGACCGAGGACCCGGACGCCGGCACCTCCACAGCCACCTACGACAGCGCCGACCGCGTCACCTCCACGACCGACGCCCGCGGGAAGACCGTCGCCACCAAGTACGACGAACTCTCCCGCGTCATCGGCACGTTCGACGGCTCCCTGACCGGACCGCAGCTGACCGGCTACGTCTACGACACGGTCGCCAAGGGCCAGCTGACCTCCTCCACCCGCTACGTCGGCGGCGTGACCGGCGCCGCGTACGTCAGCCGCGTCAACTCCTACGACGTCGGCTACCGGGCCACCAGCACCAGCGTGGTCATCCCGGCGGTCGAAGGAAAGCTGCAAGGCACCTACACCACCGCCAGCGCCTACGACGTCATCACCGGCAACCCGGACTACACCGACCGGCCCGCCGCGGGCGGACTGCCCGCCGAGACCGTCGAGTTCGGCTACACCGTCAACGGACTGCTCAAGGGCAGCGGCGGCGACTTCACCTATCTGCACACCGCCACCTACGACCCGCTCGGCCGCGCCACCCGCTACACCATGGGCATCACGCCCAAGCAGGTCGTCTTCACCAACACCTGGGACGACGCCACCGGCCGCCTGCTCAACACCTCCCTGGCCAAGGAAGGCGGCGCGTACGCGGTCGACACCACGGCCTACACCTACAAGCCGAACGGCGACGTCACCTCCATCACCACCGTCAAGGACAACGGCACCCCCGACCGGCAGTGCTTCGCCTACGACCACCAGCGGCGCCTCACCGACGCCTGGACCGACAAGGGCGCCATCAGCACCCTCCCGTCGCCGTCCGTGCCCGGCGTCGGCGGCTGCGTCAACGGCGCACCCGCACCCGCCAGCGTCGGCGGCCCCAACCCCTACTGGCAGACCTTCAGCTACGACGTCGTCGGCAACCGCACCCAGCTCGTCAACCACGACCCGGCCGGCAACACCGCCAACGACACCACCATCACCCAGACCTACCCCGCACCCGGCACCCCCCAGCCGCACACCGTCACCGGCGTCACCACCAAGACCCCCGCCGGAACGCAGGGCGCCGCCTACACCTACGACACGTCCGGCAACACGCTGACCCGCACCGGGCCCTCCGGCTCCCAGGTCCTCACCTGGAACACCGAAGGCAAGATCGACTCGATCAAGACGAGCGAAGCCGCAGCCCCCACCACCTTCGTCTACGACGCCGACGGCAGCGAACTCATCCGCCGCGACCCCGGCAAGAACACCCTGCTGCTCGACGGCGACGAGATCGTCCTGGACACCGCGGCCAACACCGTCAGCGGCACCCGCTACTACTCCAGCGGAGGCGGTCCCACCGTCGTACGCACCAGCGCCGGACAGCGCACCTACATGGCTGCCGACCACCACGGCACCAACACCACCAACATCGACGCCACCACCCACGCCGTCATCCGCCGCTCCATGAAGCCGTTCGGCGAAGACCGCACCGCGCAACCCAGCAACTGGCCCGGCCAAAAGGGCTTCGTCGGCGGCACCGTCGACATCACCACCGGCCTGACCACCCTCGGCGCCCGCCAATACGACAACCAGCTCGGCCGGTTCCTGTCCATCGACCCGATCATGGACCTGTCCGACCCCCAACAGATCAACGGCTACAGCTACGGCAACAACAACCCCGCGACCCTGTCCGACCCCACCGGCCTGATCCCGTACGACGGCCCCTGGGGACAGCCCATCGACCCCAACACCGGAAAGCTCAAGAACACCTACGTCCGCGAACGCGGCGGCAGTTGGGGAATGATCGACAACAGCCGGGTACGCGCCGAGGCCACACCCGACGGCATCGTCGTGACGCCGACGTACTACCCGGGATGCTCTGGGCTCAGCGCCGGACAGCGCGCATCGCTGTCCGTCAAGTACCCCTATCCCAAGCCGAAGCCCAAGAAGAAGAGCTTCTGGCAGAAGGCCGGCGACTTCGTCAAGAAGGCCGACGACTACACCCTCGGCATCCGCGATACCTACAACCAGACCAAAAACTGCATGGTCGGCGGCGGAGGCGGCAACCGGGCTGCCGACTGCGGATGGACCGTCCTCAACATCGCCGTGACGGCGGGGACCGGCGGTGCCGGCAAGGCAGCCGCCCGCACCGGAGCCAAGGTCACCGAAAAAGTCGGCGGCAAGTACACCGACGACCTGATCGAAGCCGGAACCTGCGCCGTCCCCGGGCGCAACAGCTTCCCCGGCGCTACTCCCGTCCTGCTCGCCGACGGAACCCGCAAGGCCATCAGCGACATCCAGATCGGTGACCAGGTCACCGCCACCGACCCCCTCACCGGCGAAACCACCGCCGAACGAGTCACGGATGTCATCGTCACCCACAAGGACAAGGAGTACACCGACGTTACTGTCGCCACCCCCACGGGTGTCGACACCGTCACCTCCACCACCCACCACCCGTACTGGAACCAGACTGCCCAGCTGTGGACCGACGCCGGAGACCTCAAGCCGGGCGACCAACTCCGCCAACCAAGCGGGGACCTCCTCACTGTCCTCACTGTCCGCAGCTACAGCCAGACCATCACCACCTATAACCTCACCGTCGAGCGCGTCCACACGTACTACGTCGCTGGTGAGGGTGGGACGACGGTTCTGCTGGTTCACAACAGCAGCGTCGGCAAGTGCCCTCTAGACCCCAGTCTCGACCACGGAGACCTTGGTCAATTTGCAAGCAAATCTCAGATGGAAGCCGAGGGCTGGACTGACATCGTCGAAGAGGTCCGTTTCGTAGCACCTGACGGCACGCCTTTCCGCGCGGACTTCGTGGCGCGTGACCCGAATGGCATCCTGAAGGGAGTCGAGACAAAGATGAACAATGGGGGCTTCACGGCCAATCAGAAGATCGGCTATCCACAGCTGACTTCAGTGGGAGCCACTCTCGACACTAGTAGGCTGACCCACCTGGGGTTCCCCAAGGGAACACAGATGCAGCTACCCCTTCAGATCGACCATTGGACATGCCCGGTATGCGGCTGACAGATCTCGTTGCCAAGAAGCTGGAGTCTCGGTTCCGTGGGGACGGATGGGCGTGGCTGGAGGATGATGAGGCGCCGACAGCTCTGAGAACTGGACCAGAACTCGAACACCAGGTTGGGTTTCTGTTCTCAGGCAGGATGACCGAGCCGACGGTGCTGCCGATTCTGGGGGTACGGCACCCGCAAACCAGCCAGCTCTTCTCGGCGTTCCTGGGCGTCCCAGGCGCACCCTCCCTGTGCTCCTACGGCCGCACTCTCTCGGATCTCGTCAACGAGAATCGCGGGCACCATGGCAATTGGAAGGTGTGTTCCGAGGACGAGATCGATGGCGTTGTGGACCAGATCTCGCGAGAGGTTGGGGCTGTCGGAGCGGCCTTCTTCGCCCACTTTGCGACACTGGAGGACTTGCGCGCCCGACTCGCTAGCACAGCCCACGATCAGGTAGCAGCAGGCCACTTGGCCATTGCAGAGCAACTGTCCGGGCACCCTGATGCCGCTCTCCGTGCGCTGGAGCGGTTTGCCGACGCCACTTTGGGACCTCTGGGCATCTCACCTCAAGTCACACGCTTCTCGGAGGCATTCCGACAGCACTTCGATCTGTGACTGGCCGCGACACGATGGAATCCTCCGTGGCAGCTGGTTGCGCCAGGATCGTGAGCGTGGGATGCGGTTGACGTCGAGGAACCGCTGGAGCGCGGTGGGACTTCTCAGCTGAAGTTCGGATGCTGGTGGAAGCCGTCGTAGTGCCCGGGATCGGGCTCACCTGCGACGACGGGACGACTCTCGCTCCTCCACGTCGATCGCGGAGCCTGCCAGCACCGGTCCAAGAGGCGAGGGCACGCCAGTACGGGGAGGAGACCCGCAGCGCCCAGCCGGTGGGGGAGAGCGGGTCGGGCGTCACCCGGGTCCAATCGACCGCGCGGGCGCACAACGTGCCGGCCCCCTCGAAAAGGGCGACCCACACCCACGACCCGGCAGCCCCCGGCGGCGGCATCGGCATCTCGGCGCCCATCGGGACCGCCGGGACCTCCTCCATGCCCTCGTCTTCCGCGGGCCCGGCCTCGGCGGCGTCCTGGGCGGCGCCGGCGAGGGTGGCGTCGACCCGGTCGCCCAGCGACGGGCGGTCACCCCGCCACGCCTCCAGGGCGCCGCGCGCCTTCGACCTCTCGCCCACCCTCCACATCGTACGTACAAACGTTCGAATATCGTAGAGATGCGCCTCGACCCGGACTCGCCAGCGGCGCGCGGGCGAGTCCGGGCCGACGCGCTACAACAACGTCACCAACGCGACCGCGAGCGCCGCCAGGGCGATGGCGAGCAGCGCGCCGATCGTCTCCACGGCGACGTCCCGCACGAACCGCGGAAGCCACGGCCAGCGCCCGGGCGTCGGTGCCGGCGCCGGTTCGGGCGCGCGTTCGGCCGTCCCGGACACCGCCTTCGACGCGGTGATGCCGGCCCGGCCAGCCGAGGGCGCGTGCTGCATCGAGGGCGGTGGGGAAGTCCCCGGAGAGCCGGGCGAGGTGGGCCAGGCCACGCCGGGCGGCGGGCGCGAGACGGCCACCACCGGCCGCGACGATCCGCATCCCCCGGGCGGATTCGGCGGACCGTCCGAGGTCGCGCAGGGCCTTGGCCTCGTAGTAGACGGCCATCTCCTCCAGGTCGGGCGGGAGGAGGTTGGAGGCGGCGACGGCGCCGAGGCGTTCCGCCGTACGTGCTCGGTGCTCGTGCTGCCGGCGGGCCAGCGCGGCCAAGAGCTCCACGAGCGCTCCGGCGGGCGTGGACAGCGGCACCGGGCGGGCGCTGTCGTGGTCAGGCGGGGCCAGGGGTTCCCACACGGAGTCGGAGACGTACTGCCACGCGGCCGGGGCAAGCCAGTTCAGGTCGAGGCGGAAGTCGCGAGCCAGCCGGAGTCCTTGGTGCAGGCACGCGACCAGCATCCGCCGGTCGTGCGCGGGCCCCGCGGCCCACTGCTCGCCCACGGCGGTGTGGGCACGTCGGGCGGCGGTGGTCCAGTCGGTGGGGGACCAGCGGTCGTCGGTGCGGTCGTCGGCGGTGCGGATCGTGGACCGGATGAGCGCGTGCAGGTGGTACGGCCAGATCCCGAACGGGTCCTCGCGGACGAACGGCCTCTCCGTCAGGCGCTGCGCGGGGGCCTGGTGGGTAAGCCCCGCCGCTTGGGTGGCGAGGTCGAGGTCGAACGCGTCCAGCAGGGCGGCGGCGCGCAGGACGTGGCGTTCGTCGGGGGTGAGGTCGGACAGGGTGCGGGCGATCAGCGCGGGGAAGTCCGCGTCGAAATCCTCCGGGGCGGGGGTGCGGCCGGTGCGGCGGATCTCCAGGAACCGCATCACCGACAGGTCCAGGTACAGCGGAAGGCCGTGCGAGCGGGCGGAGATGACCGCGCGCAGCGGCGGCTCGATGAGGGGCCGGCCTTCAGCGGTCAGGCGGCGGGCGAGGTAGTCGTCGCAGTCCTCGGGCGAGAAGTCCCCGATCAGCATCTGCCGCCCCGAAGGCGCCTGCGTGCTGGGCGCGGCGAGGCCGGGCCACGCGTCGGGGCCGGTGTAGTCGAGTTGGCCGGTCAGGGCGGGGTCGGCCCAGTCGAGGCGGGAGCGGCCGGTGACGAGGAACACCGCGTTCGGCATCAGCCAGACCACGCGCTGCACGAGCCGTTCGAAATCGCGGTGCGTGCGGTCGCCGATGTCCTCGAAGGTGTCCAGCAGCACGACCGGCAGGACCTGCTTCTTGGCGGGCAATTGCTCGAGCTCCCAGGCGAGCAGGTGCGGGTAGTACGAGAGGGCGTCGACGTCCGGCTCGGCTTCGAGGAGATCCGGGAGCCTCGCGCACCCTGCCAGCGCCCGGACGGCCTGGCGGCGTTCACGCAGCGCCCGCACCAGGGAGCCGGTCGCCGCGCCGACCGCGGCACCGACACCGGGGATCGGGAGCAGGGCCTGGGCGACCTCGGCGGCCGCGCTCTCCATCTGCCGGGGCAGGGCCTGCCCGACCTTGCCGCCCAGGCCGCCGCGCCGCAGGTACTCCTCCAGCGGCTCGCCGGGGTGGTTGTGGTCCCAGTAGCGGCGCAAGGCCAGGTCGAACGCCGGGAGCGGATGCCCGACTTCGGTAAGGGCGAGTCGGATGGTGAGGACGACGCGTTCGAAGTCGGCGCCGCCGGAGCGGGCGAGGTCGATGCGCACGGGCAGGACGCGTCGGCCGCCGGACCAGGCCGGTGCACCCCATTGGGCGGGACGCTGACCTATGCCGGTGAAGGCAGCTTCGAGGGCGCGGGAGAGGGTGGTCTTGCCGATCCCGCCGACGCCGTGGAAGACCGCGATGTTGTCGCGCGGCCCCTCGAAGTCCTCCACGTCGACCCCGGGCCCGGCGGCCCTGCGCAGCTGGTCGGCGACCAACCCGGCGGCGAATTCCCATTGCAACTGGCGGTTGACGAACGCCTCGTCGACGTCCAACGCCGTCTCGTTCGTGCTGAACAGCGCCCGCAGATCCCGCCCTGCCACCGTCATCCCCCTTGAGCAACCAGCTGTCCCGCTCAACCTACGTGCCTGTTTCACCTTCGAGGGCTGGCACTGTCGGACAGACGTCGGAGTTCGGGCCGCCCGCGCTGCGTGGATCGACCGCCATCGGCGCTCCGGGCCGCATCCCGCATCCAGGCTTCCAGGGTGTGAGGGCTAACCGAGTTCCCGTGCGTTCACGTTGTTGCCGACGTGCTCGTCCAAGGTCGGATATCGGCATCTGACCGGTGCGAACAACTGCCGAAGTCGACGACGCGCACCTTACTTGCGGTCCCGCTCAAGTACGTTTCGGCAGCATCAACTGTCCGGAGCGGGGCGAGTCCACCGTCGGAGGCGTGCCGGACCGGTGGAAGGCGAGTCCGGGACCGGTGAGGCCGTCACGATGGAGGACCATCCGGGATTTCTTGGAGGTCGAAGCGATCCGGGGTATTGCGGGAAGAATTGCCGCTTCTCCGCCTAAAGCCACCTCGGTCAACCGAATAGCTGGAAAAGTTCGGTCGGCCCCGCGCAGTAGCGTTTGTGAGACCGCTCGGACCGCTACCAACGACACCGAGCGGCCTCACAACACATCTGCGACTACTCGGGTATGGAGCAAGCCGCTATGGCTGACGCTACCGTCCCGCCACGCACCCCGGTGCGTGGCGGGACTGCTTCGTCGATCGCTTCCGGCGCCAACGGTGCCGAGATCGCCGCGGTCTCGCTTGGCGTGTTCGTCATCGCCGTCCTGGTCACGGTCGTCTTCGCCGCGCTGCGGCGACACCAGCGCATGCGGTGGTCCGACGTCATCATCCAGGCCGGCGCGGTGTTCGCCGGGACCGTGGTGTTCACCCTCACCGTTCTCGGAGCCGTGATGGGGAGGTGGCCGGTCGGATGACTTCGGTCCGTCATCGGCGGCTGCGGTGGGGACGATGTTGGCGCCGGACAAGGCAGCCACCGATGACGGACGCGAATTGCCGAACCGGCCCTTGGCTGCGGAGAATCCGTTGGCCAAGTCCAGCCGACATCACGCAAGGCGGCCCACCGTGCCCAAGGAACCCGCAGAACCCGTCAGCCATGCGGACGCGGACGCCGCCGTCGGGCGGGTGATCGCCTGGTACCGCACGCAACTCGCCGACGAGCAGCGCGCCGCGGTCCCCGATCAGACGCGGCTGCAGGAGCTGTTGGACGGCTTGGCGGCGTGCCTGGCCGACCAGCGCCATCTGGAGGACGCCGACCCGGATGACCTGGCGCGGATCGCCGCGGACTACGAGGCGCGGCTGAACGACCTGCCCACGTCGTAGCCCCCCCTCACGTCCCGTGTGCGGACCGGTAGCGCGGCGCGGCTGGTCGGCCCGGCGAGCGTCCCGGGACGTAGGTCGACGGGCAGCAGCGGCCAGGCGAGTCGGGTGATGTCGCGTAGTTCGAACCGGTACTGCGGCAGCGCCTCGGTCAGGTGCTTCTGCACGCTGAGGAACCGGGCCGCGTCCGGCACGGTGTAGGGGCGGTGCTGTTCCGCGAGCAGCGCGGGCACCGCCCCGAGGGGGTGCTGCCATCGTCCGTCCGGGCCGCGTTCGTTGCGGTAGGCGGCGGTGCGGTCGCGGCGCAGCACGGTGACCGCGTCGACCAGCCCGGCCTGTTCGGCGGCCGCGACCGCGTGGGGGATCGCGGTGAAGCAGCGGTCGTGGCCGGCGGCGGTGGTGAACCGTGCAGGTCCGGTGCGGGCGAGCCGTACGTACCGGGCGGCGGCGCCTTGGCGGCTGTCGGCGGCGCGGACGCCGAGGACCACCAGTTCGATGCGGCGCCCGGCGGCGCAGTCGGCGCGGGCGCACGCGAGGAAGTGTTCGGTGTCGCCGGGGGAGATCTCGATGGTCATGTCGCCGCGGTGCGCGCGTACGTACGCCTCGGCTTGGCGCTGCCAGGCGGTGTAGTCCGCGCGGATCCTGGCGCCGGCGGTGCGTGGCTCCTCGAGGAGGAGCTTCCAGTAGTCGGGGTGCATGGCCTTGTAGTTGTCACCGTTGATGCCGACCGGGCGGCGGTGCCGCGCCGCGCGGCGCACCAGGTAGGCGGCGTCGGTCTTCCCGGCGCCGGGCTGGCCCATGACGTAGGTGGTCACCGGGCGGTCGTGCGCGGTGATGTCGGCCAGGTAGCCGGGCAGGATCAGCGCGTCGAACGTCCAACGGTGCTCGGCGGGCGAGAGCCGGTGGTAGTGCACCCCAGGGGCCTCCCGGATGGCCTGCGCGGTCCGGCGCACCGGCTCGGCGAGCGCCGCCGCACGTTCGGCGTCCCGCTGCACGGCCAGGCGCCGGTCCTCGTCCACGACCTCGCGGTGCAGCCGCCGGTCCGACAGCGTCAGCCCCAGCCGGAACGCCGCCGTCTCCGGGGCTGTCCACCACCGCCGGTGCTCGGCGTCGACCGCCGCCGCCGCTCCAGCCGTGCCGGTCCACCGACCGTCGTGGCTCAGGTGGTTCGTGTAGAGCACGGTGTGGTCGCGGCGTACGACGGTGACCCGGTCGACCAGGCGCTCGTCCTCGACCACCGCGAGCGTAGACAGCAGCCCGGCCACGCAGGTGTCGTGGTTCTCCCACGACACCCACCGGCCGCCGCCGTCCGCGTGCGTGGCGAGGTAGCGGTCCAGGATGCCCTGCGCGCTCGCCGCCGGCGCAGTCGCGACCACCACCAGCTCGACCCGGTGCCCCGCCGCCCGGTAGGCCGCCGACGCGGCCCGCGCCTCGTCGGCATCGGCCAGACCTGTTTCGACCACCGCGTCCAAGCGGTGAACACGCACGTGTTCCTCGACTTCGGCCTGCCGACGACGTACGTCCCCGCGCACCCCGATCCCGGCAAGCCGCACATCCGCCGCCAACAGCTCGGCATAGGAGGGGTGGGCCGCCTTGTACAGGTCGCTGCACACCCGCACCACCAGGCCGCGCCGCTCCAGCGCCGCCTGGACCAGGTCCGCAGTCACGGTCTTGCCCGCGCCCGGTTGGCCGGCGACCAGCACCACCACCGGCTGCTGGCGCGTCGAGGCTGCTGCCGACGTCGGAAGGATCCGCGATGCCAGCAGCTCCTGCGCCTCGGCGGCGGGTAACGCGCCTGGTCGCAGCGTCCGTATCCCCGTGCGATCTACGTCCACGCCGAGGAATGTACGCGATTCGTACGAGTGATGCACGTGCTTCGTACGCGATATGTACGCCATCCGTACGCGCTAGGGTCTAGGATGCGCATAGGAGGTGTTCGATGTCCGAGTTGTTCAACGCGGTGGACGCGCTGATCGCGTCGCGGTCCCCGCTGCCGCCGCCCGCCGAGCGCAAGCGTCTGCGGCTGGCGCACGGTCTGACGCTGGAGCAGGTCGCCGTGGCCCTGGGGGTGCGGCGGGCGACCATGAGCAGTTGGGAGGCCGGCAAGACCGAGCCTCAGCCGCCCGAGCGCGACGCCTATGCCCGCCTGCTCTCGCAGCTCGCCGAGCTCTACCCCGCCCCTGCGCCGCCGACCGGGGACGCCCATCCCGTTGCAGCGACCTTCGCCGCGGGCGCGCCGCCCGTCGAGGAACCCGCGCCCGAGATCCCGCCGACTTTCGCGGCCGCCCCGCAGGCCCCCGCGACACCTTCCCCGGCGCACGCCGAGGACGCCGCGGCCACCACCACGACGACGCCGACCACGACCGCGACCAGGCCGCCGTCGACGTCGCGCCGCCCGGCCCGCAAGACCGCCCCCGCTCAGACCCCCACGGCGGCCAGGACGGCGGCCGCGGGCGGCAAGTATCCGCACGGCCCGCTGCTGGTGCTGGACGGTGACGGGACCGCGCACGGCGTCGGCGGCGTCATGCTGGCCTGCCCGGCCACGACCGTGCCGGAGCTGGTGGAGTGGACGCTGTCGGAGGCCGGGATCGGCGCCGAGCGCCTGCACCACCACGGCCGCGACTCCGACCCCCTGGTCGTCCTCACCGAGGCCGCCGCCGTGCGGCTCGGGCTCCCGGCCCGCCTGGAGGGCGCCGAGGCCCGGCGCGGCCTGCGGCTGCCGGACGACCATCCGGTGGTCAAGCAGATCGCCAAGGCGAAGTGGCAGCTGACCAAGCGCGGGTTCGGCCCCTGGCCGCGGATCTACCGCCCGGCCAAGGGCCACCAGCGCACCTGCGTCCAGCTCGCGATCCTGTCCTGGGACGCCCTGGACTCCCGCGCCTGGTCCGACGCCGGCGACTTCGCCGCGCCCGAGGTCGCCCGCATCCTGGGCACCTACGCCGAACGCGTGCTCACCCCGCGCGGGTCGACCGCGGTGTGCGGCCTGGAGCTGATGTCCTCGCTGCGGCCGCCCACCCGCGCAGCCCGGGACGAGACCGGCGAGAAGGAATGGGTGCAGGCGACCAACAAAGGCGCCCTCGTCCGCCCGATCGACCCGGCCCCGCCCGAGGCCCCCACCGAGCACCCCGTCGCGCAGGGCTGGGACCGCGGCTTCCTGGACGAGGAGGCGTACCAGTGGGTGCGCGATCCCTCGCTCCTCGAGGACGCCGAGTGCCTGCTGGAGTTCGCGGTCGGCATCGACATCAACACCGCGTTCCTCGCCGCCGCGTCCCGGATGAACGTCGGCCTGGGCGCGCCGGTCCACCGCGTGGCGCCGGCCTTCGACAAGAAGGTCCCGGGCTGCTGGCTGGTCGATCTGTCCGGCATCGAGATCGACCCGCGCCTGCCCAGCCCGTTCACCCCCACCGGCAAGCGCCCCGACGGCCCGGCCTGGTACGCCACGCCCACCGTCGCCTACGCCGAGGAACTGGGCGCCCGCGTACGGCCGTTGGAGGCGTTCGTCCGCGAGGAGACCGGCGCCTATCTGGATCCGTGGCACGACCGCCTCAAGACCGCGTACCTGGCGACCATGGCCGATCTCGGCGTGCCGATCCCCAAGGACAGCAAGGACGTCGTCGACGAACGCGACTTCCTGGACGCGATGGAGCACCACAAGCAGGTCGACCCCGGCATGGCCGCGGTGCTCTCGGCGATCAAGGCAACGGTCAAGGGCGGCATCGGCAAGCTCCGCGAGCGCCCCCAGGGCCGCCACTACCGCGAAGGCGAGCGCTGGGGAGCCCTGGAACGCCCCACCTGGCGGCCCGACATCCGCGCCATGGTGATCTCCAAGGCCCGGGTCAACATGCACCGCAAGATGGCCACGACCGCCCGGCTGACCGGCCACTACCCCCTCGCGGTGCTCTCGGACTGCGCCGTCTACGCCAGCCCCACCGCCGACCCGCTCGGGTTCCTGCCGCTCACCGACGCCGACCACGCCCTCGGCGCCGGCCACGTGGTGCCCGGCAGCTTCCGCCTGGGCGCTACGCCGGGCCTGGCCAAGCTGGAGGGCGTCCAGCCGCTGCTCACCGCCATCGACCAGATGGAGCAGGGCCTGAACCCCGCCCGCCACATCAAGGGCGGCGACGCCGTCCTGGACGAAGGAGAGTAGGGCCGTGGGGGAGATCGACGACGCCCTGGACCGCGCCGGATACGAGCAGGTCACCCGCGAACCGCCCAAGACGGCGGCCGCCCGGTTCCGGCTGCTCATGAAGGCAGAGAAGGGCTCCACACGGGCCGTGGCGGCCCGCCTGGGCGTCTCCCGACGTACGGTCGAGCGCTACCTCGCAGGGACCCGCAAACGCCCCCGCAAGCCGCTCCTGGACGCCCTAGAACGCGAGGTCCGCAAGGCCTGGCAGCCGCGAGTGCGCAAGCGCGCCCGCCGTCAGGCCGCCGCGTCCGGCGGCATCACGATCGAGCTGCGCGCCCGATTCGGGTACGCGTCCGCCGCCGGGTCCACCGACGACCCCCGGATGCGCCGGCTGACCCAGCACCTGCCGCCCGACTACGCCGCGCGACTGCTCAACGCACAGGACGCGGGTGCGAGCGACCGTGAACTTCGCGGTATCGTTGCCGAAGGACTCCAGGAGGTGTATTTCAAGGACGGCGGAAACCGCGCCCAAGGCCTCGAAGTCGAGTTGATCGATATCGATTTCTTCGACGCTTCATTCTGAGCGGGAAGCGCCCGGGGCGGATATCAGGTGGACATGTATCCCGACCACAGAAGAACCTCTGATGCCTTTAACCGACGGTTTCTTCGGTCAACTGGACTCCGGCAGAATTGGCCCACGGAGTGATCGCCTGAAGATGCGTCCCGCCCCAGTAGCGCGACCGTAGCTGACCGTCGGGGGTCAGCTGTAGCGCCTCCGGTTGGCCGAAGCCGTGGACAATGCCGGTCATCAGCGCGTGGGCGGCGACCACCAGCTCCGGCCCGTCCGCAGCCAAGTCGTCCAGATTCGCTAGGGATTCGGCTGTGGGAGCGGTGCTTACGGCTGGGCCGTACTGGTTTTTGAACCCGCGGTCGTGTCCCAGCCGTGCCGGAGACTGTGAGGACACTGGCCAGATGGCGGCGCGGATAGTGGCGCTGCCACCAGTGGACGCACGGTCTCGTGCATGGCCAGCAAGGAAACGCAAACCGCTGATGATGCCTTCAGCCAGGTACTCCTCCGAGACCCTGGTGCCGCTGTCGTCGCAGAAGCCGACCTGCGCGGCGAACGTTCCCGCGCCGTCTGCTGCAAGTTCACATCCGAGCCACTGTCCCTCAGGCCCGATGCGGTCGTCGCTGGCATCCGCCGCCAGATGTCCGGCACGCACCCGCGTACGCGTCCAGTCCACATCCGTTCGCATGATCCGGGGGCGCTTGCCGATGACCTGGTTGCGGAACTCGCGGAAACTGCGGGTGTCCAACGTGAAGCTGCCCGGGGTGTCCGGGATCAGCGTCAGCACCACATACGGCATCTCGGCCGCGTTCATGGTCGCGACTAGGGATTCCTGCAAGCCTGCCGCCCGCTCGGCACGGGCGCGTTGCCCTGCCGCGCGGTCCGCGTACGCCGCAGCGACCTGCGCCTCGGACAGGTACACCGTCGTCGTGTCGTGACGCCGCGGGTAGCGCCACCCGTCGTTGACGGACACTCCATGCGGTGCGTTCGGGCTCGGCGGCACGGCGATCAGCACGAAGCCGTGCTCCGGGGCCGACCCCTGCACGGTGACGATGTCGAACCGTGGAAGCGGGGAGACCCCTGCCGCAACCACCTGGCGGATTCTGCGGTTCTCGTCGTCGCTCAGCGCGACGCCAGGTGCTGCGCACGCACGCGCTTGGTCGTCTTCGCCGACGCCGATGACGATCACTCCGCCAGCGCCGTTCGCCAGCGCGGCCACATCACCGCATAAGTCCCGCTTGCCCTTGTCGTTGCCGCTGTACAAAGCGACCTTGAAGTCCAAGTCGAAGGCCTCAGTGACTCCACCAGTCACCAGGGCTTCGACGTTGGCAGTCGTCAGGTCGGCCAGTTCGGCGCCGAAAACCTGATTGAGGCGGGGGGATCGCAAAGCGGCCATCCCGCGATGATCGAGGCAGCTGCGTCGCTGAGCAAGCCGTTTGCAAGATGGTGCTTAAGCAACAGCCAGACCTGCTGAGCAAGCCACCAACGGGCGGTCAAGCTACTGTCGCAGTCGCTACCGTGGCCGCCCCGAAGGCAGGCACCCGATGAGCGCACAGCCCCAGTACACGCCCGCCCCGCCCCCGGCTCCCGCCGCGGCCGCGCAGCTGCTCGCCTGCATCCGCGTCGACCACCGCGCGCTCCGCTGGGAACCGGCGTTCGTCCGCGACTGGGCCAAGGCACTGGAGGATTCCCGCCAGACCTTCGACCTGACCCCGCTGCACGAGGTTGTCCGCACCTGGCAGGGCCGCCTGGACACTGCGCCCGCCGTCGACGCGTTCGTCGACCACGGCCTGGACGACGCCAACGCCGTCACCCTCGAGTCCGTCATCGGCGCCCGCCGGAGACCGACCAGGCATGGCCAGCCTTTCTCTCCCAGCACGCCGTCAAGGTCCTCGCCGAACTCCCGCCGCAGGCACAGGAGATGACCCGCGACGTCCTCGGCATCGCCTCCCGCGCCCCCTGAGGGTGGCCCAGTGGGACCCCACCGACCCCGACGGCGAAGACACGCGCATGGCCTCCGTCGGCCCGCTGGTCGTCGTGTTCTGGGTGAACCGGATACGCCAGCGGATCAACGTCCTGGACGTCTCCTGGCTCGGCTGACCGCTCGCCAGCGAAACAGAGCTCCAAGCGGTAGGTGGTCTCCAGATTCTCATCGGGAAACCGCAGGTCACGGCGGGCTTGGGTGACGGTGCCGACGTCACCCAAACGTCACCCTCGGCTCGATCGCTTCCATCGCGTGAACTGAACCGCGTGAGTCGAGTTCAGTCTCCACACGGTGGAGATACGCGAAATCATCTGCTTCCGGCACGGGCCGTGCTTCGCTGGTGGCACCGTAGGTGGCAAGCCCACCAACGGTGCCGAGGAGCCAGCCAGCATCCGGAAGGACCAGTGCCGCAGTCCAGGCTGCCCGGACCACCACTGCAATGAGACCGTTGCCTTCGACATCGGCCGGTCACTCTTCAATGGTGCCAGGGGAGTTCGAGGCCTCGGGCGTCCGAGCGGCCTTGCGCACCCGGTATGCAGCTTGCCGACAGCGCCCGCTGCAGTACTGGGCAGGTCGCCCGACCCTTGATTCCTTGATCGCTGTCAAGCGTCCCTTGCAGTGAGAGCAGCGCCCTGGGACGTACCCCTCCTGATAGATCCGAGCGAGCTCAGCCTCCCACTCAGCGTTCTCCCGTTCGACCTCCTTGAAGAACTTACGAACGCTGAAATCGAGATCGATGCCGCCGTCTTCTGAGCGCAACCAACCGGAGCGCTCCGCGATGGCCATCCGCTTGGCCGCCGCGCGCAGCACCTGAGCCACGCGCTGCCGGGAGATGCCGAAGATGCGGCCGACCTCATCCAGTGTCTTTTTGTCGATGAGTACTTGATAGAAGACGGACGCATCCCTGTCGGAGAGGCTCCCCATCGCCGCTGCGAACTGGTCACTCACGTCGAGTGCTCGTTGCGGAGTAGGGTCTCGATGCTGTCGGTGCCGCTTCATTGTTGCCCTCCGCGGATCGCGGGGCGGTGCTCCTCGCCGGTGGCCAGCTCCCCCGGGATCACCTGCGGCGATGACGGTCCTGCCGAAGCTCCCTCGATCCCGCTGGCAGCTGAGGGCCCGGGACGGGGGAGCAGCATCGTCAGGACAGCCACCAGGCCCCGCACCTCGGACAGCACAGCCGGAATGTCCGAAGGATGGGCCTTCCCCACTGCGTGCCACGTCACAAAGCCAACCAAGCCTGCCAAGACCAGGACAACAGACATCCACGCGACAACCAGGGCGACGCCCGCCGACATGTCCACCATGATGAACACCCCTCCAGAAACGCGAAAGGCCTCCGCAGGAAACCTGCGGAGGCCTGAAACGAAGAAACCCCCGAGATTCGGGGGTAAGAGGACCGTGGCGTCTGGGCACACGTATCCCGCTCTGAAAGCAGCATACAGGATGGTCAACTCCTGTGCCAGATCTGCCTCTTCGCGCGTTCGCCCAGGTCAGCGCGCCTCCTGAAACTTGCCCCTTCATCTGGCGAGTTTCGTAACGCGTCGGATCAGTGCGGCTCACGATGGCAAAGGAGGCCGACCGATGTCTGCACACCAACCGCGTCCGGTAGGGAGATTAACTCGTACAGAATGCGGCCGCAGGTGCCATGTGCTTCTTCGGCGGTGTGCTCAGCTGACGACAGCGCGGAGGGTGCTGCGGCGTTTGGCGTCGGCGGCCTTCTTCGCCGCGGCCTGAGTGGCGCGCTTCTTGCGCTGCTCGGCGAGCTGGTCCTGGTAGAGGGCGACCGCGCGGTGGTAGTTCGCCACGAAGTCGGGCGCGTCCAAGCGGTCGGCCGCGGGCATGGCGTTGACGGCCGCTACGGCGTCCTGGGGCGAGTTGTGCCCGGCCACCATGGCATTGATCTGGTAGACGCCGTTACGCAACTTGGTTACCAGGCGGGCCAGTTCCAGGGTGCGCAGCGCGGCGTTGGCGCTGGACCGGCTCAGTCCCAGCAGGGCGCCGATGCTGGCCTGGTCGATGGTGATGAGGCCGCCGGCCTCGCTCATCGAGCGCAGCTTGAGCAGGGCCCGGTACGCGGCCGGCGGGAGGTCCAGGTCGGCCAGGAGGCCGTCGGCGTTGACCGCGGCGAAGCGCAGTGTGCTCACGACAGTGTCCCTTCCTCCTGCTGGGCGGCGCGGGCCTGGCGGCGCGCGGCGCGTTGCTCGGCGCGCTCCTGGCGCCGCTCCTCGATGGCGACGCGCATGTGCGCGAGCGACGGGTAACGCACCCGCTCCGGCAGCGTCTTGTTCTCGCGGATCTCGGTGATCGCGTCGTACTGCTCGACGCGAATGTACTCCGGCTTCCTGCCAGCGGTCTCGGTGCCCGGGATGAACTCCGCCGCCCGGTAGGAGTACGGCGGATTGAACTGGTAGACGCCGCGCTTCACCTTGAACACGATGCCGTGCTCGGCGATCTCCTTGATGACGTCGGCGACCTTCGACCGCGACACGTCCAGGACATACGCCATCTCCTCCTGGGTCAGAGGGATCCGGCCACCGGCGCGCTGGCACGAGATCAGCAGGAAGATCATCCGCAGCGGCAGCGCCTCGCGGAAGTACTGCGCGCAGATGAACAGGAACTCCAGACTGTCCATCGCGAACGCGTTGGGCCGGTCCGGCGTGCCGTAGAACTCCACCGACTGCCGCTCAGGGCCCAACGAGAGGCTCCGGCCGGGATAGCGCCGAGCGACGTCATCCAGGTCCTTCACCGGCGCCACAGGCCGGCTCCATGCCTGGAGCGCGTCGTCGACCGGCAGCTGCGGCCGCGGAACCCCGGCCCTCGCGCTGCCCTCAGGCTCGGAGACCACTGGCACCCCTTCTCAGCGCTCAACACCCAACCGTCGCGGAGGCAGCAGTATGTCAGCGAGACCGACAAAAACGTCGGTCTCGCTGACGTTCCGCGTGTCTTGTGTCCCCTCAGGGGGGACAGAACTCCCCCCTCGACCAACTCGCCGCCCACGCCGCACATGCGCGCTCGGAATGTCAGCCACGCCGACGTTTCGCACCTCTTCCTGTCGGTCCTGCTGACATTTGGAGCGCGTTGTGTACCCCCAGGAGGGACACAACGAAGACGATCTGTCCCTCCTGGGGGTACACAACAGCTGCGCTACTAGGCCTCTGACCTGCGGTTCTTTGTCCCTCGCCCTATATCTGAAATGGGCGCGCATCCTGCAGTCCAACCCCCGCAGCCCCAGCCCTGGCGCATCTCACCCCACTGGAGGGGTGGACACCCAAGCTCACGGCGACGGACGGCCCCACGTGGCCGGCCTGTTGCCACGCGCGGACGGTCTGGGTGAGCAGGTCGAGGGTGGGGACGAGGATCAGCACCCGTCCGTTGGGTACGAGCCGCTTCGCCGCGGTAGCGCCGATGACGGTCTTGCCCGTGCCGCACGCCGCGTGGACCTGTGCCCGCAATCCGTTCGCGGGGACGCGTTTCCCGGGCGGGATGTCGAGTCCCCGGATGATCGCGTCGACGGCTTCTTTCTGGTGGTCCCGCAGCTTTAAGGCCATTTCCTGTTTCTCCTTTCCCGGTTTCGCTTTCCGGGAATTCCGCCGAATTATTGGGTGCGGTTCTGGGATTATCCACGGGGCTCCGCATTCCCGGCTCCGGGGCGCGCGTGCCGCTCCGATGGGACTGGGGTAGGGGGGTGCAGCGGTATGGCTGAGTCTACACAGTGCATCACAGTGATACATCAGGCTTGACAGGATCGGTTGGCGTTCCTTTCGGGTGGCGTGTTCTGCTTCCGAATGGGGGTGTGGTGGTGTAGTCTGGCGGGGTTGGTTCGGTGATTCGAGGGGGTGTGTGATGGCTCGTCAGGTGGCGTCGGTGGGTGTAGGACGGAGCGCAGCGGAGTCCCGTCTCTGCGGGGGCCGGCCCCTGGGCAACGCGCACTGACGGTCTGTCAGTTCTACGGGCGCGAAGGAGAGTTGCAGTCTCTACACAGTTCATCACGGCCGCGCGTGAGGGGGGCCGGCACCCTCTCGTCGCCACCTTCCTTGCTGCCGTGAATTCCCGCTTGCGGGGATTCACCAATTCCGCGCTTGCGCGGAATTGATTCGCTTTTGAATTCCGCTTGCGGAATTCAAATTGCGCGCTTGCGCGCAATTCCGCCGGAGCGCAGCGGAGGCGCGTCGCTGCCTGCCGCGCCAGCGGCAGGGTACCCGCGGAGCGGGTACCAGATCGGA